>NZ_JBIBHJ010000001.1:791904-1303282 GCF_042956945.1 Streptomyces sp. NPDC008150 | reverse complement strand
AATCCCCACCGAAGTGGTTCATCGTTCGACTTGCATGTGTTAAGCACGCCGCCAGCGTTCGTCCTGAGCCAGGATCAAACTCTCCGTGAATGTTTTCCCGACTGCGCTCGATTAAAAGCTGCGGGTGACACCACGATGAGCGGAACAGCCAGGCGGAATAAGCCCGGCCGTTCACAGCGTCCTCGCTGTGTTTTGTTTCAAAGGAACCGCGTCCCAGCCATGAAGACTGGAGACGGGGTATCAACATATCTGGCGTTGACTTTTGGCACGCTGTTGAGTTCTCAAGGAACGGACGCTTCCTTTGTACTCACCCTCTCGGGCTTTCCTCCGGGCTTCCCTTCGGTGTTTCCGACTCTATCAGATCTTTTCGATCCGATTTCCTCGGTGCTTTCCAGGTTCTCGCTTTCGCGTTTCCCTTTCCGGCGGTTCCGACTCTAGCAGACCCTTTCGGTTCTGATTCCCGGTCGGAGCGGGTTGCCTTCGGGCTATTGGCTTTGCGCCGTTGGCCTTTCGACGTTCACTACGCTAACCGATTGCCTCGCCAACTCATAATCGAGTTCCTCGGAATAGGAATTCAGGCATGCGCACATGACTGAGAGACCCTGTCGAGGGAGGTGGTAGGTAGTGGTGGTGGCCGCTTCCGGCTGCTGGCGAAACGCCGTACCCGGTTCAAGCGGCTCGGGCTACATTACGGAACCGCGCTGCGGCGAGTCAAGTTGAGCGGCGGCGGGGGGCGTGGGCCCGGTACGGACTCACTGTCGGGTCGTCAGCGATCCAGAACCGCCAGGGGTGCACGCCCCCTTCGCCGGCGACTCCGGTCCGCGGCCCACTGCGTACCTGGTCGGACGGGACCGGTGTACCGGACAGGATCCGCAGGGGAGTGTCACCGGACGTACAGGCGTCGACCCCGTTCTGGGCCCGGTCCACCCCCAGTGCCGTGGCGAGGCGGGCCGGTCCTTTGGCCAGTTCCTTGTCGTGTCGGGCCGAGAACCGCCGTTCGCGGGCCAGCTCCACGCCGTCGACCACCTCGCCCGCGCGCAGCAGGACACCGCTCGCCGTGCCCACCGGACCGCAGACGAAGTTCATGCAGTGCCACATGCCGTAGGTGAAGTAGACGTACACGTGACCGGGCGGCCCGAACATCACGTCGTTGCGGGGCGTACGCCCGCGGAAGGCGTGGGAGCCCGGGTCGTTCGCGCCGTCGTACGCCTCCACCTCCGTGAGGCGCAGCGTGATCGGGCCCTCCGGTGTGGACCGGACCAGCAGGCGGCCCAGCAGGTCGGGGGCGACGTCGAGCACGGGTCTGGCGAAGAAGGCGCGGTCGAGGGGCTTACGGTCGGGGCTCACGATCATGGCGTTCGAGGGTAGTGCAGAGCGGCCGTGCGGGCGGGGTGGTCAACGCGGCGTCGCCTTGCCAGGGTGAGTGCGCGGAACCGGCGGGTGCGCGAGCGCGTTTGTAGTGGTCGAGGACCCGCGTGATCAAGGACCCGCGCGACGTACGCAGGACGACAGAACAGGTGTGGCCCGGCCTGGGCCGCCTGGAGAGGGAGAGAGATGCCGTTCAAGAAGCTGCTCGCGAGTCTGGGGGCCGGCGGGGCTTCGGTCGAGACCGTTCTGACCGAGGTCAACGTCGTTCCGGGTGGCGTTGTGCAGGGCGAGGTGCGGATCCAGGGCGGATCCGTCGACCAGGAGATCCAGGGAGTGACGGTCGGCCTTCAGGCGAAGGTCGAGGTCGAGAGCGGGGACCAGGAGTACAAGCAGAACATCGACTTCGCGAAGCTGCGGCTCGGCGGCGCCTTCTCGCTCCGGGCGGGCGCGGTGCACGCCGTGCCGTTCGGTCTGGAGATCCCGTGGGAGACGCCCGTCACGATGATCGACGGGCAGGCCCTGCGCGGCATGAACATCGGTGTCACGACGGAGCTGGAGATCGCGCGCGCCGTGGACTCCGGTGACCTCGACCCCATCAACGTGCACCCGCTGCCGGCGCAGAAGGCGATCCTGGACGCGTTCATCCAGCTCGGCTTCCGCTTCAAGAACGCGGACCTGGAGCGCGGTCACATCCGCGGGACGCGGCAGCAGCTCCCCTTCTACCAGGAGGTGGAGTTCCACCCGCCGGCCCAGTACCGGGGTCTCAACCAGGTCGAGCTGAGCTTCGTGGCCGACGGGCACGGGATGGACGTCGTGCTGGAGATGGACAAGAAGCCCGGACTGTTCAGCGAGGGCAGCGACACGTTCCGGTCCTTCGAGGTCGGTCTGCACGACTACCAGAACACGGACTGGGCGGGCTATCTGAACCAGTGGCTGTCCGAGGTCGGCAGCAAGCGCAACTGGTTCTGACCGGTCGCCCCGTTCCGGACAGTTGACCCTGTCCGGAACGGGGTACCCGGCGCGTCCGGGCGGTCCCCGTGCCGCGTTCCGGAGGCCGCGCGCCTAGGCTCGGTGCTGTGCTTCCCGTACGCGGGGAGCCCGTGCGAAGCGATCAGGAAACCCGATCAGGAGGTACCGAGGTGTCCGAGCTCAAGAGGCGGCCGCTCCCCCATGACTTCCACCCGCCCGTGCCGTCGTTCACGGTCACGAGCGAGGACGTCGCGCCGGGCGGCACGCTCAAGGACGCGCAGGTCCAGGACGCCGGGAACACCTCGCCGCAGCTGCGCTGGGACGGCTTCCCCGCGGAGACCCGGAGCTTCGCCGTCACCTGCTACGACCCGGACGCCCCGACGGGTTCCGGCTTCTGGCACTGGGTCGTGTTCGACATCCCGGCCTCGGTGACGGAGCTCCCCGCGGGCGCGGGCACCGGCAAGTTCGAGGGGCTGCCCGAGGGAGCCGTGCAGGCGCGCAACGACTACGGCACCCAGGACTTCGGCGGCGCCGCCCCGCCGCCCGGTGACGGTCCGCACCGCTACGTGTTCACCGTCTACGCGGTGGACCAGGAGAAGCTCGGCCCGGACGCGGACGCGAGTCCCGCCGTGGTCGGTTTCAACCTGCGCTTCCACGCGCTGGCGCGCGCGCAGCTCGTCGGCGAGTACGAGGTGCCCGCCGGGAACTGAGCCCGGACCGGGCCGAGGAATTCGCTCAGCCCGGCGTTCACTGAACGTTTGCCCGCCCCTGGTCTTGGAAGTGATCAGGGGCGGGCATTTTTGTTGTCGGGGGTTCCGGGGGGCCGTCCCCCGGCGAAGCAGCAGATATTGCGTTGTCCATCCCGGCGCGCCCGGCCAGAGTTGATCCCAGCCCGCCAGGGGGTGGGCGGGTGCGTACGGGAGGTGGGCGGCAGTGCGGGACACGCTGGTACTCAATGCGAGCTTCGAGCCGTTGTCGACGGTCACGCTGAACCGGGCCGTCGTTCTGGTGCTCCAGGACAAGGCGGTCGTCGAGCAGGCCCACCCCGAACTGCGCATGCGCGGTGCCGCGGTCGACATACCGGTGCCGCGGGTGATCCGGCTCTGCCGGTACGTGCGGGTGCCGTTCCGAAGACAAGCACCGTGGTCGAGGCGGGGTGTCCTGATCAGGGACCGGCACCGCTGCGCGTACTGCGGCAGGCGGGCGACGACCGTGGACCACGTCGTACCCCGGGCGCAGGGCGGTGCCGACTCGTGGCTGAACACCGTGGCCTCGTGCGCGGAGGACAACCACCGCAAGGCGGACCGCACTCCGGACCAGGCGGGGATGCCGCTGCTGCGGCTGCCGTTCGAGCCGACGCCCGCGGACGCGATGCTGCTCGCGCTGGGGCAGGACGACTACGACTCGCTGCCCGAGTGGCTGGGGCAGCCGGCCGCGTAGGGTCGGCACGACGCGGTGGGGCCCGCCTCCCCGAGGGAGGCGGGCCCCACCGCGTCGCGGCGTGTGCGGTCAGTCGATCGGCGGGCGCTCGCGGCGCTCGGGGATCTTCGCGGTCTGCGCGGTCCCGGTGGTACCGCCGCCGTTGCCCGAACCCCCGCCGGTGCCACCGAAGTTGCCGAAGGCGCCGGACAGCCCCTTGAGGGCGTCGCCGATCTCGCTGGGCACGATCCAGAGCTTGTTCGCGTCGCCCTCGGCGATCTTCGGGAGCATCTGGAGGTACTGGTAGGAGAGCAGCTTCTGGTCGGGGTCGCCGGCGTGGATGGCCTCGAAGACCGTGCGGACGGCCTGCGCCTCGCCCTCGGCGCGCAGGGCCGCGGCCTTGGCCTCGCCCTCCGCGCGCAGGATCTGTGACTGCTTCTCGCCCTCCGCGGTGAGGATGGCGGCCTGCCGCGTACCTTCGGCGGTGAGGATCGCGGCGCGCTTGTCACGGTCGGCGCGCATCTGCTTCTCCATCGAGTCCTGGATGGAGGTCGGCGGTTCGATCGCCTTCAGCTCGACGCGGTTGACGCGGATGCCCCACTTGCCGGTGGCCTCGTCGAGGACGCCGCGCAGCGCCGCGTTGATCTCCTCGCGGGAGGTCAGCGTCCGCTCCAGGTCCATGCCGCCGATGATGTTGCGCAGGGTGGTCACGGTGAGCTGTTCGATCGCCTGGATGTAACTGGCGACCTCGTACGTCGCGGCCCGCGCGTCCGTCACCTGGTAGTAGATGACGGTGTCGATGTTCACCACCAGGTTGTCCTGGGTGATCACCGGCTGCGGCGGGAACGGCACGACCTGTTCACGCAGGTCGATGCGGTTGCGGATGGTGTCGATGAACGGAACGACGATGTTGAGGCCCGCGTTGAGCGTGCGCGTGTAGCGGCCGAACCGCTCGACGATGGCAGCGCTGGCCTGCGGGATGACCTGGATGGTCTTGATCAGGGCGATGAAGACCAACACCACCAGAATGATCAATACGATGATGACCGGTTCCATCGTGGCTCCCCGAACCCTTCTTCGCCTCGGAACTTGCGGAAGATCTCATGGTGTTGAAGATCTTGCTGGTCGAGTCTGTCAGACCGCCGGACACCTCGTGGGCCGTTCCGGGCAGTTGGCGCCGCGCATGATCACAGAACGACCGCCGTGGCGCCGTCGATCTCCACGACGTCCACCTCCTGGTCGACCTCGTAGACGCTGTCGGAGTCGAGCGCGCGGGCCGACCAGATCTCGCCGCCGAGCTTGATCCGACCGCCCCTGCCGTCGACCCGTTCCAGGACGCGGGCGCGCTTGCCCTTCAACGCGTCGATTCCCGAGGCGAGTTGGGGGCGCTGCGCGCTGTGCCGGGCGGCGATGGGCCGGACCACGGCGACGAGCGCGACGGAGACGACGACGAAGATGAGCACCTGGGCGACGAAGCCCGCGCCGAGAGCCGCGGCCACGGCCGAGACGGCCGCGCCGATGCCGAACATCGCGAACTCCGGCATCGCCGTGACCACAAGCGGGATGCCGAGTGCCACCGCGACGACGAGCCACCACACCCACGCGTCGATGTCGTTCACGCCGCCCATCGTAGGGCGCGGTGCGCGCCGCCGACAGGGCGCGGATCAGCCCGCGCTCCGGGCACGCCGACAGCCGGCACGACGTGACGGGACGCGGTGTGCCGGTGGGCGGCGCGAGGCGGATGTGACGCGGTGCGGTCCGGTGCGGTCCGGTGCCGTCCGATCAGGACATGGGGAGGCCCTGCGCGGTCCAGCGCTCGCCGACCTGTTCGACGACGAGCGGGAGGCCGAAGCACAGGGAGAGGTTGCGCGAGGTGAGCTCCAGCTCCAGCGGACCGGCGGCCAGCACCTTGCCCTGCCGGATCATCAGGACGTGCGTGAAGCCGGGCGCGATCTCCTCGACGTGGTGCGTGACCATGATCATGGAGGGCGCGATCGGGTCGCGGGCCAGCCGGCCGAGGCGGCGCACCAGGTCCTCGCGGCCACCGAGGTCGAGACCGGCGGCGGGCTCGTCGAGCAGCAGCAGTTCGGGGTCGGTCATGAGCGCGCGGGCGATGAGGGTGCGCTTGCGCTCGCCCTCGGAAAGGGTGCCGAAGCGGCGGTCCAGGAACTCCGTCATGCCGAGGCGGTCGAGGAAGGCGCGGGCGCGCTGCTCGTCGACGTCCTCGTACTCCTCCTGCCAGCCGGCCGTCATGCCGTAGGCGGCGGTGAGCACGGTCTGCAGGACCGTCTGGCGGCGGGGCAGCTTCTCGGCCACGGCGACACCCGCGATGCCGATGCGGGGGCGCAGTTCGAAGACGTCGGTGCCCGGCTTGCCGAGGGCCTCGCCGAGGATGCTCACGGTGCCGGTGGTGGGATACAGGTAGCTGGAGGCGACGTTCAGCAGGGTGGTCTTGCCGGCGCCGTTCGGTCCCAGGATGACCCAGCGCTCACCCTCCTTGACCGACCAGGAGACCTGATCCACGAGAGCCCGGCCCTCACGGACCACGGATACGTCCTGAAGCTCCAGAACATCGCTCATGAGCGCGTTGTCTCCCCTTGCAGTGTGGCTGTGGCCGCCGGTCTCGGCTGTGTCGTACGCCTGTGGCTCGGTCCGCCGCGCCCGCGGGCACGGCCCTCCCCGAATCTACGCCACCGGTCGGCCGCTCCATTCCATCGGTCCGGTCCTTAGGGTGGGGGGATGCTCAAGGAACCACGATCGGGGCGGCTCGCCTCTTGGGGAAACGCACTGTTGGCCGGACTCGTTCCGCCGGACGACGTGGCGGTCGCCGTCGTCGGTGAGGACGCCGCGCACCGGGTGTCGGGGCTGCCCGGCGAGCCCGCGCCCGTCGGGCTGACGCTGGCGCTGGGGCGGCTGCGCACCCTCGGCACCACGGGACTGCTGGTGGCGCTGCCCGCGCCGGGGCACCCGCTGGGGCTGAGCGGACCGCCGGAGTTCAACGCGCGGGCGCTGGACGCGGGCGAGGCGGTGGTGTGCCACGGCGCCGCGCTGGGGCTGGTGCCCGAGGTGCGCGAGGCCGGGCCGGCCGGGGACGTCCATGTCGACGTCGTCTGGCACGTACTGCCGGTACGTCCGGCGCCTCCCGCGGACGTACCGTCCCTCGGGGAGGCCGAGCGCGAACTGGCGGAGGCGCTGCGGGACGCGACCGCCGTGCTGTCCCGGCTGGACGTGGCCGGTTCGGGTCCGGTCGCCGAGGCGGCGATCGACGCGTACCGCGCGCGGGCCGAGGCGGGCCGCAAGGTGCTGGCGCCCGGCTATCCGCCGCGGGCGGTGCGGGTGCTCGAACTCGCCCAGCGGGTGGGGCTGTTGGTCGAGATCGCCCAGGAGAACGGGCACGGCGGTGCGATGAGCGCGTCGGAGATGGCCGCGCGCGCCGAGGCCCTGCGGCCGGTCCGGCGCACGGCGCGACGGGCGCAGGTCGCCGCGTACAACGCGGTCGTGGAGGAACGGGAGCGCGGGAAGCGCTAGGCCCTCGCGGCACCGACTCCCGTACGGTCGGCGGGTGTCGGCGGTCCGGCGGCAGCGGAAGGGCCCCGCGGGACGGATGTCCCGCGGGGCCCTTCGGAGCTGTTGGTCAGCCGTTGGCGGCCTGGTTGCCGAACGCCGGGTTCAGCAGACCGATGACGTTGACGCTGTCACCGACGACGTTGACCGGCACGTGGACCGGAACCTGGATGGCGTTGCCCGAGGCGACGCCCGGGGACTTCACGGCGGCACCGTCGGCACCGGCGTCGGCGAAAGCGGCACCGGCGGAGGCGCCGGCGGCGATGCCCGCGACGGTGAGGGCCACGGCGGCCTTCTTGGCGATGTTCATGAGAAGCGTTCCTCCTGCGTTTGCGTGTCCGACCCTGCCGCGGGTCGTGTTCCGTCAACGTGTCGCTGACAAGGAACGGCACGGGTGGTCACGCGGAAACGACCGTTCGGATCATTGGCACTACAAGCCCTTCAGCGGATGGGCGCACCGGCCGCCGTCGGGGCGGCGTTCCTCAGCGGTTGAGGCCGAGGTTGCCGAAGGCCGGGTTCAGCAGGCCGACGACGTTCACGCTGTTGCCGACGACGTTGACCGGGACGTGCACCGGGACCTGGATGGTGTTGCCCGAGACCACACCCGGCGAACCCGCGGTCTGACCGAGGGCCTCGGCACCCCCGTGGGCGGAGGCCATTCCGGCACCGGCGGCGACCAGACCGCCGGCCACCATCGTCACGGCCGCTGCCTTCTTCAGGTTCTTCACTTCGCAGTCCTCCTAGCGATCGCCGCGGCACTCGCCGCGGCACGCACTGGAGAACGCCGCGGCGCGCGGAAGGATGCGCCATCCGGGGGACATTCCCACGACGGTATGAATCTCAGCCCGGAGACCAATCCGGGCCGCCGGCAGGGCAGTTCCGTCAGTCCCGTCAGTCCGTCATTCCGTGGCGGACCGCCCACAGTGCCGCCTGGGTGCGGTCCGAGAGGTCGAGCTTCATCAGGATGTTGGAGACGTGGGTCTTCACCGTCTTCTCGGACAGCACCAGGGCGCGGGCTATCTCCCGGTTGGAACGCCCCTCGGCGATCTGGCCGAGCACCTCCCGCTCCCGCTCGGTGAGCGAACCTCCCCTGCCCTGGCCGGAGTTGGCGTCCTCCTGGGAGAGCAGGGCGCAGGCGACCTCGGGCTGGAGCAGGACGTGGCCCGCGTGCACGGAGCGGATCGCGCCGGCCAGCGCCTCGGGGTCGACGTCCTTGTAGACGTATCCGGCGGCGCCCGCGCGCAGGGCGGGGACCACGGTGCGCTGCTCCGTGAAGCTGGTCACGACGAGGACGCGGGCGGCGTTGCCGAGTTCGCGCAGCCTGCGCAGCGCCTCGACGCCGTCCATGACCGGCATCTTGACGTCCATGAGGACGACGTCGGGCTTCAACTCCTCGGCGCGCAGGACCCCTTCGGCTCCGTCCGCCGCCTCCCCCACGACCTCGATGTCGTCCTGCACCTCCAGGAAGGTGCGCAGCCCCCGGCGCACCACCTGGTGGTCGTCGACGAGCAGTACCTTGATCGCTTCAGCCACCGGGGACCTCCATCTCGACGGTGGTGCCACGGCCGGGCTCCGAGCGCACCGACAGGTTGCCGCCCGCGCCGCTCGCCCGGTCCCGCATGGAGACCAGGCCGAGGTGGCGGCCGGCGGCGCGGACCGCGCCGGGGTCGAAGCCGTCGCCGTCGTCCGTGATCCGCAGCAGGGCGCCGCGGCCGGATCTGCTCAGCGTCACCTCGACGAGGCGGGCGTCGGCGTGCCGCAGGGCGTTGTGCAGGGCCTCCTGGCCGACCCGGAGCAGCGCCTCCTCCTGGGCGGCGGGCAGTGCGCGCACGCCGCGCGCGGTGAACGTCACGCGGGCGGTGTGGGCGCGGTCCAGGACCTGGACCTGGTTGCGCAGGGTGGCCACGAGTCCGTCCTCGTCGAGTGCGGTGGGCCGCAACTCGACCACGGCGGCCCGCAGTTCGTCGACCGCCTCGGCGGCGAGCGCGGCCACCTGCTGCAACTCGCCCTTGGCGCGGGCCGGATCGCGGTCGACGAGGGCCGCGGCGGCCTGTGCGGTCAGGCGCAGGGAGAACAGCTTCTGGCTGACGGCGTCGTGCAGTTCGTGGGCGAGGCGGGAGCGTTCCTCGGCGATGGTCAGTTCCCGGCTGCGTTCGTACAGGCGGGCGTTGGTGAGGGCGATCGCGGCGTGCTGGGCGAGCAGGCCGAGCAGGTCCTCGTCCTCCTCCGTGAAGCCGCAGTGGTCCCGGGGCGCGCGGTCGCCCGCGGTGGTGCCGCCGGGACGCAGCTTGTTGGCGAGGAAGAGCGCGCCGATGATCTCGTCGCCGTCGCGGATCGGCAGTCCGAGGAAGTCGGACATGTCGGGGTGCGCGGCGGGCCAGCCCTCGAACCGGGGGTCCTCGCGCACGTCGGCGAGGCGCTCGGCCTTCGCCTCGTGCAGCATCGCGGCGAGGATGCCGTGCTGGCGGGGCAGCGGGCCGATGGCCTTCCACTGGGCGTCGCTGACGCCGTCGACGACGAACTGCGCGAAGCCGCCGTGGTCGTCGGGGACGCCGAGGGCGGCGTACTCGGCGTCGAGCAGTTCGCGCGCGGAGGCGACGATCGTCTTCAGGACGTCGCGCACCTCCAGGTGCCTGCTCATGGCCAGCAGCGCGGCGCTGACCGCGGCGAGGCCGGACCGGGGTCCTTGGCTCATGTCCCTCACGGTACCGGCGGTCCCGGCCGCGCGGATCGGGCTGTGGACAGAGGCCGGGCGGCCGGTGGACGCAGGTCCGGCCTAGGTCCCGGGACGGAGGGGGCCGTCCTACGCCGAAGGGCCCCGGCGGCCTGCGTCCGGCGTCCGACGCGGCGGGCCGCTCCCCGTTCCTACCGTGAGGGCGCGCCGTTCGGACGGCGTCACGACGAGGGGAGACGGTCATGCCCGTAGCGGTGGTCACAGGAGCGTCTAAGGGGCTGGGCAGGGCGCTCGCGCGGGCCCTGGCGGCACGGGGCTGGGATCTCGTACTGGACGCCAGGGGCGGCGGAGCACTGAAGGAGGCGGCGGCGGAGGCCGCGGCGCACGGTACGCGGGTGGAGGCGCTGCCCGGGGACGTGGCGGACGCCGCTCACCGGGCGGCCCTGGTGGCGGCGGCCGGGCGCCTGGGCGGGCTCGATCTGCTGGTGAGCAACGCGAGCGCGCTGGGCGCCGAGCCGCTCGCACCGCTGGCGGAGCTGCCGGAGGCCGGGCTGCGGCGGGCGCTGGAGGTGAACGTGGTGGCGGCGCACGGCCTGGTCCGCGAGGCGTTGCCGCTGCTGCGGGCGGCGGCGGCCGGGGCGGTGGTCACCGTCAGTTCGGACGCGGCCGTCGAGGCGTACGGGACGTGGGGCGGCTACGGGGCGTCGAAGGCGGCGCTGGACCACCTCGCGGCGGTGCTGGCGGTGGAGGAACCCGGGCTGCGGGTGTGGGCGGTGGACCCCGGGGACATGGGGACGGACCTGTACGCGGCGGCGGTGCCCGGGGACGACGGGGCACGGCCGGACCCGGACGCGGTGGTGCCGGCGTTCCTGCGGCTGCTGGACGAGCGTCCCGCGAGCGGGCGGTACGTCGCGGGGGCGCTCGCGGGGTCCGGGACGGAGGCCCGGTGAGCGTCGCCGTGCGGGTGCCGGAGGAGCTGTCGGCGCGGGAGCCCGTGGAGCGGCGCGCGCCGGGGCTGGGGCGCGACGGCGTGCGGCTGCTGGTGTCGCGCGGTACGGAGGTGTCCCACCACGCGTTCACGGAGCTGCCGCGGCTGCTGCGGGCGGGCGACGTCCTGGTGGTGAACACGTCCACGACGCTGGGCGCCGCGGTGGACGGCACGGCCGGGCACGCGCGCGTGGTCGTCCACTTCTCCACGCGCGGGGACGACGGGCGGTGGGCGGTCGAGCTGCGCGACCCGGACGGGCGGGGCACCACGCGCCCGCGCACCGGCGGCCCGGCGGGCACGGAGGTCCGGCTGCCCGGCGCGGCCCTGCTGCGGCTGGAGGAGCCGCTGGCCGGGCCGGGGGCGCGGCTGTGGTGGGCGCGGGTCCGGGGCGCGGCGGTGCCGGACCTGCTGCGGGCGCACGGGCGTCCCATCCGTTACTCCTACACGGAGCGGGACCAGCCGCTGTCGGCCTACCAGACGGTGTTCGCGCTGCCGGAGGCGGACGGGGCGGGCAGCGCGGAGATGCCGAGCGCGGCCAGGCCGTTCACGGCGCGGACGGTGGCGGAGCTGGTGAGCCGGGGCGTGCAGTTCGCGCCGGTCACGCTGCACACCGGGGTGGCGTCGGCCGAGGCGCACGAGCCGCCGTATCCGGAGCGGTTCGTGGTGCCGGGTCCGTCGGCGCGGCTGGTCAACGCCGCGCGGGCCCGCTTCGGCCCCGCGGGCCGGCGGCGCGGCGGGCGCGTGGTGGCCGTGGGGACGACGGCGGTACGGGCGCTGGAGTCGGCGACGGGGCCGGACGGCAGGGTGCGGGCGGCGGCGGGCTGGACGGACCTGGTGGTCACGCCGGAGCGCGGGGTGCGCGCGGTGGACGGGCTGCTGACCGGCCTGCACGAGCCGGAGGCCTCGCACCTGCTGATGCTGGAGGCGGTGGCCGGGCGGGCCGCGCTGGAGAGCGGGTACGACGCGGCGCTCCACGGGCGGTACCTGTGGCACGAGTTCGGGGACGTGCACCTTCTGCTGCCCCCGGAAACCCCTCACGCAGTGCGTTGCTAGAGCAACTGACGGTAAGCCGGACCGGGGTGGCGTGTGACCCCACGCATAGGGCCCAGGTCACGTACGAAGAGGCCTAGGAGACCGGGAAGTCCCTTTTGACCGGGACAGATGGTCCTGTCTGTCCCGATTTGCCCTTCCCGTCTCCACTAAGCGGGATCGTATGTCACACCTTTGCTTCGGAATTTCGCGGCCGCTAACAATGGCTCACGTCGCTCGACGTCCCGGGTTCCCCCGGCAGCGTTCGTGCCGGAGGCCCCCGCCTCCAGAGCCGGACCCGGAGCGACCCCGCGCTATCCGAAGAGGTCCGACTGCCATGCACAAGTACGTCCGCTTTCGACGCCCCGCCAGCCTGAACCGCAACCAGAAGATCGCCCTCGCCGGCGTCGCCACCATCGGTGCCGCCAGCCTCGCCTTCGCGGTGGCGCCCAGCGACGGTCACACCACGACCACCGACGCCTCCTCCCAGTCCGCCGTGACCTACAAGGCCGGCCGGATCCAGGGCGTCAGCGGCAGCATCACCGGCCAGTCCGCCGGCGACAGCGTGAAGACGCAGACCATCGCCGCGCAGAAGAAGGCCGACTCCGACGCCGCCGCGAAGAAGAAGGCGGACGCGGCCAAGAAGAAGGCCGCCGTCGCCGCCGCCGCGAAGAAGGCCGCGCAGGCGCGCAGCGCCAAGGAGGCCGCCAGCCGGTCCGCGAAGCGCGCCGAGGTCAAGACCGTGTCGGCGAAGAGCTACGCCAACAACCTCAACGGCTGGATCACCCAGGCGCTGGACATCATGCACGAGAAGCACATCCCGGGCAGCTACCACGGCCTGTACAAGAACATCATGCGTGAGTCGTCCGGCAACCCGCAGGCCATCAACGACTGGGACGTGAACGCCGTCAACGGCATCCCGTCCAAGGGTCTGCTCCAGGTCATCCCGCCGACGTTCGCGGCGTACCACGTCTCCGGCACGTCCTCGAACATCTACGACCCGGTCGCCAACATCACGGCCGCGGCCAACTACGCGGCCGACAAGTACGGCTCGATCGACAACGTCAACAGCGCGTACTGAGGTCGGCGCGGACCTCTGATCGTGTGACGCCGAAGGGCGGCGCCCCCGTTGCGGGGGCGCCGCCCTTCGGCGTGCCGTGCGCGTGCTCACGCGCACCGGGTCACTTGCGCATGACCTCGGGCTCGTGGCGGCGCAGGAACCGCGCCACGAAGAAGCCGCACACCACGCCCAGGAAGATCAGCACCGCCATGTCGAGCGTCCACGCCGAGGCGGTGTGGTTCCACAACGGGTCGGTGTTGCCCGGGTCGTCGAGGTTCGGGCTGATCCCGTTGAAGTCGAGCGTCGCGCCGGCCGCGCCGACCGCCCAGCGGGACGGCATCAGGTACGAGAACTGGTTGACGCCGACCGTGCCGTTCAGGATGAACAGGCAGCCGGTGAACACGACCTGGATGATCGCGAACATCACCAGCAGCGGCATGGTCTTCTCGGCCGTCTTCACCAGCGACGACATCATCAGGCCGAACATCATCGACGTGAAGCCCAACGCCATGATGGGCAGCGACAGTTCGAGCAGCACCGAGTGCCCGAGGATCACGCCCTCGTCGGGGATCGTCCGGCTGGAGAAGCCGATCGCGCCGACCATCAGGCCCTGGAGCACCGTGATGCCGCCGAGCACGACGACCTTCGACATCAGGTACGCCGAGCGGGACAGGCCGGTGGCGCGCTCCCGCTCGTAGATGACCCGTTCCTTGATCAGTTCGCGCACGGAGTTCGCGGCGCCCGCGAAGCACGCGCCGACCGCGAGGATCAACAGCACCGTGGTGGCCGTGCCGTTCGGCGTCGGCACCCCGGTCTTCGGGTTCACCGGATTGACCAGCAGCGTCTTGTCCGGGTCGATGAGCAGGCTCACCGCGCCGAGCACCGCCGGCAGGATCACCGTCAGCGCCAGGAAGCCCTTGTCGGACGCGATGACCGACACGTACCGCCGTATGAGCGTGACGAGTTGGGATCCCCAGCCCTGCGGCTTGGGCGGCTTCATCGCCTGCGGCGGAGGCATCTGTACGGACTGCGCGGCGATCGCGTCGATGTCCGCGGCGTACATCTGGTAGTGCTGCGACCCCTTCCAGCGGCCCGCCCAGTCGTAGTCGCGGTAGTTCTCGAAGGAGGAGAAGACGTCGGCCCAGCTTTCGTAGCCGAAGAAGTTCAGCGCCTCCTCCGGCGGCCCGAAGTAGGCGACCGCGCCACCGGGCGCCATCACCAACAGCTTGTCGCAGATGGCGAGTTCGGCGACGGAGTGAGTGACCACCAGGACCGTGCGGCCGTCGTCGGCGAGGCCGCGCAGCAGCTGCATGACGTCGCGGTCCATGCCCGGGTCGAGACCCGAGGTCGGCTCGTCCAGGAATATCAGCGACGGCTTGGTGAGCAGTTCGAGGGCCACCGAGACGCGCTTGCGCTGGCCGCCGGAGAGGGAGGTGACCTTCTTCTCCTTGTGGATGTCCAGCTTGAGTTCGCGCAGCACCTCGTCGATGCGCGACTCGCGTTCGGCGGACGTGGTGTCGGCGGGAAAGCGCAGCTTGGCCGCGTACTTGAGCGCCTTCCTGACCGTCAGTTCCTTGTGCAGGATGTCGTCCTGCGGCACCAGGCCGATGCGCTGACGCAGTTCGGCGAACTGCTTGTACAGGTTCCTGTTGTCGTAGAGCACGTCGCCGTGGTTGGCGGGCCGGTAGCCGGTGAGCGCCTTCAGGAGCGTCGACTTGCCGGAGCCGGACGGGCCGATGACCGCGATCAGCGACTTCTCCGGGACCCCGAAGGAGACGTCCTTGAGGATCTGCTTGCCGCCGTCGACCTCGACGGTGAGGTGGCGCGCCGAGAAGGACACCTCGCCGGTGTCGACGAACTCCTCCAGCCGGTCCCCGACCAGCCGGAACGTCGAGTGGCCGACGCCCACGATGTCGTCGTGGTCGAGCAGCGCGGAGCCGCCCTTGGTGATCGGCTGGCCGTTGACGTACGTGCCGTTGTGCGAGCCGAGGTCGCGGATCTCGAAGCGGCCGTCGGGCGTCGCGTGGAACTCCGCGTGATTGCGGGAGACTTGGAGGTCCGAGACGACCAGGTCGTTCTCCAGCGCGCGGCCGATGCGCATCACCCGTCCCAGCGAGAACTGGTGGAACGTGGTCGGGCTGCGGTCGCCGTAGACCGGCGGCGCCCCGGTGCCCTGCTGCTGCGGCACGCGCGGCGCGGCCTGCGACGCCGCGGCCTGTGACGGCGGGGCGGCCTGCGGAGCCGGCTGCTGCTGCCAGCCCTGCTGCTGGGGCGGCTGCTGCGGCGGCGCCTGCCCGGCCCAGCCGGGGCCCGCCCCCTGCGCGGCGTACGGCTGTTGCCGCGCGGGAGCCTGCGGTGTCGCCACCGCCGCCGCCCCGGACAGGTTCAGCCGCGGCCCGTCGGTCGCGTTGCCGAGGTGCACGGCGGTACCCGGGCCGATCCCCGTCTCCGAGATCCGCGCTCCCCCGACGAACGTGCCGTTGGTGCTGCCGTGGTCGGCGAGCACCCAACCGGCGCCGTTCCATTGGATCGTGGCGTGACGCCAGGACACCCGGGCGTCGTCGAACACGATGTCACCCTGCGGATCGCGCCCGAGGGTGTATTGCCTGGTCGGATCGAGCGTCCAGGTACGTCCGTTGAATTCCAGTACGAGTTCAGGCACTCCATGCCCCACTGAGTTGTCCCCCGATTTGGCCCCCGATGCGGGGAGTCTAGGGATGTCGAACATCGGGGGGAACTATTTCAGGCTCGCCGCCCTGTCCGAAACCCTGACCCTGTGAAGAGTGCGCGGGTGCCCTCCGCGGTTGCGTTGACGAGGTTGGAACCGCCCCGGAAAGTGGTAGTCCCACCGGGGGGATGGGCGCGGTGCCGCGCCGTGGATCGGGGGGTCTGCATGACGTCTGCCGCGAGTGTCCGAAGCAGGGGTGCCGGCCGCCGGCCGCCCTGGGGGAACATCCTGCTGTCCGCGGTCGCCGCGGTGAGCTGGGCGCTGATCGGGATGGCGGGCACGGCCGCGCTCGGCCTGCACCTGGTGGGGGCCGACCGGGCCGGTTCGCTGGGCCCGTTGACGGCCGCCGCCGTCGCGCTCGGCTCGGGCGGCTCGGTGACCCCGTCCGGCGACGTCTCCGCGTTCGGCCTGAGCGGCGCCGAGGCGCACACCGCCGTCACGATCACGCCACTGGGCGTGGGACTGGTCGGCGCGCTGCTGCTGTCGTGGCTCTTCCTGAGATCCCTGCGCGGCGCGGGAGTTGAGATCTCCGCGGCCGAACTCGTGGCCCGCGCGGCCTCGGTGGCGGTCCTGTTCGTCGCGATGCTCGGCGGCCTCGCGTGGGCCGGCCACGACGTCGTCACGATCGACGGCGCCTCGCTCGGCCTGGACGACCTGCCGGGGGGCGGGTCCGGCGGCTCCGGCGGAACGAAAATCCCCGGGCTCGGCGACCTCGGCGGGCTGCTGCCGGGCAAGGTCGGCGACCTGGTGGACGCGAAGGCCGCGGTCGGGTTCGCCGTCGACACCGGGCCCACCCTGCTCGGCGGTCTCGCGTGGGTGACGGGCGTCCTGCTGATCGCCCTGCTGGCCTCCCGCCGCACCCCGCTGCCGCCCGGCTGGGGCGTCGTGCACCGAGCGGTACGGCCGGCCGTCTCCGCGCTCGTCGCCGTGCTGCTCGTGGCCGTGGCCGCCGGGCTGGCGGCGGCGGGGTACGCGGCGCTCCGCGACGACCACCCCGGCCGGATCGCCGGGTCGGCACTGCTCGGCGCCCCGAACGGCGTGTGGCTCGCCGTCCCGCTCGGCCTGTTCGTGCCGTGGGACGGCACCGCGACGGGCGCGCTCACGGGGCTGCTCCCCAATCCGCTCGACCGGCTCCTGGACGCCGGGTCCGACCGGCCCGTCACGCTCGGCCGGCTGGCCGAACTCGACGACAGAGTATGGCTGTTGGCGGTCGCGACGGCGCTGATGATGCTGCTCGCCGGGGTGCTGACGGCGGTCCGCACACCGTACGGCGGGAGCGCCGCGCCCCCCGGCGTCCTGCGGTTCGCGGGGGCGTGCGCGCTGCGGCTCGGGACGGCGACCGCGCTCGCCCTGCCCCTCCTCACCTGGCTCACCGACGTATCGGTGAACGCGTCCCTGTCCGTGCTCGGCCTCGACGCGTTCGGCGCGGGCGTCGAACTCCACGGCCACCTGGCCGCGGCACTGCTCCTGGGCGCGCTCTGGGGAGCGGGCGCGGGAGCGGCCGGGGCGCTGCTCGCCCGCGCGGCGGGGGCGGCCGGCCGGCGGGCGGCGGTACTGGCCCGGGGTGCCGCGGCGGGCGGCGGCGCCGCCCCGGACGCCGGGCCTCGGCCACCGGCGGCGCCGGACGGCCCGTACGCACCGGGGACGCCGTACCGGCCGCCCAACCCCGACACGAATCCGTACCTGCGCGTGCCGGAGGAGCTGCGGCAGTCGGGGCCGGGACGGTGGGGGGAGGCGGGAACGCAGGGGGCACCGGGGCCGCGCGGCGGTTCTCCGCGAGGGGGTACGCCGGCGCCCCGGCCGCCCGGCGGCCGCCCGGGGGACGACGTGGCGGGCGCCGAGACGATGATCGGCCCGGTCGGTCCGGGCACCCCGGGCCCACGACGACCGGGGGGACGACCGGGCGGGCGCCCACCGACCCCGCGGGACGACGGCCCACCGCCCCCGCCCCCACCACCGCCGCCACCGCGCGGAGGGCCTCGGGGGCAGCGGTAGGGGTGACGGGGGCGGCGACGGCGCCCGCAGGGGCAGACGCCAACTCGCGCTCCCGGCAACGCCCTTCAGCGACTGGCCGACGCCGCCGGGCCGATGACGTAGCGCTCTGGGCGCTGGGCCGGAGCCAGGGCAATGGCCAGGGCCGCGTCCGGTGAGCTGCTGCGCCGTTCGCCCGGAGGGCAGGCCCGGGGCCTCCCGACGGGTCGCCATGCGGCGTGCGGGGCGGATGCCCGCGTATGCGCCGTGGCGGGAAGGCTCGACCGGCACGGCGGGAGCGCGCGCTCGGGGCCGCGGACGGGCGCGACTGCGCGTCGCCGTACGGCGCGACGGGCGGGCCCCCGCGTACCCGCCGGGGCGGGAAGGCTCGACCGGCACGGCGGGAGCGCGCGCTCGGGGCGGCGGACGGGCGCCCGCGTACCCGCCGTGGCGGAGGGCTTGCACGGCGCGGCACAAGTGCGTACCCGGGCGGCAGACGAGCGCGACTGGCGGACACCACCCACCCCTGCGCAGGCACCTAGACACCAGGCGCCCATGACGCGGGCTCGGCCCCGGGGCGCCGCTCGGCATACCCGGCGGACGATCGCGTACCCGCGCGCTCGGGTGCTCGCCCGGCACGGCGAAGGGCCTGCCCCGCGCTGCGAAGGCGCGCGCCGAAAGGGCCTCTCCGCTGGGCCGAAAAGCGGCGGGCAGACGGACCCGACACCCGCACGCCCCCTGCGCGAAGGGACTCGTCAAGGCCGGTGCGCCGATCGGCCGCGCGGACACGACCCGCATCCGTACCCGGGGCCCTGCACCAAGCCCGCGTCCAGGCCCGTGGCACGACCCACCGGCCAGGCGACCCGCGGACCCGCCGTATCCGGGTGCTCACCCACCCGGACACCGGCACCCCCGGGCCGACCCACGCCCCGGCAGACGGGGTTCCCCGCGCGGACACCACCCCCGCCCCGTGCCGACCCGTGACGCGGCTCGGGCCCGGGTGATCGCGACGAGGGTCCGGCCCACCGGGCGGTCGTGCGGTCGTGCGGGCGACCGGAACCCGGCGGGCAACCCCGGAAGCGCCGGCGCCGCCCCGCGCGCGGAGCGCCTCCGCGTCACCGGACCGCCGTCCGCTGTTCCGTGTCCGTCAGGCGGACCACCGCGTCGTGCGGCACTGAGTGCCGGATACGGTGGGGATCACCATGGACGCTGCGCAGACCTCCGACGTTCCCACGCTCCTCGTCAAGATCTTCGGCAAGGACAGGCCGGGCATCACGGCCGGCCTCTTCGACACCCTCGCCGCCTACTCCGTCGACGTCGTCGACATCGAGCAGGTCGTCACCCGCGGCCGGATGGTGCTGTGCGCGCTGGTGACCCACCCGCCCGCCGGGCTGGAGGGCGACCTGCGGGCCACCGTGCACAGTTGGGCCGAGTCCGTCGGGATGCAGGCGGAGATCATCTCCGGCACCGGCGACAACAGGCCCCGCGGGCACGGGCGTTCACTCGTCACTGTGCTCGGGAACCCGCTCACCGCCGAGTCGACGGCGGCCATCGCCTCGCGGATCACCAAGGCGGGCGGCAACATCGACCGCGTCTTCCGCCTCGCCAAGTACCCCGTGACGGCAGTGGAGTTCGCCGTCTCGGGCGTGGCCACGGAGAACCTGCGGACGGCCCTGGTGACCGGCGCCTCCGCGCTCGGCGTGGACATCGCGGTGGTCGGCGCCGGGCTGCACCGCCGGGCGCAGCGGCTGGTCGTGATGGACGTGGACTCGACGCTCATCCAGGACGAGGTGATCGAGCTCTTCGCCGCGCACGCCGGCTGCGAGGACAGGGTCGCCGAGGTGACCGCCGCCGCGATGCGCGGGGAGCTGGACTTCGAGCAGTCCCTGCACGCACGCGTGGCGCTGCTGGCCGGGCTGGACGCCTCGGTGGTGGACAAGGTGCGCAGCGAGGTGCGGCTGACGCCCGGCGCGCGCACCCTGATCCGCACCCTGAAGCGGCTCGGCTACCAGGTGGGCGTGGTCTCCGGCGGGTTCACCCAGGTCACCGACGACCTGCGGGAACGGCTCGGGCTCGACTTCGCGCAGGCCAACACCCTGGAGATCGCCGACGGGCGGCTGACCGGCCGGGTGACCGGCGAGATCGTGGACCGCGCGGGCAAGGCGCGGCTGCTGCGCCGGTTCGCCGACGCCGCCGGGGTGCCGCTGTCGCAGACCGTCGCGATCGGTGACGGCGCCAACGACCTCGACATGCTGAACGCGGCCGGTCTGGGCGTCGCGTTCAACGCGAAGCCCGTCGTGCGCGAGGCGGCGCACACCGCGGTCAACGTGCCGTTCCTGGACACCGTGCTGTACCTGCTGGGCATCACCCGCGAAGAGGTCGAGGCCGCCGACATGGACGACGAGGGCTGAGCAGCGCGGACACCGAAGGGCCGGGCCGCCGCCGACAGGCGGGGCCCGGCCCTTCGGTACGTACGCGCCCGTCTACGCGGTCGCCCGGTCGCTCACTCCGAGGGGGCCCAGTAGTCGCGCAGGGTCGCGACGCCCGGTTCCAGGTCCTTCCAGGAGCCGTCGAAGGTCAGGACGGCGAACGCGGCGGTCGGGAAGCCCCTGCGCTCCAGCCGGGTGCGGGTGTCGCCCTCGACGGAGCCGGCGAGGACGTCGGTGACGCCCTGCACGCCGGGGTTGTGGCCGATCAGCAGGACGTTGCGGGCGTCGTCCGGCGTCTCGTTCAGGACGGCGATCAGTTCGCCGGGCGAGGCGTCGTAGATCCGCTCCTCGTAGACGGTCTTCGGCCGGTGCGGGAACTCCTGCACGGCGAACTTCCACGTCTCCCGGGTCCTGACGGCGGTGGAGCACAGGGCCAGGTCGAAGGGGATGCCGGTGTCCGCCAGTTTGAGCCCGGCGGCCGCCGCGTCCGTGCGCCCGCGTTCGGCGAGCGGACGCTCGTGGTCGGTCACCTCCGGCCAGTCGGCTTTCGCATGGCGGAAGAGGACGATCCTGCGCGGTTCTGCGACGCTCATGGGTACCAGCTTCGCACGAAACAGACCACACGTCGCAGGGAGTTGGCAGGCGGGCGTGAGGGGACGTGACGGTCGCTTGCCGGACGAAGCGGGCAGGGTGGCGGGGCCCCCGGGGCCCGCGGCGCTAGCCGGCGATCAGGTGCCGGGCCTGCGTGAGGAACCGGGCGATCGAGGGGTCGCCGGCGGAGGCGTGGGCGTCCGCCGGGTTCTGTATCAGCACGAGCAGGACGACGAACGCGAGAGCCGGGAGCGCCAGTGCCCACCAGGGCAGGCGACTGCCGACGACACCCGTGGTCGCCGGGTGGGGCCGGGTGTGCGTACGGGCCGACATGACTGCCTCCGCTGGTCTCCGCGTGGTCCGTGGTCCGCATGTCCGCGGCCATGGAAAACGCTACGGAATCCGCGGCCACCGGCCCATCCGGTGATCCACCCACTCCACCCTGACACTCGCCCCCTAGGGGACGGGGGGTTAGCCCCACCCCGCGGGGCGCACGGGTACGCGCGCGGGACCGGCGGGAGGCGTGGGGCGGTCGCGGCGGCCGGACCCGTCGTCGCGGCGGCCGGACCGGTCAGGGGGAGGCGATCGACGCGATGACGGCGATGATCACGAAGATGAGGAAGAACGAGCCGAAGACGAGCAGCATCTTCTTCTGGCCGTTCTGGGGATTCGGATCGAGCACTGGCATGCGCAACAGTGTCCCACCCGGTCCCCCGCCCCGGCGGCCGGGGGTGGCACGGCGGGGCGGACGGGACGGGTGTTCGAGCCGGGCGGCGGCTCAGCGGGCGCCGGCCGCGGCCGCCGCCTCGTCCTCCACCGTGCGGTCGCGGCCCGCCAGGTAGCCCACCACCATCTGCGGCAGCATCAGGGCGGCCATCAGCGCGATCGGCACGCCCCAGCCGCCGCTGGTCTGGTAGAGCACGCCGACGAGCAGCGGCCCGGGGATGGAGATGAGGTAGCCGGTGCTCTGCGCGAACGCCGAGAGCTGGGCCACGCCCGGTCCGGTCCGCGCCCGCATGCCGACCATCGTCAGGGCGAGCGGGAAGGCGCAGTTGGAGATGCCCAGCAGGACGGCCCAGGCCCAGGCGCCGCCGGCGGGCGCGAGGTACAGCCCCGCGTATCCGGCGAGGCCGCAGACGCCGAGCACGACGACGATCGGGCCCTGGTGGGGCAGCCGCGTGGCGACCCGGGGGATGACGAAGGCGAGCGGTATGCCCATCGCCATGGTGACGGCCAGGAGCACGCCCGCGGTGCCCGCCGAGACGCCGGCGTCCCGGAAGATCTGCGCCATCCAGCCCATCGTGATGTAGGCGGCGGTCGCCTGGAGCCCGAAGAACACGGCGAGCGCCCAGGCGGTGCGGCTGCGGGTGATGCGCAGCGCGGGTGCCGGGGCGGCGCCCGGACGGGGTTCCGCCGCCCGGGACGCCTCGGCCCGCTCCCCCGCGCGCCCGGCGCGCACGAGCGGCAGCCAGGGCAGCACGGCGACGGCGGCCAGCGCGGCCCACACGGCGAGGCCGGGCTGCCAGCCGCCGCCCAGCGCGTCGGTCAGGGGCACGGTGGCCGCCGCGGCGACGGAGGTGCCGATGGCGAGCGCCATCGAGTAGAGCCCGGTCATCGAGCCGACCCGGTCGGGGAACCAGCGCTTGACGACGACCGGCATGAGGACGTTGCTGACCGCGATGCCCATGAGTGCCAGCGCGCTGCCCACGAGGAATCCGGCGGTGCCGCCGACGTAGGGCCGCAGCAACAGGCCGGCGGTGATCGCGGCCATGCCGGCGCAGACCACCGCGGGCGCGCCGAACCGCCGGGCGAGGCGGGGCGCCATGACGCCGAAGGCGGCGAAGCAGAGCGGCGGTACGGAGGTGAGGAGCCCGGCGACGCTGCCGCTCATGCCGAGTCCGTCGCGGACCTCCTCCAGGAGGGCACCGAGGCTGGTGATCGCGGGGCGCAGGTTCAGGGCGGACAGCACGATGCCGACGACGACCAGCCGTACCGCCCACGCGCGCGGGGCGCCGCCCGCCGTACCGGTGCCGCGGGGCTCGCCGGACGCGCGCCCGGTCTCGGGGCTGCCGGACCCGGAGTGCGGCTCCGGCGCGGACTTGACGGACGTCAGGGTGGGGTTCTGGGGTCGGGATTCCTCGGGGGCCATGTGGACCATCATAGAATCATGGGATGATTGGTTGTCCAGCCCCGGACCCCACCGTTCCCGTCCTCGCGTGCGAAGGTGTGCCATGCCCCTGAGCCATCCCCGTCGCTCGGCGCTCTCCGAGCAGGTCATCGCCGCGCTGCGCGCCCAGATCGCCTCGGGCGAGTGGCCCGTCGGGTCGCGCATCCCGACCGAGCCGGAACTCGTCGAACAGCTCGGGGTCGCGCGCAACACGGTCCGCGAGGCTGTCCGCGCCCTCGCGCACAACGGCCTGCTGGACATCCGCCAGGGCTCGGGCACCTACGTCGCCGCGACCAGCGAGCTGGCCGGGGTGATGCACCGGCGCTTCGCCGACGCGGACCCGCGGCACATCGCCGAACTGCGCTCCACGCTGGAGTCGGGGGCCGCGCGCCTGGCCGCCGAGCGGCGCACCGAGAAGGACCTCAAGCAGCTCGACGCGCTGCTGGTGCGGCGCGGCGAGGCGTGGGAGTCCGGCGACACGGAGGCCTTCGTGACGGCCGACACCTCGTTCCACATGGCCCTCGTCGCCGCCTCGCACAACGACGTCATGACGGCGATGTACGCGGACCTCGGCGAGGTGCTCCGGGACTGGCTGCGCGACGACGTCGGGGAGAAGCTCACCCCGGACACGCTCCTCGACCACACGCGCGTGGTCGACGCGATCCGCACGGGCGACGCCGCGACGGCGGCGGCGGAGGCCGAGGGCTATCCGCGCCCGTGCCGGCCGGGCCCGTTCGGCACTCCTCCGGACGCGGCGTAGCGCCCCTCGGGTTCAGCGCCCCCGGGGATCGTGCCCGACCCACGCGGAGTGGATCTCCTTCCAGCACCGGCCGGTCAGCCGCACGGTCTGCGCGGGGCCCGTCGCGACGGGGGCGCCGTCGCTGTCGACGTCCCACCAGCGGTCGCACTCGATGTGCAGGCTGACCCGGTCCGTCGCCGGGTACGGGTTGTGGCAGTAGGCCGTGACGCGGGAGCCGTCCACCGTGGTGCGGCACTGGGCGCCGGAGAGCCGCGGAGCGACCGGGCCGATGTCGCGCACGCCGGTCTGCGGGAGCCCCTCGAACGGCAGGGACGTCAGGAGCGCGGCGGCGACGACGGCTGGGGCCAGTCTGCTGGACAGGCGCACAAGGGAGACCTCCTCGGCCGGGCTGGGGAGGGAACCACGTGGGTGAACGCGTACTCCAACAGTGACCGTCCGACGCCCCGCCCCGCCCGGCCGGGTAGCCCGAACGGGCGACGCCCCGCCGCCCGCACGGGGCGGGGACGGGGCGTCGGGGGCCGCGGGGGCGTGCGACGCGTTCAGGCGCCGATCGCGTGCAGGCCGCCGTCGACGTGGATGATCTCGCCGGTGGTCTTCGGGAACCAGTCGCTGAGCAGCGCGACGATGCCGCGGCCGGCCGGCTCGGGGTCGTTGAGGTTCCACTCCAGCGGGGCGCGGGTGTCCCACACGGCGGCCAGGTCGGAGAAGCCCGGGATGGACTTCGCGGCCATCGAGCCGATCGGCCCGGCCGAGATCAGGTTGGACCGCACGTTCTGCTTGCCCAGGTCGCGGGCGAGGTAGCGGTTGGTCGCCTCCAGGGCGGCCTTCGCGGGGCCCATCCAGTCGTACTGCGGCCAGGCGTACTGCGCGTCGAAGGTGAGGCCGACGACCGAGCCGCCGTCCTGCATGAGCGGCAGGCAGGCCATGGTCAGCGACTTCAGGGAGAAGGCGGAGACGTGCATGGCGGTGGCGACCGACTCGAACGGCGTGTTCAGGAAGTTGCCGCCCATGGCGTCCTGCGGCGCGAAGCCGATGGAGTGCACGACGCCGTCGAGGCCGCCCAGCTCCGCGGACACGAGGTCGGCGAGGCGGGCCAGGTGCTCGTCGTTGGTGACGTCGAGCTCGATGACCTTGGTGGGCTTCGGCAGCTTCTTGGCGATGCGCTCGGTCAGCGTGGGCCGCGGGAACGCGGTCAGGACGATCTCCGCGCCCTGCTCCTGGGCCAGCTTCGCGGCGTGGAAGGCGATGGACGACTCCAGCAGTACGCCGGTGATCAGGACGCGCTTGCCCTCGAGGATTCCGCTCATGGTGATCAGTGACCCATTCCCAGTCCGCCGTCAACGGGGATGACGGCTCCAGTGATGTACGAAGCGTCGTCCGAGGCGAGGAACCGCACCGTCGCGGCGATCTCCTCCGGCTGCGCGTAGCGGCCGAGCGGCACCTGGGACACGATGCCGGCGCGCTGCTCGTCGGTGAGCGCCTTGGTCATGTCGGTGTCGACGAAGCCGGGCGCGACGACGTTGAAGGTGATGTTGCGGGACCCCAGCTCGCGGGCGAGGGAGCGCGCGAAGCCGACCATGGCGGCCTTGGACGCGGCGTAGTTCGCCTGTCCCGCCGAGCCGAGCAGTCCGACCACGGAGGAGATCAGCACGACGCGGCCCTTCTTGGCCCGCAGCATGGCGCGGTTGGCCCGCTTGACCACGCGGAAGGTGCCCGTGAGGTTCGTGTCGACGACCGAGGTGAAGTCCTCCTCGGACATGCGCATCAGGAGCTGGTCCTTGGTGATGCCGGCGTTGGCGACCAGGACCTCGACCGGGCCGTGCGCGGCCTCGATCTCCTTGTAGGCCTGCTCCACCTGCTCGGTGTCGGTGATGTCGCACTTGACGCCGAGGACACCCAGCGCGGTCAGGGCCTCCGGCGGTTCACCCGAGCGGTACGTGACGGCGACCTTGTCGCCGGCCTCGGCGAACGCGCGGGCGATGGCGAGGCCGATGCCCCGGTTGCCTCCGGTGACGAGAACCGAGCGGCTCAACGGATCACCCTTTCGATAGCGGTCTGGCACAGCCCGCCCGGACACCCCGAACACATGGATGGCAGGCGGCTTCCACGGAAACCTATCGTCAGCGCCGCTCGCCGGGACAATCGGGCATCGACAGTGGCGTCCCCCGCCTCCTGTCGGGTTTCCACAGTCCGGCCGCCCGCGGCACCGCCGGGACGGCGGGGCGGACCGCGCGCGGAACCACCGTGTGCCGGGCATGCCGGACGTGCTTCACTTCCGTCCTGCGACGCGGCACCGCACAGGACGGGCCGTTGGCCGGAGCGAAGGGATCCCCACCCGTGCCCCATGACATCGATCAGTCGTTCCTCGCCCTGCCCCTGCGCCCCCTCGCCGACGCGGCGCTGGCGCGGGCGCGGGCGCTGGGGGCCGAGCACGCCGACTTCCGGTTCGAGCGGGTGCGCGGCGCGTCCCTGCGGCTGCGGGACGCGCGGCCCGCCGGGTCGTCGGACACCACCGACCTCGGGTACGCGGTACGGGTCGTGCACGGCGGGACCTGGGGGTTCGCCTCCGGCGTGGACCTGACGCTGGACGCCGCCGCCAAGGTCGCCTCGCAGGCCGTGGCGATGGCGCAGCTGTCCGCGAAGGTGATCCGCGCGGCGGGCTCCGACGAGCGGGTGGAACTCGCCGCCGAGCCGGTGCACGCCGACCGGACGTGGGTCTCGTCGTACGCGATCGACCCGTTCACCGTGCCGGACGAGGAGAAGGCCGAGCTGCTGGCCGGCTGGAGCGCGCGGCTGCTCGCGGCCGACGGGGTCGACCACGTGGACGCCTCGCTGGTGACCGTGCACGAGAACAAGTTCTACGCCGACACCGCAGGCACCGTGACCACGCAGCAACGGGTGCGGCTGCACCCGGAGTTGACGGCGGTCTCGATCGACGAGTCGAGCGGCGAGTTCGACTCCATGCGCACGCTGGCCCCGCCGGTGGGACGCGGCTGGGAGTACCTGACCGGCACCGGCTGGGACTGGGACGGTGAACTCGCCCGGCTGCCCGAGCTGCTGGCGGAGAAGATGCGCGCGCCGAGCGTGGAGGCGGGGGTGTACGACCTGGTGGTCGACCCGTCCAACCTGTGGCTGACGATCCACGAGTCGATCGGTCACGCCACCGAGCTGGACCGCGCGCTGGGCTACGAGGCCGCGTACGCGGGGACCTCGTTCGCCACCTTCGACCAGCTCGGCAAGCTGCGCTACGGCTCGGAGCTGATGAACGTCACCGGCGACCGCACGGCCGAACACGGCCTGGCCACCGTCGGGTTCGACGACGAGGGCGTCGAGGCGCAGTCCTGGGACCTGGTGAAGGACGGCACGCTCACCGGTTACCAGCTCGACCGCCGCATCGCCCGGCTGACCGGCTTCGAGCGCTCCAACGGCTGCGCGTACGCCGACTCCCCGGGCCACGTGCCGGTGCAGCGGATGGCGAACGTGTCGCTGCGTCCGGATCCGGCGGGCATGTCGACGGAGGACCTGATCGGCGGGGTGGACCGGGGCATCTACGTGGTGGGCGACCGCAGTTGGTCGATCGACATGCAGCGCTACAACTTCCAGTTCACCGGGCAGCGCTTCTTCCGCATCGAGAACGGGCGGATCACCGGGCAGCTCCGGGACGTCGCCTACCAGGCCACGACGACGGACTTCTGGGGTTCGATGGCGGCGGTCGGCGGCCCGCAGACGTACGTGCTCGGCGGCGCCTTCAACTGCGGAAAGGCCCAGCCGGGCCAGGTCGCCGCGGTCTCCCACGGCTGCCCCTCGGCCCTCTTCAGGGGCGTGAACATTCTCAACACGACGCAGGAGGCCGGACGTTGAGTCCCCGTACCAGCAAGCCGCACGAAGTCGTCGAGCGGGCGCTAGAGCTGTCGCGGGCCGACGGCTGCGTCGTGATCGCCGACGAGCAGTCCAGCGCCAACCTGCGCTGGGCCGGCAACGCGCTCACCACCAACGGCGTCACCCGCGGCCGTACCCTCACCGTGATCGCGACCGTGGACGGCGCGCGGGGCACCGCCTCCGGTGTCGTGTCGCGTTCGGCGGTCACCGCGGACGACCTCGAACCGCTGGTGCGCGCCGCCGAGGCCGCCGCGCGCGGTGCCGAACCCGCCGAGGACGCACAGCCGTTGGTGTCCGGCGGGGCCGCGTCGCCGGACTTCACGGACCGGCCGGCCGAGACCTCGTCGGCGGTGTTCGACGCGTTCGCGCCCGCGCTCGGCGAGTCGTTCGCCCGTGCCCGCGCCGGCGGCCGGGAGCTGTACGGGTTCGCGAACCACGAGCTGACCTCCAGCTACCTGGGCACGTCGGCGGGGCTGCGGCTGCGGCACGACCAGCCCACCGGGACGCTGGAGCTGAACGCGAAGTCGCCCGACCGGACGAGGTCGGCGTGGGCGGGGCGCTCCACCCGGGACTTCAAGGACGTCGATCCGGCCTCCCTGGACGCCGAGTTGGCGGAGCGCCTGCGCTGGGCCGAGCGACGGGTGGACCTGCCGGCCGGGCGGTACGAGACGCTGCTGCCGCCGACGGCCGTCGCGGACCTGCTGATCTACCAGATGTGGTCGGCGTCGGGCCGGGACGCGGCCGAGGGCCGCACGGTGTTCTCGCGTTCCGGCGGCGGCACCCGCGTCGGCGAGAAACTGACCGACCTGCCGCTGACGCTGCGCAGCGACCCGCACGAGCCGGGCCTGGAGTCGGCGCCCTTCGTGCTGGCCCACTCCTCGGGCGGCGACCGCTCGGTGTTCGACAACGGGCTGCCGCTGGCGGCGACGGAGTGGGTGAGCGGGGGCGAGCTGTCCCGGCTGACGACCAGCAGGCACGGCGCCGGTCTGACCGGCCTGCCGGTGGCGCCCGCGATCGACAACCTGGTCCTGGACGGCGGCGAGGACCGCTCGCTGGCCGAGATGGTCGCGGCGACCGGGCGCGGGCTGCTGCTGACGTGCCTCTGGTACATCCGCGAGGTCGACCCGGCGACCCTACTGCTCACGGGTCTGACCCGGGACGGCGTGTACCTGGTGGAGAACGGCGAGGTGACGGGCGCGGTGAACAACTTCCGGTTCAACGAGTCGCCGGTGGGCCTGCTGGGCCGGGCCACCGAGGCGGGCCGCACGGAGCGGACCCTGCCGCGCGAGTGGAGCGACTGGTTCACCAGGGCGGCGATGCCCGCGCTGCGGGTGCCCGATTTCAATATGAGTTCGGTCAGCCAGGGCGTATAACCTCGTAGACCGGCGGCCGACCGGCGGCCGGAGAACCATGCAAGGAGACGCGAGAGACGTGACGGACATCGTCGACGAGCTGACGTGGCGCGGGCTGATCGCCCTCTCCACGGACGAGGACGCACTGCGCAAGGCGTTCGCGGACGGGCCCGTCACGTTCTATTGCGGCTTCGACCCGACCGCGCCCAGCCTGCACCTCGGCAACCTCGTGCAGATCCTGACCATGCGCCGCATCCAGCAGGCGGGCAACCGCCCGCTGGGGCTGGTCGGCGGGGCCACGGGCCTGATCGGCGACCCGAAGCCGACCGCCGAGCGGACGCTGAACGCGCCGGACGTCGTGGCGCAGTGGGTGGAGCGGCTGCGGGGCCAGATCCTGCCGCTGCTGGACTTCGAGGGTCCGAACGCCGCGGTCATGGTGAACAACCTGGACTGGACCCAGGGCCTGTCGGCGATCGAGTTCCTGCGGGACGTGGGCAAGCACTTCCGGGTCAACAAGATGATCGCGAAGGAGGCCGTCTCGCGGCGGCTCAACTCGGACGCGGGCATCAGCTACACCGAGTTCAGCTACCAGATCCTGCAGAGCATGGACTTCCTGGAGCTGTACCGGCGCTACGGCTGCACCCTCCAGACGGGCGGCAGCGACCAGTGGGGCAACCTCACCTCCGGCACCGACCTGATCCACCGGGTCGAGCCGGACGCCGTGGTGCACGCGCTGGGCACGCCGCTGATCACGAAGGCCGACGGCACGAAGTTCGGCAAGACCGAGTCGGGCACGGTGTGGCTGGACCCGGAGATGACGTCGCCGTACGCGTTCTTCCAGTTCTGGCTGAACGCGGACGACCGGGACGTCTCCAAGTTCCTGCGGATCTTCAGCTTCCGCTCCCGCGAGGAGATCGAGGAGCTGGAGCGGCAGACCGAGGAGCGTCCGCAGGCCCGTGCCGCGCAGCGCGCGCTCGCGGAGGAGCTGACCACCCTGGTGCACGGCGCGGAGCAGACGGCCGCGGTGGTCGCCGCGTCCCGCGCGCTGTTCGGACAGGGCGAGCTGGCGGACCTGGACGAGCGGACGCTCGCCTCCGCGCTGTCCGAGGTGCCGCAGGTGAGGATCGCCGAGCTGGGCCCGGTGGTGGACCTGTTCGCCGAGGTCGGTCTGGTCGCCAGCAAGTCCGCCGCGCGCCGCACGGTCAAGGAGGGCGGCGCCTACGTGAACAACGTCAAGGTGGCCGCCGAGGACGCGGTGCCCGCCGCGTCGGACCTGCTGCACGGGCGCTGGCTGCTGCTGCGCCGGGGCAAGAGGAACCTGGCGGCCGTCGAGGTCACCGGCGCCTGAGCCGGACGCCGGACGCCGGACGCCGGACGCCGGACGCCGGACGCCGGTACGAACGCCGAGGGGCGGCCCTCCCGCACGGTCGCGGGAGGGCCGCCCCTCGGCGTTCGCCGCGGCCGTCGGAGGGCCGGGGCGGGGCTCAGACCTGCTGTTGCTTCTTCTTGTTGCCGCGTACCGCCATGTAGGCCATGTCGCCCAGGAAGACGATGACGAGCGCGGCGACCAGCTGGAAGATGTGCCGGCTCCAGTCGATGCCCGGAGTGGCCGCGACCCCGAAGGCACGGGCGAGCGCGTTGCCGGCGATCGCCCCCAGCATGCCGAAGATGGTGGTCAGCCACAGGGGGCTGTGCTGCTTGCCGGGAAGGATCGCCTTCGCGATCAGACCCAGCACGAATCCGACGATGATCGCCCACAACCAGCCCATTGCAGCCTCCTCGATGGCTCTACGTGAGCAGTTCGTCCCAGTCTCGGTCCGCCCGCCGTACGCCGCATGTCGAGCCGGGCGGTACGGCGGACCGCGCAGTGTGTTCGCACGGCTCATCGGCGCCCCGCTCTCGAAGCGGGCTGACACGCGGCGTAACGTGGACGCTGTCCGGTGCGGGTCTCCCGGCCGGGGGCGGGCCGGACGTCGGGCCGGGGAGAGTCCGATGCGGGCGGGTGGTGGAACGTGATGCGGAAGCAGAGCGGCGGTGGCGGCACCGAGGTGTTCCGGATCACCGGGGCACGGACGGGTCTCCAGGAGGACGTCCGCGGCCGTCAGCGCCGTTACGTCATCTCCATGTCGATCCGTACGCTCGCGGTGATCCTCGCGGCGTCCCTGTGGAACGTCGAGCGGTACGTCGCGATCGTGGCCCTCGCGCTCGGTGTGCTGCTCCCCTATGTCGCCGTGGTGATCGCCAACGCCGGGCGGGAGAACGTCCCGTCCCTGCCGTCGACGTTCGTGACCGTGCCGGCCCGGCCGATGATCGCACCCCCGGTGGCCACCGTGACCGGCGCCGGCCCGGCTGCTCCGAACGGCGGTACCGGATTCACGGAAGCCGTCCCGGAGGACGCCGCCGCCGGTCCCGCGGACGGCCCGCGCGCGGAGCGCGCCGAACGGACGTGACCCTCCCAACCGGGCGCCGGGGTGCGTCAGTTCTGTCTCAAGACCGGGAAAAGCCTGCGATCGATCGGATTGTTCCGGTGACGGGCGGCGGGTCGTGCGTGACATACTTCTCAAGCGCTCCGCATCCCCCGTCGGAGCGACAGACCGACGCCGGGCAGCTCCCCCCGTGGCTGCTCGGCGTCGCCTTGTTTCTCCCGCGCGTTCCGCGCATCCCGCGTATCTGTGAGACGAATCTGTGAGTGACGAGACCCCTGTCTGTTCCGCCAAGGGCTGCCGTGCGCCGGCGTGCTGGGTCCTCGTGTGGAACAACCCGAAGCTGCACACGCCGGACCGGCGCAAGACGTGGCTGGCGTGCGACGAGCACCGCGAGCACCTGTCGTCGTTCCTCGGGGTGCGCGGGTTCCTGAAGGACGTCGTGGCGTTCGACGAGTGGGAGTCCGCCGAGCGGTCGGGCTGAGCGCCCCTCCCGGCGGGCCGGCCCGTGCGGGGTCAGCCGCCGATCGCCGACATCGGGCGCTCCGGCTGGAGGAACGCGGGGTCGTCGAGCCCCGAGCCCGCCTTCTTGCCCCACATGGCCGTCCGCCAGATCCGCGCGATCTCCTCGTCCGGCGCCCCGGAGCGCAGCGCCGCGCGCAGGTCGGTCTCCTCGGAGGCGAACAGGCAGGTGCGCACCTGGCCGTCGGCGGTCAGGCGGGTGCGGTCGCACTCCGCGCAGAACGGGCGGGTGACGGAGCCGATGACGCCGACCCGGTGCGGTCCGCCGTCCACCAGCCAGCGTTCCGCGGGCGCCGAGCCGCGCTCTCCGCGGTCCTCGGGCGTCAGCTCGAAGCGGGTGCGCAGCGAGGCCAGGATGTCGTCGGCGGTGACCATGCCCTCGCGCTTCCAGCCGTGCTGGGCGTCGAGCGGCATCTGCTCGATGAACCGCAGCTCGTAGCCGTGGGCGACGGCCCAGGCCAGCAGGTCGGGGGCCTCGTCGGCGTTGAGGCCGGGCATCAGGACGGTGTTGACCTTGACCGGGGTCAGACCGGCGTCGCGGGCCGCGAGCAGTCCGTCGAGGACGTCCTTGTGCCGGTCGCGGCGGGTGAGGGCCTTGAAGACGTCCGGTCGCAGGGTGTCCAGCGAGACGTTGACACGGTCGAGTCCCGCGGCCTTCAGCGCGGCGGCGGTGCGCCGCAGCCCGATGCCGTTGGTGGTGAGCGACATGCGGGGGCGGGCCTCCAGGGCCGCGACCCGCTCGACGATGCCGACGAGTCCGGGACGCAGCAGCGGCTCACCGCCGGTGAAGCGGACCTCGCGGACGCCGAGCGAGCCGACGGCGACGTCGATCAGCCGGACGATCTCGTCGTCGGTCAGCAGGTCGGGCTTGGCGAGCCACTGGAGCCCTTCCTCGGGCATGCAGTAGGTGCAGCGCAGGTTGCAGCGGTCCGTGAGCGAGACACGCAGGTCGGTGGCAACTCGGCCGAAGGTGTCGATGAGCATGGGGCCCCCTCCCTCGATGACGAGTACGACGCTCCGACACTTGCGAGCCTACGTGACATCACCGACGGCGACAGCGGCCGATCGCACCAGGTACGGCGGGGCCGCGTCGTAGGGATCTACGACGCGGCCCCGCCGTCGAGGGGCACGGAGGGGGTCAGGCGGCCCCGGTTCCGGTGAGGGAGCGCACCTCCAGTTCGGCGTACTTGCCCGCGTCGGGCTCCTCCTTCGACAGCAGGGTGCCGAGCCAGCCGAGCAGGAAGCCGACCGGGATCGAGATGAGCCCGGGGTTCTCCAGCGGGAACCAGTGGAAGTCGACGTCGGGGAACATCGACGTCTCCTTGCCGGAGACCACCGGCGAGAAGAGCACCAGCCCGACCGCGGTGACCAGGCCGCCGTAGATGGACCAGAGGGCGCCCGCGGTGGTGAAGCGCTTCCAGAACAAGCTGTAGAGGATGGTCGGCAGGTTCGCGGACGCGGCGACCGCGAAGGCCAGCGCGACCAGTCCCGCCACGTTCAGGTCGCGGGCGAGGGCGCCGAGCAGGATGGAGACCGCTCCGATGCCGACGGTCGCCCAGCGGGCGGCGCCGATCTCCTGCTTCTCGGTGGCCTCCCCCCGCTTGATCACGTTCGCGTAGATGTCGTGCGCGAACGACGAGGACGAGGCGAGGGTGAGCCCCGCGACCACGGCCAGGATCGTCGCGAACGCCACCGCGGAGATCGTGGCGAGCAGGACGGCGCCCCAGTTGGAGTCCACGCCGCCCAGATGCAGGGCGAGCAGCGGTGCCGCGGTGTTGCCCGCCTTGTTGGAGGCGATGATCTCGTCCGGCTTGATCAGGGCGGCGGCGCCGAAGCCGAGGGCGAGGGTCATCAGGTAGAAGACGCCGATCAGGCCGATGGCCCAGATCACGGACTTCCGGGCGGCCTTGGCGGTCGGCACCGTGTAGAAGCGGATCAGGATGTGCGGCAGTCCGGCGGTGCCGAGCACCAGGGCGATGCCGAGCGAGAGGAAGTCCAGCTTGGTGGTGCTGGTGGCGCCGTACTTGAGGCCGGGTTCGAGGAACGCCCGCCCCTTGCCGCTGTTGTCGGCCGCCGAGCCGAGCAGGTCGGAGATGTTGAAGTTGAACTTCAGCAGCACCAGGAAGGTCAGCAGCAGGGCGCCGATGATGAGCAGCACGGCCTTGACCATCTGCACCCAGGTGGTGCCCTTCATGCCGCCGATGGTCACGTACACGATCATCAGGACGCCGACCAGCGCCACGATGCCGATCTTGCCGCCGTCGCTGGTGATGCCGAGCAGCAGCGACACCAGGACGCCCGCGCCCGCCATCTGCGCCAGCAGGTAGAAGATCGACACGACGATGGTGGAGACGCCGGCCGCGGTGCGCACCGGGCGCTGGCGCATCCGGTAGGCGAGGACGTCGCCCATCGTGTAGCGGCCGGAGTTGCGCAGCGGTTCGGCGACCAGGAGCAGGGCGACGAGCCAGGCGACGAGGAAGCCGATCGAGTAGAGGAAGCCGTCGTAGCCGAACAGCGCGATGGCGCCCGCGATGCCGAGGAAGGACGCGGCGGACATGTAGTCGCCGGAGACGGCGAGTCCGTTCTGGAATCCGGTGAACTGGCGTCCGCCCGCGTAGAAGTCGGCGGCGCTGCGGGTCTGGCGGCCGGCCCAGACGGTGATGACGAGGGTCACGAGGACGAAGACCGCGAACAGCGTGACGATCAGCGTCCGGTGCTCGCTCGCCTCCCCGGCGGCGAGGGTGACCTGCTGGGCCTGGGCGATCGCGCGGCTCATGCGCCTTCCTCCATACGGGACTTGATGGCGTCGGCCTTCGGGTCGAGCTGCGTGGAGGCGTGCCGCGCGCACCACCAGGCGATGAGGAACGTGGTGAGGAACTGGGCGAGGCCGAGCACGAGGGCCACGTTGATGTTGCCGAACAGGCGGGTGCCCATGAAGTCGCCCGCGTAGTTCGACAGCAGGACGTACAGCAGGTACCAGGCGACGAAGCCGATGGTCAGCGGGAAGGCGAAGGAGCGGAAGGAGCGGCGCAGTTCACCGAACTCCGCGCTCTGCTGCACCTCGACGAACTCCTCGGTGGAGGGCAGGGGTGCTCCGTCCTTGGAGGGGGGCGGTGCGTCGGTTGCCACGAAGTCTCCTCGCGTTGCGGGTGCGGGTTGCGGCGGTGCCGGGACGGGCTGGGCGGTTGACCGGTCGGTCGGGGACAGGACGGTGCGGGGTGCGGACAGGACGGCCCGCACCCTGCGGGTGACGTGGATCACGTTACTGGGCGCGATGTTAAGGCTCCATTGCGTGATTCGACAGGGGGCTCGAACGTCCCCGGTCCCCCTGTTCGAGGTCACGGCGCGGCCCGCGGACCGGTTCAACTCCCGCGCGTTCTTTCGGGAGTCGTTCTCAACTCGTGTGCTCCGCGCCCTGTTTGGCCGCCGGGACGGACGGATAGCTTGGCCCTGCACCACTCGTCATGTACCTGCCCGAGCCCCGTCGGAGTCTCGGGCTGTTTCGTATCCGGATGATGTGGAGACCCCATGGCTCATCTGCGTTCCAGACGAGGAATCGCGCTCGCCGTACCCGTCGTGCTGTCGCTGACCGCGTCGCTCGGCCTGCTGCCCGCCGCGGCCTCGGCCGTCCCGTACGACACCTCCGCGGTGACGGCCGCGGACGGGCCCGAACTGGCCTACGTCGTCAACACCCGCCTGGACCACCGCACGATCGAGTCGGTGAGGAAGGCGGTCACCGCGGCCGGCGGCACCGTCGTCGTCACGTACGAGAAGATCGGCGTGATCGTCGCGCACTCCGCGAACCCGGACTTCGGCGCCCGGCTGCGCGCGGTGCGCGGCGTCGTGTCGGCGGGCGCCACCCGTACCGCGCCGCTGGCCGCCACGGGCACCACCGACGAGGGTGCGGTGCAGTACCTGTCCGCGGGCGAGGCCGCCAAGGCGGCCGCGCGGAGCACCACTTCGGGCGCGGAGCCGCTGGAGTCGGACCAGTGGGACCTGCGGGCCATCGGCGCCGACAAGGCCGCCCGCATCGACCCCGGCAGCCGCTCGGTGACCGTGGGCATCATCGACACCGGCGTCGACGACACCCACCCGGACATCGCGCCCAACTTCTCGGCGTCGCAGTCCGCGAACTGCGTCAGCGGCAAGGCCGACACCACGTACGGCTCCTGGCGGCCGGTGGACGCCGACCACTACCACGGCACGCACGTCGCCGGTGAGATAGCCGCCGCCCGCAACGGCATCGGCGTCGCGGGCGTCGCCCCGGGCGTGAAGGTCTCGTCCATCACCGTGGCGCAGCCCGACGCCGGGCAGCTCTTCTATCCGGAGAGCGTCGTGTGCGCCTTCGTGTTCGCCGCCGACCACGGCGTGGAGATCACCAACAACAGCTACTACGTGGACCCCTGGCTCTACAACTGCTCCGACGACCCCGACCAGCGCGCCATCCTGGACGCCGTCAACAGGGCGCAGCTGTACGCGCAGCACAAGGGCACCCTCAACGTCGCCGCGGCCGGCAACTCCAACGACGACCTCGACTCCGACGCCCTCGTCGACGAGTCGAGCCCGGACGACTCGACAGCGGTCACCCGTACCGTCGACCCGCACAAGTGCCTCGACATACCGACCCAGTTGCCCGGCGTGGTCACCGTTTCGGCGACCGGTGTGCAGGGTGCCAAGTCGTACTACTCCAGCTACGGCCTCGGGGTGATCGACGTCGCGGCGCCGGGCGGCGACAAGTACCAGATACCCGACACCCCCTCCGCCAACGGCCGCATCCTCTCCACCCTCCCGGGCAACCAGTACGGCTGGCTCCAGGGCACGTCGATGGCCACCCCGCACGTCGCCGCCGTGGCCGCGCTGCTGAAGTCCGAGCACCCGCGCGCCACCCCCGCCCGGTTGCAGGCACTGCTCAAGGCGCAGGCGGACAACCCGGGTTGCCCCACCGCCCCGTACGACGGGGACGGCGACGGCGTCGTCGACGCGACGTGCGCCGGCGGCAAGCACCTCAACGGCTTCTACGGCGCCGGCATCGTCGACGCCCTGCGCGCGGTCAAGTAGCCCGGCCGACCGCCGCACGCGGCAACGGACTTCACCGAGATCTCCCGCACGGCCCGCCCGTCACGCGAACGAATCGGAGAACCAGACACATGACCGCGCCCCACCCGCGCCACCGGCGCGCCCTCGCCCTCCCGGTCGGACTGGCGGTGGCCGCAGCCCTCGCCTTCCTGCCCGGCACCTCCGCCACCGCGGCGGAACCCGCGGCGGCGCCGACCGTGAGCGACGGCACCCCGCTGAGCTACGTCGTCAACGTCCACCCGGGACACGGGGTCTCGTCCCGTGTGAAGCAGGCGATCGCCCGGTCCGGCGGCACGATCGTGACGTCGTACGACAAGATCGGCGTGATCGTCGTCCACTCCTCCAACGCGGGCTTCGCCGCCGCGCTGCGCCGGGTGCCCGGTGTCGACTCCGCGGGTGCCACCCGCAACGCGCCGCTGCCGGCCCAGTCGACCACCGACGTCGGCACCCCGAAGGCGCTGACCGCCGAGCAGATCGCGTCGGCCGGGGCCGAGGCCGCCGCGGGGCAGGACCCGTTGGAGCCGTTGCAGTGGGACCTGCCCGCCATCAAGGCGGACAAGGCGCACGAGAAGACGCTCGGCAGCCGCAAGGTCACGGTCGGCGTGATCGACACCGGCGTCGACGACACCCACCCGGACATCGCGCCCAACTTCTCGGCGTCGCAGTCCGCGAACTGCGTCAGCGGCAAGGCCGACACCACGTACGGCTCCTGGCGGCCGACCGCCGAGGAGAGCCCGCACGGCACGCACGTGGCCGGGGAGATCGCCGCGGCCAAGAACGGCGTCGGCGTCACGGGCGTCGCACCCGGCGTGAAGGTCGCCGGCATCAAGGTCGCGACGACCGCCGGGTACTTCTACACGGAGGCCGTGGTCTGCGGCTTCATGTGGGCGGCGACCCACGACATCGACGTCACCAACAACAGCTACTACACCGACCCCTGGTACTTCAACTGCACGACGGACCCCGACCAGAAGGCCCTGGTCTCGGCCATCACCCGGGCCTCCCTGTACGCGGAGAGCAAGGGCACGGTCAACGTCGCGGCGGCCGGCAACGAGAGCTACGACCTCGCCGCCGACTCGATCACCGACCCGGTCTCCCCGAACGACGGCACCCCCTCGGACCGGGTCATCGACCCCTCCAAGTGCCTTGACATACCGACCCAGTTGCCGGGCGTGGTGACCGTCTCGGCAACCGGCGCCAAGGACCTGAAGTCGTCGTTCTCCAACTACGGCCTGGGCGTCGTCGACATCGCCGCACCCGGCGGCGACTCCACGGCGTACCAGACGCCCGCCCCGCCCGCGACCAGCGGCCTGATCCTCGGCCCGCTGCCCGGCGGCAGTTGGGGCTACATGGCCGGTACGTCGATGGCGACACCGCACGTCGTCGGCGTCGCCGCGCTGATCAAGTCGACCCACCCGCACGCCTCCGCCGCCCTGGTGAAGGCGCTGCTGTACGCGGAGGCGGACGCCACGCCGTGCGGCAACCCGTACGACATCGACGGCGACGGCACGGTCGACGCGGTGTGCACGGGCTCGAAGAAGTACAACGCCTTCTACGGCCACGGCACGGCCGACGCCCTGGACGCGGTCACCAAGTAGGCCCTCCAGTAGGCGAGTTGGCTGCGCGCCGGCCCGGACGTCCACGACGGCGTCCGGGCCGGTGCCGTTCGCGCGCGCCGCGCCCGCGGCCCCGCGCGACCGGACGCGCAATGCATCGGGCACCGTGGGGACCATGTCGGACACCAAGAAGACCGGATCGGCCTGGGCCGCCCTGGGCGGCGACCCCTCCCTCCTCGCGCGCGTACGGACCCTGCGGCGCCCCGGAGCGCTGGCGGCACGGCTGCCCGTACGGGAGACCGCGCGGGCCTGCGTCGCCGGATGCGCCCTGGCCGCAGCGGAGTTGACCGCGCTGCGCGCCTCGCTGCCCCACGCGCCCGCGGTACGCGTGGACGACGGGGCCGTCGCCACCGCCTTCACCAGCGAACGCCACCTGCGCGTGGACGGGCGGGCACCTCGGTCGTTCGCACCGCTGTCGCGCTTCTGGCGCACGTCGGACGGCTGGGTGCGCACCCACGCCAACTACCCGCACCACCGCGCCCGGTTGCTGACGGTGCTCGGTCTGCCCGCCGACGCGTCGCCCGAGACCGTCGCGGCGCGCATCGCCGTGCGCGGGGCGGAGGAGATCGAGGAGAGCGTGTCCGGCGCCGGCGGTCTCGCCGTGGCGCTGCGCACCGCGCCGGAGTGGGCCGCGCACCCGCAGGGCGTCGCGGTGGCCGGCCTGCCGCTCCTCGAACGGCGCCGCCTGGACGACGCGCCCGCCCGGGTGCTCCCGCCCCTCGACGCACCGCGCGACGGACGGCCGCTGCTGCCCGCCGCCGGCATCCGGGTGCTGGACCTGACCCGGGTGATCGCCGGGCCGGTCGCCACCCGCACCCTCGCCCTGCTCGGCGCCGACGTGCTGCGGCTCGACCCGGCCTGGCTGCCCGAGATCGCCGACCAGCACGCGGACACCGGCTTCGGGAAGCGGTCGGCCACCGTGGACCTCGGCACGGACCGCGCCGTGTTCGAGGAACTGCTGTCGGCGGCGGACGTCGTGATCACCGGGTACCGGCCCGGCGCCCTCGACCGCTTCGGTCTCTCCCCCGAGGCGCTCGCCGAACGCAGGCCCGGAGTGGTCGTCGCGCGCCTGTCCGCGTGGGGCGACGACGGCCCGTGGGCCGGACGGCGCGGCTTCGACAGCCTCGTGCAGGCCGCCACCGGCATCGCCGTCACCGAGGGGTCGGCCGCGGAACCCGGAGCCCTCCCCGCGCAGGCGCTCGACCACGGCACGGGCCATCTGCTGGCGGCGGCCGTGCTGCGCGCGCTCACCGAACAGTCGTACGACGGCGGTAGCCGCTTCGCCGGGGCCGTCCTCGCCCGGACGGCGGCCTGGCTGACGGACGACACCGACCGTGTGCCGGACGCGCCGGACGGCCCCGTCGAGGAGGGCGCCCCGTACACGGCGGCGGACCCCTGGCTGACGGCCACCGGTCGCCCGAGCCCGCTCGGCGAGCTGCGGTACGCCCGCCCGCCGGTCGCCTTCGACGGCGGCCCGGACGACTGGGCCCGCCCGCCGGGCCGCCCGGGAGCGGACCGGCCCGCCTGGGCCTGAGCGCGCGACCGGGCGGCGAACGGCCGCCGCCCGGTCGCCGCGTCGCGGTTGCCGCCCCGCGGAGTGGCCGGTGAAGATCATTTGGTGACGTTGCTACGACCGACCGCCGAAGCGGCCTGTGCGGGCCGCGCCGTCCGCCGTCCCGGTACCGGCCGGGCCCTCACCGTCCTCGCGCTGCTCGCCGTCGGCGCCCTGATCCCGCTGTTGGGGCCGGCCGCCGCACTGCACGGCACCGGCGAGACGGCAGCGCCCGGCACGGCGGGCGTGGCCCTGCTGCGCACCGCCCTGTTCGCCGCGCTGGCCGTCCCGCTGGGCGAACTGTTCGTGGAACGGCTGGCACGGGGGCTGCCCGGCGCCCCGGCGGACCGTCCGCGCGACTGGACCCCGTACGCGCTCGGCGTGGGATTCCTCGCCGCGCTCGGGCTCGCCCTGGAGGTCGCGTCGGGCAGTCCCGTCACCCACCACGTCACCCACCACCTCACCGGCATGGACGTGGGCGGCCTGCGCCGGACCCGGGACGGACTGCTCGCCCTGTTCGAGGTCAACGCGTTCCTGGTGGCCGGCCTGTGCGCGCTGTCCCGGCGGCCGGGCACCCGGCTCTGGCCGCTGGCGGCGGTGATCGTGGCCGAGGCGCTGCGCGCCCACCCGCCCGCCGAGTACTTCGCGCCGGCCGGTTCCCTGCTGACGCTGGTCCACCTGACCTGCGCGGCCCTGTGGACGGGCGGCCTGCTGCACGCCCTGCGGGTCCTGCGCCGCTGGCGGAGCGCGGGAACGGCGGGGGCCGCGCTGCTGGGCCGGTACGCGCGCGTGGCCGCCGCCCTGTTCGCGGCGGTCACCGCGACCGGCGTGTGCAGCACCCTGCGCCGCATGCCGTCCGGAACCCTCCTGGACCACCTGGCCACGACGGCCTACGGCCGGGCCCTGCTCGCGAAGGTGCTCCTGGTGGCGGCGGCGGCGCTGCTCGCCCTCGCGGCACGCGGGCGGCTGCGACGAGCCACCGGTGCGGCGGAACGGGGCGGCCCCGCCGCACCGGACACGGCACCGCCGCCGGACCTGCCGACGGCCCGGACCCCGCTGACCGCGTACGCCCCCGCCCGCGCGGAGATCGCCGCACTGGGCGTGGCGGTGGCCCTCTCGGGCCTGCTCACGGCACTGCCGCTGCCCGCACGGTAGACGAGAACGACGGCGCGCGCCTGCGTACCGCAGGGCGTCAACTGACCGCCGGACGGCGGTGGTTCACACCTGAAGCGGAACGGGGCGGGGCGGCGGTGCCGGCGCGCGCCGCCCACACCCCGCACACGCACCGCCGCCGGACACGCGCACGCGTCACGACCCCGCCCCAGAACGACCGTGCCGCACCCGGCACCGTCCCCCGCACCAACGGCAACCGGCGCCCGGCGCGACCCTCCCGTCCGCACGGCTCATCGGGTGCGCCGGGCGCCGACCTCCGTGTCTGCCCACGGCCCCGGCGGTCCGCACACGCCCGCGCACGACGGGAGACCCGCCGTGCCGGACGCCCCCGCGTCCCGCCCTCCGGGGCCCGGCCCCGGCTCCGGGTCAGCCGTTCGTGACCAGCACCTTCAGTGCCGTGCGCTGGTCCATCGCCTTGTAGCCGTCCGGGACGCCTTCGAGGCCGACCGTCAGGTCGAAGACCGGGGACGGGTCGATCGTGCCGTCGAGGATGGAGGGCAGCAGTTCCGGGATGTACGCGCGTACCGGGGCGACGCCGCCGCGCAGCGCGATGTTGCGGTTGAACATGGTGCCGAGGTCCACGCCCGTGCCGCTGCCGTGCGGCACGCCGACGAAGCCGACGGCGCCGCCGTCCCGGGTGATGCCGATGGCGGTGCCCATCGACTGCTCGGTGCCGACGGCCTCCACCACCGCGTGGGCGCCCTGGCCGCGGGTCAGTTCGCGGACCGCGGCGACCGCCGCCTCCCCGCGCTCCGCGACGACGTCGGTGGCACCGAAGCGGCGCGCGATGTCGGTGCGCGCCTCGTGGCGCCCCAGCGCGATGATCCGCTCGGCGCCGAGCCGCTTGGCGGCCAGCACGGCGCACAGGCCGACGGCGCCGTCACCGACGACGGCGACGGTCGCACCCGGCCGGGCACCGGCGCCCAGCGCCGCGTGGTGGCCGGTGCCGAGCACGTCGGAGAGGGTCAGCAGCGAGGTGAGCAGGTGCTCGTCGGACGCCGCGTCCTTGGGGAGCCCGACGAGGGTGCCGTCGGCGAAGGGCACGCGCACGGCCTCGCCCTGGCCGCCGTCGTAGCCGACCGAGCCCCAGAAGCCGCCGTGCTCGCAGGAGGTGGTGAGACCCTCGCGGCAGTAGTCGCAGACTCCGTCGGACCACATGAACGGGGCGACGACCAGGTCCCCGCGCCGCACGGTGCCGACCTCGGCGCCGGTCTCCTCGACGACGCCGAGGAACTCGTGGCCGATCCGCTGGCCGGGCTGCCGGGCGGCCTCACCGCGGTAGGCCCACAGGTCGCTGCCGCAGATGCAGGCGCGCAGCACGCGCACGACGGCGTCCGTCGGCAGCTGCACCACCGGCTCTGGCACGTCCTCCACGCGCATGTCGAACGGGGCGTGGATGGTGGTGGCGCGCATGACGGTTCCTTCTCGTACGACGTTCGGCTTCGACGGTCCACCCCCGGGAGGACCTGAAAGAAAACGGACAGGGGTTCGTTTCACGGTACGCCGAGAACCGCGCCCCGCGCGCCGAGGGGGTCCCCGAGCTGCGGAAACCTCCCCGCTCCCCGGCCTCAGGCGCCGAAGGCCCCCAGCAGGGCACCCGCCCCGTACGTCACCGCCATGGCGAGCGCGCCGCCGGCCGCGTTGCGCAGGACGGCCGGCCCCGGCCGCGCCGAGCCGAGGCGGGCGCTGCTCCAGCCGGTGAGGACGAGCGCCGCGAGGACGCAGCCCACGGTCACCGGCACGCGGGCGCCGGCCGGCGGCAGCACGATCGCGAGCAGCGGCAGCAGCGCGCCGGCCGTGAAGGCGAGGAAGCTCGCCCAGGCCGCGTGCCAGGGGTTGGTGAGGTCGTCCGGGTCGATGCCGAGCTCCACGCGTGCGTGCGCCCGCAGGGAGTCGCGTGCCGTCAGCTGCTCGGCGGCCTCTCGCGCCACCTCGCGCGAAAGCCCGCGTTCGGCCAACAGGTCGGCCAGTTCCGCGAGTTCGGCCTCGGGCCGGTCACGCAGCTCCTGTCGCTCCAGGTCCAGCGCGGCCTGCTCCGAGTCGCGCTGGGTGGAGACGGAGACGTACTCCCCCGCGGCCATCGACAGGGAGCCGGCGAGCAGCCCGGCGAGCCCGGCCGTCAGCAGCGCGGAACGGCTCCCGGTGGCGCCGGCCACACCGACGACGAGTCCGGCGGTCGACACGATGCCGTCGTTGGCGCCGAGGACCGCCGCGCGCAGCCAGTTCAGCCGGGAGGCGAGCGCGCCGCCGTGCGCCTCGTCGTGGGACGCGCGCCCGTCCTGCGTGCCGGGGGCGCCGGGATCCTTCGGTGTGTTCACAGCGGGAGACTCTCACCCCCGCCCCGGCCCCGGTGCGGGGCACGCCGCGCGTCGGCGGCGGGCGGTGGACCGCGTTCGCGCACCGGTCCGTCGGCCCCTCAACCGCCGCCCGTGCGGGGCGCGTTGACGCCCGCCCTCCGCGCGGCGCCGAACACCGCCCGCAGCGGCGCCTGTTGCCGCCACCCGGCGCCGGGCCGGCGCGCGACGCACCGCGCGGACGCACACCACGAAACGCCCAAAACCTTATCGATCGCACCATCTCCGACATTCGAACAGCCCGAACATCCGCCTGCCGCAAGGGACCTGGGGCCGCGGAGTGTCGGCCGCGGCCCGTATCCTCAGGAACCATGCTCGAAGACCGCATGATCGAAGCGTCGTCCCCCACCGTCTGGCCGGAGGCGTATCCCCGCGGATACGCGGTGGTTGACGTGGAGACCACCGGGCTCGCCCGGGACGACCGGATCATCTCCGCCGCCGTCTACCGGCTGGACGCGCGCGGCGAGGTCGAGGACCACTGGTACACCCTGGTCAATCCGGAGCGGGACCCCGGCCCCGTGTGGATCCACGGGCTGACCACGCAGGTGCTGCGCGGCGCGCCCCTGTTCCGGGACGTCGCCGAGGAGTTCGCCGCCCGCCTCGACGGCCGGGTGCTCGTCGCGCACAACGCAGTCTTCGACTGGCAGATGATCGCCCGCGAGTACGCACGCGCACAGGGCGAGGCCCCGGTGCGGCAGCGGCTGTGCACGATCGCGCTCTCCAAGGAACTGCGGCTGCCCCTGCCCAACCACAAACTGGAGACCCTGGCCGCGCACTTCGGGGTCGTTCAGCAGCGCGCGCACCACGCCCTCGACGACGCGCGCGTGCTGGCCGAGGCGTTCCGCCCGAGCCTGCGGGCGGCGGCGGCGGGCGGCGTGCGGCTGCCGCTGCACGAGTGCCGGCCACTGACCGAGTGGTCGGACCGCCCCGCGCCCCGGATCGGCCACCAGGCCGGCCCGGCCGGCGGGTACGGGGGCGGGGGGTACGGGGGCGGCGGCTGGCGCCCCGCGCGCAAGCGGCCCGCGTGCCCCTACCCGAACCCCGGCCGCTACGAGGACGGCAGGCCGCTCAGGCAGGGCATGCGCATCGCGTTCTCGGGCGACACGTCCGTCGAGCGCGAACTGCTGGAGGACCGGGCAACCGAGGCCGGTCTGCACGTCGCGACCAGCCTGTCCCGGCTGACCAGCCTCCTCGTCACCAACGACCCGGACTCGGGCACCTCGAAGGTGGTGAAGGCCCGCCAGTTCGGCACCCCGGTCGTCGACGAGGCGGCCTTCGGCCAGCTCCTGCGGGACGTCGCCCCGGCCGCGGAGAGCTGAGCCCGCGCCCGGGACCGGCGTACGGGACCGACGTACGGGTGATTGACGGACGACGCGCCCGGCGCCCGCTCGCCCCGCCGGGCCGCGCGCCGCACCCTGTGGCGCATGGCGAGATGTGAAGTCTGCGGCAACGACTACGGCATGACGTTCGAGGTGCACGCGCAGGGCAATGTGCACGTGTTCGACTGCTTTTCCTGCGCCATCCACCGTATGGCGCCCATCTGCGAACACTGCCGGGTCCAGATCATCGGTCAGGGAGTGGACGTCGACGGTCAGTGGTTCTGCGGCGCGCACTGCGCGCGGGCGGAGGGGAAGGTGGGCGTCGTCGACAACGTGTGAGCCCGGAACCGCCCCGGCCCCCGCGGGACCCTCCCGTCGGGGGCCGATCCACGACGGGTACCGTCAGTGGGGTGTACCGCTTCCTGATGTCCCGGCAGTGGGTGATCCTCACCCTGATCGGCCTGCTGCTGATTCCCACGATGATCAGGCTGGGCATCTGGCAGATGCACCGCTACGAGATGCGCACCGCCCGCAACCAGCTGGTGTCCGACGCGCTGTCCGCCAAGCCGCTGCCCGTCGAGGACCTGACGTCCCCCGGGCACACGGTCACCGGCCGGGAGCGGTACCGCACCGTCACGGCGACCGGCACCTTCGACACCGCCGAACAGGTCGTCGTGCGCCGTCGCGTCAACGAGGACGGCGAGGTGGGCTTCCACGTCCTGGCCCCGTTCACGCTCACCGACGGCACCGTCGTGCTGGTCAACCGCGGCTGGATCCCGGCGAACGGCGCGCAGACCGCCTTCCCGAAGGTCCCGGCACCGCCGGCCGGCAAGGTCACCGTCTCCGGGCGGCTGATGCCCGACGAGACCACCGCGGCGAGCGGCATCAAGGACCTCAAGGACCTGCCGGACCGCCAGATCATGCTGATCAACAGCGCGGCGCAGGCCAAGCGCCTCCACACGCGCGTGCTGGGCGGTTACATCGAGCAGACCGCCCCGAAGGCGAAGGGCGGCTCCCCGGAACAGATCTCCGACCCGGGCAGCGAGGACGCCCCGCTGAACTACGCGTACATGATCCAGTGGTGGCTGTTCGCCGCCGCCGTGCCGGTGGGCTGGTGGATCCTGGTGCGGCGCGAGCGGCGCGACCGGGAGGCCGCCGCGCAGGCCGGGACCGGAGCCGGGCCGGACGCGCAGGCCGAGCCGGACGCCGCGCCGGAGTCCTCCGGGGTCCCCCGCTAACCCACCCGGCCGCACGCCCTGGTTGCCCCGGCCGCGCATCGGGAACCGGCAACCCGTGCATCCCCGTATCGAGGACTACGCGCTCGTCGGCGACGAGCAGACCGCGGCGCTGATCGGCAAGGACGGTTCCGTCGACTGGCTGTGCCTGCCCCGCTTCGACTCCGGTGCCTGCTTCGCGCGGCTGCTGGGCGGCGAGGAGAACGGGCACTGGCGCGTCGCCCCCGTCGGCGCCGACCGCTGCACCCGCCGCGGCTACCGGCCCGACACCCTCGTCCTGGACACCGAGTGGGACACCGAGGACGGCTCCGTCCGGGTCACCGACCTGATGCCCCAGCGCGACAAGGCACCCGACCTCGTCCGGATCGTCGAGGGGCTCAGCGGCCGGGTCACCGTGCGCAGCACCATCCGGCTGCGCTTCGACTACGGGTCGGTGGTGCCGTGGATGCGCCGCTCGGACGGCCACCGGGTCGCCGTCGCGGGACCGGACTCGGTGTGGCTGCGCAGCGAACCCGAGGTGCGGACCTGGGGCGAGGACTTCGGCACCCACTCGGAGTTCACCGTCGAGGCGGGCCAGAAGGTCGCCTTCGTCCTCACCTGGCATCCCTCGCACCGGCCGCGCCCCAAGCTCGTCGACCCGTACGAGGCGCTGAGCCGCAGCGTCTCCGACTGGCGCGCGTGGTCGGACCGCTGCCGGTACGCGGGTCCGTACCGGGACGTCGTGCTGCGCTCCCTGATCACGCTGAAGGCGCTGACCTACAAGCCGACCGGCGGCATCGTCGCCGCCCCCACCGCGTCCCTCCCGGAGGAACTGGGCGGCGTCCGCAACTGGGACTACCGCTTCTGCTGGCTGCGCGACTCCACGCTCACCCTGGGCGCCCTGCTGTCGGCGGGCTACCACAAGGAGGCGGAGTCCTGGCGCAACTGGCTGCTGCGCGCGGTCGCGGGCGACCCGGCCGACCTCCAGATCATGTACGGCCTGTCCGGCGAGCGCAGGCTGCCCGAGTTCGAGCTGCCGTGGCTCCCGGGGTTCGCCCGGTCGGCACCGGTGCGGATCGGCAACGCGGCCGTGGACCAGCTCCAACTGGACGTGTACGGCGAGGTGATGGACTCGCTGTGGCTGGCGCGCCGGGCGGGTCTGTCCGCGCGCCCGCACGTGTGGGCCCTCCAGGTCGAGCTGATGGAGTTCCTGCGCACCGCGTGGCGGCGGCCCGACGAGGGGCTGTGGGAGGTGCGCGGCGAGCGCCGGCACTTCGTGCACTCGAAGGTGATGGCGTGGGTCGCCGCCGACCGGGCGGTGCGCACCCTGGAGGAGAACCCGGGGCTGCCCGGCGACGTCGCGGCCTGGCGGGAGATGCGCGACGAGGTGCACGAGGAGGTGTGCCGCGAGGGCTTCGACGCCGCCCGCAACACGTTCACGCAGTCCTACGGTTCACGCGAACTGGACGCCTCGCTGCTGCTGATCCCCCGTGTCGGCTTCCTGCCGCCCGACGACCCGCGCGTGGTGGGCACCGTGGACGCGGTGCGCGCGGAGCTGGACCAGGACGGGTACCTGCGCCGCTACAGCGCCGAGACGACCTCGCTGGACGGGCTGCCGGGCGGCGAGGGCACCTTCCTGGTGTGCTCGTTCTGGCTGGCGGACGCCCTGCACATGACCGGACGCACCGTCGAGGCCCGGGAGCTGTTCGAACGGCTGGCGGGGCTGGTCAACGACGTGGGACTGCTGGCCGAGGAGTTCGACCCGACGACCGGCCTGCAGCTCGGCAACTTCCCGCAGGCGTTCAGCCACATCGGTCTGGTGAACACGGCCCTCACCCTCTTCGGCGCCGAGGGGGCAGGATAGGGAGCATGGATCTTGGACTGAAGGACCGGGTGTACGTCGTCACCGGGGCCACCCGCGGCCTCGGCAACGCCACCGCGCGCGAACTCGTCGCGGACGGCGCGAAGGTGGTCGTCACCGGCCGGGACGCGAAGACGGCCGCGGACGCGGCCGAGGCGCTGGGCCCCGACGCGGTCGGAGTGGCGGTCGACAACGCCGACCCGGACGCGGCCGGGCGGCTGGTCGCCGCGGCCCGTGAGCGGTTCGGCCGCTTCGACGGCATTCTCGTCAGCGTGGGCGGGCCGCCCGCCGGTTTCCTCGCCGACACCACGGACGAGCAGTGGCAGGCAGCCTTCGAATCGGTGTTCCTGGGGGCGGTGCGGATGGCCCGCACGGCCGTCGCGGAACTCGGCGAGGGCGGGGTCGTCGGGCTGGTGCTGTCCGGCTCGGTGCGCGAGCCGATCGCGGGTCTGACCATCTCCAACGGGCTGCGCCCCGGGCTCGCCGGGTTCGCGAAGTCGCTCGCGGACGAGGTCGGGCCGCGGGGCATCCGCGTCTTCGGGCTGCTGCCGGGCCGCATCGACACCGACCGGGTGCGGGAGCTGGACGGTCTGTCGGCGGACCCGAGAGCGACACGGACGGCGAGCGAGTCCCGCATCCCGCTGCGGCGTTACGGCACCCCGGAGGAGTTCGGGCGCACGGCGGCGTTCCTGCTCTCGCCCTCCGCCTCGTACCTGACCGGGCTGATGGTGCCCGTCGACGGCGGGGCGTTGCGCGGGTTCTGAGGTCCGCCGTTCATGGGTGTGGCGCTGTCCCTCCGGCCGGAGGGACAGCGCCACACCCACGAACGCGTACCTGACGTGTCGTCAACTCACCCGTTCCGCGCGGTGCTTGACACCCTTTAACCGCACCTCGGTCGGCAGCGAGCCGAGGTTCGCCGAGTCGCGGGCGTGCGCGAGCGCGTGGGTGGTGAGGTGGTCCAGGGCGGCGCCGGGGTCCAGGTGCGACGCGAGCAGCAGCCGTACGCGGGACGTCGGGGCGCGGCGCCGGCCGGTGAGCCGCACCTGGGCGCGCTCCACGCCGTCCAGGCCGGTCGCCTCGTCGGCGAGCACGGCCTCCAGGGCCCTGCCGCGCAGCAGCGCGCCCTCGCCGTCGCCCGTGTCGACGAGCACCTCGGCCAGGCGGCGCCTGCGCAGCACGGACACCAGCCACCACAGCGCGAGCAGGACGAGGACCGCGAGCACGGCGATGACCACGGGCCACCACCAGCCCTCGTCCCGCCAGCGGGTGCGCCGGGCCTCGGTGAGCAGGACGTCGTGACGGCTGTCGTAGATCCACCACGAGGGCGGCTTCACGCCGAGGCCGACGGCCAGCACGGATCCCCCGGCGACGACCAGGACGAGTCCGACGATGGCGAGCAGGACGCGGTTGACGCTCTTGAGCACCGCGGTCACCCCTTCCGTCCGGGCCGGGCGACGCGCACGCGCGCCTTCGGCGGGTGGCTGAGGCCGAGCCCGTCGACGGCGTCGGCGATGGTGAGGTCCAGGTCGCCGCGCACGTCGTCGAGTTCACGGAAGTGGGCCAGCGCCCGGACGTCGGCCCTGCGGCGCCGCAGCTTGACGCGCACCTTCTGCACACCGGCCACCTCCATGGCCCGGTCGCGCAGCACCGTCGCGGCGGCGTCGCGGTGCAGTCCCGCGCGGACGTCGGCGTCGGTGCGCACCATCGGCAGCAGCCTGCGCAGTCCGGGGGTGAGGGCGAGCAGCAGCAGCCACAGGCCGAGGGCCGCGGCGACGCCCGCGCCGACGAGGACCCCGGTGTCGTCGAGGGGCTTCTCGGCGAGCTGCTGGGCGAGGTTCCGGCGCCACCACATGGTCGGGCGGCCCGCGCGCACGGCGGCGACGTCGTAGAGGAACAGCCCGGCGGCCGCCAGCAGCAGCAGCGCGACGATCCCGGCGGGGATCCGGCGCGCCGACCAGAACCGGTGGCCGCGCGCGACCGCGTCCGGGGCGGCCGGACGGTGTTCCGCGGCTCCGCCGGGATCCGGACCGTCCGACTTCTCCATGACCGGCAGTGGCCTGGTGGGGCCACCTCCGGCGGCACCGTCCCCGGTGCTCCAGGGCTCGCTCATCGCGTCCTCCCCTGTGCGGCTTGGTGCGCCTGTGACAGGTGCAGCCGTTCCACCTGGACGGCGACCTCCGGCACTTCCATTCCCACCAACGCGCCTACCCGCTGCACGACTTGGGAACGCACCCGGCCGCAGCGGGCGCCGATGTCGCCGGGGTAGTCGAGTTCCACGAGGACGCGGACCCGGGCGGAGTCGCGGTGCACGACCACGGTGGCGTGCGGCGGCGCGACACCCGAGGCCAGCGGTGCGAGGGCCTCGCGCGCGGCCTGCGCGGCGACCTTCGCCACGACCCGGTCGGCGATCCGGGTCGCGCCCCGCTCACCGGGGGCGACGCCCGCCGCGGAGTCGCTCCCGGCCGCCGCGACACGCGCGGCCCTGCGCACTTCGCCGGAATCGGTGCTCAAGGGTCACCGCCGCCGGTCGCGGTCGTCGCGCGAGCGGAAGAAGTCGCCGAGTTCGAGGTCGCCCTCCAACAGCCGCCCGACGACGAACCCGACGGCGCCGAGCGCCGCCACCAGCAGAAACGCGCCGAACCCACCGAAGTACCCGGCGAATCCGAGCGCCATCCCGGCGATCATGCCGATCACGGCCATGCTCATGGTGCGCTCCTCAGCCCCTCAGCGGTCCAGCGGGTCCGCGCTTCAGCAGTTCGGATGAACGTGTTCGGTGGGCCCGGCCGGGCCAGGATCGCCGCGGGGCTCACTGGATCCGGGGTTCCGGGTCCTCGTCCTCCTCGTCGGGCAGCTTGACGTCGCTGACCGCGATGTTGACCTCGACGACCTCAAGGCCGGTCATCCGCTCGACGGCCGCGACGACGTTCTCGCGCACGTTCTTGGCCACGTCGGCGATGGACACGCCGTAGTCCACGACGATCTCCAGGTCGAGCGCGGTCTGCACCTCGCCGACCTCGGCCTTGACACCGCGGGTCACCGACTTGGAGCCGCCCGGCACCCGGTCGCGCACGGCGCCGAAGGTACGGGCCATGCCGCCGCCCATGGCGTGCACGCCGACGACGTCGCGGGCGGCGAGGCCCGCGATCTTCTCCACGACCCCGTCGGCGATGGTGGTGCGCCCGCGCGAGGAGGGGGCTCCCCCGCCGCGCCGCTGCGCTCCGCCCTTGTTCGCCGTGTCGCCCTCGGGGCCACCGGTCCTGGTCTGTTCGGTCATGTCACTCATCGCCGCACGTCCCTTTCGGTCGTCGTCCTTTTTCCACCGTAAGCGCGGTTCCGCGGCAGCGCGCTGCCGATACGGCAGGCTGGGGCAATGACGGCGGACGGGTGGACGAGAGCAGTGCGGCAACAGGTGGGCCTCGGCAGGCTGCTGCCGCTGGGCGGTCCGGGCGACGGCGCCTGGATCACGGAACGGGCGGCGCGCGGGGTGCTCGCGCACGCGGCGGCGGAGGTGACGGGAGTGCGGCTCGGCACGACCCGGATCGCGGCGGCCGACCCCGACGCGGACCCGGAACCCCAGGTGAAGGCCCCTCCCGGCGCGTTGCCGCCGGGTCCGCTGCGGGTGACCGCGGAGTTCGCGGCGGCGGGCACCGAACCGCTGCCGGCGGTCGCGTCCCGGCTGCGGGCGGCCCTGGTCGCGGCGGCCTCGCAGCGGCTGGGCCTGCCACCGGTCGACGTGGACCTGCGGGTGACGGAACTGCTCGACGAGCCCCCGCACGGCACCACCCCCGGGCCCGCCGAATCCGATCACGTGGATGCGGCCGAACGGGCGAACGCGGACGCCGGCGGCACGCACGGGCCGGCCCCGGAGGGTGGGGAGCCGGAGGGCGGGGAGCCGGAGGGCGGGGAGCCGGACGAGCCGGCCCGGGTCACCGCCGCCGCGCTGGGTGTGCCGGGCGTGCTGCGGCCGACCGGCGGGCTGGGCGGCGCGGGGCGTGCGGTGCACATCGAGGAGCAGCCGGGCGACGGCACGGCGCTGCCCCGCCGCCATGTCCGCGTCGACCTCGCGGTGGGCAGCGGGCGGCGGACCCTGGACGTGGTGAGGGAGGTCCGCACGGCGGTGGGCGCCGCACTGCGGGACCACCCGACGGTGGCGGTACTGGTGACAGCGGTGGAGTGAACAACCGCCGAGAGAGCGGGACTTGAGGCTCCCGCCTCTGAACGACAGGTTCGGGCGCGGGACTTGGGCAATGACGGAAGCAACTGCCTGCCCGTGAACGGGACTTGCGTGGAATCCGTCGCCGTGTCCGTGGGTGAGCCGACGGCCCGCGCGCTCGGTCCCGTGCGGGAGCCGGGACCCGTGCGGTGCGGGCCGTCGTCTCGGGGCGGGTGGCTACTCGCCGACGCCCGCCAGGTCGCGCAGGCGGCGCCCCTGGGCCGCGCGTTCGGCGGCGCGCTGCGCCTCCTCGTCGCGGCCGGCGGCACCGCGCAGCAGCGCCTTGGTCTCGACGACGGCGTCGCGCGGGGCGGCCAGGATCGCGGCCACCAAGTCCTTGACGGCGACGTCGAGTTGGCCGGCCGGCACGGAGAGGTTGGCGAGTCCGGACGACACCGCCTCGTCGGCGGTCACGAAGCGGCCGGTGAGGCAGATCTCCAGCGCGCGGCCGTATCCGACGAGGCCGACGAGCGGGTGGGTGCCGGTGAGGTCGGGCACCAGACCGAGACCGGTCTCGCGCATGGCGAACTGCACGTCGTCGGCGACGACGCGCAGGTCGCAGGCGAGGGCGAGCTGGAAGCCCGCCCCGATGGCGTGTCCCTGCACGGCGGCGACGGACACGATGTCACTGCGCCGCCACCAGGTGAAGCCCTCCTGGTACCCGGCGATGGCGGCGTCGAGTTCGGCCTCTCCACCGCGGGCCAGGTCGATGAACGACGGTTCGCCGTCGAAGCCCTCGGGGGTGAACGCCTGCCGGTCGAGCCCGGCCGAGAAGGACTTCCCCTCGGCACGCAGCACCACGACACGGACGGTGCCCGGCAGCAGCCGCCCGGCCTCCGCGAGCGCGCGCCACAGAGCGGGACTTTGCGCGTTGCGCTTGGCCGGGTTGGTCAGCGTCACCGTGGCGATCGCGTCGTCCACGGTGAGCCGTACGCCGTCCTGGTCGAGTACGGGAGCGAGGTCCTTGTCGGGCGAAGCCACGGTGCGCCTCCGGTGGGTGCGGTCGTCCTGGGACACCGCCCCCGCGAGGGGGCGGATCACTAAGTGACTGCACAGTAACCACCCGGTCGATCGGCTGACCGACCGGGTGGCCACCATCGATGCACGATGGGCCGCCCGGAGTCGGTCAGGCGGACGCGGCCTTCTTGCCGCGCGTCGCCCCGCCACGCCCTCGCAGCGTGACACCCGACTCACTGAGCATGCGGTGCACAAATCCGTACGAACGGCCGGTTTCCTCGGCCAACGCACGGATGCTCGCACCGGCGTCGTACTTCTTCTTCAGGTCTGCCGCGAGCTTGTCGCGCGCGGCGCCGGTTACCCGGCTGCCCTTCTTCAGAGTCTCGGCCACCCGTGCCTCCTCATGGGAAGTGCGCTCTGGTCTCCTCATGATCACCCCTCCGGAGCTTGATGGCCACCCATTCGGCAAGGTCCGTAGGACGAGGTTGTGACGACAGGAGTCGGCACACACAACCGGAATCGATGACTCCACACGGCGGCCGCTCTCGGGAAAGTCGGAATTTCTCGCGAAAGGGCAGGTCAGCGCGTCGGCGTGGCAGGGACACGTCTTATAGACGGAACCGCGGCGGAATTGATGTAGGACACACCGCGGTACGAGGGGATCTCACACAGATGGTGGATCACCGATAGGCCGAATGATCCATAGCCCGTGGATCAACGGATTCAGCACGAGCCGCTGCCCGTGTCGACACGGGCAGCGGCTCAAGGCGCCGCGGGAGGCCGCGCGACCGGCGGCGGGCCGGTCGCGCGGCGGGGGTCAGGCCAGCGAGACGAGGTCCCGGTAGTCGGCACCCCACAGGTCCTCGACGCCGTCGGGCAGCAGGATGATCCGCTCCGGCTGGAGCGCCTCGACCGCGCCCTCGTCGTGCGTGACCAGCACGACGGCGCCCTTGTAGGTGCGCAGCGCGCCGAGGATCTCCTCGCGGCTGGCCGGGTCGAGGTTGTTGGTGGGCTCGTCGAGGAGCAGGACGTTCGCCGCCGACACCACGAGGGTCGCGAGCGCGAGACGGGTCTTCTCGCCGCCGGACAGCACAGAGGCCGGCTTGTCGACGTCGTCGCCGGAGAACAGGAACGAGCCGAGCACCTTGCGGACCTCGACGAGGTCCAGGTCGGGCGCCGCGGAACGCATGTTCTCCAGCACCGAGCGCTCGGGGTCGAGGGTCTCGTGCTCCTGCGCGTAGTAACCGAGCTTGAGGCCGTGACCGGGAACGACGTCACCGGTGTCGGGCGTCTCGACGCCCGCCAGCAGCCGCAGCAGGGTGGTCTTGCCGGCGCCGTTGAGGCCGAGGATGACGACGCGGGAGCCCTTGTCGATCGCGAGGTCGACGTCGGTGAAGATCTCGAGCGAGCCGTACGACTTCGACAGTCCCTCCGCGGTGAGCGGGGTCTTGCCGCAGGGCGCGGGCTCCGGGAAGCGGAGCTTGGCGACCTTGTCGGACTGGCGCACGTCGTCGAGGCCGGACAGCAGGCGCTCGGCACGGCGGGCCATGTTCTGCGCGGCGACGGTCTTGGTGGCCTTCGCGCGCATCTTGTCGGCCTGGGCGTTCAGCGCGGCGGCCTTCTTCTCGGCGTTCTGCCGCTCGCGCCTGCGGCGCTTCTCGTCGGCCTCGCGCTGCTGCTGGTACAGCTTCCAGCCCATGTTGTAGACGTCGATCTGGGCGCGGTTGGCGTCCAGGTAGAACACCTTGTTGACGACGGTCTCCACGAGGTCGACGTCGTGGGAGATCACGATGAAGCCGCCGCGGTAGGTGCGCAGATAGTCGCGCAGCCAGACGATCGAGTCCGCGTCGAGGTGGTTCGTGGGCTCGTCGAGCAGCAGGGTGTCCGCGTCGGAGAACAGGATGCGGGCGAGCTCGATACGGCGGCGCTGACCGCCGGAGAGGGTGTGCAGCGGCTGGCCGAGCACCCGGTCGGGCAGGTTCAGGGCGGCGGCGATCGTCGCGGCCTCGGCCTCGGCGGCGTACCCGCCCTTGGTCAGGAACTCCGTCTCCTGGCGCTCGTACTGGCGCATGGCCTTGTCGCGGGTGGCGCCCTGGCCGCTGGCGATGCGCTGCTCGTTCTCGCGCATCTTGCGGATCAGGACGTCGAGGCCGCGCGCGGACAGCACGCGGTCGCGGGCCAGCACGTCGAGGTCGCCGGTGCGGGGGTCCTGCGGCAGGTAGCCGACCTCGCCGGAGCGGGTGACGTTGCCGGCGGCGGGCTGTCCCTCGCCGGCGAGGACCTTGGTGAGGGTGGTCTTGCCGGCGCCGTTGCGGCCCACGAGGCCGATGCGGTCGCCCTTGGCGACGCGGAAGCTGGCGTTCTCGATGAGGATGCGGGCACCGGCGCGCAGTTCGATGCCGGAGGCGGAAATCACGGGTCGGACTCCTGGGCGTGGAAGGCCCCTGCTCGTGCCAGGCCGAGCGTCGGGGAAGGTGGCGGATGGGCGGCTGAGGCGTACCCGCCGTCTAATGCGCGAGGAGAACGGCCATGGGGTCAGTCTAACGGGGCGGCGCAAGCGCCCCTCCGGCGTCCCCGTGACGGTCGTGCGCGCGCCCGTGCGCAGGGGACATGTCCCGCAACCGGGCCGCCGCGCGCCTCTTCCGCCCGCCTCCCGCGCGCGTACGGAGCGGTTGAGCGGGCAGCCGGGACCGGCGGGCGCCCGCCCGCACTCCCCCGTCTCCCGTACGCCCGCCCGTACCGCCGGCTTCCCGCCGTCCCCCGTTCGGGCCCCCGCCCGGCGCGGATGCCCCGGACCCGGGGTGGACGGCGCGAGGCGCGTGGTCAGGTGGTCGCACGGTCGCGGGAAGGTCGCGGAACTCCGGAAGGCGGGGCCCCATGCAGTTCGACGACGACGCCGGTCTGGACACCTCGGAGGTGCAGGACGTGCGCGGCAGCCGGGTGCCCGGCGGCCGGGCGACGATCGGCGGCGGTCTCGCCGGAGTGGTCGCGCTGCTGCTCGGGCTGTTCTTCGGCGTGGGCCCGGACGAGTTGGGGCTGTCCGACGGCGGCGCCTCCCCCACGGCCGCCGCCTCGTCCCTGGCGCAGGTCCAGCAGACCTGCCGCACCGGGCGGGACGCCAACGCGAAGGACGACTGCCGGACCGTCGCCGTGGTGAACAGCGTCCAGGACTACTGGTCGCAGGAGTTCGCGCGGCGGGGCGGCCGGTACACGCCCTCGCCGACGGTCCTGTTCACCGGCCAGGTGGGCACGGCGTGCGGGTCGGCCTCCTCGGAGGTCGGGCCGTTCTACTGCCCCGGCGACCGCAAGGTGTACCTGGACCTCGGCTTCTTCGACGAGCTGCGCGGCCGGTTCGGCGCCACGGGCGGGCCGTTCGCGCAGGCGTACGTGGTGGCGCACGAGTACGGGCACCACGTGCAGGACCTGACGGGGGCGCTCGGCCGTTCGCAGGACGGGCGCACCGGGGCGGACAGCAACGCGGTCCGCACGGAGCTCCAGGCCGACTGCTACGCGGGCGTGTGGGCGCACCACGCGACGACCACGAAGGACGAGTCGACGGGCCGGCCGCTGATCACGAGCCTGACGAGCGCCGACATCGACGACGGCCTGGACGCGGCGGCGGCCGTCGGCGACGACCGGATCCAGCAGCGCTACCAGGGGCGCGTGACGCCGGAGACCTGGACGCACGGGTCGGCGCGGCAGCGGCAGCAGTGGTTCCGGCAGGGCTACCGCAGCGGGGACATGGGGGCGTGCGACACCTTCCGTTGACGCCCCCGTGCGGCCGTGCGGCCGTGCGGCCGGGGCGTTGTCGGTGGGCGGTGCCAGACTGTGCGAAAGCGCACTTTTCGGCCGCCTCCGGGGCGGGGCGGCCCTCCGACGGCAGGGGTGTGATCGGTATGACGGGCAAGGACGGCGGCGGCCCGAGCGTCTTCCCGACGGTGCTGTACGCGGACGCGAAGGCGGCCGTCGAACAGCTCACGCAGGCGTTCGGCTTCACGCGGCACGCGGTGTACGAGGACGAGAACGGCGCGGTGGCGCACGCCGAACTGGTCCAGGGCAACGGGGCGGTGATGCTCGGCTCGAAGGGGCACGGGGGCCGTTTCGACGAGGCGATGCGCAACGCGGGCCCGGTCGGCGTCTACGTCGTGGTCGACGACGTGGACGCCCATCACCGGCGGGCCGTGGAGCACGGGGCGGAGATCCTCGTACCGCCCACGGACCAGGACTACGGCTCCCGCGACTACATGGCGCGGGACGCCGAGGGCAACATCTGGAGCTTCGGCACGTACGCCCCGGACCTCGGCGGCTGAGCGGGGCGCGCGCCCTTCCCCGGCCCCGGCCTCCTAGCCCCCGACGTGGACCTGGAAGGCGGCGCGGCGCACCGCCTTCGCGAGGGCCGGGTCGGGGTGGGCGGCGGCGAGGGCCACCAGGACCTGCACGGTACGGGGGTGTCCGACGGCCCGTACCTCGTCGAGGAAGGCGGGGATCGTCGGCTGCACCGCGGACTCCAGGTGCCGCACGAGCAGCGGGGCCTCGCCGTGGTCGGCGACCGCGGCGGCGGTGTCGACCCACAGCCAGGTGGCCTCCTCGCGGGTGAGCACCTCGTGGGCGTCCTCGGGGTCCGCGCCGTCGTACTCGGCCAGCCAGAGCAGCGCGTACGGGCGCAGTGTCGGCTCGTCGGAGACGCGCCGGACGTCCGGCTCGGCGGGGGCGCCGACGACCCGCAGCGCCTCGAAGGCGAGGCCGCGCAGCAGGGCGTCCTCGCCGCGGGCGGCGGCCAGGAGTTCGGAGACGGCGCTGCCGACCGTGCGGGCGGCGAGCCAGGCCCGGTACTCGGCGCGGGCCGCGTTGGGGCGCAGCTGCGAGCAGCCGCGCAGCATGTCCTCGGCGGGCTGTTCGATGTTCCCGGCGGGGCTCTGGGCGGCCACGCAGATCTGCTCCAGCTTGACCCAGACCGCCCAACTGCCCAGCGGCGTCAGCTCGGCCTGGCCGTCGCCGCAGGTCAGCGCTCCGACGCCGGCGAGCGCGCGGAGCGCCCAGTCCAGCAGCGGGGCGAGGGACGTCTCGGGTGCCGCGTCGACCGCGGGCGCGACGGGCTGGAGGGGCACCGGCGGCACCGCCTGCGGGCCGAACGGGACCTCGCAGCGTTCGGTGCGCAGCTCGGTGACGCGCTGCACGAGCAGGTCGAGGAGCTGCGGGACCGGGACGGGCCCGGCGGAGAGCTGGAGGAAGGAGAGCACCTGCGGCATGGCCGAAACCACCTCGGCGACCGCGGCCGCCTCGTGGTCGCCGGGTTCCGGGCAGGACAGGGACCACGCGTCGAAGAGGGCGACCCAGCCGCGCAGCACCGCGCTGTCGTCGCGGTTCCAGGCGCGCAGCCGCCAGCCCGGACGGGCGACGTCGCCGTGCACCTCCACGAGGCCGGCGAGGCGGGCGGTGTCCCAGTCGGCGTGCACCTGGGCGGTGGTCAGGCCCAGGTCGCGGGCCGCACGGTCGGCGGTCTCGGCGGAGAGGACGCCCCGGGCGTCGTGCCCCGGGCGCAGGGCGGTGTCGGCCCACCGGGCGACGCGGGCCGCGCCGGCCAGTCCGGAGCGCGCCATGCCGGCGAGCTCCCCCGGTGCGGGTGTGCCCTCCGGGGGGCGGGGCGCGGGGCGGCGCGAGCGCCGCTGGTTCATCGCTCGGGGGGCGGCGGCCAGGGGTCGCGGGCGGACGAGTCGAAGCCTGGAGTCGCGCGGGATACGGGACGTCACGGGTGCAGTCTTCCGGTTGACGGTCCGAAAACCCAAACGGAACGTCACGGCGGGCGACGGGACAGGCCAACGCCGCGCCGTCGGCGGGGCTTCCGGGGCAGGCGGGGACGCCTTCGCGGGCGCCCCGGCGGAGCGCGGCGCCCGGGGCGCGAATCCCCGGGCGGAGGCCGGACCGGGTCCCGCCAGGGCCGGGGCGCTCGCCGGGGGCGCGGCACTGGCGCGGGGGCTGCCCCGGGGTCCGAGCCGGCCGCGACGGGCGCCACCGGGCACGAGGTCGCCGCCGTTGGCCGGGAAGCGGCGGGCACGGGGCCGAACCCCCGGTCCGGGCGGCCGCTTTCGCCGTCCGGACCGCGCGCCCCCCGCGCCGGCGCCTACATCAGCGGTGTGAGGAAGCGCCGCAGCGCCTCCTCGTAGCCCCTCGGGTCCACGTTCCACATGGCGCCGTGCGGGGCGTCCGGGACGGTGTGGAAGGCGACCAAGTCGGGCCGCCGGGCGGCGAGGCGGCGGGAGAGGTCCCAGGGCGCCACCGTGTCGGCGGGGCCGTGCACGAGGAGCGTCGGGACGGTGAGGCCCGCCGGGTCGGTGGCCTCCGCCGTGCCGATGTCGCGCAGGCCGGCCCGTCCCTGGGCCGCGCGGACCGCCAGCGGCAGCAGCGGTCCGGGGGTGCGGCGGGCGGTCGCGAGGGCGCGCAGGGTGGTCTCCCAGCTCAGCACCGGCGAGTCCAGGACGAGGCCGCAGATCCGGCGGCGCAGCCCCGAGCGGGCGGCGGCGCGCAGCGCCATGGTCGCGCCGGTGGACCACCCGTACAGGACGACCTTCGAGGCGCCGTGCCGCACGGCGTAGCGGATCGCGGCGTCCAGGTCGCGCCACTCGCTCTCCCCGAGGTGGCCGAGGCCGTCCCGGGGGCGGGGCGCGCCGAGGTCGCCGCGGTAGGAGAGGGCGAGCACCGGGAAACGCTGGAGGCGCAGGAACTCCATGACGTTCATGGCGAGTTCGCGGGTGGTGCCCAGGCCGTGCACGGCGATCACCCAGGTGCTCCGGTCGGCGGGCACGAACCAGGCGGGCAGCGGGCCGAGTTCACCGGGCACGTCGACGTCGGCATGGTCGAGGCCGAGCGCGGTGCCCGGGTTGCCGACGTACAGGTTCGGGGTGAGCCAGGCGCGGTCGCCGGCGCCGAGGGTGCCGTGGGTGACCCGTTCCAGGCGTCGTACGACGGTGTCGGCGGTGTGCTCGGCACCCGGCAGGACCGGGCCGACGACCGCGTGCGAACCGTCGCCCGCGAGCCCGTAGGTGCCGGGCCGCAGCGACGCGAAGTCGCGGGTGAGGGTGATCTGGCCCGCGGCCGTGCCGTGCACGGTCAGGCGGGGTTCGGTGGCGAGCGGTCTGCCGGGGGACGCCCTGAGTGCGGCGTCGCTGGCGAGCCGGCCGGCCGCCACGGCGGCGGCTCCGGCACCGATGACTGCGGTGACGGCAGCGGCCGTCGCTCTGACTGTGCGCACGTGTTCAGTGTCCCGTCGCCGGGCGGGCCGGGCCAGTGGGAAGCCGTTCGGGGGTGACGCGGCACCGCTCCGCCGCCCCGCTGTCCGGGTTCCCCGGTGCTCCGCCGGTCACACGCCGCGGGGCTGCCCGTACCCCCGCAGGCGGTCCCTCGCCTCGGCCATCCGGTCCGCCGGCAGGACCGCCGGGGTCAGCCCGGGGACCGACGAGGCGGCCAGCCACACCCTGCACATCCATTCGAGCTGGGCCGTGCGGTCGTAGGCCTGGTCGAGGGTGTCGCCGTAGGTGAGGGCCCCGTGGTTGGCGAGCAGGCAGCCGGTGCGGTCCTCCAGCGCGGCCAGGGCGTTGCGGGCCAGTTCCTCGGTGCCGTAGGTCGCGTAGGGGGCGACGCGGACGGTGCCGCCGAGGGTGCCGGCCAGGTAGTGGATGTCGGGGAGCGCCGGCACGAGCGTCGAGACGGCCGTGGCGTGCACGGCGTGCGTGTGGACGACGGCCCCGGCGGCGGTGTTCCGGTACACGGCGAGGTGCAGGGGCAGTTCGCTGGTCGGCCGCAGGGTGCCGGTCACTTGGTGGCCGTCGAGGTCCACCGCCGTCAGGTCGCGGGCGGTGAGCCGGTCGTAGGGCACGCCCGTCGGGGTGACCAGGACGGTGTCCCCGACGCGGACGGAGACGTTGCCCGAGGTGCCGACGACCAGACCGTCGGCGACCGTGCGGCGTGCCGTGGCGACGAGTTCCCGCCAGGCGTCCGCCTCCTCGGGGAGCGCGGCCCGGCGGGGCGCCGCGGCCCCGGCCGACGCGCCGTCACCCTCCCCCGCTCCCCGGGGCGCACGGTTTCCCGGCGCCCCAATACCCCGGGCGTCCTCGCCCCGTTGGTCGGGGCGGCCGTCGGACTCGTCGGGCCCGCCGGGCCGGTCACTCCACACCTCAGCCATGCGCCGATCCTGTCAGGCGGTGGCGCGGGCCGGTCCGGCGAGGACGCGACACCCCGGCGCGGCGGCACCGGGGCCGGTCCAACACCCGTGCGGTGCACGCCCGTTGACGATTCGCACCATTGTGCCCCTCTTGCACGTAATGCCGGAGATGATCTGAATTGCACCGATCGTCCAGTAGCCTCTGGTGAACTTGTCGCGCCTGTCGCCGTTTCCGGGGGAAGCATGGTCCGCGCCCGCACATCAGTCCGTCCCGTCAACCACACCCGCCCCGCCGGTCCCGGCGGAAGCCGCCGTGCGCACGGCGGGGGCACGGTGCCCGTCCTCGCGACGCTCGCCCTCGCCGCCACCCTCGCGGGCACGGTCGCCGCGAGCCCGGCCTCGGCCGCCGGCCTGCCCAGGGGGCACGACGTCTCCGCGTACCAGAAGAACGTGAACTGGTCGTCGGCGCGGGCGAAGGGCGCGCAGTTCGTCTACGTCAAGGCGACCGAGTCCACGACGTACCGCAACCCCTACTTCGCCAAGCAGTACGCGGGAGCGCGGTCCGCCGGGCTGGTCCGGGGCGCCTACCACTTCGCGCTGCCGGACCGGTCCTCGGGCAAGGCGCAGGCCTCCTACCTCCTCGGCCACGGCGGAGCGTGGAAGGCGGACGGCTGGACGCTGCCGCCGGCCCTCGACCTCGAATCCAACCCGTACAACCGCAAGCACGGCTGCTACAACCTGTCGAAGGGCGCCATGACGTCCTGGATCAGGTCGTTCAGCTCCGAGGTGGAGCGCCGGACCGGCCGGCCGCCCGTCATCTACACGTCCACCCGCTGGTGGAACACGTGCACGGGCAACAGCCGCGCCTTCGCGTCGACCCACGCGCTGTGGGTCGCGCGCCACGGCACCAAGACCGCCGGGACGCTGCCCGCGGGCTGGTCGTACTGGACGTTCTGGCAGCACGGCAGCAACGGGAAGCTGCCGGGTGACCAGAATCTCTTCAACGGATCGACGACCGCCCTGCGCAAGTTCGCCCGCGGCTACTAGACCGACGGACGGGCCCGCCGACGGCCGAAGCGAGGCCGCCGGCACGGGAGCCCGCCCAGAGGGCCACGAGGGTCTCGGGCGGGGCCTGTTCGCGCGCCCGGTCGGGGCACGACCGGACCGGCACGCCCACCTCCGTTTGCGGTCACCATGACGCCCTTCTCAGTTCATCTTCCGTTCACCCACGTTACTTACGTTCAAATCGCCAATGACTTCGAACGATTGCCTGGGTAAATGGAAAACTTCTCGCTGATCCTCGCGATCGTGGTTATAACCGCACTCGCGTTCGATTTCACGAACGGTTTTCACGACACCGCCAACGCGATGGCCACCACCATCTCGACCGGTGCGCTCAAGCCCAAGGTCGCGGTCGCCATGTCGGCCACGCTGAACCTTGTCGGCGCCTTCCTCTCCGTGGAGGTCGCCAACACGATCTCCAAAGGTCTCGTCGACGAGACCGGCATCCGTCCCGAGGTCATCTTCGCCGCCCTGGTCGGCGCGATCCTCTGGAACCTGGTGACCTGGCTGGTCGGCCTCCCCTCCAGTTCCTCGCACGCCCTGATGGGCGGTCTGATCGGGGCCACGGTCGCCTCGGCCGGCACCGGGGCCGTGCACGGCAACGTGCTCGTCACCAACGTGCTGCTGCCGGCGCTCGCCGCGCCGATCGTCGCAGGGCTCGCCGCCCTGTTCGCCACCCGGCTCTCGTACACCCTGGGCAAGAAGGCCGACGGCAGGGCCGCGGCGAAGGGCTACCGCGCCGGACAGATCGCCTCGGCCGGCCTGGTCTCGCTCGCGCACGGCACGAACGACGCGCAGAAGACGATGGGCATCATCACCCTCGCCCTGGTCGCCGGCGGCGTCGTCGCCCCCGACTCCGACCCGCCCACCTGGGTCATCCTCTCCGCGGGCCTCGCCATCGCGATGGGCACGTACATCGGCGGCTGGCGCATCATCCGCACCATGGGCTCCGGCCTGACCGACCTCCAGCCGCAGCAGGGCTTCGCCGCCCAGACCAGCGCGGCCACGGTCATCCTGGCCTCCTCCCACCTCGGCTTCTCCCTCTCCACCACGCACGCCGTCTCCGGTTCGGTGATGGGCGCGGGTCTCGGCCGCAAGGGCGGTGTGGTCCGCTGGTCCACGGCCGGCCGCATGCTGGTCGCCTGGGCGCTGACGCTGCCCGCCGCCGCGCTGGTCGGCGCGGGCGCCGAGTACGTGACCGAGCAGGGCGGCTGGGGCACCGGTCTCGTCGCCGTCTTCCTGGTCGCCGCGTCCGCCGGCATCTACCTGTTGTCGCGCCGCCAGGTCGTCGACCACACCAACGTCGCCGCCCCCGACGCGGAGCCCGGCGTCGTCACCACCGCGCTCGCCGCCGTGGTGCCCCCGCCGACCGCGGCCGCGGCCGCGGAACTGACGGCCACCATCCCCGCCCCCGCCCAGGCAGCCGCGTCGGTCGTGTCCGACCCCGCGGCCCCGCCGACCGCCGCGGCCTGACCCGCCCCGACGAAGGAAAGAGACGAACGGCATGAACATCGACTGGGCGGCCCTCGGTTCCGTCTTCGGCGTCAGCCTCGTGGCCACCGTGGCCACCGTGGGCCTGTTCACCCTCGGCGTCGCCGGGCTCTCGCACCGCGAGCGGGCCCAGGCCCGGGGCGGCACGGCGGCCCTCGCGACGACCGGCGCGTACGTCTGCTTCGCGGCCTGCGTGGCGGCGGTGGCGTACGGGATCAGCCTGATCGTCGCCTGACCCACCGGCGACACCGCGGCCCCGCGACGGCGGGTGCGGGACGGCTCCGCCCTCCGCACCCGCCGTCGCGCGTGCCCGCCGCGCCGGTGCCCGTGTGGGCCTCAGCACACTCTCCCTCCGCAGGTCAACGGCAAGTTGACGGCTGTTCTCGGAGCGTGGTGGACTGCCGGGGCCATGTACGGCGGCAGAAGAGGAAGCCGGTGCGAATCCGGCGCGGTCCCGCCACTGTCACCGGGGAGCACTCCCCGGGAGCCAGGAACTCTCCCCGCCGGTCTCGTCGAACCAGGGCGTGGACACCCTGAGTGAGGACATACCGCGATGCCCGGCCGCCGTGCCCGTTCCCGTCGTGCCCCTTCCAACGCCCGTGCCCGTGCCCGCTCGTGCGCCGTTCCGCGTGACGGTGCCGGAGCCCGGCCGGCCCGTACTCCCTCCGACCCCTCGGGCGGCTGAGCGATGGGTGCCGATCGCGTCTTCGCGTACGGCGCCGCCGCCGGGCTCCTCGGTGACCTCGTCCTCGGCGACCCGCGCCGCGGGCACCCGGTGGCCGCCTTCGGGCGGGCCGCGGGTGCCGTGGAACGGGTCCTGTGGCGCGACCACCGCGGCCGGGGCGCGCTGCACACCCTCGTCTGCGCCGGCGGCGCCGTGGCGCTCGGCGCCGCCGCCGCCCGCGCCGCGCGCGGTTCCCGCGGTGCCTCGGTGGCGCTGACCGCGGCCACCACCTTCTGCGTCGTCGGCGGCACCTCCCTGGCACGCGAGGCGCGCGCGATCGGGCGGGCCCTCGACGCCGGTGACGTGGCCGCCGCGCGGGCCCGGCTGCCGCACCTGTGCGGACGCGACCCGCAGTCCCTCGACGCGGACGGCATCGCCCGCGCCGTCGTCGAGTCCGTCGCCGAGAACACCTCCGACGCCGTGGTGGGCGCCCTGGTGTGGGGCGCGGTCGCCGGGGTCCCGGGGCTCGTCGGGTTCCGTGCGGTCAACACGCTCGACGCGATGGTGGGTCACAAGTCGCCGCGCCACCGCCGGTTCGGCTGGGCCTCGGCCCGCCTCGACGACGTCGCGGGCTGGCCCGGCGCCCGGCTGACCGCCGTGCTCGCCGCCGTCTGCGGGGACCGCCCGCGCGACGCGCTGCGTGCCTGGCGCGCCGACGCCGCACTGCACCCGAGCCCCAACGCGGGCCCCGTGGAGGCCTCGTTCGCGGGCGCCCTCGGCGTGCGGCTGGGCGGCACGCTCTCGTACGGCGGACGCGTCGAGCACCGCCCCGTGCTCAACGGCGCGGGCCGCCCCGTCGCCACCGGGGACATCGACCGCGCCGTCCGGCTGTCCCGCCGGGTGGGCGTGGCCGCGCTCGGCGTGGCGGTGTCGGGGCGGCTGCTGGCGGACAGGGTGCTCACGGGGCACCGGACGACGACGAAGGGACGCAGGGCATGAACGGCGGGCTGCTCGTCGCCGGCACCACGTCGGACGCGGGCAAGAGTGTCGTCACCGCCGGGATCTGCCGGTGGCTGGTGCGGCAGGGCGTGAAGGTCGCGCCGTTCAAGGCGCAGAACATGTCGCTGAACTCCTTCGTGACCCGCGAGGGTGCCGAGATCGGACGCGCGCAGGCGATGCAGGCGCAGGCCGCCCGCGTCGAGCCCACCGCGCTGATGAACCCCGTCCTGCTCAAACCGGGCGGCGAACAGAGCAGCCAGGTCGTGCTGATGGGCAGGCCGGTCGGCGAGATGAGCGCCCGCGGCTACCACGGCGGGCGGCGCGAACAGCTGCTCGGCACCGTGCTGGACTGCCTGGCCCAGCTGCGGAGCACGTACGACGCGGTGATCTGCGAGGGCGCCGGGAGCCCCGCGGAGATCAACCTGCGGCGCACCGACATCGTCAACATGGGCATCGCCCGCAACGCCCGGCTGCCCGTCCTCGTCGTCGGCGACATCGACCGCGGCGGGGTGTTCGCGTCCTTCTTCGGCACCCTCGCGCTGCTCTCCCCGGAGGACCAGTCGCTGATCGCCGGGTTCCTCGTCAACAAGTTCCGCGGCGACGTGTCGCTGCTCGAACCGGGCCTCGACATGCTCCGCGGGCTGACGGGCCGGCCCACGTACGGGGTGCTGCCGTTCCGGCACGGGCTCGGCATCGACGAGGAGGACGGGCTGCGGGTGTCGCTGCGCGGCACGGTCCGCGAGTCGAACGTCGAACCGCCTCTCGGCGAGGACGTGCTGCGGGTCGCCGTGTGCGCGGTGCCGCTGATGTCGAACTTCACGGACGTGGACGCGCTGGCCGCCGAACCCGGCGTCGTGGTGCGGTTCGTGGACCGCCCCGAGGAGCTCGCCGACGCCGACCTCGTGATCGTCCCCGGCACCCGCGGCACCGTGCGCGCCCTGGAGTGGCTGCGCGAGCGGGGCCTGGCCGACGCGCTCGCGCGGCGCGCCGCGCAGGGGCGTCCGGTGCTCGGGATCTGCGGCGGTTTCCAGGTCCTCGGCGAGCACGTCGAGGACGACGTGGAGAGCCGCGCCGGGCACGTCGACGGGATCGGTGTGCTGCCGGTGCGCGTGCGCTTCGCCCGCGAGAAGACCCTCGCCCGCCCGGTCGGCACCGCCCTCGGCGAGAGCGTCGAGGGCTACGAGATCCACCACGGCGTCGCCGACGTCAGCGGCGGGGAGCCCTTCCTCGACGGCTGCCGCGTCGGCCAGACCTGGGGCACGCACTGGCACGGTTCGCTGGAGTCGGACGGCTTCCGGCGCGCCTTCCTGCGTGAGGTGGCCGCCGCCGCGGGCCGCCGCTTCGTGCCCGCCCCCGACACCTCCTTCGCCGCGCTGCGCGAGCGGCAGCTCGACCTGCTCGGCGACCTCGTCGAACAGCACGCGGACACCGATGCCCTGTGGCGGCTCGTCGAGTCGGGCGCACCGCAGGGCCTGCCTTTCATTCCACCGGGAGCACCCGCATGAGCACAGTGTTGTTGTTGTCGACCGCCGACACCGATCTGCTGGCGGCGCGGGCCTCCGGCGCCCCCTACCGGATCGCCAACCCCTCCCGCGTGGACGCGGCGGAGGAACTGCCCGCGCTCGTCGCGGGCGCGTCGGTCGCCGTCGTGCGGCTGCTGGGCGGCAAGCGGGCCTGGGAGGACGGGCTCGCCGCGCTGCGCGCCTCGGGCATACCGACCGTGCTGCTCGGCGGCGAGAGCGTGCCGGACGCGGAGCTGATGGCCGAGTCGTCGGTGCCGGCCGGTGTGGTCGCCGAGGCGCTGCGCTACCTGGTCGAGGGCGGCCCGGAGAACCTGGCCGAACTCGCCCGGTTCCTCTCCGACACGGTGCTGCTGACCGGCGAGGGCTTCGAAGAGCCGCGCAGGATGCCGGAGTTCGGGGTGCACGGCGAACGCGCCTTCGTCGAGGGCCGGCCCACGGTCGGCGTCCTCTTCTACCGGGCGCACCACCTCAGCGGCAACACCGCCTTCGTGGACACCCTGTGCGACGCGATCGAGGCACGCGGCGCCAACGCCCTTGCCGTGTACTGCGGTTCGCTGCGCGGCGCCGACCCCGAGCTGTACGCGACGCTGGGCCGCGCGGACGCGCTGGTCGCCACCGTGCTCGCGGCGGGCGGCACGCACGCCTCCGAGGCGTCGGCGGGCGGTGACGACGAGGCGTGGGACGTCGGGGCGCTCGCCGACCTCGACGTGCCGGTGCTGCAAGGGCTCTGCCTGACCTCCTCGCACGCCGCCTGGGAGGCCTCCGACGCCGCCCTGTCCCCCATGGACGCGGCGATGCAGGTCGCCATCCCCGAGTTCGACGGCCGCCTCGTCACCGTCCCGTTCTCCTTCAAGGAGGAGGGGCCCGACGGCGTGCCGGTGTACCGGGCCGACCCCGAACGGGCCGCGCGGGTCGCCGGCATCGCGGTGCGGCACGCGGTGCTCGCGCACAAGCCGAACGCCGAGAAGAAGCTCGCCGTCGTCTTCACCGCCTACCCGACGAAGCACTCCCGCGTCGGCAACGCGGTCGGTCTCGACACCCCGGCCTCCGCCGTGCGCGTGCTCGACGCGCTGCGGGACGCGGGGTACGGCGTCGACGGACACCCCGACAACGGCGACGAGTTGATCCACCGGCTGATCAACGCCGGTGGCCACGACGTGGAATGGCTCACCGAGGAGCAGCTCGCCGCGGCCCCGGCCCGGGTGCCGCTCGCCGACTACCGCGCCTGGTTCGACACCCTCGACCCCGCGCTGCGCGACGGCATGCTGGAGGCGTGGGGCGAACCGCCGGGCTCGTTCTACGTCGACGGCGACGACATCGTGCTGGCGTCCCTCCAGTTCGGCAATGTCGTCGTGATGATCCAGCCGCCGCGCGGCTTCGGCGAGAACCCGATCGCGATCTACCACGACCCCGACATGCCGCCGTCGCACCACTACCTGGCGGCGTACCGCTGGCTCGAGAACACGTTCGGCGCCGACGCCGTCGTCCACATGGGCAAGCACGGCACGATGGAGTGGCTGCCGGGCAAGGGCCTCGGTCTGAGCCGGAGTTGCGCCCCGGACGCGGTGCTCGGCGAACTCCCGCTGATCTACCCGTTCATCGTCAACGACCCCGGTGAGGGCACCCAGGCCAAGCGGCGCGGGCACGCCACCGTCGTGGACCACCTGGTGCCGCCGATGGCGCGCGCCGACACCTACGGCGACCTCGCCAAGCTGGAGCAGCTCCTCGACGAGTACGCCCTGGTGTCCGACCTCGACCCGACGAAGGCGCCCGCCGTGCGCGCCCAGATCTGGACGCTGGTCAAGGCCGCCGAGCTGCACCACGACCTGCACGTCGACGACCAGCCGGGCGACGACGACTTCGACTCGTTCGTCATGCACATCGACGGCTACCTGTGCGAGATCAAGGACGTGCAGATCCGCGACGGCCTGCACATCCTCGGCGGCGGTCCCGTCGGCGAGGCCCGGGTGAACCTGGTCCTCGCGGTGCTGCGCGCCTCGCAGGTGTGGGGCGGAAAGGCCAACGCGCTGCCCGGCCTGCGGGCCGCGCTCGCCGCCCACTTCGGGCTGGTGGAGAAGGAGTTGCTGGCCGAGCCCGGCGCCGCCGTGAAGGTGCCCGCCGAACTCTCCGAGCTGGTACCGGGTCCCGCCCGCACCGGCGCCGACGCCGTCGACCTCCTCGAGCAGCTCTGCCGGCGGATCGCCGAGGGCATGGAGGAGCGCGGCTGGGAGGTGTCCGCGTCCGCCGCCCTGGTGCGCGAGGTGCTGGGCGCCGAACTCCCGGACGCCGTCGCGGTGGTGGGCTTCGCGTGCACCGAGGTGGTGCCCCGGCTCGCCCGCACGAGCGACGAGATCGACCACATCCTCAAGGCCCTGGACGGCGGTTACGTCCCGGCGGGCCCCTCCGGCTCCCCCACCCGCGGCCTGGTCAACGTCCTGCCGACCGGCCGCAACTTCTACTCCGTCGACCCCAAGGCCATTCCTTCCAGGCTCAGTTGGGAGGTCGGCCAGTCGCTCGCCGAGTCGCTGGTGCAGCGCTACCTCCAGGACACGGGCGCCTACCCGAAGTCTGTGGGCCTCACGGTCTGGGGCACCTCCGCGATGCGCACCCAGGGCGACGACATCGCCGAGATCCTGGCGCTGCTGGGCTGCCGCCCGGTCTGGGACGACGCCTCGCGCCGGGTCACCGGCTTCGAGGTGATCCCGGCCGCCGAGCTGGGCCGCCCGCGCATCGACGTCACGGTCCGCATCTCCGGCTTCTTCCGCGACGCCTTCCCGCACGTGGTGGGCCTGGTCGACGACGCGGTGCGCACGGTGGCCGAGCTGGACGAGGACGCGGCGACCAACTACGTCCGCGCACACGCCGACGAGGACACCGCCGAGCACGGCGACCGGCGGCGCGCGACCGCCCGGATCTTCGGCTCCAAGCCCGGCGCGTACGGCGCCGGCCTGCTGCCGCTGATCGACGCCCGCAACTGGCGCTCCGACGCGGACCTCGCCGAGGTGTACGCGGTGTGGGGCGGCTACGCCTACGGCAGGGGCCTGGACGGGCGGGCGGCGCGCGGCGACATGGAGACGGCGTTCCGCCGGATCGCGGTGGCGGCGAAGAACGTCGACACCCGCGAGCACGACCTGGTCGACGCGGACGACTACTTCCAGTACCACGGCGGCATGGTCGCCATGGTGCGGCACCTGACGGGCGAGAGCCCGGAGGCGTACGTCGGCGACTCGGCCGTGCCGGACCAGGTGAAGACCCGCACCCTGGGCGAGGAGACGCACCGGGTGTTCCGCGCCCGCGTCGTCAACCCCCGCTGGATGGCGGCGATGCGGCGCCACGGCTACAAGGGCGCCTTCGAGATGGCGGCCACCGTGGACTACCTGTTCGGGTACGACGCGACGGCCGGCGTGGTCGACGACTGGATGTACGAGAAGCTCAGCGCCGAGTACGTCTTCGACGCGGAGAACCAGGACTTCATGAGGAAGTCCAACCCGTGGGCGCTGCGCGGCATCACGGAACGCCTGCTGGAGGCGGCCGAGCGCGGGCTGTGGGCGGAACCGGACCAGGAGACCCTGGAGCGGCTGCGCGCCACGTACCTGGAGCTCGAAGGCGACTTGGAGGGCGACGACAAGTGAGTACCCCGTTCCCGTTCACGGCCGTGGTCGGCCAGGACGACCTGCGCCTCGCGCTGCTGCTCAACGCGGTCAGCCCCGCCGTCGGCGGCGTGCTCGTCCGCGGCGAGAAGGGCACCGCCAAGTCCACGGCCGTGCGCGCTCTTTCGGCGCTGCTGCCCGCGGTGGACGTCGTCGCCGGATGCCGTTTCTCCTGCGACCCGGCGGCCCCCGACCCGGAGTGCCCCGACGGCCCGCACGAGGTGCGCACCGGCGCCCGACGGCCCGCCAGGATGGTGGAGTTGCCGGTCGGTGCCTCCGAGGACCGGCTCGTCGGCTCGCTGGACATCGAGCGCGCTCTCGCCGAGGGCGTCAAGTCCTTCGAGCCGGGTCTGCTCGCCGCCGCGCACCGGGGCATCCTCTACGTCGACGAAGTGAACCTGCTGCACGACCACTTGGTGGACCTGCTGCTCGACGCCGCCGCCATGGGCGCCTCGTACGTGGAGCGCGAGGGCGTCTCCGTCCGGCACGCGGCGCGGTTCCTGCTGGTGGGCACGATGAACCCCGAAGAGGGCGAGCTGCGGCCGCAGTTGCTCGACCGGTTCGGGCTCACCGTCGAGGTGACCGCCTCGCGCGAGCCCGACCAGCGGGTGGAGGTCGTGCGGCGCCGACTCGCGTACGACGACGACCCGGCGGCCTTCGCGTCGCGTTGGGACGGGGAGGAGGCCGCCGTACGTCAACGGATCGTCGCAGCACGGCAGTTGCTCCCGTCCGTCCGGCTGGGTGACGGCGCGCTGCGGCAGATCGCGGCGACCTGCGCGGCGTTCGAGGTGGACGGCATGCGCGCCGACATCGTGATGGCCCGTACGGCGACGGCGCTCGCCGCGTGGGCGGGCCGCACCGACGTGCTCGCCGAGGACGTCCGGCAGGCGGCGCTGCTCGCGCTGCCGCACCGGCGGCGGCGCAACCCCTTCGACGCTCCGGGGCTCGACGAGGACAAGCTCGACGAGACGCTGGAGGAGTTCGCCGGAGACGGCGACGGGGACGACGGCGACGACGACCCCGACGGTCCGGGCGGAGGCGGCCGGCCGCCGCAGGACGGGCCCCCGCAGGACGGTCCGCAGTCCGACGGGACGGCGCAGGACGGGCCCGAGCAGGGCGCGGACCAGGACGCCCCCGGCAACGCGAGGCCGGAGGCCGGCGAGGGCGAGGGCCCGAAGGCGTCCGGCGGCGGCGAGCAGCAGCCCGCGCCGGCGGCGGAGCCGTTCCGGACCAAGGTGCTCAGCGTGCCGGGTCTGGGCGAGGGCAGCGCGGGCCGGCGTTCGCGGGCACGCACCGAGCACGGGCGCACGACCGGGGCCCGGCGGCCCCGGGGCACGCTGACGAAGCTGCACCTGGCGGCGACCGTGCAGGCCGCCGCCCCGCACCAGCGCTCGCGCGGGCGCTCGGGGCCGGGGCTCGTGGTGCGCCGCGACGACCTGCGGGAGGCCACCCGGGAGGGGCGCGAGGGCAACCTGGTGCTGTTCGTGGTGGACGCGTCGGGGTCGATGGCCGCGCGGCAGCGGATGAGTGCCGTGAAGGGCGCCGTGCTGTCGCTGCTGCTCGACGCGTACCAGCGGCGGGACAAGGTCGGGCTCGTGACGTTCCGCGGCAAGGACGCCGACGTGGCGCTGCCGCCGACGTCGTCGGTGGACGCGGCGGCCGTGCGGCTCGCGTCGCTGCCGACGGGCGGGCGCACCCCGCTGGCGGCCGGGCTGCTGCGGGCGCACGACGTGCTGCGGGTGGAGAGGCTGCGCGACCCCGCGCGGCGGGCGCTGGTGGTCGTGGTGACGGACGGCCGGGCGACCGGCGGCCCCGAGCCGGTGGCGCTGGCGGGCCGCGCGGCGCGGCTGTTCGCGGCGGAGGGCACGGCGAGTGTCGTCGTGGACTGCGAGTCGGGGCCGGTGCGGCTCGGGCTCGCCGGGCAGCTGGCGGGTGAACTGGGCGGCACGGCCGTCACGTTGGACGAGTTGCGGGCGGACAGCATCGCCGGGCTCGTCCGCGATGTGCAGGGTGACCACAGGAGGGCCGCGTAATGCCGCAGGGACAGCCGAGTGTCGTGCCCGAGGACGGTCTGACGACCCGTCAGCGCCGCAACAGGCCGCTGCTGGTGGTGCACACGGGCATCGGCAAGGGGAAGTCGACGGCCGCCTTCGGTCTGGCGCTGCGCGCCTGGAACCAGGGCTGGCCGATCGGGGTGTTCCAGTTCGTCAAGTCGGCGAAGTGGAAGGTCGGCGAGGAGAACGCGCTGCGGGTGCTCGGGGCGTCCGGCGAGGGCGGCACCGTCGACTGGCACAAGATGGGCGAGGGCTGGTCCTGGGTCCAGCGCGACGCGCAGCTCGACAACGAGGAGAAGGCCCGCGAGGGCTGGGAGCAGGTCAAGCGGGACCTGGCCGCCGAGACCTACAAGCTGTACGTGCTCGACGAGTTCGCGTACCCGATGCACTGGGGCTGGGTCGACACGGACGAGGTCGTCGAGGTGCTGCGCGAGCGGCCGGGCACCCAGCACGTGGTGATCACCGGGCGCAACGCGCCGGCCCGGCTCGTGGACGCCGCCGACCTGGTGACCGACATGTCCAAGGTCAAGCACCCGATGGACGCCGGCCAGAAGGGCCAGAGGGGCATCGAGTGGTGACGTCCGTTCCCCGGCTGGTGGTCGCCGCGCCCTCCTCGGGCAGCGGCAAGACCACGGTCGCCACGGGGCTGATGGCCGCGTTCGCCGCGCGGGGACTCACGGTGTCCCCGCACAAGGTCGGACCCGACTACATCGACCCCGGGTATCACGCGCTGGCCACCGGCAGGGTGGGCCGCAACCTCGACGCGTACCTGTGCGGGCCCGACCTGGTGGGTCCGCTGTTCGCGCACGGCGCGCACGGCTGCGACGTCGCCGTGGTCGAGGGCGTGATGGGGCTGTTCGACGGGGCGGCGGGGCAGGGCGAGCTGGCGTCGACCGCGCACGTGGCGAAGCTGCTGCGGGCGCCGGTGGTGCTGGTCGTGGACGCGTCGTCGCAGTCGCGGTCGGTGGCCGCGCTGGTGCACGGGTTCGCCTCGTGGGACCCGGAGGTCCGCATCGGCGGTGTCGTGCTGAACAAGGTCGCCTCCGACCGGCACGAGCAACTGCTGCGCGACGCGCTGGACCTGTCCGGGGTGCCGGTGCTCGGCGTGCTGCGCCGCGCGCCGCGGGTGGACACGCCGTCGCGGCACCTGGGCCTGGTCCCGGTCGCCGAGCGGCGGGACGCGGCGGTGGACGCGGTCGCGGCGATGGCGGAGCAGGTGGCCGCGGGCTGCGACCTGGACGCGCTGCTGCGCCTGGCGCGCGGGGCGGGCGAGGTGCCCGGCGCGCGCTGGGAGCCGCCGGTCGCGGAGCCGGTGCCCGGCGGGCGTCCGGTGGTGGCGGTGGCCGGGGGGCCGGCGTTCACGTTCTCGTACGCCGAGCACACCGAGCTGCTGGCAGCCGCGGGCGCCGACGTGGCCGTGTTCGACCCGCTGCGCGACGAGCGGCTGCCGGCGGGCACGGCGGGGCTGGTGATCGGCGGCGGGTTCCCGGAGGTGTACGGGGCGGAGCTGTCGGCCAACGCGCCGCTGCGCCGCGAGGTGGCCGCGCTGGCGGCCTCCGGCGCCCCGGTGGCCGCCGAGTGCGCGGGGCTGCTGTACCTGTGCCGGGAGCTGGACGGGCGGCCGATGTGCGGGGTGCTGGACGCGTCCGCACGGATGGACGAGCGGCTGACGCTGGGCTACCGGGACGCGGTGGCCGTCGGCGACAGCGTGCTCGCGGCGGCCGGGACGCGGATGCGGGGGCACGAGTTCCACCGCACGGTCGTCGAGCCGGGGGCCGGCGCGGCCCCGGCGTGGGGGGTGACCGCGCCCGTGCGGCGCGTCGAAGGTTTCGTACAGCAGGGCGTGCACGCGAGTTATCTGCACACGCACTGGGCGGCCGAGCCCGGTGTCGCCCGTCGGTTCACGGAGAGGTGCCGGACGTCATGAGCAGCAGGCTGATCGGAGTGGGCGTCGGACCGGGCGACCCGGAACTGGTGACCGTGAAGGGGGTCAACGCCCTGCGGGCGGCCGACGTCGTCGTGGTGCCCGTGATGGACACGGGCGAGCGGGGGCGGGCCGAGGCGACGGTGCTGCACTACGTGGGCGCCGAGAAGGTGCTGCGGGTGGTGTTCGCGCTGAACGAGCGCACCGACCGGGCGCGCCGCGAGGAGGCGTGGGACGCGGCGGGCCGGACGGTCGCCGGGCTGCTGGAGCGGCACGGGGCGGTCGCGTTCGCGACCATCGGCGACCCGAACGTGTACTCGACGTTCACGTATCTCGCGCAGACCGTCGGCGAGCTGGTGCCGGGGACCGTCGTGGAGACGGTGCCCGGGATCACCGCCATGCAGGACCTGGCGGCGCGCTCGGGCGCGGTGCTGACCGAGGGCACGGAACCGCTCACGCTGGTGCCGGTGACCGCGGGCCACGAGGTGCTGAAGGAGGCGCTGGCCGGGCCCGGGACGGTGGTGGCGTACAAGTTCGGGCGGCACGCGCGCGAGGTGGCCGAGGTGCTGCGGGACAGCGGGCGCCTGGAGGGCGCCGTGTGGGGCTCCGCGCTGGGGCTGCCGGAGGAGTCGATCCGCCCGGCCGCCGAGCTGGCGGACGCGCCGCTGCCGTACCTGTCGACGCTCATCGCGCCCGCGCGGCGCGAGGGCGGCCGGGGCGGCAAGCTGTGACGTACGGGCGTGCGGCGGCGCTCCGGGTCCGCCGGGGCTCAGCCCGCCAGACCCACCACCAGCCAGATGAACGCCGCGCCCGCGACCGTGCACAGCACCGTGGAGCGCGCCGGGTGGTCGTGGTGCGCCTCGGGCAGGATCTCGGCGGCGGCGAGATACAGCAGCACGCCGCCGAACAGGCCGAGATAGCCGCCGAGCAGTTGCTCCGGAATGGTGACGAACTGCGTGGAGGCCGCGCCGAGGACGGGCGCCACCGCGTCGGCGAACAGCATGGCCAGCGCCTTGCGGCGGGCGTTGCCGTACAGGCTCGTGAGCGTGTACGTGTTGAAGCCGTCCGCGAAGTCGTGGGCGACGACGGCGAGCGCGACCGCGAGGCCCATGCCGCCGCCGACCTGGAACGCGGCGCCGATGGCGACACCGTCCATGAAGCTGTGCCCGACCATCGCCGCGGCGGCCGTCAGGCCCACCTCGGGAACCCGGTGCTCCTCCTCCTCGTCGCCGCCGTGCGCGGCCTGACGGGCGGCGAGGAGACGTTCCACCAGGTGCGCGACGAGGAAGCCGGCGACGAACAGCAGCAGGGCCGCGGGAACGCCGAAGATCTCGCCGCCGGCCGCCTGGAGCGCCTCCGGCAGCAGGTCGAGGCCGACGACCCCGAGCATCAGTCCGCCGGCCAGTCCGAGGACCAGGTGCCGACGGTCGGTAACACGCTGAGCCGTCCAGCCGCCGGCCAGCGTCATCAGGAACGCGCCGAGCGCGACGAAGACCGCCATAGGGACTTGCTATCCGATCAACCCCCCTTCGCGCACATCCGGGGTGCCCGCCCCGGGGCGGCAATCCGGCCGAATCAGCGCAGAACCGTACGAGAGGACCTCTGACCATGGCCGATGCCCACGCCGGCACCCCCGCCGACGCCCCCTCCGGCAAGGTGACCTTCGTCGGTGCCGGTCCCGGCGCCGCCGACCTGCTGACCTTCCGCGCCGCGCGCGCCATCACGGAGGCCGACGTCGTGATCTGGGCGGCCAGTCTCGTGCAGGCCGAGGTGCTGGAGCACGCGCGCGAGGACGCCGAGATCCTGGACTCGGCGACGATGTCGCTGGAGGACGTCGTCGCCGTGTACACGCGTGCCCGGGCGGAGGGCCTGCGGGTCGCCCGCATCCACTCCGGCGACCCGGCGCTCTGGGGCGGCACGCAGGAGCAGCTCGACCGGTGCGAGGCGATCGGCATCGCGACGGAGGTGGTGCCGGGGGTGTCGTCGTTCTCGGCCGTGGCCGCCCTCGTGCAGCGCGAGCTGACGATCCCGGAGGTCGCGCAGTCGGTGATCCTCACCCGGCTCGGCGGCGGCAAGACGCCGATGCCGCCCGGCGAGGAGGTCCGCGAGTTCGCCCGGCACGGCACCACGATGGCGCTGTTCCTGTCGGCGGCGCGCAGCGGTCAGCTGGTGCGGGAGCTGCTGGAGGGCGGCTACCCGGAGGACACCCCGGTCGTCGTCGCGTACCAGGCGACCTGGCCGGAGGAGCTGGTGGCGCGCTGCACCGTCGGCACGCTGGAGGAGACCGTCAAGGAGCACAAGCTGTGGAAGCACACGCTGTTCCTGGTCGGCCCCGCCCTCGGCGCCCACGGCACCCGCTCGCACCTGTACCACCCGGGGCACTTCCACGGTTTCCGCAAGGCCGACCCGGAGGCCCGGCGGGCGCTGCGGACACGGGGGGCGAACACGTGAGCGTGATCACCGTCGTCGGTACGGGCACGGGCGTGCCCCCGTCCGCCGACGTCGCCGCCGTGCTGGCCGGGGCCGAGCTGGTCGTGGGCGGGCGGCGGCACCTGGACGCCGCACGGCTGCCGGAGGCGGCCGAGCGGATCGTCCTCGGGCCGCTGGCGCCCGCCCTGGACACCGTCGCGGAGTACGTCGGCGAGGACCGCCCGGTGGTGGTCCTCGCGTCGGGCGACCCGGGGTTCTTCGGCATCGTGCGCGCGCTGGCGGAACGGTTCGGCAGCGCACGGCTGGACGTACGGCCCGGGGTGTCCTCGGTGGCCGCGGCCTTCGCGCGCGCCGGACTGCCGTGGGACGACGCGGTGGTGGTCAGCGCCCACGGGCGCGACCTGCGCACGGCGGTCAACGCCTGCCGGGCGCACCCGAAGGTCGGCGTGCTGACGGGTCCGGGCGCGGGCCCGGCGGAGCTGGGCGCGGCCCTGGCGGACGGTCCGGCCGGGCGGGTCCTGGTGGTGGCGACGGCGCTGGGCGATCCCGCGCGCGAGCGGGTGGAGCGCGTGACGCCCGCCGAGGCCGCCGCCCGCGACTGGGGCACCGCGGTGAGCGTGGTGCTGTGCGTGGCCGACGGGCGGACGCCGGGGCCGATGGGGACGGTGGCCGGACGGGCGCCGGGACCCGACGGCTGGGCGCTGCCCGAGGACCGGTTCGCGCACCGCGACTCGATGATCACGAAGTTCGAGGTGCGGGCCCTCGCGCTGGCCCGGCTCGGCCCCCGGCTGGGCGACCTGGTGTGGGACGTCGGCGCCGGTTCGGGCTCGGTCGCCGTGGAGTGCGCGCGGCTCGGCGCGGCGGTCGTCGCGGTCGAGAAGAACGCCGACGGCGTGGACCGCGTGCGGGACAACGCGGCGGCGCACGGCGTCGACGTGCGGGTCGTGCACGGCGCCGCGCCCGCCGCGCTGGACCTGCTCGCCGACGACCCCGACGCCGTCTTCGTCGGCGGCGGCGGGCGTGAACTGCCCGAGGTCGTCGCCGCGTGCGCCCGCCGGGCCCGCCGGGTCGTGGTGGTCGCGCTGGCCGCCCTCGACCGGGTGCCGGCCGCGCGGGCGGCCCTGACCGGGGCCGGGCTCGACTGCGACGGCGTGCTGCTCCAGTCGTCCCGGCTCGCGCCGCTGCCCGGGGACGTGACCCGGCTCGCGGCGGCCAATCCCGTTTTCCTGCTGTGGGGCGTCCGCCCCGCGGCGCGTACCGAAGGAGTTGTCCAGTGATCGGCCTCATTTCCGCCACCGCGGCGGGGGCGGCGGCGCGGGACCGGCTGGCCGCGGCCTGGCCGGACCGCACGCGGGTGTACGACGGGCCCGTGCGGGAGGCCGTGCGGGCCGCGTTCGCGGAGTGCGACCGCCTCGTGTGCTTCCTCGCCACGGGCGCCACCGTGCGGCTGCTCGCCCCGCTGCTCGACGACAAGGCGACGGACCCCGGTGTGGTGTGCGTCGACGAGGGCGGCCGGTTCGCGGTCTCCCTGGTCGGCGGCCACGGCGGCGGTGCCAACGAACTCGCCCGCGAGGTGGGCGCGTTGCTCGGCGCGGAACCGGTGGTGACCACCGCGACGGACGCGGTCGGACTGCCGGGCCTGGACACCCTCGGGTTCCCGGCCGAGGGCGCCGTCGCGGCCGTCTCGCGGGCCCTGCTGGACGGTGAACCCGTCGCGCTGGAGGCCGACTTCGCGTGGCCGCTGCCGCCGCTGCCGTTCGCGGGCGCGGCGGGCTCCGCGCACGTCGTCCGGCTGACCGACCGCGCCGTCGGGGCCGGTCCGGGCGAGGTGCTGCTGCGTCCGCCGTCGCTGGTGGTCGGTGTCGGCGCCTCGCGCGGCGTGCCCGCCGAGGAGGTGATCGCCCTGGTCGAGGGCGCGTTGGCGGACGCGGGGCTGTCCGCGGCGAGCATCGCGCACCTGGCCACGGTGGACGCCAAGGCCGACGAGGCCGGCGTCGTCGAGGCGGCCCGGCACCTGGGGGTCCCCCTGGTGACGTACCCGGCAGGGGAGTTGGCGGCCGTCGAGGTCCCGAACCCGTCCGGCGCACCGCTCGCCGCGGTCGGCACCCCCTCCGTCGCGGAGGCCGCGGCCCTGGTCGGCGGCGGTGAACTCCTCGTCCCCAAGCGGAAGTCGGAGCGCGCGGACGGGACGCCCGCGATGGCGACCTGCGCGGTCGTGCGACGCCCCGGCCGCGGCCGGCTCGCCGTCGTGGGTCTGGGCCCCGGCGCCCGCGACCTGCTGACGCCGCGCGCCGAGGCCGAACTGCGGGGCGCCGCCGTGCTGGTGGGCCTGGACCAGTACGTGGACCAGATCCGCGACCTGCTGCGGCCCGGCACCCGGGTGCTGGAGTCGGGGCTCGGCGCGGAGGAGGAACGCGCCCGCACCGCCGTCGCGGAGGCCCGGCGCGGACGGACCGTCGCGCTCATCGGCAGCGGCGACGCGGGCGTGTACGCCATGGCGTCCCCCGCGCTGGCCGAGGCCTCCGACGACATCGACGTGGTCGGGGTGCCCGGCGTGACGGCGGCGCTCGCCGCCGCCGCGCTCCTCGGGGCGCCCCTGGGCCACGACCACGTGTCGATCAGCCTGTCCGACCTGCACACGCCGTGGGAGGTCATCGAGCGCCGGGTGCGGGCGGCGGCCGAGGCGGACATCGTCGTGACGTTCTACAACCCGCGCAGCCGGGGCCGCGACTGGCAGCTCCCGAAGGCGCTCGGCATCCTCGCCGAGCACCGCGAGCCGGTGACGCCGGTCGGCGTCGTGCGCAACGCCTCCCGGCCGGACGGCACCACCCGGGTGACGACGCTGGCCGGACTCGACCCGGCGTCGGTCGACATGATGACGGTCGTGACGGTGGGCAACACCGCGACCCGGCTGATCGCGGGCCGCATGGTGACGCCGCGCGGCTACCGCTGGCAGGAGGAGACACCGTGAACCGTGTGGTCCACCCCATCGAGCAGGAGTCGTTCCGCAGGCTGCGCGCCCGCCGGGACACCTCGCGGCTGCCCCCGCTGACCCGTGCGGTGGCGGAACGCGTCGTGCACTCCTCGGCCGACCTCGGCTACCTCGACGAACTCGTCATGGACGAGGCCGAGTTGGCGGCGGCGCACGCCGCGCTGCACGCCGGGGCGCCGGTGGTCGCGGACGTGGAGATGGTCGCGGCCGGCATCACCCGCCGGGAGACGGTCTGCCGTCTGCGGGAGGCCCGTTCGGCGGAGGGCCTGACCCGGTCCGCGCACGCCGTGCGGCTCGCCTTCGAGCAGGTCGGGCCCGGCGCCCTGTGGGTGATCGGCTGCGCCCCGACCGCCCTGGAGGAACTGCTCGTCCTGAACGCCGAACCGGCGCTCGTCATCGGTCTGCCCGTCGGCTTCGTCGGCGCGGCGGAGTCCAAGGCCGCGTTGCGCGAGAGCGGGCTGCCCGCCGTGAGCAACGTGTCCGAGAAGGGCGGCTCGGCGGTCGCCGCCGCCGCGCTCAACGCCCTTCTGTACCACCCCACTTCGAAGGAGAAACCGTGAACACCCCGTCCCCCGCCCTGCTCATCGCCGGCCACGGCACCCGGGACGAGGCCGGAGCCGAGGCGTTCCGGTCGTTCGTCGAGGAGCTGGGCCGCCGCCACCCCGAACTGCCCGTCGCCGGCGGCTTCATCGAGCTGTCCCCGCCGCCGCTGGGCGACGCCGTCACCGAACTGGTGGAGCGCGGGGTGCGCCGGTTCGCCGCCGTGCCGCTGATGCTGGTGGCCGCCGGGCACGCCAAGGGCGACATCCCGGCCGCGCTGGCCCGCGAGAAGGAGCGCCACCCGGGCATCTCGTACAGCTACGGCCGCCCGCTGGGCGCGCACCCGGCGCTGATACAGGTGCTGGAGCGCCGTCTGGACGAGGCGCTGGGCACGGCTGCGCGCACCCCGGACGACCGTGCCGACGTCACCGTGCTGCTGGTCGGGCGCGGTTCCACCGACCCGGACGCCAACGCCGAGGTCTACAAGGCCGCGCGGCTGCTGTGGGAGGGCCGCGGCTTCGCGAACGTCGAGACGGCGTTCGTGTCGCTGGCCGCGCCCGACGTGCCGAGCGGTCTCGACCGCTGCGTGAGGCTGGGCGCCCGGCGGATCGTCGTGCTGCCGTACTTCCTGTTCACCGGTGTGCTGCCGGAGCGGGTGCGCCGCCAGACCGAGGGCTGGGCCGCCGCGCACACCGACGTCGAGGTGCTGTCCGCCGACGTCATCGGGCCCGAGCCCGAGCTGCTCGACCTGGTGATGGAGCGCTACCGCGAGGCCGTCGAGGGCGACGTGCGGATGAGCTGCGACAGCTGCGTCTACCGCATCGCGATGCCGGGCTTCGAGGACAAGGTGGGCCAGGAGCAGCGTCCGCACTTCCACCCGGACGACGACGGCGACCACCACCACGGTCCCGGCGGCCACTCGCACGGCGGCCACTCCCACGGAGGTCACACCCCCTCCCATGCGCACTGACGCGGACGGCGCGGGCGGTCACGACCTGCGCCACCACGGCGACGCGGAGGTCCGCGACGACGGCTCGGCCCTGGTCGACCTCGCCGTGAACGTCCGCACCGGCACTCCGCCCGCGTGGCTGCGCGAGCGGGTGGCCGGGTCCCTGGACGGCCTGGCCGCCTACCCCGACGGGCGCGCGGCGCGGGCCGCGGTGGCCGCCCGGCACGGGCTGCCGGCCGACCGGGTGCTGCTGACGGCGGGCGCGGCGGAGGCGTTCGTGCTGCTCGCCCGCGCCCTGGAGGTGCGGCGGCCGGTCGTGGTGCACCCGCAGTTCACCGAGCCGGAGGCGGCCCTGCGCGACGCGGGTCACAGCGTCGGGCGGGTGCTGCTGCGCCCGGAGGACGGCTTCCGGCTCGACCCGGCGGCGGTCCCCGAGGACGCGGACCTGGTCGTGGTCGGCAATCCGACGAACCCGACGTCGGTGCTGCACCCGGCGGGCGTCCTGGCCGGGCTGGCGCGTCCGGGGCGGACCCTGGTGGTGGACGAGGCGTTCATGGACGCGGTGCCGGGCGAGCGGGAGGCCCTGGCGGGCCGCACCGACGTGCCCGGTCTCGTGGTGCTGCGCAGCCTCACCAAGACGTGGGGGCTGGCGGGTCTGCGCGTCGGGTACGTGCTCGCGGCGCCGGAGACGGTCGCCGGGCTGGAGCGCGCGCAGCCGCTGTGGCCGGTGTCCTCCCCCGCGCTGGTGGCCGCCGAGGCGTGCGTGGAGCCGCGGGCGCTGGCGGAGGCGGCCCACGCGGCCCACCGCGTCGCCGCCGACAGGGCCCAACTGATCGCCGGGCTCGCGGAGTTCGCCGACCGCGGACTGCGGGTCGCGGAACCGGCCGAGGGCCCCTTCCTGCTGGTGCGGGTGCCCGGCGGCGCGGCGGTCAGGGAACGGCTGCGGAGGTCGGGCTACGCGGTGCGGCGCGGGGACACCTTCCCCGGTCTGGACGCGGACTGGCTGCGCCTGGCGGTACGGGACCGCGCGACGACGTCCGGCTTCCTGGCGGCCCTGGACCGGGCGCTGGAGCCGGGCCGCTGATCGCCTCCGGCGGCGGAGCGGGCCCGGAGTGCGGGGCACCGGGTGCCGCCCGCGACGGTGCGGGGCCCGTGCGTGCGGCACCGCCGGAGGGCGGGGACTGCCCTCCGGCGGGACCGCACGGGCCGGTCGCTCCCGGCCCGCACGGCTCGGCCCGGCCGGCCCGCGGCCGGGCCCGCCGCGACCGTGTGCGCCGCGACCGTGTGCGCCGCGATCAGGTGCGCCGGGGCGTCGTCAGCTGCGGCGGCGCGCCACCAGGACCGCGCCGCCGCCGGCCGCCAGGAGCGCGACCGCGCCGCCCGCGATGTACGGCGTCGCCGAGCTGCCGCCCGTCTCGGCGAGGTTGGCGGTCTTCTCGGCCGGCGCCCCCTGGGCCTTCACGTCGGACGCCGGGGCCGGGCTCGCGGAGCCCGAGCGGTCGTCGGGCTCCGCGGACGCCGGGCTGCCCTGGCCCTCGCGCGGCCCGCCCCCGGACGGCCGCCGGCAGGTGGCCTCCGCGAGCGTGAGCGTGCCCTCGACATCGGCGACGTTCAGCTTCAACGGGTTGACGGAGACGGTGAGTTCGAGGGCGGTCGCGGCTGCCGTGCTCGACGTCGTGCGCTTCTGCGACAGGTCGAGGCGGACCTCGCCGACCCCCGGCACCTTCACGTCGGTGGTGCCGCCGGCGCTCAGCGTGACCCGCTTGCCGAGCACCGTGACGGGGCCGAGCACGTTCGACTCGGCCTCCGGCCTCTCACCGGCCGCGCAGGTCGCCCGCGACGTCACCTCCTGGAGCTCGACGAGCGACAGCAGCGGCAGCCCCGGGACGTGGAGCCGGGCGCGGGCGAGGTGCGTCGACCCCTCGGCGAGGTCCTTCGACGCCGTGGCCTTCGCCGTGGCGACGTCGGCGCTCAGCACGCTGACGGGACGGCCGCCCTCGACGCCGTCGACGTCGGCCGTCAGCGCGCTCTTGTCGGCGCTCCGGGGAGCCTGAACGTCGTTGAGGGAGACCGAGAGCGGCACCTCGACGGACTTGTCGAGCAGCGACACGTCGAGCCCGGTGCGCAGGACGACGGCGCTCGCCCGGCCGTGGTCGCCGGTCGCGTGTGCGGTGCCCGCGCCGGCCAGCGTCGCGGGACCCGCGGCGAGGACCGTGGCCGCCGCTGCGGTGGCCATACGACGTGCGGGCATGCGGAACTTGTTGCGGTTCAAGGGTGGGACCCCCAGGAGAGACATGCTTGGGACCCCGAAAGGATTACGCACTCCGAGTGAACGTACAGCTATCCTGCGTCACTTCACTCCATCGTGGTGTTTCCGCGTGCGTATTCGATTCACACGGCACGGTTGTTCCCTCCCGTCACCCGCGTCACCCTCCCGAGCGGGCGTGAAGAGGGCCGACGCACGCGGGAGTCGGTACCCAACGACTCCGCGCCGACGAGGTGACGCCCTGTCAACCGGCCGTTCGCGGACGGGACTCCGGCCGGGCCCGCACGCGGTGCGTCAGCCGACGACCCGTCCGCCCACCACGACGCGGCGCGGCGCGGCCAGCACCCGGACGTCCGCGCGCGGGTCCTCCCCGTACACCACCAGGTCGGCGGGGGCGCCCTCGTCGAGGCCGGGCCGCCCCAGCCACGCGCGCGCGGCCCAGGTCGTGGCCGCGAGCGCCTCGACGGCGGGGATTCCGGCGGCCACGAGCTCCCCGACCTCGGCGGCCACCAGACCGTGCGGGAGCGAGCCCCCGGCGTCGGTGCCCACGTACACGGGCACCCCGGCGTCGTACGCCGCCCGCACCGTGTCGTGGCGGCGCTCGTGCAGCCGGCGCATGTGGGCCGACCAGCGCGGGAAGCGGGCCTCCGCGCCGGCGGCGAGCCCGGGGAAGGTCGCGATGTTGACCAGGGTCGGCACGATGGCGACGCCCCGTTCGACGAACAGCGGGATCGTCTCGTCGGTCAGTCCGGTGGCGTGCTCGACGCAGTCGATGCCCGCCTCGACCAGGTCGCGCAGGGAGTCCTCGGCGAAGCAGTGCGCGGTGACCCGCGCGCCCAGCCGGTGCGCCTCCGCGATGGCGGCCTCCGCCTCCGCGCGCGGCCAGCACGCGGAGAGGTCGCCGAGGTCGCGGTCGATCCAGTCGCCGACGAGCTTGACCCAGCCGTCGCCCCGCCGCGCCTCGCGGCCGACGTACGCGACGAGTCGGTCCGGCTCGATCTCGTGGGCGTAGTTGCGGATGTAGCGCCGGGTGCGGGCGATGTGCCGGCCCGCCCTGATGATCTTCGGGAGGTCGGGCCGGTCGTCGATCCAGCGGGTGTCGGACGGCGATCCGGCGTCCCGGATCAGCAGGGTGCCCGCCTCGCGGTCGGCCAGGGCCTGCTTCTCCGCGACCTCCGCGGGGACGGGTCCGTGCGCGTCCAGACCGACGTGGCAGTGCGCGTCGACGAGCCCCGGCAGCACCCAGCCCTCGACGGTGGTGACGTCCCGCGCGCCGGCCGGACGGTCGTGGCTGATCCGCCCGTCCACGACCCACAGTTCGTCCCGGACGTCCTCGGGACCGACCAGCACCCGGCCCCGCACGCGCAGCACCGGCCGGTCGCCGGGACCGCTGTGATCACTGTGACCGTTCATGCACCGCACCCTAGACCGGGCCCGTCCGCGCCCCGCCCACGAGGGGGCGCGGACGCCCGCGAGTACTCTCGTTGCTGCGTACGGGCGCTTGTCGCGTACGCGCCGCATCAGCATCCGTGAGCGAAGAGAGCACCGCCGTGACCCACCCCTTCCTTGACCTCGCCCCGCTGAGCGCGGAGCATTTCGCCTCCGTCGAGGACCGGGTGGCGCGGCTGCTCGGCACCTCGCACAGCGTCGTGATCATGCAGGGCGAGGCACTGCTGCCGCTGGAGGGCGCGATCCGCGGCACCGCCGGCCCCGGCACCACCGCGCTGAACATCGTCACCGGCCCCTACGGGCAGACCTTCGGCGACTGGCTGCGGGACTGCGGCGCGACGGTGCACGACCTGTCGGTGCCCTTCCACACGGCGGCCACGGCGGAGCAGGTCCGCCGGGCGCTGGCCGAGCACCCGGAGACCGACTTCGTGTCGCTGGTGCACGCGGAGGCCGCGACCGGCAACACCAACCCGGTCGCGGAGATCGGCGCGGTGGTGCGCGAGCACGGCGCGCTGCTGTACCTGGACGCGGTGGCGTCGGTGGGCGCGGAGCCCGTGCTGGTGGACGAGTGGGGCGTGGACCTGTGCGTGATCGGCGCGCAGAAGGCGCTGGGCGGTCCCGCGGGCGTGTCGGCGGTGTCGGTGAGCGAGCGGGCCTGGGCCCGGATGGCGGCCAACCCCGGCGCCCCGCGCCGTTCCTACCTGTCGCTGCTGGACTGGAAGGAGCGCTGGACGGACGCCGGACGCCGGGTACTGCCGCACGCGCCCGCCCAGTTGGAGATGCTCGCGCTCGAAGCCTGCGTGGAGCGCGTCGAGTCCGACGGGCTCGCCGCGGTGACGGCACGGCACGCCGCGGCGGCGGCCGCCACCCGCGCGGGCGTGCTCGCCCTCGGCGGCGGCCTCGAACCGTACGTCCACGACGCCCGCGAGGCGGCGCCGGTCGCCACGACCGTGCGCACGCCGGCCGGCGTGGACGCGTCCGCGCTGGTGGCCGCCGCCCTGGCGGTGGACCCGTCGGTTCCGCTGGCGGCGGGCGGGGGCGCGCTGGCCAAGGAGATGGTCCGGGTCAACCACTACGGGCCGCGGGCGACGCCGGAGACGGTCCGGGCGAGCCTGGAGGCGCTGGGCGCCGCGCTCACCGCGGCGGGCGCGGCCGGGCCGGTGGACGTCCCGGGCGCCGTGGCCGCCGCCGCGGCGGCGTGGGCCTGACGGGCACCGGCCCGCGGAATTCTCATTGAATTCCGAATAGCCGCCGCCAGAATTAACGAATTACTCCGCGCTTGGTCCCCCGTCTTCTCCTGCCCGCTCGACGGGAGGCCAAACGCGGAGATTCCGCAAACATCTCCAGCCGTAATTCAGACAGATCTCACGGAGATTACACGGCTGTGACGCGTCCCACAACGCGCCCGTTATGCGCGGTATCGGACGGTCAAATCACCCCATAAAGGCGTGGTCGCCCTCGCGTGATAACACACGTGGCAGCCGCATGTAACCCCGTCCGGCGATGCATTTTTCAATTCTCGTCGGTAAATTGAATCCGCATGACTGCCGCACAAGCAGACCTGCACACTTCACCACTCGAAATGCCGGAAGGGCTGCGGATCGACGCCCCGACCGTGGACGACGGAGCCGCGCTCTGGCGCATCGCCAGGGATTCCGGGAAGCTCGACCTGAACTCGTCGTACAGCTATCTGCTGTGGTGCCGTGACTTCGCCGGCACCTCGGTGGTGGCGCGCACGGACGACGGACGGCCCGTCGGTTTCGTCACCGGGTACGTCCGGCCGGAGCGTCCGGGGACCCTGCTCGTGTGGCAGGTGGCCGTCGACGCCGGGCAGCGCGGACGCGGACTCGCCGCGCGCCTGCTCGACGCACTCGCGGCCCGGGTGGCCCCCGGCCGGGGCCCGCTCACCGTCGAGACCACGGTCACGCCGGACAACACCGCCTCCGAGCGGCTGTTCACGTCGTTCGCCGAGCGCCACGGCGCCCCGGTCGAGCGCGAGGTCCTCTTCGCCGAGGGGCAGTTCCCCGACGGACCGCACGAGCCCGAGGTCCTCTTCCGCATCGGCCCGCTGTCCGCGTGACACCGGCCGAGTCCTCACCCTCCCCCACACGTACCGAGGAGCGACACGACGTGACGATCACCCAGCCCGACCTGAGCGTCTTCGAGACCCTGGAGTCCGAGGTCCGCAGCTACTGCCGCAACTGGCCCACGGTCTTCGACCGCGCCCGCGGCAGCCGGCTGTACGACGAGGACGGCCACGCCTACCTGGACTTCTTCGCGGGAGCCGGGTCGCTGAACTACGGGCACAACAACCCCGTCCTGAAACGGGCGCTGATCGACTACCTGTCGCGCGACGGCATCACGCACGGCCTCGACATGTCGACCGTCGCCAAGCGGCAGTTCCTCCAGACCTTCCAGGACCTCGTGCTGCGCCCGCGCGACCTGCCGTACAAGGTCATGTTCCCGGGCCCGACGGGCACCAACGCCGTGGAGTCCGCGCTGAAGCTGGCGCGCAAGGTGAAGGGGCGCGAGGCGATCGTGTCGTTCACCAACGCCTTCCACGGCATGTCGCTCGGCTCGCTCGCCGTGACCGGCAACGCGTTCAAGCGGGCCGGCGCGGGCGTCCCACTGGTGCACGGCACGCCGATGCCGTTCGACAACTACTTCGACGGCCAGGTCCCGGACTTCCTCTGGTTCGAGCGGCTCCTGGAGGACCAGGGATCCGGCCTGAACAAGCCCGCCGCGGTGATCGTGGAGACCGTGCAGGGCGAGGGCGGCATCAACGTCGCGCGGCCGGAGTGGCTGCGCGCGCTCTCCGACCTGTGCAAGCGGCAGGACATGCTGCTGATCGTCGACGACATCCAGATGGGCTGCGGCCGCACCGGCGCCTTCTTCTCCTTCGAGGAGGCGGGCGTCGTCCCCGACATCGTGACGGTGTCCAAGTCCATCAGCGGCTACGGGATGCCGATGTCGCTGTGCCTGTTCAAGCCGGAGCTGGACGTCTGGGAGCCGGGCGAGCACAACGGCACCTTCCGCGGCAACAACCCGGCGTTCGTCACGGCCACCGCCACCCTGGAGACGTACTGGGCCGACGGCGCGGCGATGGAGAAGCAGACCCGCGCGCGCGGCGAGCAGGTCGAGCAGGCGCTGATCTCCATCACCGAGGAGAACCTCGCCGACGTCCGCGAGTACCGGGGCCGCGGTCTGGTGTGGGGGCTGGAGTTCAAGGACAAGGAGCGCGCCGGACGGGTGTCGGCCCGCGCCTTCGAACTCGGCCTGCTCGTCGAGACGTCGGGCCCCGAGAGCGAGGTCGTGAAACTCCTGCCGGCCCTGACCATCACCCCCGAAGAACTCGACGAGGGCCTGCTGCTGCTGGCCCGCGCCGTGCGCGAGACGGCCTGAGCCGTCCGCGTCGCGCGTCGACCGACAAGTGAACAGACAACTGAACACGACAGGTTGAACACCCCAGAGAGAGGCAGCGCATCACTGTGATCGTCCGATCGTTCAAGGACATCGAAGGCACCGACCGGCACGTGAAGGCGACGACCGGCACCTGGGAGAGCAAGCGCCTGGTGCTCGCGAAGGAGAAGGTCGGCTTCTCCGTGCACGAGACGACGATGTACGCGGGGACGGAGACGTCCATGTGGTACGCGAACCACATCGAGGCCGTCGTGTGCGTCGAGGGCGAGGCCGAACTGACCGACGAGGAGACCGGGAAGAAGTACGACATCACCCCGGGCACCATGTACCTCCTCGACGGGCACGAGCGGCACACCATGCGGCCCCGCAGCGACTTCCGCTGCCTGTGCGTCTTCAACCCGCCCGTCACCGGACGGGAGGACCACGACGAGAACGGCGTCTACCCGCTGCTCACCGAGGAGGTGTGAGGAACATGACCACCGCCACCAAGGCAACCGGAGCGACCGCAACCGATCTCTACCCCACCCGCGGCGCGACCGAGGTGTCCGTCCCGCGCAAGGACCCCGTCCTCTGGGGCGCGCCCGGCACGCCCGGCCCGGTGCCGGAGGCCGGCCTGCGGTCCTTCGAGCGCGACGGCTTCCTCGCCGTCGACCAGCTCGTCCCGGCCGGTGAACTCACCGCGTACCAGCGGGAGCTGGAGCGGCTGATCGCGGACCCGGCGATCCGGGAGGACGAACGCTCCATCGTGGAGCCGCAGTCCAAGGAGATCCGCTCCGTCTTCGAGGTGCACCGCATCAGCGAGGTGTTCGCCCGCCTGGTGCGCGACGAGCGGCTCGTCGGCACGGCACGGCAGATCCTCGGTTCGGACGTCTACGTCCACCAGTCGCGGATCAACGTGAAGCCGGGCTTCGGCGCCAGCGGGTTCTACTGGCACTCCGACTTCGAGACCTGGCACGCCGAGGACGGTCTGGCCAACATGCGCACGGTGTCCGTCTCGGTCGCGCTGACCGAGAACTTCGACACCAACGGCGGCCTCATGATCATGCCGGGGTCGCACCGGACGTTCCTCGGGTGCGAGGGTGCCACGCCGAAGGACAACTACAAGAAGTCGCTCCAGATGCAGGACGCGGGCACGCCCTCCGACGAGGCGCTGACCCGGATGGCGTCCGAGCACGGCATCAAGCTCTTCACGGGCAAGGCCGGTTCGGCCACCTGGTTCGACTGCAACGCCATGCACGGGTCGGGCGACAACATCACGCCGTTCCCGCGCAGCAACGTCTTCATCGTGTTCAACAGCGTGGAGAACACCGCCGTCGAGCCGTTCGCGGCGCCGGTGCGGCGCCCGGACTACATCGGGGCACGGGACTTCACCCCCGTGCGCTGACCCGGCGCGAGGCGACGGGGCCGGACGTCCGCGTGGACGTCCGGCCCCGCGCGTACGCGCCGTCCGCCGGTTCAGCCGGCCAGCACGTCGAGCAGGCGGTCCACGTCCGTCGCGGTGTTGTAGAGGTGGAAGGCGGCGCGGAGATTGCCGGAGCGGTCCGAGACCTCGACGCCCGCACGGGCCAACTCCGGCTGCCTGCCGCCCAGTCCGGGCACCGTGACGATCGGCGAACCGGGCGCGGACAGCGGCTCGTTCCCCGACTCGCGCAGTCCGGTGCGGAACCGCTCGGCGAGGCCCAGGTCGTGGGCCCGTACGGCGTCCGGCCCCAGCTCCTCGACGAGCCGGAGGGAGTGGCGGGCGCCGACGTAGCTGAACAGGGCGGGACTCTCGTCGAACCGCCGTGCCGACAGGGCGAGTTGCTCGACCGGCCCGTAGCAGGAGTCCCAGGGGCGCTCCCCCGCCACCCAGCCGGCGAACAGGGGGCGGAGCCCGCCGAGGTCGGCGGGGACCGTCAGGAAGGCGACCCCCCGCGGGCACATCAGCCACTTGAACGCGACGGCGGCCACGTAGTCGAATTCCCCGGCGTCGAGACCGAGCCAGCCCGCCGCCTGCGACGCGTCGAGGAAGACGCGCGCCCCGTGCGCACGGGCCTCGGCGGTGAGGGCGGCCAGGTCGGCGACCCTGCCGTCCGCCGACTGGGCGGCGCTCACGGCGACCAGCGCGGTGCCGGGCCGCACGGAGTCGGCCAGCGCCTCCAGCGGGACGGCCCGCACCTTGAGGTCCCGGCGGACGTGGAAGGGGTTCACCACCGAGCTGAAGTCCCCCTCCGCGGCGAGGACTTCGGCCCCCTCGGGCAGCGACGCCGCGATCAGCCCGCTGTACACGGCGACCGACCCGCCGGCCGCCACCCGTTCCCCGGGGACGCCGACGAGCCGGGCGAACGAGGCGCGGGCGGCCTCCACGTCGGCGAACATGTCGGTGGGCCGCCCCGCGGCGGCGGCCTCCAGCGCCGTACGCATCGCTTCCACGCTGCGGGCCGGCAGCAGGCCGCTGCTCGCGGTGTTGAGGTAGGTGTTCCCCGGGGCGAACTCGGTTCGGACCACGCTCTCGAAGGTCTCCATGCCTCCACTGTGCGGGCGGCCGTCCGCCGCGTCCATCACGCGTCCGTGCGGGGACCCGCGCGGCGCGGCCGCGGTGGCTCAGCCCTGGCGGGGCGGCACCGCGCATCCGTCGGGGCCGCAGGCCTCGGCGTCCTCCTGGTCGAGCAGCTTCAGCGCGGGGCGCTCGCCCCAGGCCTGGGTCAGGGCCTGGGCGAAGACCTCGGCGGGCTGCGCGCCGGACACGCCGTAGGTGCGGTCCAGGACGAAGAACGGCACGCCGTTGGCGCCCAGTTGGGCAGCCTCCCGTTCGTCCTCGCGCACGGCGTCGGCGTACGCGGCCGGGTCGGCGAGCACGGCGCGGGCGCGCTCCTCGTCGAGCCCGGCGGCGACGGCCAGTTCGACCAGGCGCTCGTCGTCGTTGTAGACGGACCGCTCCTCGGCGAAGTTCGCCCGGTACATGAGCTGGAGCAGTTCGTCGTGCCGGCCGTGCTCCTTGGCGAGGTGCAGCAGGCGGTGCAGGTCGAAGGTGGAGCCGTGGTCGCGGTCCCGGGTGCGGTAGTCGAGGCCCTCGGCCGCGGCCTGCGCGCCGAGGTTGTCCTCGCCCGCGCGGGCCTGGTCCTCGCTCATGCCGTACTTCTTGGTCAGCATGGCCAGCACGGGCTGCACGTCGTCCTTGGCGCGGCCGGGGTCCAGCTCGAAGGAACGGTGCACGACCTCGACCTGGTCACGGTGCGGGAAGGCGGCGAGCGCCTTCTCGAAACGGGCCTTTCCGACGTAGCACCAGGGGCAGGCTATGTCGCTCCAGATTTCGACGCGCATCTCTTCGGCTCTCTCCAGTTCGTGCGGACGGGGCGTCCGGGGACCACCCCGGGCACCACCGGAACGTCCGCGGCGCGCCGGTTCATTCCCCGTCGGCCCGGCCCCCGGGGACGTCGAACCGCAGGTGGAGGTGGTGGTCGTCCGCCCCGGCCGGCCGCGCGGGGTCGGCGGTCCAGCCGTGCGCGGCGTAGAAGGCACGGGCCCGCGCGTTGCCGGTGTGCACGTCAAGGACCGCGGTGCGCAGCCCCGCCTCCCGCCACCGGGAGACGCAGGCGGCGTGGAGGGCGGTGCCGATGCCCGCCCGCCAGTGGCCGGGGTCGACGTGGAACTGGAACAGCTTGACCGTGCCGGCGGCGTCGTCGTCGCCCGGCGGCCGGAAGGAGGCCAGGGCGACGGTCGTGCCGCGCCGGACCCCGACGAGCACCCGGCCGTCGGGCCGCTCCAGGGCGCCGCGCCAGGCGGCGGTCCAGTCGGTGCCGTCGTCGGGCACGCCGTCCGGGTAGTACGTCGCGCGGGCGCGGGCGTGCAGGGCCACGAGGGCCGGGAGGTCGGCCGGGGCGGCGGGGCGGACCGTGAGGTCCACCGGGGCGGCCGGGTCCGCGGGGGCAGGGGCGTCGCTCACGCGACGGAGGACGCGATGCCCTCCGGTGCGGTTCCCAGCCGGGTGAACTGGGCGCGGTAGGCGCTCGGAGTGAGCCCGGTGAGGCGCACCAGGTGGGCGCGCAGGGAGTCCGCGGTGCCCAGTCCGCAGGCGCGGGCCACCTGGTCCATCGGCAGGGTGCTGGTCTCCAGGAGTTCCTTGGCCCGTTCGACGCGCTGGTGCAGCAGCCACTGGAGGGGGCTGACCCCGCTCTCGGCGTGGAAGCGCCGGGTCAGGGTGCGGACGCTGACGCCCATGTGCCGGGCCAGGTCGGTGAGGGTGAGCGGCTTGTCGAGGTTGCGCATGGCCCAGCCGCGGGTGTCGGAGCAGACCTGTCCGCGCTCCGCGGGCAGCGGGGTCTGGGTGAACTGGGTCTGCCCGCCCGGCCGTACGGGGGCGACGAGGGCGAGCCGGGCCACCTGGTTGGCGACGGCGGCGCCGTAGTCGGTGCGGATGATGTGCAGGCACAGGTCGATGCCGGCCGCGTACCCGGAGGACGTCATGACCTCGCCGTCCTGCACGTAGAGGACGTCGCCCCGCAGGTCGACGGCCGGGTAGCGCCTGCGCAGCTCGTCCGCCTGCTGCCAGTAGGTGGTGGCGCCCCGGCCGTCGAGCAGGCCGGCCTCCGCGAGGACGAACGCGCCGGAGCAGATGGAGGCGACACGCCGCCCCGCCCCGGCCGCCTCGCGCACGGCGGCGACGGTGCGCGGGTCGGGCACCATGCGGCCTCCGGTGCCGGCCACCAGGACGGTGTCCGCGTCCTCGACGGCGTCCAGGCCGCGGAGCACCTGGAGGGCGAGTCCGCCGGTGGTGGTCACCGGGCCGGGGTCGGGCGCGCAGAAGGTCACCTCGTAGCCGGGGGCGCCGTCGATCTCCACCTTGGTGAACAGCATCTCCGGGACCGCCAGGTTGAACATCGAGACCGGCGTCGGCGCCACGACGGCGACGCGGTGGGGGCGGCGGGCGGCGGCGGGGAGGCCACCGGGCAGACGGGTCGGCATGGCCAGATCCTCCGGACGTATGGCATTCGGGCCACTACTGTACGCCGCCCCGGCTCAGCACGATGAATCCATGACCACGCGACCGTCACCGCACCTGTCCCTGGAAGAGCCCGAACTCCGCCGCACGGAACCGGAGTCGGGGCCGCACCCGCGGTCGGCGGGGCCGACCCTCGGCGCCTCGCTGCTGGGGTTCGCGCTGATCTGCCTCGACTCCTCGATCGTGAACGTCGCCCTGCCGGCGATCGACGGCTCGCTGGGCGGCGGCATGGCCGGGCTCCAATGGGTGGTCGACGCCTACACGTTGGCGTTCGCCGCGCTGATGCTGTCGACCGGGGCGTTCGCCGACCGGGTCGGGGCGAGCCGGGCCTGCGCGTCGGGCATCGCGCTGTTCACGCTCGCGTCGGCGGCGTGCGGCCTGGCCCCTTCCCTTCCGGTGCTGGTCGCCGCGCGCGTCGTGCAGGGCGTGGCCGCGGCACTGGTGCTGCCGGCGTCGCTGGCCCTGGTGCGCCGCGCGTACCCGGAGCCGGCCCGGCGGGCGCGGGCGGTCGCCACGTGGGCGGCCGGCGGCTCCGTGGCGGTCGCGCTGGGCCCGGTGGCGGGCGGGGCGCTGACCACGGCGTGGAACTGGCGCGCCATCTTCTTCGTCAACCTGCCGCTGGGGGCCGTCGCCCTGCTCCTGCTGCTGCGGGCACCCCGGTCGCCGCGCCGGCCGGCGCCGCTGGACCTGCCGGGCCAGGTGACGGCGGCGGTGGCCCTCACGGCGCTGACCTTCGCGGTGATCGAACGCGGGCCGGCGGGGCTCGCGGCCCTCGGCATCGCGGTCGTGGCGGCGGCCCTGTTCGTGCGGGGCGAGGGACGCCACCCGCACCCGATGGTGCCGCTGGGACTGTTCCGCAGCGGCGCGGTGCGCACCGCCGTGTTCGCGGGGATCGCGTGCAGCGTGGCGTTCTTCGGGTCGGTGTTCGTCTTCTCGCTGTTCTTCCAGCAGGTGCAGGGCCGTTCGGCACTCGTCTCGGGGCTGCTGTTCCTGCCGATGACGGGGCTGATCGCGGTGACGAACGTCGCCGCGGGCAAACTGACGGGGCGCTACGGCGCGCGTGTACCGATGCTGGCCGGTCAACTCATCGCGATCGCGGGCCTGTTGACGCTGCTGGTGGTCGGCGCGGGGACGCCCGGCCCGGCCGTGGCGCTGCTGCTCGTACCGCTGGCGTTCGGCTGCGCGCTGACCGTGCCGCCGCTGACCGCCCTGATGATGGACGCCGTCCCCGCCGAGCGGGCGGGCCTCGCCGCCGGTGTCCTGAACGCGGCCCGGCAGACGGCGGGCGGCCTCGGCATCGCGGTGTTCGGCGCGCTCGTCGCGCACGGCTTCGCGACGGGGATGCGGACGGCCCTGCTGATCGCGGTGGCGCTGCTGGCCCTGTCGGTCCTCGTCACGGCACGGCGGCGGTAGAACGAGGGGCCGGCCGTCAACGCCGCGCGGGCACCCGTGACGTCACGTCACCGGGTGCCCGTGCGGTGTCGGCGCGGCACGGTCGGCCGCCCCGACGGGTGGTTCAGCGTTCGAGTCGGCCGTCGTACCGCCGGGGCAGGCCCAGCGGGTTGTCGTCGCGCAGTTCCGGCGGCAGCAGTGCCTCCGGGGTGTTCTGGTAGGCCACCGGGCGCAGCCAGCGTTCGATGGCGGTGCCGCCGACCGACGTCGAGGTGGACGTGGTCGCCGGGTAGGGGCCGCCGTGGTGCTGGGCGGGGGCGACGGCGACGCCGGTGGGCCAGCCGTTGACCAGGACGCGTCCGGCGAGCGGGGTGAGTTCGGCGAGGATCTCGGCGCCGCGGCCCTCGCCGGCGGCCTCCGCCTCGGAGAGCTGGACCGTCGCGGTCAGGTTGCCGGGGAGGCGGGAGAGCACCGCGCGGGCCTCGTCGTCGTCCTCGTAGCGGGCGACGACGGTGACCGGGCCGAAGCACTCCTCCAGGAGCAGGTCGTACCCGCCCTCCTCGGCGAGGCGGGCCGCGGGGACCGTGAGGAAGCCGGGGCTGACGCTGTGCTCGCCGCCCGCGCCGGGGGTCACCGGGGAGTCCACGTCGGGGAGTTGGGCGCGCTCGGCGACGCCGGCGACGAAGTTGTCGCGCATGCGGTGGTCGAGCAGCACGCCGGACCCGGTGTCGCTGACGGCCTCGGTGAGGGACTTCAGCAGGCGGTCGCCGCCCTCGCCCGCCGGGGCGAGGACGAGGCCGGGCTTCACGCAGAACTGGCCGACGCCCATGGTCATCGAGCCGGCGAGACCCGCGCCGATGGCCTCCGCGCGCTCGGCGGCGGCGGCCTCGGTGACGACGACGGGGTTGAGGGAGCCGAGTTCGCCGTGGAAGGGGATCGGCACCGGGCGGGCCGCCGCCGCGTCGAACAGGGCCCGGCCGCCGCGCACGGAGCCGGTGAAGCCGGCCGCGGCGACGAGCGGGTGCTCGATCAGTTCGATGCCGGCGTCGAGGCCGTGCACCAGGCCGACCACGCCGTCCGGGATGCCGTGCTCGGCGGCGGCGCGGCGCAGCAGGCTGGCGACCAGCTCGGACAGCGCGGGGTGGTCCGGGTGGGCCTTGACCACGACGGGGCAGCCGGCCGCGAGGGCGCTGGCGGTGTCGCCGCCGGGCACCGAGAAGGCGAACGGGAAGTTGGACGCGGCGTAGACGGCCACGACACCGAGCGGCACCTTGTAGCGGCGCAGGTCGGGGATGGGCGGGGTGGCCGTGTCGTCGGGGTGGTCGATGACGACGTCGAGGAAGGCGCCCTCGTCGACGAGGGTCGCGAAGGCCCTCAACTGGAAGCAGGTGCGCGCGAGTTCACCGGTGAGCCGGGTGAAGCCGAGCGCGGTCTCCGCGTCGGCGGCCTCGACGAGGTGGTCACGGGCGCCCTCCAGCCGCTCGGCGGCCGAGCGCAGGAACGCGGCACGGACGGTGCGGTCGGCGAGCGCCCCGCGGGCGGCGTGCGCGGCGCGGACGGCGGTGTCGACCTCCTCGGCCGTCGCCTCCGTGGCGACCTGCTCACGCTGCTTCCCGGTTCGGGGGTCGACGCTCCAGACTGGTGCTGCTGCCACCGGGGGTTCCTCCACACGTCATGCCGTATTCGGTACCTGCGCCATCAGGTGCGTTCGATATACTGAACGCCGTCTCTGCTGGTGAACTCTCCTCGGAGACTATTTCCCGGCGAACGAAGGGGTCAAGGGCGATGGCTGGCGACACGGCGGGCGGCGCACAGGTCAAGTCCGCGGTACGGACGGTCGAGCTGCTGGAGTACTTCGCGGGCCGCCCCGGCATGCACTCCCTCGCATCGGTGCAGGAGGCCGTCGGTTACCCCAAGTCCAGCCTGTACATGCTGCTGCGCACGCTGGTGGAGCTGGGCTGGGTGGAGACCGACGCGACCGGCACCCGGTACGGCATCGGCGTGCGGGCGCTGCTGGTGGGCACGTCGTACATCGACGGGGACGAGGTGGTCGCCGCGGCCCGCCCGACGCTGGACCGCCTCTCGGACGACACCACGGAGACCATCCACCTGGCCCGCCTCGACGGCACCAACGTCGTCTACCTCGCCACCCGCCAGTCCCAGCACTACCTGCGCCCGTTCACCCGGGTCGGGCGCCGGCTGCCCGCGCACTCCACCTCGCTGGGCAAGGCGCTGCTCAGTACGTACAGCGACGAGCAGGTCCGCAAGCTGCTCCCCGAGTCGCTGCCGGCGCTGACCGAGCACACCATCACGGACCGCGAGAAGCTCGTCGAGGAACTGCACCAGATCCGCGAGCAGGGCTTCGCCGTGGACCGCGAGGAGAACACGCTGGGCCTGCGCTGCTTCGGCGTCGCGGTCCCGTACCGCACCCCGGCGCGGGACGCGATCAGCTGCTCGGTGCCGGTGGCGCGGCTGACACCGGCGCACGAGCAGCTCGTGAAGGACGCGCTGTTCGACGCCCGCGACAGGCTCACGCTGGCCACGCGCAGACTCTGACCGGCGGCCGGACGGCCGGGAGCCGTCCGGACTTGATGAGCGGCCGATGAGAAATGTGCCGGTGGGGAACGATTCGGCCCCCGCCGCTCGTCCTTGTCCCCGTATGAACAGGACCATCAGGCGGGCGTCCGTCTTCACGCTGCTGCTCGTGGTCGCCCTGCTCGCCAGGGCGACCTGGGTGCAGTTCTACGACGGCAAGGCACTCGCGGACGACAAGGACAACCGGCGCAACGTCATCGCGACGTACTCGGCGCCCCTCGGCAACATCATCGTGGGCGGCAGGGCGGTCACCGGCTCCGCGCGCACGGGCGACGGCAGCGACCTCGCCTACAAACGCACCTACAAGGACGGCGAGCTGTACGCCGCGGTGACCGGATACGCGTCGCAGAGCTACGCGCCGACCCAGCTCGAAGGCATCTACCAGGACCTCCTCAACGGCACCGACAGCCGGCTGCGGACCGTCATGGACACGGTGACCGACAAGCGCGCCGACCCGGGGAACGTGGTCACCACGATCGACCCGGACGTGCAGAAGGCAGCGTACGACGCGCTCGGCGACAAGAAGGGCGCGGCGGTCGCGATCGACCCGGCCACCGGCAAGATCCTCGCGGTGGTCTCGACGCCCTCGTACGACCCGGCGTCGCTGACCGACGCGGACACCGCCGGTTCGGCGTGGAAGAAGCTCAACGCCGACGCGGACAAGCCGCTGACGAACCGGGCGCTGCGCCAGCCGCTGCCGCCGGGTTCGACGTTCAAGCTGGTCGTCGCGGCGGCGGCGCTGGAGAACGGGCTGTACTCGTCGGTCGACGAGAAGACCGCGAGCCCCAACCCGTACACGCTGCCGGGCACCTCCACCGTGCTCTCCAACGAGAGCGCGAGCGCGCCCTGCGAGAACGCGTCGATCCGCGTCGCGCTGGAGTACTCGTGCAACACCGTCTTCGCGAAGATGGCGGCGACGCTCGGGCAGGACAAGGTGCGGGCGACGGCCGAGAAGTTCGGCTTCGACGACAGCACGCAGGACACCCCGGTCCGCGCGTACGCGAGCGTGTACCCGACGAAGATGGACGACGCCGAGACGGCCCTGTCGGGCATCGGCCAGTTCGACGTCACGGCGACGCCGCTCCAGATGGCGATGGTGTCGGCGGCGATCGCGAACGACGGCAAACTCGTCTCGCCGCACATGGTGTCCCAGATCACCGACGGCGGCGGTGACGTGCTGAAGGACTACGACGACGACACCTCGACCCAGCAGATCGTCAGCTCGTCGACCGCCCGGCAGCTCCAGTCCGCGATGCAGTCGGTGATCACGGACGGCACGGGCACCAACGCGCGGATCCCCGGCGTCACGGTGGGCGGCAAGACCGGTACGGCCCAGCACGGCGAGAACAACAGCAAGACGCCGTACGCGTGGTTCACGTCGTACGGGAAGTCCGACTCGACCGGCAAGGAGGTCGCCGTGTCGGTGCTGGTGGAGCAGTCGGACGCGGCCCGCTCGGAGGTCAGCGGCAACGGGCTCGCGGCACCGGTCGCGAAGGCCATGATGAAGGCGGCCCTGAAGAGCTGACGGGTGGGGCGGGTGCCGCGCGGCACCCGCCCCCTCCCCCGCCCCGCGGCCTACTTCACGCCGAGGATCTGCTCGATCGGGTCGATGGCGAAGTACACGACGAACAGCGCGCCGGTGGCCCACAGCAGCCAGTGGACGTCCCTGGCCCTGCCGAGCACGGTCTTGATCAGCACGTAGGACACGAAGCCCGCGCCGATGCCGTCCGTGATCGAGTACGTGAACGGCATGACGGCGATGGTCAGGAACGCCGGGATCGCGATGTCGTAGGAGTCCCACTCGATGTGCCGGACCTGCGTCATCATCAGGAAGCCGACCACGACGAGGGCGGGGGCCGCCGCCTGGAGCGGCACGATGGTCAGGACCGGCGTCAGGAACAGGGCGAGTGCGAACAGGCCGCCGGTGACCAGGTTGGAGAAGCCGGTACGGGCGCCCTCGCCGACACCGGCCGCGGACTCCACGTAGGCGGTGGCCGAGGAGGCCGAGGCGGCGCCGCCCGCGATGGCGGCGGCACCGTCGATGAGCAGGACGCGGCCGAGGTTGGGCACCCTGCCCTCGTCGTCGAGGAGGCCGGCCTCGGAGCTGATGCCGACGACCGTGCCCATCGTGTCGAAGAAGTCCGACAGCACCAGCGTGAAGATCAGCAGGACGACGGTGACCGCGCCGGTCTGGCCGAACGCGCCGAACGGGCTGAAGTGGCCGATGAGCCCGAAGTCGGGGGAGGCGACCAGGTCGTCGGGCACCTTGGGCGTGGTCAGGCCCCAGCTCTTGATGTCGGCGATCGAGTCGATGACGATCGCGAGGACGGTCATGGCGACGATGCTGATCAGGATGGCGCCCTTGACCTTGCGCGCGAGCAGCCCGATGGTCAGCAGCACGCCGAGGCAGAAGACGAGGATCGGCCAGCCGGCCAGCGTGCCGGTGCCGCCGAGCTGCACCGGGACCGTGGTGTTCGCGGCGTCCGGGATGCGGGAGACGAAGCCGGAGTCGACGAAGCCGATGAAGGCGATGAACAGGCCGATGCCGACGCTGATCGCCTGCTTCAGCCCCTGCGGGATGGCGTGCATGATCGCCTCGCGCAGGCCGGTCACCACCAGGACGCAGATCACCACGCCTTCGAGGACGACCAGACCCATCGCGTCGTCCCAGCTCATCAGCGGGGCGATCTGGAAGGCGACCACGGCGTTCAGGCCGAGCCCGGCGGCCAGCGCCAGCGGCAGGTTGCCGCCGACGCCCATCAGGACGGTCATGACGGCGGCCACCAGGGCGGTGGCGGTGGTGAGCTGGACGGCGTCGAGGTGGTGGCCGAACTTGTCCTTGGCGCTGCCGAGGATGATCGGGTTCAGGACGAGGATGTAGGCCATCGCGAAGAACGTGGTCAGACCGCCACGTATCTCGCGGCCGAAGGTGGAGCCCCGCTCGGAGATCCGGAAGAACCGGTCCACTCCGTTCGTCGCCGGCGGCGCGGCACTTGGCCGGTCGGCCACCTGCTGGGTGTCGGACATGACAGTAACTCCTCGTTCCCGATCGGTCGGTGCGCGGATGCAGGCTGGATTGTGCCTGGTGTTGAACCTGTTTCAGGTTTTCCCCGTGTTACGGATTGGGGGGCGCCCACGGTACGCGGGCCCGCCGGGCGGGACGTGACCGCTGGTACAGTGCCCAACTCCGTGCGTCAGTGCGGGTGTTCGACGTCGAGGAACGCTGGGACGCTGCGAGGAGCCGGCCGTGGGGACAGCCGTCGACGACGACGCCTCCGGGGAGTTCCACGCCTTCTTCGAGCGCCACTACGCCGAACTGTCGAGACTGGCGGCCATGTTGACCGGTGAACCGGACGCCGCCGACGACCTCGCGGCGGACGCGCTGCTCGCGCTCTGGAACCACTGGGACCGGGTGCGGTCCGCGACGCACCCGGCGGCGTACGCCCGCGGGGTGGTCGCCAACCTGGCGCGCAGCAGGATCCGCGGGGCGGTGCGCGAGCGGCGCCGGGTCGCCCTGTTCTGGGCGGACCGCACCGAGGGGGCCGAGGATCCCGACGTCGCGGACGTGGTGGACGTCCAAGTGGCCCTGCGCGCACTGCCGTTCCGCAAGCGGGCCTGCGTGGTGCTGCGGCACGCCTTCGACCTCTCGGAGCGGGACACCGCGCTGGCCCTCGGGATCTCGGTCGGGACCGTGAAGAGCCAGACGTCCAAGGGGATGGCCGAGTTGCAGCGCGCGCTCGGCGGCCGGGGCGCCCCCGAGCGGGTGCACGCCGCGATGGCGCGCACCGGCGGTGCGACGGGAGGGGACCGATGACCGCCCGGCCGGACGGACACGAGGAGGTGCGCGCCCGGCTGCGCGGGGCGGCCGGCGCCCATCACCCCGACCGCGCACGGATGCTGGCCCGCGTCGAGCGGGGCATGGCCCGGCCGCCGCGCGAGCGGGCCGGGCCGAGGCCCCGCCCGGTGCTGGCGGGCTGGGCCGGGGTGGCGGCGACGGTCGCCGCGGTGGCGGGCGTGCTGGCGGCCGGCGGCTACGCGGTGACGTCCGCGGTACGGGACCCGGCACCCGCCGGCCGGACCGCGGCGGCCTCCGCCGTCCCGGCACCGGCGGCACCGTCCCCGCCGCGCGCGCGGGCGTCCGGCGCCCCGCACGCGGGGCCGCTGCGGTCGGCGGGGGCGGTGGACTCCCACAGCAACGCGTACTGGGCGCAGAGCGACCTGACCGTCACGGTGTCGGCGCGGCTGACGTCGTTCTCGGTGCGCCTGGACGTCGCGCTGACCGCCGGGGTGAAGTCGACGGGCGCGTGGCTGACGCTTCCGGAGGACGACTTCACGCGCACGGTCACGGAGGCCGACGGGTTCCTCCGCTACGAGTGGGTCCTCCGGCCGGGGCGGACGGTGCCCCCGGGCGAGTGGGTCTTCGCGGCCCAGTACGACCACGCGCAGGGCTCGCGGGACGCCGGCGACGACACCTACACGGCGACCGGCACGGCCGAGGACGGCCAACGGGGCGCGGTCACGGGCCACTTCACGGCCGAGACCGCCAACAGCCGCTGACCCGGCCCGGATCGAGCCGAACCGGGCCGCGCCGGCGCCCGCGTGGGACGAGAGGCGTTCTTCCGGCAACCTTTCCCGGCCGGGCGGCGACAGACGGGTGTGGACGAGCCGCTCCGTCCACGTGTCCACCGGCGGACGGTCCCCCCACCGCCCCCCGGAGGACCCCCGCGAGACCGGCCCGAGCCCCCCTCGGCCGGCCTCGCGGGAACGCCCGGCACGGGAACGCCCCCACCGGTGACCGGTGGGGGCGTTGCCGCGAGGTGCCGTGGAGCCGAGGGTGCTCAGCTCACGTAGTACGTCGGGTTGGGCAGCTTGAACGTCTTGTCCGCGTAGCCGCCGTCGAGGTCGGAGTACTGGTCGCCGAGGTTGGCGACGATGTCGTACCCGAGGGACTCGATGTGCTTGCGGGTGCCGCCCTTGTACTGCACGGTCGTGCAGGTCCAGGTGCCGGGCGTCGCGCAGGCGCTCAGGTAGGCGGGCGGGTTGGCCGCGTCCTTGAGGAACATGTGCGCGCTGTCGAGGTTGACGTCGGCGCCGATCTTCTTCAGGTTCTCCACGGCGGCGGAGCGCTGCGCCTCGTTCAGGCCCGAGTTGTAGAAGACCTCGACGCCCTTCTTCTCGGCGTACTGGACGAGTTCGGCGCTGCCGAAGACCGCGGGGCGGTTCGCCTGGTTCACGTAGGCGGCCCAGGTGGCGGAGTTGTACGTGTAGTTGTAGCGCTTCTCGTAGTCGAGGCTGAGCAGCAGGGTGTCGTCGATGTCGAAGACGACGGCCGGCTTCTTGCCCCGGTGGTGGTTGCGGGCGGCCTGGTCGATGGTCTTCCGGGCGGCCGCGTCGACGCGCGCGAGGTCCTTGGCGTACGGACTGGTCGGCGACGCCTGGTACACACCGGCGCTGTCGGCGGTGGTGCCGTAGTAGGTGTCGATGTCCTTGACCAGGAGCCCGATGTTGTACGGCTCGTGGGTGGAGTTGACCGTCGACTGGCCGGCGGTGGCCACACCGGTGCCGTACAGGGCGGCACCGGCGACGGCACAGCTGGCGGCGATCGCCGCGATACGCAGTGGCTTATGCATGACAGGTTTCTACGCGCGTAACCGCGGTCCGCGCGAGGGGCGTTATCCGATCGATACGAGCCGGACCGCCCACGTATCCCCGCGCGGGGAAACGCAGTTGCCGCCGCGGGCCGGTCAGCGGCCCCCAACCCCGCGCGCCCAGGGGGCCGTTCGGGCCTCCGTCCAGGGTGCCCAGTCGCCGAGGTACACCGCCCGCGTCGCCGACTCGGCCTGCGCACGCGTGAGTTGGGGGCGGTTGGCGGGGACCGTGACGCGGGCTCCCGGGCCCGTGTCGCGGTGTTCGGCGAAACGCATCGACTGCCACGGGTAGGCGTCCGACATGTTCGTGTACGGCGCGGCGGCGTCGATGCCGGGACCGAGCCACGTGTCCCGGACCGTGAGCATCGGGCGGGCGGTGGTGTCCGAGCTGGGTACCCAGGGGCGGGCCAGCTTGTAGAAGGCGTCGGGGGCGTCGCCGGTGATCCTGCCGTGCGTGACCAGGTAGCCGTACGGGTTCGCGACCGCCGTGGAGGGGGCGAACACGAAGCCGTACGGGGCCGACGCCAGGTCCGTGCGGTTCAGGGTGTGGAAGTGGCAGCGCTCGAAGACGGCGGTGGCCCGGCCGAAGACGAAGTCGACGTCCCCCTCGGCGTAGCAGTCCGCGTAGTACTGGCGGGCGAACACGGTCAGGGCCGACGAGTCCGCGTACAGGGTGTCCTGGTGGCCGAGGAAGCGGCAGCGGTGGAAGGCGGCCCGGTCGCCCTGCACCTTGATCGCGACTGCCTGGGTGCCGGTGATCTCCGGATGGTCGGCGCGCAGCCAGTCGTTGGCGAACGTGACGCCGACGGCGGTGAAGGCGTCGCCGCGGATCAGTGTGGTGGCCGACCCGGAGGTGCCGTAGGTGCCCGAACCGTCGGGCTTCGGCGTGCCGTTGGCGTTGTCGTACACGATCACGACGTCCCGCGGGTCGTCGCCGGCGCCGATCCAGGTGGTCCCGGCGGCGGTCACGGTGACCGTCTCGCGGTAGACGCCCGGCGCGATCACGAGGATCTGCCCGGTCGCGGTCGCCGCGTCGACGGCGGGCCGGACGGCGGTGAAGTCGCCGCGCCCGTGGGGGTCCACGTACAGGGTGGCGGGGGTCAGCCGGGCGGCGGGCGAGCCGTACCGGCCGAACGGGCGGGCGCGGGGGCCCCGCCGGGCGGCGGCCGGCAACGCCCGCGCGGGCGTTGCGGTCAGGGCGAGGGCGGCGCCGGCCGCGGCGGTGCCGGTCAGGAACCCTCTGCGGGACAGGGCGCGGCGCGGGAGTGCGGGCGAGGGCATGCGGGTGCTCCTTCGCGTGCGGGCGACGGGACGGGGACGGTGGTCCGGGGCGCCCGGCGTGCTCGCCGGCCGGGCGCCCCGGACGTTCGGGGTGACGGAGCGGTTCAGCCGAGCCGGCCGGCCCCGGCACCGCCGTCGACGACGCGGGCGACGTTCCTGACCGGGTCGACGTGCGGACGCAGTGTCGGGGTCCAGCCCGCCCCGGAGCCGAGGGTGTTGTCGGGGTTGGCGGCGTTCCAGGCGGCGAGCAGGTCGGTGCGGACGCCGTTGACGAGGTTGTCGTTCACCGTCAGCGAGCCGTCGTTCCACTTCATCAGGATCTGGCCGGCGGTGATGCCCGGGGCCAGGGTGAACGCGTTGTGCTCCGCGACGAGTTGGGATTCGAGACCGACGCCGTAGCTGTAGCCGTAGCCGGTCTTCGCGACGAAGTGGTTGTTGTAGGAGTCGACCTGCCCGAAGCGGACCCGGGGCGCGCGCTCGACCAGGTTGGAGAACAGGTTGTGGTGCAGCGTGACCTTCAGGTGGCCGCGGTCGATCGCCGCGGTGGCGGCGCTGTCGCTGTTGCCGATGAGGATCGTCTTGTCGTGGTCGGTGAACCTGTTCCAGGACGCGGTGACGTAGTCGGCGCCCTTGACGATGTCGAGCTCGCCGTCGTGCTGTTCGAAGATGCGGCCGAAGTAGGTGGGCAGCGTGCTGTCCGGGTGGTCGCCGTCGGTGAACGTGTCGTGGTCGAGCCACACGTGCGTGGCGCCGGTGACGACCGCGCTGTCGTACTCGGAGTTCCAGTTGCCGGTGTCGCCGTCGGTCGGGTCCCACTGGGGGAAGCAGTCCAGCGGGGTCTCGAAGGACAGGTTGCGGACGATGACGTTGTCGACGGTGTTGATCTGGAGGCTGGCGCCCTTGAGACCGGAGTGCCTGCCGACGCCGATGATGGTGGTGTTGGCGGGGACGTTCGCCTTGATCGCGGTGTTCTGCCGGGCGGCCGAGGCGCGGCGCAGACCCTCGGGGCTGTCGGCGGGCTCCGCCTCCAGGTCCTGGTCGTACCCCCAGTTCTCGGGCGAGTACTTGGCGAGGTAGGCGTCGAAGTCGTAGCCGGGGACGGCGAACGCGGCGCAGCCCTCGGCCTCGGCGTCGATGATCCCCTTGATCCGCACGATCCTGGGCGCGGTGCCGGGGTCGGCGAGCGCGGCCTTGAACTCGGCCCAGGTGGTGACGGTGTGGACGTGCGCGGCGTCGGCTGCGGCCCCGCCGGTGGTACCGGTGGTGGACGACGCCCAGCCGTCCCCGGCCGGCAGCACCTGGCGTGCGGGGGCGGGCGGGTGGTGGGCGCCGCCCCGGGAGTGGGCGGTGGCCGGGCCGGTGGCCGCGAGGACCAGCGCCGTGCAGCCGGCCAGCAGGGCGACGACGCGCCCGTGGTTTCTGTGGAGGTGCAGGGGTGTACGCACTGTGCGGCTCTCCTTGCCTGTACGGCCGGGGCGGCGGTCGCCCCGGCCACGGTGGTGTCCAGGACTGCGGGGTCGTACGGGTCGTGCGGAGGGACCTGGCGTGCGGGGGGTGCGGTGCCCGGGTGGGCGGGCTGCGGCGCGGGCCGTGACGCCCGCGCCGGCCGGGCTAGTTGTTCTTCTTCCAGTCCGCCTGCGCGGCGTTGATCTGCTCGGCGAAGGTCTTCAGGAAGTCCTCGGCGCTGAGCTTGCCGAGCAGGACCTTCTGGAAGGCGGGCTCGTTGTCGGCCTTGGAGACGGTGTTCCAGTCCGGCAGGTAGTACGGCAGCTGCACGATCTTGGTCTTGGTGCCGTTCAGCGCCTCGGCCGCCAGCTTGGTCGCCTCCGACTGCTGCACCCAACCGTCCTTGGCGGCCTCGGTGTTGGCCGGGACCTGGCCCGCCGACTCGTTCCACTTGCTGTTGGCCTCGTGGGACGCGGCGAACTCGATGAACTTCCACGCCGCCGTCTTGTTCTTGCCGGACTTGAACAGGCTGAGTCCGTCGACGGGGTTGGAGACCTGCACGCGGGTGCCGTCGTCGAGCGTCGGGTTGGGAATGCCCTTGAACTTGCCCTCGCCCAGCGCCTTCAGGTGGTCCTGGTAGGAGCCCAGGTTGTGGCTCAGCATGCCGATGTCGCCGCTGTCCCACTGCGCGACCATCTTGGTGAAGTCGTTGTTGACGTCGGCGGACGGGGTGTCCTTCTTGTAGAGCGCGACGTACTTCTTCAGGGCGGCGACGTTCTTCGGGTCGTCGACCGTCGTCTTGTCACCGTTCCAGAAGGAGGTGATCCCGCTCTGCCCGTACATCGCGTCCAGCGCCTGCGCGATGGAGCCCTCGCCGCCGCGGATCGTGTAGCCGAACTTGTTGTGACCGGTGTCGGTGAGCTTGCCGGCGGCGGTGAAGAACTTCGTCCAGGTGGTGGGCGCGTCCAGCCCGGCCGAGTCGAACAGGTCGGTCCGGTACCAGAGGGTGCCGTTGTTGGCGGAGGTCGGCACGGAGTACATGTGCTCGCCGCCGCCGGCCGCCTTGACGCTGTCGACGAAGTTCTGGCTGAGCTTGCCGGTCAGGGGGCTCTTGGCGAGCCGCCCGTCCAGCGGCTCCAGGGCGCCCTGCGCGGCGACCTCGGCGAGCATCGCGGTGCCCACACCGCCGACGTCCGGCAGGCCGCCGCCCTGGATGGCGGTGTCGTACTTGGACTGGATGTCGGCGGCGGGCACGCCGACGTACTTGACCTTGATGTCCGGGTACTTCTTCTCGAAGTCCGCGATGATCTCCTTCCAGACGTCGGTGCGGACACCGCCGTTGTTGTCCCAGAAGGTGATCTGGCCCTTGCCCGACCCGTCGCCGCCCTTGTCCCCCGCGCTGCCGCCGCCGTCGTCGCCGCAGGCGGTGGCGGTCAGCGCGAGTACGGAGCCCAGGGTGACGGCCAGGACGGCACGCCTGCTGCTGCGGATGCTGGTCTTCATGGATCGGCTCTCTTCTTCCGGATCGTCCGACGGAGCGGTTCGGTGCCGCGGGTGCGGTGACGTGTGTGCTGGTGCATGCCAAGTGCCTTGTTTCCGTGGTGCGTTGGTCCGGTGGTGCGGTGGTGCGTGGGGGTCAGGGGGAGGCCGTGACGCGGAAGCGGTGGAACTCCGCCGCCCCCGCGTGGCCGGGGCCCGCCGGGGCGAGCGCGAAGAGGGCGAGCAGGGCGCCGACCCAGCGCCACGGGGTCGCGGCGAACACCGGGCCGGAGGGGCGCAGGCCGTCGCCGACGTCGTGGAGGAAACGGCAGCGCGCCGCGGGTCCCGCCTCGATCCGCAGCAGCGCCCGGCCCAGCGGCGCCGGCCGCGGGAGGGCCGCGTCGCGCTCCGGGCCGCCCTCGCGCTCGGCGAAGCGGTGCACGAGCTCGGCCGTGCCGTCCCCGGACCGCCGCAGCCCGATCCACCCGTACGCGTCCCCGAGGACCGCGAGGCCCGCGGTGGCGCCCGGTTCCTCGCTGCGCAGGGCGAGTTCGACCTCGACCACGCACGGACTGCCCGGCAGCCGCTGGGTGAGGACGTGCGGCAGGACCCGCAGGTCGGGCACGGCCGGCGGCGGGGCGAGCCGTACGCAGGCCAGCCGGAGGCCGTCGCCGGAGTGCCGGGTCGCCCAGCCGTCCCGCGGGTTCGCGGTCCACTGCCACTGCCTGCCGTACCGGCCGCCGGGGAAGTCGTCGTCCGTGGCGGGCGCGCCCGGCGGCTGGGGCGGCAGGGCGGGCCTGCGGTGGACGGCGACGGGGGCGCCCGCGTCGCCGATCACCGGCCAGACGTCGTCGGGTCCGCGCCCGGGGGCCGCCGCCCAGCGCATCGGCTGGAGGTGCACGACCCTTCCGTAGGCGCCGCGCTGCTGGAAGTGCACGAACCAGTCCTCGCCGGCCGGGGTGCGCACCCAGCCGCCCTGGTGGGGGCCGTTGACGGCGGTGTCCCGCTGCTCCAGGACGATCCGCTCCTCGTACGGTCCGAAGAAGCCGCGCGAGCGGAACGCTCCCTGCCAGCCCGTCTCCACTCCCCCGGCGGGCGCGAGAATCCAGAACCAGCCGTCGTGGCGGTACAGCTTGGGGCCCTCGACGGTGAACCAGCCGGGTATCCGGTCGCCGTCCACGATCACCTCGCCCTCGTCCAGCAGGGCGGTGCCGTCGGGGCGCATCCGGTGGCCCGTGAGACGGTTGTTGACGCCCGCGCGGGACCTGGCCCACGCGTGCACCAGGTACGCCTCGCCGGTCTCCTCGTCCCACAGCGGGCACGGGTCGATCAGCCCCCGGCCGGCCCGGACCAGGTGCGGGCGGGTCCACGGGCCGCGTGCGTGCGGGGAGTTGACCTGGAAGATGCCGTGGTCGGGGTCGCCCCAGAAGATCCAGAACCGGTCGTCGTGGTGGCGCAACGCGGGCGCCCAGACGCCCCGGTCGTGCCGCGGCACGGCGAACTCCTCGGCCGGTTCCAGGAGTTCGAGGGCGTGGCCGACGAGGTTCCAGTTGACCAGGTCCCGGGAGTGCAGCAGCGGCAGGCCGGGGACGCGGCCGAAGCTGGACGCGGTCAGGTAGAAGTCGTCGCCCACGCGGAGCACGTCCGGGTCGGACCAGTCGGCGTCGAGCACCGGATTGCGGTACGTCCCCCTCTCGCGCCCGGCGGTTCTCACGCGCCCACCGCCCGGCGTACCAGGGCCGCGGCCCCGTCCCGGTCGAGGGCGCCGTCCGCGACGACGGTCACGACGCGCCGCACCAGGGTGCTTCCGGCGGCGACGGCGAGCCGTTCGCCGTGCGCGAGGGACGAGCCGACGCCCGGGTACTCCCCCGCCCTGACGAACCAGGGGTCACGGCGGGTCGCGGCGGTGACCCCGGCGAACACGAGGGTCCAGCCGTCGCCGGACAGCGAGAGCCAGTCGGCGCGGGTGCCGTGGACGGCGTCCTCGCCCTCGGCGGTCGGGGTGCGGACGACCGGCGCCCCGGGCTCCTTGGGGGCCCGCCAGAAGAAGCCGCCGTAGGCCGCGCCGGGCCGCCCGTTGGTGGCCGGGCTGCCGATGGTCAGCGTCCGGTCGCCGGTGTTGGTGAGGGCGAAGGTGAAGTCCAGCGCCCACGCGGTGCCGGTGAGTTCGAGGGCCGCGACGGTGCGGCGCTCGCGCAGCAGGTCGTCCCCCGCGGCGGTGGTCCAGCGCAGTTCCTCGACGAAGCCGTCCCCGTCGCGCAGCGGGAACGCGGTGTGCCGCTGGACGCCGTGGTCGGCGCGTTCCACGGGGCCGCGGTCCCGGACGTAGGTGCGTCCGCCCCAGAAGTTGTGGCCGTCGACGTCGGGCACGGCGACGGACACCCCGAGGTGGTGCGGGTGGTCGGCCGGACCGGACTCGGTGACCACCGTGCCGGCCAGGGTCGTCACCGGGTGCAGGTACGGGCGCGGCGAGAGGCGGGCGGCGACGTCGGGCCGGACGCTGTAGCGGGCGACCGGCCGGCCGGCCGCGTTCAGCACGGTGGTCGCCGGGTCCCCGGCGGCCGTGGTGCGCGCGGACTCCGCGGGGCCCGTGGGGTGCGCCGGGGTCATCGGTTGCCCACCGCCTCCGGGAACGTCGCGGCGGGTGCGGCCCAGGGGGCGCCCAGCTCGGAGAAGAGGGAGAGGGTGTCGGCGGCCGAGGCGACGAGCCGCTCGACGCCGGGCACGACCCGCCCGTTCCGCGAGGGGATCCGGTGCCAGGTGCCCGGCGGCAGCGCGGCGGGGTCGGGGGCCCGGCGGATCGCCTCGACCACCTTCATGAAGGCGCCGGTCGCGGCGGGCGGCACGAGGAGCGGGGTGCCGTCGGCGAGGTGGGCGAGGAGGTTCTCCAGCAGGTCGGTGCGGCCGTACTCGGTCTCCTCCGGTCCGTGGCCGGCCCGTTGCAGCAGGACGCGGTCCTGCTTGTACCAGAAGGTGATCCGTCCGCGCTCGCCGTGCACGACGACGTACGGCTCCTCGGGGTGCTCGGCGCACAGCGTCGCGGCGACGGTGACCGCGGGGCCGCCGGCCGTGGTGACGCGCACGCACGAGGTGTCGTCGGACTCGATGTCGTTGGCGCGCAGGAGCTCGGTCTCGACGCGGACGACGTCGGCGGCGTGCGGTGCCCCGCCGAGCGCGAGGGCGGTGGCGACGGCGTGCGCGAGGGGGTTGGTGAGGGCGCCGTCGACGACGTCCACGCCGTTCATGCGGCGCCGCCCGGCCCACGGCGCGCGCCGGAAGTAGTCCTCGTCGCGGGCCCAGGCGCCGGCCCCGCCGACCCCGGTGACCCGGCCGATCGCGCCCTCGGCGAGCAGCCGGCGGATCGCGGGCACGGCGTGCGAGCCGAGCGACTGGAAGCCGATCTGGCATGCCGTGCCGGCCGCCGCGAGCCCCTCGGTCAGCCGGTCGAACTCCGCGTAGGAGGGGGTGGGCGGCTTCTCCAGCAGGAGGTGCACACCGCGCCGCGCGGCGGTCAGCGCGAGGTCGGCGTGCGTGGGGATCGGGGTGCACACGACGGCCACGGGGGCGCCGGTGACGTCGAGGAGGTGGCCGAGGTCCGGTGACTGCGGCGGGAGTTCGCCGTCGTACTCGGCCGCGGTCAGCGGCACGGCGTCGCAGACGCCGGCCAGCCGCACCAGGCCGAGGGCGGTGAGCCGGGCGAGGTTGCGCAGGTGCCACTGCCCGTGGCCGCGGGCCCCGGCCAGCACGACGGGGGTCGGGGGGCGGTGCGCCGTCGGGGCGCCGGTGGCGGTCATCCCTTCACCGCCCCCGCGCTGAAGCCGGTGATCAGCCACTTCTGGATGAAGGCGAACACCACCACGACGGGCACGGCCGCGACGATGCCGCCCGCCGCCAGCGCGCCGAGGTCGACGCTGTCCGCGCTCATCAGGGTGTTGAGGCCGACCGGGATGGTCTGCTTGCTCTGGTCGCTGAGGAACATCAGGGCGAACAGGAAGTGGTTCCAGGCGTGCACGAAGGCGAAGGAGCCCACCGCGATCAGGCCGGGCCGCAGCAGCGGCAGCACCACGATCCGGAAGGAGGCCAGCCGTCCGCAGCCGTCGACCCAGGCGGCCTCCTCCAGCGAGTAGGGGACGTTCCGGATGAAGCCGCTGATGAGGATCATCGACAGCGGCAGCTGGAACACCGTCTCGGCGAGGACCACGCTGGCAAGGGAGTTGATCATCCGCAGGTTGGCGAAGATCTGGAACAGCGGCACGAGCAGCAGCGCGCCCGGCACGAACTGCGAGCACAGCAGGGCGAGCAGGAAGCTCCGCTTGAACCGGAAGTCGAAGCGGGCGAGCGCGTAGCCGCCGGCGAGGGCGACGACGGTGGTCAGGACCAGGGTGCAGACGCCGATGAGCACGCTGTTCTGGAAGTAGACGCCGAAGCTGCGTTCGGTCCACACCTTCTCGAAGTGGTCGAAGGTGACGGGCCAGGGCACCAGGGACGTCGATCCGGCCGGGCGCAGGGCGAACAGCAGGATCCAGTAGAACGGGACGAGGGTGAAGACCAGGTACAGGCCGAGCGGCAGGTAGATGTGCCAGCGCGGCACCTCGTCCCAGGCCCGGCGGCGGGCGGGTCGGGCTCCGGGCGGCGCGGGTGTGCGCGGGGCCGGTGCGGGGGCGAGACCGGGGGCGGCCTCCTTGGTGATCACTTGTTCTCGCCTCCGAACTTGCTGATGCGCAGATAGGCGATCGAGCAGAAGAGCAGGATCACGAACGCGACCGTCGTCAGCGCCGAGGCGTAGCCGAAGTTGTGCGCGTCGACGCTGGTGCGGGCGACGTACAGCGGCAGGGTCGTGGTCTCGCCCGCCGGGCCGCCGCCGGTGAGGGTGTAGAGGAGGTCGACGTTGTTGAACTCCCAGACCGCGCGCAGCAGCGTCGACAGGACGATGGCGTCCTTGAGGTGGGGCAGCGTGATGTGCCAGAACTGCTGGAGGCGGCGCGCCCCGTCCATCTCGGCGGCCTCGTACAGGTCCTTGGACACGGACTGGAGGTCGGCGAGGATGAGGATCGCGAAGAAGGGGACGCCGCGCCAGAGGTCGGCGACGATCGCCGCGGGGAAGACGGTCGAGGTGTCCGAGAGCCAGCTCGTGCCGTAGCTGCCGATCCCGAGGTCGGCGAGGTAACGGGTCACGCCCGTCTGGGAGTTGTAGAGCAGCACCCAGATCGCGGACGTCAGGACGCCGGAGACGGCCCAGGGCGAGAAGACCAGCGCCCGGCCGAACCCCCGCCCCACGAACGACTGGTTGACGATGAGGGCGAGCGCCAGGCCGAGCAGCAGTTGCAGCCCGACCTCGACGACGACCCACTTGGCGCTGAAGGTGAGGGTGTCCCAGAACTGCGGGTCGTCGGTGAAGGCGTGCCGGAAGTTGTCGAGGCCCGCGAAGCCGTTGCGCCACGGCTTGGTGGGGTTGAAGTTCTGGAGGCTGTAGTAGAAGACGCTGATCACCGGGTACGCGATGAAGCCCAGCATCAGCAGGGCCGCCGGGGCGATCAGCAGGTACGGCAGCCTGCGCGGCGTCGCGGAGGCACGGCGCCGCCGGGGCGACCCGGGCGGTTTCGCCACGACTGCGGCTTGGGCCATGACTGGATCTCCGTTCTCACCTTGATAGGAAGCGCTTGCTACGTGCACGTGGTGCTGCTCTTCCGGCGGGGCCGGGAGGGTGTCCGGGAGGTGCGGGCGAGCTGGGCGGTGCCGTGCGGTGCGGTGCTGTGCCGTGCGGTGCGGTGCTGTGCCGTGCGGTGCTGTGCCGTGCGGGTGCGCGGGCGCCGTCGGCGGGGCGCCGGGTGCGGGGGCGGGCGTCCGGGTGGGGCGCCGGGGTTATCCCGCGTACGGATCGGGGACTTCGCCCGGCCGGGCCAGGAACGCGAAGTCGCAGCCGGTGTCCGCCTGGGTGATCTGTTCGTCGTAGAGCGCCCCGTAGCCGCGCCCGAAGCGGGCGGAGGGCGGGGTCCAGCCGGCCCGTCGCCGCGCGAGTTCCTCGTCGTCCACGTGCAGGGTGAGCGCACGGCCCGCGACGTCGAGGGTGATCAGGTCGCCGTCGCGCACCAGGGCGAGCGGGCCGCCCACGTACGACTCGGGCGCCACGTGCAGCACGCACGCGCCGTAACTCGTGCCGCTCATACGGGCGTCGGAGATGCGGACCATGTCGCGCACGCCCTGCTTGAGCAGGTGGTCGGGGATGGGCAGCATCCCGTACTCGGGCATCCCCGGCCCGCCGCGGGGCCCGGAGTTGCGCAGGACGAGCACGCTGTCGGCGGTGATGCCGAGGTCCGGGTCGTTCACGGTGCGCTGCATGGTGCGGTAGTCGTCGAACACCACGGCGGGGCCCGTGTGCTGGAGCAGGTGGGGCTCGGCGGCGATGTGCTTGACGACCGCGCCGTCCGGGCACAGGTTGCCGCGCAGCACGGCGACCCCGCCCTCGGCGGCGACGGGGTTGTCGCGCGGGCGGATGACGTCGTCGTCGTGGACCCGCGCGCCCGCGAGCTGCTCCCGGAGGGTGTCGTGGCGGACGGTCGGCCGGTCCAGGTGGAGCAGGTCGGGGATGCGGGACAGGAAGCCGGGCAGTCCGCCCGCGAAGTGGAAGTCCTCCATGAGGTAACGGCGGCCCCCGGGGCGGACGTTGGCGAGGACGGGCACGGTGCGGGCGATCCGGTCGAAGTCGTCCAGGGTGAGCCGCACGCCCGCACGGCCCGCCATCGCGATCAGGTGGATCACCGCGTTGGTCGAGCCGCCGAGGCCGAGCACGGTGGTGACCGCGTCCTCGAAGGCGTCGGCGGTGAGCAGATCGCTCAACTTCCGGTCCTTGTGCACGAGTTCGACGACGGCGAGACCGGCCGCCGCGGCCATCCGCTCGTGCCCGGAGTCGACGGCCGGGATGCTGGAGGCGCCGGGCACGGTGACGCCCAGCGCCTCGGCGGCGGCGGTCAGCGTCGAGGCGGTGCCCATGGTCATGCAGTGGCCGGGCGAGCGGGCCAACCCGCTTTCCAGTTCCGTGAGTTCGCAGTCGCCGATGAGCCCGGCGCGGTGGTCGTCCCAGTACTTCCACATGTCGGTGCCCGAGCCGAGGACCTCGTTGCGCCAGTGCCCCGGGAGCATCGGCCCGGCCGGCACGAACACCGCGGGCAGGTCGACGGAGGCGGCGCCCATCAGCAGCGCGGGCGTGGACTTGTCGCAGCCGCCCATCAGCACGGCCCCGTCGACCGGGTAGGAGCGCAGCAGTTCCTCCGTCTCCATCGCGAGGAGGTTGCGGTAGAGCATGGGGGTGGGCTTCTGGAAGGTCTCGCTGAGCGTGGAGACCGGGAACTCCAGCGGGAAACCGCCCGCCTGCCACACCCCGCGCTTCACGGCCTGGGCGCGGTCGCGCAGGTGGACGTGGCACGGGTTGATGTCCGACCAGGTGTTGAGGATCGCTATGACCGGCTTGCCGAGGTGTTCCTCCGGCAGGTAGCCGAGCTGGCGGGTGCGGGCGCGGTGGCTGAAGGACCGCAGCCCCCCGGCGCCGTACCACTGGTGGCTCCTCAGCTCCTCGGGCCGTTTCACAGCGACCACCCGGCGGCTATCGCGGCGACCTCGGCCCGGCCGCCCGCGGGCAGCGGCCGGCTCGGCGGGCGGACGTCGCGGCGGCACAGCCCGAGCGAGGCGAGGGCCTCCTTGACGACGGTGACGTTGTTGGCGGAGCCGCCCTCGGCGCGCAGTTCCTCGAACCGCCGGATCTGCTCCCACACCTTCATCGCGGCCGGGTAGTCGCCCGCGCGCAGCGCCTCCAGCATGTTCAGGGAGACGGCCGGGGCGACGTTGACGAGCCCCGACGTGAAGCCGGTGGCGCCCGCCGAGAAGTACGCGGGGGCGTACGGTTCCGCGAGGCCGGCCACCCACACGAACCGGTCGAGGCCCGCGTCGCGTGCGAAGGCGGCGAAGCGGACGGCGTCCGGCACGGCGTACTTGACGCCGACGACGTTGGGGCAGGCGTCGGCGAGTTCGGCGAGCCGGGCACCGGGGAGCTGCGCGTTGCGCAGGTAGGGCACGACGCCGAGTTCGGGCACGGCCTCGGCGACCGCCCGGTGGTAGTCGACCCAGCCGCCCTGCGCGACGTACGGGTGGACGGGCTGGTGGACCATCACCATCCGCGCGCCGTGGTCGCGGGCGTGCCGCGCGGAGGCGACGGCGGTGGGCAGGTCGTGTCCGACCCCGACCAGGACGGTGGCCCGGTCCCCCGCCTCGGCGAGGGTGGTCTCGGTGACGAGCCGGCGCTCCTCGGGAGCGAGCGCGTAGAACTCGCCGGTGTTGCCGTTGGGGGTGAGGGTGCGGATGCCCGCGTCGAGCATGCGGTGCAGCAGCGCGCGGTGGGCGGCGCCGTCGATGGTCCCGTCCGCCGTGAACGGGGTCACGGGGATCGCCACCACGTCGGCGAGGGCCGCGCGCTGGGCCTCGAACGTCGGGCTCATGACAGGCCGTCCTCTCCGCCGGCCCCGGTGCCGGGGAAGGCGCGCCGTACGAACGAGGCGATGTGGGCGTGCAGTTCGCGTGCCGCGGCGTCCGCGTCGCCGGCCAGCGCGAGCCGCAGGATCTCCCGGTGCTCGGCGGCCTCGCGCTCCCAGCTGGGGTCGGCGGCCCAGGCGACGGCGGAGACGAGGGCGGCCTGGTCACGGACCTCGTCCAGCATCCGGCCGAGCAGCGGGTTGCCGCAGGGCAGGTACAGGGAGCGGTGGAACTCCCGGTTGGCCAGGGAGCGTTCGGCGGTGTCGGCGGCCTGGTCGGCGCGGGCGAGGGCGTCGCGGGCGGCGTCCAGGGAGGCGCCGAGGCGGACCGCGCGGCGCAGCGCCTCGGGTTCGAGGAGCAGTCGCACGTCGTAGACCTCGCGCGCCATGTCCGCGTCCACGGTGCGCACCGTCACGCCCTTGTACTGGTTCATGACCACCAGGCCGGTGCCGGCCAGCGTCTTGAGCGCCTCGCGGACGGGGGTCTTCGACACCCCGAACTGCGCGGCGAGTTCGGTCTCGACCAGGGCCTGACCGGGCGTCAGGCCACCCGTCAGGATGCGGTGCTTGATGCCCTCCAGCACGTACTGCGTACGGGAGGGAACAGGCATGGGCACAGAGGTCATGAACGCCTCTCGGTGTCGCGTCCGGGAGCTCGCGGATCGGATCTCGCCGCGAAGTCCCAGGGGGGACCCCGCGTTTCGCGTCTCATGTATCGCGTCTCATATATGGCGTACGAAGTACGACGCGTCGAAGGTAGGAGCGTCCCCGTGTTTCGTCAATGCTTCCGGCAGAGGAAGCGGGGATTGCCGTGCGGACGCCCCGCACACGCGGACGACGCCGCCCTCCGCGCGTGGCGGAGGACGGCGTCGTCCGGGTGGGAGCGGGGTCGACCGCGCCCGCGGCGTGTGCCGTTGCAATCGCGCGAAGCCGCCGGGCGGTCGCGGGAGCGGTCGTCAGCCGCGGGTCCAGCCGGGGTCGCGGCCGCTGAGGCCGACCGTGCGGTCGAGCGGGGCGGAGCCCTCCGGCACGGCGACGACCGGGCCGAAGATGCCGCCCCCGCGGGTCGGGTCGGCCGCCGCCATGGCCAGGAACTCCTGCGCGGCGCCGAGCGCGGCGGGGTCGGGCTCGTAGCCCTGGCCGGTGGAGCGGGCCAGGTCCCAGCCGTGCACGACCAGTTCGTCGGCGAGCACCGCGGCGGTGACGGACGCCGGCATGGTGACGCCCCCGGCGCGGGTCTCGCCGGTCCAGGCGGCCGGGTCGCGCCACGCGGCGGCCAGTTCGTCGAGCAGCTTGGGCAGTTCGGCCCGCCAGCCGGGCCCGAGGTCGGGGAGCGCGCTGTCCGGCGGGACGTCCGTGGTGGCGCCCAGGTCCTTGCGCGCGGCGTCCCGGAAGGCGACGGTCAGGCCCAGCACGTGACCCAGCAGGTTGCGTACCGCGTAGTCCGGACACGGGGTCCGCGCCGCGAGGTGTTCGTCCGTCACCCCCTCCGCGAGGCGTGCCACGACCAAGGTCTGCGGGCCGAAGTCCAGCAGGGGCCCGGCGCCCGCCGTCGCGTCCGTCGTTCGAGTCATCGCGTTCTCCTTGGCCGTCCGTCTTGGCAGGCCGGCGTCGGTGACGACCCCGGCAGAGGGTGGACCGGCGGGGGGCGCGAAACTCATCGGCGCGGGGCGCGGAGGGGCGGGGCCGCCCGCTCCCCGGGCCCTCTCAGAGCACGGCCAGTGCCTCCCGTACCGCGGCCAGGTCCGCGTCGGAGGCGAGGCCCGCGTGGTAGAGCCGCAGCTCGGTCGCCCCGAGGTCGCGGGCGCGGGACGCGTCGGCGGCCAGCGTCGCCGGGCTGCCGCCCATGCCGGAGACGACGGTGAGGTTGGCGGCGACCACGTGCGCGGGCGTGGCGGCGCGGGCGAACGGCGCGAGGAGGCCGGGGCCGCCGGCGCAGGGCACGACCACGCCGTCGGCGACGGACAGGATGTGCGCGGGGTCCACGCCCGCGTTGGCACCGCAGTGGTACGGGACCGGGTCGGCGTGCAGCAGGACCTGGAAGCCCTCGGGCGCCGCCGCGCGGACCGCCGCGACGGCGGCCTCCTGGAGGGAGCGCGCGGTGGCGTCGCGCCACGCGCGCGTGGCGGCGGCCGGTTCCGCGCCGAGCAGCTTCTCGACCGCGCCCCAGTCGCCCGCCGGCCCGGTGTCGCCGGGCGCCCCGCCGCGCCACACGGGTTCCAGCGCGGCCCGTACGCGGGCGGCGAGCGCGTCGGCGTCCTGTCCGGCCTCCGCGTAGCCGGTGCGGCAGACCGGGCAGAAGCAGAGCGACATCAGGTACTGCGCCGCGTCCCCGAGCGGGACCCCGCCGGTCTTGTCGTGGGCGTGCAGATGGGCGAGCCCGTACCAGCCCAGGGACTCCAGTTCGGTGCCCGCGGCGCCGGGCCGCACCGCGGCCTCCGCGGCGAGGTCGACGAGGTACGCACGCGTGGCGGGCTGCGCGACGCACGGTGCCCAGGGGTACCGGTCGCCGTAGGCGTTGACCACGCTGGTGCCGGGGTGTTCGGCGCCGAGCCGGGAGTTGTGCGCGAGCACCACCCAGGTGTGCACCTCCAGGCCGGCGGACGCGAGCGCCGCGGACGCCTCGCCGTGGGCGTCGCCGGGTGCCCAGTCGCCCGCCGGGTGGGGGCGCGGGACACGGCCGGCCCACCGGTCGCCGGGCGGGTAGAGCACGGCGGCGTGCTCGGCGGTGACGACGCGGTGGCGCGGGTGGCGCGGGGTGAGGGCCCGCGTCGAGTGGTAGGCGGACGCGAGCGTCACCTGCCGCACGCCGAGGCCGGCGATCCGGGCCGGGGCGTCCGGGTCGCCGTTGACGTCCCAGGGGTAGACGAAGGCGGACGTCCTCACCGGCTCTCCTCGACGAGCGCGAGACCCCGGTCGATCAGCTCGGCGAGCTGCTTGACGTGCTCCCCGGCCGGTTCGGCGAGCGGCGGGCGCACCTCGCCGACGTCGAGCCCGCGCAGCCGCACGCCGGCCTTCACCAGCGAGACCGCGTAGCCGCGGCCCTGGTCGCGCAGTTCGACGAACGGCCGGTAGAACCCGTCCAGGAGCCGCCGGGCGGTGGCGTCGTCGCCGGTGGCGAGCGCGCGGTGGAAGGCGACGGCGATCTCGGGCGCGAAGCAGAACACGGCGGAGGAGTACAGGGAGATGCCGATCGCGCGGTAGGCGAGCTGCGTCTGCTCGGCGGTCGGCAGGCCGTTGAAGTAGAGGAAGTCGCCGGGCGCGTCGGTGCGCACGGCGCTCACGATGCGCTGCATCAGGTCGAGGTCGCCGATGCCGTCCTTGAGGCCGACGACGCCCTCGGTGCGGGCCAGTTCGACGACGGTGCGCGGGGTGAGGACGGCGTTGTCGCGCTGGTAGACGATCACGGGCAGGGCCGTGGCGGCCGCGATCTCCTGGTAGTGCCGCAGCAGCCCCTCCTGCGGGGCGACGACGAGGTAGGGCGGCATGACGAGCAGCCCGTCGGCGCCCGCCCCCTGCGCCAGCCGCGCGTAGCGGACCGCGAGCGCGGTTCCGTAGCCGACGCCGGCGACGACCGGGACACGCCCCGCGGTCTCCTCGACGGCGGCCTGCACGCACGCCTCGAACTCCTCGGGGGCGAGCGCGTGGAACTCGCCGGTGCCGCAGCACACGAAGACGGCGGCGGCGCCCGCGTCGACGCCGCGGCGCACGTGCTCACGGAGGACGCCGGGGTCCACCGAGCCGTTCGGGCCGTACGCGGTGACGGGGAAGAACAGCGGCCCGCCGGGGGCGCGGAGACGGTCGGTGAGGGGGGCAGGCGTCACGGACTCTCCCGGAAGCGAGGGGTGCGCAAGGTGGTGCACACTTCTGACTGACGTCCATATGCATGAACAGTCGTACGCTACGACCCACCCCGGACCGGGGTCAAGGCGACTATCTGCCCCCGCACGGCGGATTCCGGTCCACGTGGACCGGCGGTCACGCCACTTGACGCTGCGCGCGGCCACTCCGTACCGTGTTTACGGATGTGAATTCAGTACACGGATACGGTTGCGGTTACCGCCAGGTCGTCGCACAGGCAGGCAAGGAGACCCGAGGATGCCCGTCCCCCGCACCGTCCTGCTCACCGGCGCCGCCGGCGGACTCGGCACCCTGATGCGGAAGCTGCTCCCCGCCCACGGCCACCGGCTGCGCCTGCTGGACGTGCGCCCGGTCCCGGACGAGCCGGACGCGATCACCGCCGACCTCGCCGACCGCGACGCGCTGCGCGAGGCCGTCCGAGGCGTCGACGCCGTGCTGCACCTGGCGGGGATCTCCCTGGAGGCCCCGTTCGACAAGATCCTGCGGTCCAACATCGAGGGCACCCACAACCTGTACGAGGCCGCCCGCGAGGAGGGCGTGCGCCGGATCGTCTTCGCCTCCTCCAACCACGCGCTCGGGTTCACCCCCAGCCCCGGCGAGGGCGACCCGCTGATCCCGGACGACGCGCCCCTGCGCCCCGACACCTTCTACGGGCTGTCCAAGGCGTTCGGCGAGAACCTGGCGCAGTTCTACTGGGACAAGCACGGCCTGGAGACCGTGTCCGTGCGCATCGGCGCCTGCTTCCCCGAACCCACCGACGTGCGGATGCTGTCCGTGTGGATGAGCCCGGAGGACGGCGCCCGGCTCTTCCACGCCGCGCTCACGGCCGAGGGCGTCGGCCACCGCACGGTCTACGGCTCGTCCGCCAACACCCGTCTGTGGTGGGACCTCTCGGGCGCCCGCTCGCTGGGGTACGAGCCGCAGGACGACTCCGAGAAGTACGCCGCCGCCCTCCTCGCCGAGCAGGGCGCACCGGACCCGGCGAACCCGGCCCACACGCACCTCGGCGGGCGCTTCGTCGTCGACCCGCCCCTCTGGCCCCACTGACCGCCCCCGGCGCACCGCCGCCCCCGCTCCGACCACGCGCAGCCCCCGCGGGCGCGCCCGGCCGCCCCGTACGGGCAGCGATCGGGCGCGCCCGCGGGGGCGTTCGGGCACCGGGGCCGCCCGGTTCCGCCCGCAGGAGTGCCCCCGCGCAGGTCCGCGGCGGGCGGACGGCGGGCCGAACGGGCGCACCCGGGCAGCATCGGGCGCGGGACAGACCTGGTGAGCGCCGCACGCCCGCTGTACAACTTCCCCCGAGGACCCCACCGGGCCCGAACGGGCAGGAAGGACAAGGGTGTTGGCCATGGGCACGCTCTCGGCGGAGGAACGGCAGCGGGAGATCGTACGGGTCGCCCGGCGTTCCGGATCGGTCGACGTGAGCGCGCTCGCCGTCGAACTGGGCGTGGCCAGGGAGACGGTACGGCGCGACCTGCGGGCCCTGGAGGACCACGGGCTCGTGCGCCGCACGCACGGCGGCGCCTACCCGGTGGAGAGCGCGGGCTTCGAGACGACCCTCGCCTTCCGCGCGACCAGCCACGTGCCGGAGAAGCGCCGGGTCGCCGCCGCCGCCGCCGAACTGGTCGGGGACGCGGAGACGGTCTTCGTCGACGAGGGCTTCACCCCGCAGCTCATCGCCGAAGCCCTGCCCGGGAACCGGCAGTTGACCGTGGTGACGGCGTCCCTGCCGGTCGCCGGGGCCCTCGCGCAGACGGACAACGTCACGGTGCTGCTGCTCGGCGGGCGGGTCCGCGCCGGGACGCTGGCGACCGTGGACCACTGGACGACGAGGATGCTGGCCGGCTTCGTCCTCGACCTCGCCTACATCGGCGCCAACGGCATCTCCCGCGAACACGGCCTGACCACGCCCGACCCGGCGGTCGGCGAGGTCAAGGCGCAGGCGGTGCGGGCCGCGCGGCGCACCGTCTTCGCGGGCGTGCACACCAAGTTCGGCGCGGCGAGCTTCTGCCGCTTCGCCGAGATCACCTCCCTGGAGGCGATCGTGACGAGCACGCTGCTGCCCGCCGCGGAGGCCCACCGCTACTCGCTGCTCGGCCCGCAGGTCGTCCGCGTCTGAACGCCCGGCGACAACTCCCCCTTTCCGCACCGCCGTTGAACGCACCACTGCCGTACCTCCCGCACGTTCCGCAACACCCCCGACTCCAGGAGCGATTCATGCGAACCCAGAGCCGACGGAGGCCGCGCGCGCTGCTCGCCGCGGCCGCCGCAGGGACGCTGCTCGCCCCGCTGCTGTCCGGCTGCTGGGCCGGCGCGGGCGGGGCGGGGTCGGGCGGCGACTCCGTCAACGTCCTCATGGTCAACAACCCCCAGATGACCGAGCTGCAGAAGCTGACCGCCGCCCACTTCACCAAGGAGACCGGCATCAGGGTGAACTTCACCGTGCTGCCGGAGAACGACGTACGCGACAAGATCAGCCAGGACTTCGCCAACCAGGCGGGCCAGTACGACGTGGCGACGCTGTCCAACTACGAGATACCGATCTACGCCCGCAACGGCTGGCTGCACGAGATGGACAGCTACGTCGCGAAGGACCCGTCCTACGACGAGCGGGACATCCTCAAGCCGATGCGCCAGTCGCTCACCGCCGACGACGGCAGGCTCTACGGCCAGCCCTTCTACGGCGAGTCGTCCTTCCTGATGTACCGCAAGGACGTGTTCGCGAAGAAGGGCCTGACGATGCCCGCGCACCCGACCTGGGAGCAGGTCGCCGACCTCGCGGCGAAGGCGGACGGCGCCGAGCCCGGCATGAAGGGCATCTGCCTGCGCGGGCTCCCGGGCTGGGGCGAGATGCTGGCTCCGCTGACGACCGTCGTGAACACCTTCGGCGGCACCTGGTTCGACAAGGACTGGAAGGCCCGGCTGGACTCCCCCGCCTTCGAGAGGGCCACCCGGTTCTACGTGGACCTGGTGCGCGAGCACGGCGAGGCGGGCGCCGCCCAGTCCGGGTTCGCCGAGTGCCTCAACGACATGACGCAGGGCAAGGTCGCCATGTGGTACGACGCGACGTCCGCGGCGGGCCTGCTGGAGGCGTCCGACTCGCCGGTCAAGGGCCGACTCGGGTACGCCGCCGCCCCGGTGGAGAGGACGGAGTCCTCCGGCTGGCTCTACACCTGGGCCTGGGGCATCCAGAAGGCGTCCCACAACACGGACAAGGCCTGGAAGTTCGTCTCCTGGGCGTCGAGCAAGGAGTACGAGCAGCTCGTCGGCGACACGAGCGGCTGGTCCGACGTGCCCGCCGGCAAGCGCGCCTCCACGTACGCGAACGCCGACTACCGCCAGGAGGCCGCCGCCTTCCAGGAGATGACGAAGGAGGCCATCGAGAACGCGCGGCCCGACGACCCGGGCGTGCAGCCGCGTCCCGCACCCGGCATCCAGTTCGTCGGCATCCCCGAGTTCACCGATCTCGGCACCAAGGTCTCGCAGGAGATCAGCGCGGCCGTCGCCGGACGCCAGTCCGTCGACGCGGCCCTCAGGAAGGCCCAGCAGCTCGCCGAGCAGATCTCCGAGGAGTACGAGGGACGATGACCGCAGCGACGACAGTTCCCACGGCGACGGCCCCCGCGCGCACCGCGCGGCCCGCCTCCCCCCGCCTGCGCGCCTGGGCCACCCGGGCGCCGCTCCTGCCCGCGCTCGTCTTCATGATCGCGGTGACCCAGCTCCCGTTCGTGGCGACGCTGGTGATCTCGCTCTTCGACTGGAACGCGCTCTACCCGAAGGCACGTCGCTTCACCGGCCTCGACAACTACCGGCAGGTGCTCACCGACGCGGACCTGCGCCACTCGGTGTGGACGACCGTGCTGCTGACGGTGGCGGTGGTCCTGGTCAGCCTCGTCCTCGGGCTGGTCCTGGCCCTCCTGCTGGACCGCAGGTTCCGCGGCCGGGGCGTGGTGCGCACCCTGCTGATCGCCCCGTTCCTGGTGGTCCCGGTGGCCGCCGCGCTGCTGTGGAAGCACGTGCTCTACAACCCCGAGTACGGCCTGCTGAACGGCCTGTTGCACTACGTGGGCGGCCCGCAGCCCGACTGGATCTCCAACACCCCGCTGCTCGCGGTGGAGGCGTCGCTGGTGTGGCAGTGGACGCCGTTCATGATGCTGATCCTGCTGGCCGGGCTCCAGAGCCGCGACCCCCAGCAGATCGAGGCGGCCCGCGTGGACGGTGCCAACGACTGGCAGGTCTTCCGCCACCTGACGCTGCCGCACCTGCGCCGCTACCTCGAACTCGGCGCCCTGCTCGGCTCGATCTACATCGTGCAGAACTTCGACGCCGTCTTCACCATCACGTCCGGCGGCCTCGGCACCGCCAACCTGCCCTACACGGTCTACCAGAGCTTCTACCAGGCCCACGAGAACGGCCTCGCCTCGGCGGCCGGCGTCCTGGTGGTCATCGGCTCGATCGTCATCGCGACCTTCGCCCTGCGCGTCGTGTCGTCGCTGTTCCGCGAGGAGGGGTCGCGCGCATGAGTGACATCGCCGCAGCTGAGAGCGGGCACGGCACGGGACCCGGCGGCGGCCCGCGCCGGGGGCGCGGCCGACGGGGCACGGGACTCGGGCTGGTGGCGTGGCTCGCCGGGATCGTCTTCTTCCTGCCCGTCGCGTGGATGGCGCTGACGTCGCTCCACTCGGAGAGCGACGCCGCGAAGAACCCGCCGTCCTTCGCCGCCTCCCTGACGCTGGACGGCTACCGGGAGTTCTTCGGCTCCGGCGGCGGCGCGAGCCCGTGGCCCGCGCTGGCCAACTCGGCCGTCGCGTCGGTGGCTTCGACGGCGCTGGTGCTGGTGCTCGCGCTGCCGGCCGCGTACGCGCTGTCGATCCGCCGGGTGCGCAAGTGGACGGACGTCCTGTTCTTCTTCCTGTCGACGAAGATGCTCCCGGTGGTGGCGGGCCTGCTGCCCGTCTACCTGTTCGCGAAGAACACCGGGATGCTCGACAACATCTGGCTGCTGGTCATCCTCTACACGTCGATGAACCTGCCGATCGCGGTCTGGATGATGCAGTCCTTCCTGGCCGAGGTCCCGGTCGCGGTGATCGAGGCCGCGCGCGTCGACGGCGCCCGGCTGCCGACCGTGCTGACCCGGGTGGTCGCCCCGATCTCCCTGCCCGGCATCGCCGCGACCGCCCTGATCTGCTTCATCTTCAGCTGGAACGAGCTGCTGTTCGCGCGGGTCCTGACGGGCGTGGTCGCGGAGACCGCCCCCGTCTTCCTCACCGGCTTCATCACCAGCCAGGGCCTGTTCCTGGCGAAGGTGTGCGCCGCGTCGCTCGTGGTCTCCCTGCCGGTGCTCGCCGCGGGGTTCGCCGCCCAGGACAAACTGGTCCAGGGCCTGTCGTTGGGAGCCGTGAAATGAAGGCCGCCGTCATCGAGTCCGTGGGCCGCGCCGTCGTCACCGAGGTCCCCGACCCGACGCCGGGCCCCCGCGAGGTCGTCGTCGAGGTCGCCGCGTGCGGGCTGTGCGGAACCGATCTGCACATCCTCCAGGGCGAGTTCGCGCCCAAGCTGCCCATCGTGCCCGGCCACGAGTTCGCCGGCACGGTCGTCGCGACGGGCAGGGACGTGCGGGAGGTGGCGGCGGGCGACCGGGTCGCGGTCGACCCCTCCCTGTACTGCCACGAGTGCCGCTACTGCCGCACCGGCCACAACAACCTGTGCGAGCGCTGGGCGGCGATCGGGGTCACGACGGCGGGCGGCGCCGCGACGTACGCGGTGGCGCCGGTCGCGAACTGCGTGGTGCTGCCCGACCACGTCCGCACCGAGGACGCGGCACTGGTGGAGCCGCTGTCGTGCGCGGTGCGCGGCTACGACGTGCTGCGCGCCCGGCTCGGCGCCCACGTGCTGATCTACGGCTCCGGGACGATGGGCCTGATGATGCTGGAGCTGGCCAAGCTCACCGGCGCCGCGAGCGTCGACGTCGTCGACCTCAACCCGGCCCGCCTGGAGACGGCCCGCACCCTGGGCGTCACGGGGGCGGCGGCGGGCCCGGACGAGCTGGACCGGCCGCAGGGCTGGGACCTGGTGATCGACGCGACCGGCAACGCGGCGGCCATCCAGGACGGCCTGGACCGGGTCGCGAAGGCCGGCACGTTCCTCCAGTTCGGCGTCGCGGACTACGCGGCCCGGGTCACGATCGACCCGTACCGCATCTACAACCAGGAGATCACCGTCACCGGCTCGATGGCCGTCCTGCACAGCTACGAGCGGGCGGCGGAGCTCTTCGCGAACGGCGTCCTCGACCCGGACGTCTTCATCAGCGACCGGGTGCCGCTGGACCGCTACCCCGAGGCGCTGGAGCAGTTCGCGGCGGGGGTGGGACGCAAGATCGTCGTCGTGCCCTGACCCCGCGGAGCGGGCCGAACGGGCGGGTTCGCGCGGCTCCGCCCGTTCGGCCGCGAGTAAGGGAACGGTAAAACGGCCTCGCTCGTTCTCGGGGCATGACAGCTATGACGCCTGGCTCGAACATCCCGCTCTCCAGCGCCCGGGTGACGGTTGACGTCGCCGCGCCGGTGCGGCTGGACGTATCGGGCCTGCTGCTCACCGCCGACGGCAAGGTGCGCTCCGACGACGACTTCATCTTCTACAACCAGCCCGCCGGGCCGGGCGTGACGTACACCTCGGGCGGCGGCACCGCGCCCGACGCGATCACCGTCGACACCTCCGTGGTCCCGCCGGGCATCGAGAAGATCGTCGTCACCGCGTCGCCGGACGCCGCGGGCCAGACCTTCCAGGGCATCGAGCCGACGGCCACGGTCCGCGACGCGGGCGGCTCCGTCCTCGCCACGTTCACGCCGCCGCAGCTCGGCACCGAGACCGCGCTGGTCGTCGTCGAGGTCTACCTGCGCAACGGCGCGTGGAAGGTCCGCGCGGTCGGCCAGGGCTACGCCGACGGCCTGGCCGGCATCGCCACGGACTTCGGGGTCTCCGTCGAGGAGCCCGCCGCCGCGAGCGCCCCGGCCGCCCAGCGGCCCGCGCAGCCGCCGGCGGCGCCGCCCTCCCCCGCGGCCACCGCCGTTCCGCCGCCGCCCGCCGCGCCGCCGGCCCCGCCCGCGGCGGCCCCCGGCGCCGGCAAGGTGAACCTCGACAAGGGCCGCGTCAGCCTCCGCAAGAACGAGACGGTGTCCCTGGTCAAGGGCGGCCGGCCACTTCTCTCGCAGGTCAAGATGGGCCTCGGCTGGGAGCCCGCGTACCGGGGCGGTGACATCGACCTGGACGCGTCGGTCATGGCCTACGGCCCGCAGCGCAACCACATCGACAGCTGCTACTTCGGCAAGCTGTCGATCCTGAACGGCGCGGTCAAGCACTCCGGCGACAACCTCACGGGCGAGGGCGCGGGCGACGACGAGGTGATCGTGGTCGACCTCGGGCGGCTGCCGCAGGAGGTCACCGGACTGGTCTTCACGGTCAACTCCTTCTCCGGGCAGAAGTTCACCGACGTCGCCAAGGCGTACTGCCGGCTCCTGGACGCCGCGTCCGGCGAGGAGCTGGTCCGCTTCGACCTCACCAACGCCGAGGCCCAGACCGGTGTCCTGATGGCCAAGCTGGTGCGGCAGTTCTCCGGCGAGTGGGACATGACGGCCCTGGGCGACTTCGTGAAGTCCCGCACGGTCAGGGGGATGGTGAAGCCGGGGGCCGGGGCGCTGTAGCGTCCGCGCCCCGCGCCGCTTCCCCGTGGGCGTCCGGCCGTCGGCCGGGCGCCCACAGCCCTTCCGTCAGCAGGGACAGATAGCGGCCGATGTACCGGCCCCCGCCGTCGGCCAGTTCCGACGCGGTCGCGACGCCGTGCGCCAGCCGCAGCACCTCGACCGGTTCGAGGTCGGGGCGCAGCGTGCCCTCCCGCTGCGCCGCCGTGACCAGCCGTTCCGCCGCGCCCTTCACGGACTTCCCGCAGGCGGTGACCACGTACGAACTGCCGTCCGTGACGGCGGAACCGAGCAGCGACTTGAGGCCCCGGACCTGGATCATGCCCTCGCTGAGTTCGCGCAGCCACTCCACCAGGGCCTGGCCGGGCGGCAGTTGGGCGGCGATCTCGTCGGCGCGCGCGGCGATCGCGTCGATGCGGTCGACGTAGGCGGCCTCCAACAGGTCCTGGCGGGTGGGGAAATGACGGTAGAGCGTGCCGGAACCGACCCCGGCGCGCTTGGCGATGTCGTCGAGCGACGCGCCCTCCCCGTGCTCCGCGAAGGCCTCCGCCGCGGCCTTGAGCAGCCGCTCGTAGTTGCGCCGGGCGTCCGCGCGCATGGGCCTGACCTGCGTCATCCAGCAACTCCTTGCGAACCGGGGACTGTCTCCGTATCTTGGCGGGCATTAAACGGAGACGATCCCCGCTTAACTCTCCGGGCGGTCCGTACTGCCCGCATGTTCCACCACCGCGCGCGGGGACGTCCAGACAGGGAGTCTTCCGTGTCCTCACCGTCCGTCCCGCCCTCCCCCGCCGTACGGCCCCCGGCCCCCGGCCGGTTACCCGCGCCGGAGACCGCCTCCCAGGATCCCGCGGTGGCCCGGCAGCGCGCGGTCCTGTTCGTGATCGTCGCCGCCTACCTCATGGTCGGCGTCGACTCCACCGTCGTGAACGTGGCGCTGCCCGACATCCAGCGCGACCTCGGCTTCGGCGCCACCGGCCTGTCCTGGGTGCTCAACTCCTACACCCTCGCCTTCGGCGGTCTGCTGCTGCTCGGCGGCCGGGTGGGCGACATCGTGGGCCGCCGCCGCACGCTCGTGGCCGGGGTCCTGCTGTTCGCCGTCTCGTCCCTGCTGGGCGGACTCGCGGGCGAGGGCGGCCTGCTGCTCGCCGCGCGGGCGTGCCAGGGGGTGGGGGCCGCGCTGGTCACGCCCAACACGCTCGCGCTGCTGACCACCCACTTCCCGGAGGGCCCGCGCCGCCACCACGCGCTGGGGGTCTACTCGTCCATGGCGGGCATCGGGGCCTCGGTGGGCCTGGTGCTCGGCGGCATGCTGACGTCCTGGGCGTCCTGGCGCTGGGCCCTGCTGATCAACGTGCCGATCGGCGCCGGTGTCGCCGCGCTGCTGCCCCGCTTCGTGTCCGAGACCCCGCGCCACGCGGGCCGGTTCGACCTGCCGGGCGCGCTGACCGGGACTGCCGGAACGACCGCGCTGGTGTACGGGTTCCTGCGGGCGGCGCAACAGGGCTGGGGCGACACCCTGACGCTGCTCGGTTTCAGCGCCGCGGCGTCGCTCCTGATCGGCTTCGTCCTCGTCGAGTCCCGGGCCGCCGCCCCGGTCGTGCCGCCGCGCCTGCTCGCCGACCGCGACCGCGCGGGCGGCTACGCCATCGTCCTGCTGCTGCCCGCGGGGATGTTCGGCGCGTTCTACTTCCTGACCCTGTTCACCCAACAGGTCCTGGACTACAGCCCGTTGCGGGCGGGCTTCGCGTTCCTGCCGATGACGCTCGCCATGTTCACCGTGCTGCGGTTCGTGCCCCGGCTGCTGGGACGCCTCGGTCCGCGACCGGTGCTGCTCTGCGGCACGGCCCTGCTGGTGGGCGCCGCCACCTGGCTGTGGCGGCTGCGTGCCGACGACGGGTACGCCGCCGGCCTGCTGGGTCCGCTGCTGCTGATCGGGCTCGGCATGGGGCTGAGCTTCGTGCCGCTGAACGTGACGGTCCTCGCCCGGATCGGCGCACGCGAGGCGGGCTCGGCCTCCGGCCTGCTCCAGACCCTCCAGTGGCTCGGCGGCACCCTCGGGCTCGCCGTCCTGGTCACGGTGTACGGCACGTCCGCCCGGCACGCGACGGGGTCCCCGGAGCAGATCCTGGCCACCGGCGCGGCCCACGCGTTCGGCATCGGCGCACTGGTGTCGCTGGCCGCGCTGCTGGTGGCGGCGCTGGTGCTCACGGGCGGACGGCCGACAGCGGGCGCGGGGCGCGTGACGGGGACGGCGGCGGCCGCGTCGGCGACCGGGTCCGGCCCCGACGCGGGCGGCGGCGCACCGGCGGGTCGTGCGCCCGGCACCGGACCGGCGGACAGCGGACCCGGCTCCGGTGCGGCGGCCGGTCCGGAGCCGGGTCCGTCACCGGCGGCCGCCGGTCCCGACGCCTCCTAGAAGAGCGCGCTGTACGCGTTCAGGGCCGGCTGGCCGCCGAGGTGCGCGTAGAGGACGGTGGAGTCACGGCCGATCTCCCCGCGCCGGACCAGGTCGGCCATCCCCGCCATCGACTTCCCCTCGTACACGGGGTCGGTGACCATGCCCTCGGTACGGGCGGCCAGCCGCATCGCCTCCAGCGTGGCCTCGTCCGGTATCCCGTACGTACCGGCGTGGTAGCGCTCGTCGAGCTCCACGTCCGCCTCCGTCAACTCCCCCTTCACCCCGATGAGTTGCCCGGTACGACGGGCGATGCGGGCGATCTGCGCGCGGGTGCGGGCGGGGGCGGCGGAGGCGTCGACGCCCAGGACCCGGCGGGGCCTGCCGCCCGCCTCCTCGATCGCGCGGAACCCGGCGACCATCCCGGCCTGGGTCGACCCGGTCACCGAGCACACCACCACGGTGTCGAAGAAGACGCCCGCCTCCCGTTCCTGCTCGGCGACCTCGTGGGCCCAGCCGGCGAAGCCGAGACCGCCGAGCGGGTGGTCGGAGGCACCGGCCGGGACGGCGTAGGGCCTGCCCCCGGCGTCCTCGACCTCCTTGAGCGCCTGCTCCCAGCTCTCCTTGAACCCGATCCCGAACCCGGCCCGCACCAGCCGCACGTCGGCACCGGCGAGCCGGCTGATCAGGATGTTGCCGACCCGGTCGTACACCGAGTCCGGCCAATCCACCCAACTCTCCTGCACCAGAACGCACTTGAGCCCGGCGCGGGCGGCGACGGCGGCGACCTGGCGGGTGTGGTTGGACTGCACCCCGCCGATCGACACGAGCGTGTCGCAGCCCTGCGCGAGGGCGTCCGCGACCAGGTACTCCAGCTTGCGGGTCTTGTTGCCGCCGTACGCGACACCGGAGTTGCAGTCCTCCCGCTTGGCCCACAGGGCGGCACCGCCGAGGTGCGCGGTCAGCCGCTCCAGCGGATGCACGGGCGACGGGCCGAACAGCAGGGGGTAGCGCGCGTACCCGGCGATCCCCGGCACCGACGCGATCGAGGCGACCGGGGAGGTGTCCGCCCCGGTCGCGGCGGAGGCGGACACGGAGGCCGGGGCCGAGCCGGGGTCCGGTGACGACGGGGAGGAGGACGGGGACGGGGTCATGGTTGCTCCCGGGGTCGGGGTCGGTCGGGGTCGGCGAGGTCCACGAGGCCGCGCCAGATCTCGGCGGTGACGCGGACCGCCCCGGTCACGTCGCCGTCGGCGCAGGCCGCGATCAGCCGCTCGTGCAGCCCGGCGGAACGGCAGTTGCCGCCCTCGCCGAAACGGCGCCGCTCCAGGCGGCGGATGAGCGGGGTGTAGCGGGCGACGGTCGCGGCGGCGGCGCGGTTGCCCCCGACGCGGACCAGCACGTCGTGCAGGGCGTCGTCGGCCCGCAGCGCGGCGTCCACGTCACCGGCGCCGACCGCCTCGGCGAAGCGTTCGTTCGCGGCGCGCATCCCGTCGAGGTCCGCGGCGGACAGGCGCGGCACGGCGGTGCGCACCGCCAGTTCGTGCATCGCGCCGACCACGGCGGCGGCGTCGCGGACGTCGGCGGCCACGACGGGGGTCACCCGGGTGTAGCTCTGCGGCTTGCTCTCCAGCAGCCCCTCGTCGACGAGCCGGGCGAAGGCGTCGCGGACGGGTGCCCTGGACAGGCCGAGCCGGGCGGCGAGTTCGCCGTCGCGGACCACGGCGCCGGCCTCGATCTCGCCGGAGACGATGGCGTCCCGGATCGCCAGGTAGGCACGGTCGCGCAGCAGGGTCCGGGGCACGGGGCGGAGGGCGTCCATGAACTGAAATGTTAGATGTCAACCAGTCGATGTCAACCGGTCGATGTCAACGGGTGGACGAACCCGTCGCGGGCCGACCGCCGCTCGCCGCACGCCCGACGACGCGAGCGGGCGGGACGCGTCGTCGACACGCCCCGCCCGCACCGCTGTTCGTGTCCCGGCGGTCACACGGCCCAGGGCCAGTCCGCGTCCTGCGCGGCCTCCAGGAGCGGGACCATCCGGAAGGCCGCGTCGGACAGCCCGCCGAAGGTGTGCCGGTTCCCCGAGCCGGACGGACCGTGCCCCGCCGGGTAGCCGGCCAGGTTCCACGTGTAGACCGGGACGCGCGCCGGGACCTGCGCGGTCGGGTCGCCGTTCCGCCCGTCCGCGTACTGCTCGTCCGTGACGATCAGCACCCGGTCGTGGCGCCGGAAGTGGCGGCGGACCGCGGCGGCGGTGTTGGTGCCGCCGAGGTCCCCGAACCGGCCGAGCACCCGCAGCACCGACTCCCCCTTGCGGAACGGAACGGCCTGGCTGTCGGTACCGAACTCGACCAGGTCCGCGGACTCCGCCCGCAGCGCGAGGCCCGCGCCGAAGACCGCCGCCGCGTCGGCCCACGTCAGCTCCGAACGCTCGGACAGCCGGGACCAGAACATCGAACCCGAGCGGTCCACCAGCACGAGCGTGCGGCCGGGCAGCGCGGGCACGTTGCCCAGGGCGTGCCCGAGCGCCCGCTCCAGCGGGTGTCCCCAGCGCAGGGAGGGCGCGTTGCGGTACGCGGCCAGGTAGCGGAAGGGAAGCTGCCGCGAACGGGCCACCTCCGCCGGGTCGCCGATGCGTGCCGCGACCCGCGCGGCGACCTCGTCCGAGACGCCGGCCTCGTCGAAGTTGCGCAGGTTGCGCACCAGCGCCATGGTCCCCATGGACGGGATCACGGCCTCCCACGCCGCCCGGTCCATCGGCCCCTGGAGCCAGCCGGCGAGTGCCTCCCAGGTGATCCCCGCGGCGGCGAGGCGCTCGGCCCCGCCCGGCCCGGTGACGACGGCGCGCCGCTCCCCGACCGGTACCTCCATCAACTCCCGGTGCGCGACGAGCGTCCGGTGCGACGCGGGCGGCACGGCGGTGTCGGGGTTGTGGCGGCGGTCCAGGGCGTGGCGGAACAGCTCGCCCTGCCACGCCTTGTCCGGGTCGGGCGAGGCGTGCACCAGGTTGAGGATGTCGCCGAAGCGGTAACCCCGGCTCGCGGTGTCGTACTTGAGCAGCGCCTTCTCCCCGTACAGCCGGCGCACGGCGTCGGCGACGCCCCGCTTCACGGGCTTGGGCAGCGCGCGGCCGTACGTCGAGGTCCAGTACGCGAGGAGTTCGCCGGGCTCGTCGGGACGGCGCAGCACGGACGCGACGACCTCGCGGTTGGACGGGCCGCCGGTGGCCCCCGCGGCCAGGCGCGCCTTCACGTACTCGGCGGCGCCGACCAGCGAGGCGGTACGGAGGTTGCCCTCGGAGCGCAGCCAGCCGAGCAGACCCGCGGTGAACTCCGGGTCGGAGACGGCCAGTTCACGCACCAGTGCGGCGAACCGGTCGTCGCGGTCGCCGCCGCCCTCGTAGAAGGTCCGCTGCGAGACGAGGTGGGAGACGGCGAGCAGGAACAGCTCGGAGCGCCGGTCGCGGGCACGGCCTCGGCCGCCCTCGTGGGTGCGCAGGACCCGGCCCGTGGACGTCACCCGGGAGACGGGCTGCGCCTTCGCCGTCTTCTTGTTGAATCGCGCCATGGTGAATTCCCCCCGAAATTCGTTTCGGTGGAAGGCGCGAGGAAAGGTGTGGGCCCGAGTTCGAAAGCGGCGGCGGCACATGTCGGATGCTCCTCCGACGGAGCTGCGCCGGCCCTTGGCCGACGACGGGATTCGAACCCGCACATGTCCGATCCGGAAGTATCCGCTGCCTGCGCACCGGGCACACACCTCTGTCCACGCCTCCCGAGATCAGGTCCGGCGGCGGAACGGGATTCCTGGAAAGGGAAGTATCCGCAGCCTGCGCACCGGGAGGTGCGACGAGATATTGGGTGTCCAGAGTTCTGGTCGGCGGAACCACGGTTGGTGCTCTGACCCCTGAGCTACACCGGCACGTCGGTACCGGTGGCGGGACTCGAACCCGCGGCCTCCCCATGATGAGTGGAAGTAGGTCCTGCCTTCGCACCTGGACGTTGTCCACTGTAAGGAGGGGCCGCGGGCCCGGCCAACTGTTTAATTCCGTTGCCCGGCAGGGGGGTTCAGCCGCGCTTCTGCCGCTTCCACGGTCCGGTGATCGCGAGCATGATGCCGGGCTCCTGGATGTTGGCGTAGAGGGTCTTCCCGTCGGGCGAGAAGGTGACGCCGGTGAACTCGCTGTAGGAGGGCGCCTCGGCGGTGCCGATGTTCAGTTCGTTGCGCGCGACGGGATAGGTGCGCCCGCTGTCGGTGGCGCCGAACAGGTGCTGGACGCCGGAGCCGTCCTCGGCGATGACCAGGCCGCCGTAGGGGGAGACCGTGATGTTGTCGGGGCTGTCGAAGGCCCCGTCCACGGACGGGTCGGGGTTGATGCCGATGAGCACCTTGAGGGTCAGGGTGCGGCGGCCCGGGTCGTAGAACCAGACCTGGCCGTCGTGGCGCCCCGGGCTCTCCTCGCGGGCGTACGAGGAGACGATGTAGGTGCCGCCGTCGCCCCACCACATGCCCTCCAGCTTGCGGGCGCGGGTGACCTGGCCGTCGGCGAACTGCTTGCGCACGGAAAGGGACTTGGCGTCCCGGTCGGGCACGTCCACCCAGTCGACGCCGTACACCGTGCCGGTCCTCGTCGCGCGCGAGAGGTCGTCCACGAACCGGCCGCCGGAGTCGAAGCACTTGAACGCCTGGAGCACGCCCGCGTCGTCGGCGAGGGTGCGCAGCTTCCCGCGCCCGTGCCGGAACCCGTGCGGCGGGGTCCACCGGTAGAGCGAGCCGTTGGGGCCCGCCGCGTCCTCGGTCAGGTACAGGTGGCCGCGCCGGGGGTCGACGACGACGGCCTCGTGGGCGTAACGCCCCAGCGCCTTCACGGGTTTGGGGGCGCGGTTGGCGCGCCGGTCGGAGGGGTCGACCTCGAAGACGTAGCCGTGGTCCTTGGTCATGCCGTTGACGCCGGCCTTGTCCTCGGTCTCCTCGCACGTGAGCCAGGTGCCCCAAGGGGTGTGTCCGCCCGCGCAGTTGGTGGCGGTGCCCGCGATGCCGACCCACTCCGCGACGTGCTCGCCGCGCACCTCGACGACGGTGCAGCCGCCGGAGGCCGCCGGGTCGTAGACGAGGCCCTCGGTGAGCGGGACGGGGTGGGGCCAGTTGGCGCGGGGGCCGGCCAGCTCGTGGTTGTTGACGAGCAGGGTCGCGCCGCGGGGCCCGTCGAAGGTGGCCGTGCCGTCGTGGTTGGAGGGGGTGAACTCCCCGGACTCCAGCTTGGTCCGGCCGCTGTACGTGACGATCCGGTAGGAGAAGCCGGCCGGCAGCGCGAGGATGCCGTCGGGGTCGGGGAGCAGCGGCCCGTAGCCGACCCCGCCGTGCGAGTGCGCCGGCCCGTCGTGCCCGTTCCCGTGGCCGTCCTTCGCCCCGTCCTCGCTCTCGGTGGACGCGAGCGCGTTGGGCGCGGTGGCGAGGGCACCTACGGTGCCCGCCAGCGCGACGCCCGCGCCGGTGATCGCGGATTGTCTGGCGAAGTCCCTGCGGGTGAGCGACATGGAGTCTCCTGTGACGGTCGGTGCCGCGGAAGGTGGACGGTCGTCGGTTCGGCGACACCGTCCCGCCCATGCCTGAACGGAACCTGAACACCCGGCGACCGGGGCGCACTCGGTTCCATGAATCCGTATGCGGACCCCCACGAACGATCAAAGAGAACGCCACCCGGACAGCACGGAGGCGGGCGACCGCGGCGTCACGCACCGCGGTCGCCCGCCCCGGGCCCGGTACCGGCCGGTCGGCCCGGCCCCCGGGCTCAACTCCCCTGTTGCGAGCGCGCCTTGAAGGCCGCCTTGCGCGCCTCCTTGGCGATCCTCTTGTCCGGGTGCAGCCTGCCCATCGCCTCCAGGACGTCGGGGGTCGCCGGGTGCTCGACCCGCCACGCGGTGTCGAAGAAACCGCTGTGCTGCCGGGCCAACCCCTCGACCAGGGCCTGGAGTTCGTCGGAGTTGCCCTCGGCGGCGAGCTGCGCGGCGAGGGTGTCGACCGTCAGCCAGAACACCATCTCCTGCGACGGCGGCGGCACGTCGGCCGCGCCGTGCTCGCTGAGCCACACCCGGGCGAGACCGCCGAGTTCGGGGTCGTCCAGCACGGCGCGCAGCGCGGGCTGCGCCTCGTCGCCGACCAGCGACAGGGCCTGCTGGCAGGTCAGCCGGCGCAGCGGGGCACCCGGGTCGTCCCCGCGCGCCGCGGCCAGCAACTCCTCGGCGGCGGGCCGCGGTTCGCGGCGCGACAGCCACAGTTCCGTCTCGGTCAGCGCGGCCTCGGGGCCGAAGAACGACGTCGCGTCGAGCAGGGCCGCGGCGTCGCCGTCCGCGAGGTCGCCGACCACGGGCGCCTCCACGCCGGCCTCCAGCAGCCGGGCCCTGATCCCGTACAGGCCCAGCGGGGTCAGCTTCACCATGCCGTACCGGGTGACGTCGGTGTCGTCGACAGGCGCGGCCGGTTCCTGGTCGGCGTCGGCCATCAGTGCCTCGTCGACGGGCTGGTACTCGACGAGCCCGACCGGCTCCAGCATCCGGAACTGGTCGTCGAGGAGCATCATCGCGTCGGAGACCTGCTCCAGGACGTCGTTGGTGGGCTCCCCCATGTCGTCGGGGACGATCATCGACGCGGCCAGCGCGGGCAGCGGGACGGGGCCGTCGCCGGGGCCGTCCTCGCTGACCGTGAGCAGGTACAGGTTGCCGAGCACACCGTCGAGGAAGGCGGCGTCCTCCTCCGGGTCCCAGTCGAGGTCGGAGAAGTCGATCTCGCCGTTCTCGTCGACCGCGCCCACCAGGTCGTCCAGGTCGGGGGCGCTCGCGTCCGCCAGCGCGGTCTCCAGGGCGGCGAGCCAGACGCCCAGCACCTCCTGCGGGGCACCGCCGGTGAGCACCGAGAGTTCCTCGCCGGCCGCGACGGTGCCCTCCTCCTCGTCGACGATCTCGACCAGGCCGGTGTCCACGGCGGTGCGCCACGCCTCGCTCGCGAACGCGGCGGCGTCCTCGTCGGTGAGCCCGAGCACCTCGGCGGCGGCGGGCAGCTGCTCCTCGACGAGGCTGCCGCCGGGCTCCACCCGGGTGTCCGGGCCGGCCCAGCGGGCGAGACGGGCGGCCCGGGAGAGGGTGGGCGTGGACAGGGCGTCGCGCGCCAGTTCCGCCTCGGGACGCAACCGCACCGGCGGCAGGGGGGGACTGTCTGACATGTGCTGCTTCTCCTAGGCGCCTCGAAGGCCGTACGACCGCGAGCGGCACGGCCACCGGGGCGCCGTACAACTCAACGGCTCAGCCTAGACGGATTTGGACCCATGCCGCCCGGTTCATCTCCCCACCGGCCTCCGCACCCGCCCGAAACCACGACAACTCGCCCGCAGCCGCGTGGGGTTCGGGCCCGGCCCGGTCCCGCGTGCCCGCACACGGCGGAACGGCGCGGGAACCGTCACCGGTTCCCGCGCCGTTCCGTTCGGGTTCGAGCGGGTCCGCGCCGCCCGTGCCGGGTGTGCGCCCCGCCCGGGTGCGACATCGCCCCGGGCCCTCGGGCGCCTCCCCGGAAGCTCAGTCGCGTGCGCGGCGGCCGAGGACGACGGCCGTCACCAGCGCCGCGCCGGCCACCCCGGCGATCAGTACCGGCCGGGGATTGCCGCGGCCCGCCCGGACCGCGTTGCGCACCGGCTCCGGGACGTGCGGGTTGTGCTGGACGGCGTCCCCGGCGCGGGCCGCGCCGTTCTGCACCGTCCGGCCGGCCTGGACGGCCGTGGTGCGCAGTTGCACGGTCATCGCGCCGGCCTTGTCGCGCAGGTCGGCGGCGCGCGTCGTCGCGCGCCCCTTCACGTCGGCCTTCGCCGCGAGCTCCTGCACGGCCTCGCCGACCTCCTCGCCGGTCTCGGCCAGTTGGAGGAGCAGTTCGTCGGGCCCCTTGGCCCCGGTCGTCGCCCTGTCCATGGCATCCGCCTTCCGTGCGGCCCGACTGGCCGCGTCGCCGCTGGTCGCATCCGTCATCGGTGTGCCCGTCCCCCGGTGGGTGGGCGCGGGACCGGTCCGGGCGATCCACCCGGCCCCGGTCGTCGGATACCCCGGGGCGCGGAGATTAAGGGGGCGAACGGACGGCGGGCCTGCGCGCGGGGCGGGTGCCCGGCGGCGCGGGGGGCGGGGTGCGCGGCGGCAGGGGCGGGTGGCCCCGAGCGGCGGGAGCCGCACCCGCCCCGCTCAGCCCGGCGGCTCCGTCGCGTCCGGCCGCTCCGGCGGGCCCAGTCGGGCGAGCCGGCTCTGCAACCAGTCCAGGCGTGCCTGCAACAGGGCCAGTTCCGCGGCGAGTTCGGGCAGGCCGAGGCCCTCGGGGAGTGGCGGTCCGAAGGGCGGCACGGCGTCCGGGCCGCGTACGGCGCCTGCGGCCGGTCCCTGCCCCTGTCCCGCGGCGCTCCGCACCCGCAGTCCCTCCCCCGCCAGCAGGGCGAACGCCGCGGCCGTCAGGGCCGTACGGCCGCCCACGCACCCGGCGCACGCCGGAACCAGCACCCGCCACCCCGGGCGCCCCCAGCCCGCGTCGGCGAGGACGGTCGCGGGAGCGCCGCAGCCGCACGGCGGCAGTGTCGCCGTGCGGACCCGTTGCCGGGCGCTGCGGAAGCCGTGTTCGAAGCGGATGTAGGCGCCGAGGACGCTGACTTCGAGCAGGACGCAGGTGCGGTGCTCGGCGGTGCACAGCAGTGCCTCGGCCGTCGGGCGGTCGTGGACGCAGTGGAAGCCGCAGTCGCACAGCCGGGAGGGCGGCCGGTGGCGGCGGCCGTACACGCAGGACGCCTCGTCGAGCACCCGGTACGGCAGGGCCGCGCCGAGTGACACACCGGTGAACCCGGCCCGGGTGCCGTCGTGCGACAGCACCGGGTGGGCGATCTTGTATCCGGCCGGCGGCTCCGTGGGGCGTTCCTCGGGGAGCCGCAGCCTCATCGGACGGCCGGCACCTCCGCGGGCGCCGGGGCCCGCTCCGCCGTCGCGCCGGCGGGGAGCCGGCCCTCCTCGGCGGCCGGTACGGGCGGCTCCCCGTGCGCCTGCGGCCGTTCCGTCGCGACTCCGGTGGCCAGTGCCCTGCCGAGCTTCATGACGCCTCCCGTGAACTGCGTTCGGCCGTACCGCTGTCGGCGGCCGTCCTCGCCATGGTGGCGCATCCGGGGGCCAGTTGGACACAGGGCCTCGGGCCCCGGTGCCGGGCACCCGATGCGCGGCCCCGCCGTCCGCACGCCCGGCGCACACCGCCCGCCCCACCGCACCTCCGACGCCCCCCGGCGCCACACCCGACGGGAGTCCTCCCGACAGGAGCGCTTACGCATACCCCTCAGCACAATTAACTGGAGCCCCACGGCCACCGTGTCGAGACTTCCCGCATGACGACTCCCGCGACACCGCCCGCCGGCCCGCCCCACGCCCCTCGCGCCGGCACCGGCCCGGCGGCCCGGCTCTCCCGTCCCGTTCCGCCCCTCGGGCGCGCCCTGTGCGCGATGGTCACGCCCTTCACCGCGACGGGGGCGCAGGACCTGGACGGGGCCGCCCTGCTCGCCGGGCGGCTGGTGGCCGAGGGCTGCGACGGCCTGGTGCTGTCCGGCACCACCGGTGAGTCGCCCACCACGACGGACGCCGAGAAGTCGGACCTGGTCCGCGCGGTCCGGGAGGCTGTCGGTGACGGTGTGACGGTGGTCGCGGGCGTCGGCACGTCCAGCACCCGGCACACCGTGGAGCTGGCACGGGAAGCCGAACGCGCGGGCGCGGACGCCCTGTTGGTGGTCGCGCCGTACTACAGCAGGCCCCCGCAGGACGCTGTGGAGGCACACTTCCGCGAGGTCGCGGACGGCACCGGCCTGCCGGTCGTGCTGTACGACATCCCCGCGCGCACCGGCGTCCGCGTCGAGCCGGAGACCCTGCTCCGGCTGGCGGAACACCCGAGGATCGTGGCCGTCAAGGACTGTTCGTACGACTTCCTCGCGGCGCAGAAGGTGATGTCCCGTACGGGGCTCGCCTATTACGCGGGCAGCGACGAGCACGACCTCGCGCTGTACGCGGTGGGCGCGGCGGGCTGGATCAGTACGGTCGCGAACGTCGCCCCGGCCCGGCTCGTCGCCGTACTGGACGCGTTCGACGCCGGGGACACCGTGCGGGCGGCGGCGCTCCAGCAGCGGGCGACGGATCTCGTCGAGGCGATGATGTCGGCGGGGCTGCCCGGCGCGGTCACGGCGAAGGCCCTGCTGAACGCCCTCGGCCTGCCCGGCGGCCCGGTCCGCGCACCGCTGCGCCCCGCGGACCCGACGACGGTGCGGGCGCTCCTCGCGACGTACGAGAAGCTGGTGGCGGGCTCCTGAACGGCCCTGCCGCGGGCCGCGGCCGGCGCGGGCACGCCCGGACCGGGGTGTCCGTCGGCGGCACGAGCGAGCGGCCGGCCCGGCTCCGGCGGTCCCGGCGGTCCCGGTCCGGCGTCCGCCGAGCGGCCCCGCACGCGAGCGGGGCCGGCGCCTCACCGGCGCCGGCCCCGACTCCCGCTGCGGACAGGTCAGTTGTGGCTGTGCAGGACGTCGTTCAGGCCGCCCCACACCGCGTTGTTCGGGCGGGCCTCGACCGCGCCGGTGACCGAGTTGCGGCGGAAGAGGATGTTGGAGGCGCCGGACAGCTCGCGGGCCTTGACGATCTGTCCGTCCGGCATGGTCACCCGGGTGCCGGCGGTGACGTACAGACCGGCCTCGACCACGCACTCGTCGCCCAGCGCGATGCCCACACCGGCCTCGGCGCCGACCAGGCACCGCTCGCCGATGGAGATGATCACGTTGCCGCCGCCGGACAGCGTGCCCATGGTGGACGCGCCGCCGCCGATGTCCGAGCCGTCGCCGACGACGACACCGGCGGAGATGCGGCCCTCGACCATGGAGGTGCCCAGCGTTCCGGCGTTGAAGTTGACGAAGCCCTCGTGCATGACGGTGGTGCCCGCGGACAGGTGCGCGCCGAGGCGGACCCGGTCGGCGTCGGCGATGCGGACGCCCTTGGGCGCCACGTAGTCCGTCATGCGCGGGAACTTGTCGATCGAGGTGACCGACAGGTGCAGGCCCTCCGCGCGGGCGTTGAGGCGCACCGTCTCGATCTCGTCGACGGCGACCGGGCCCAGCGAGGTCCAGGCGACGTTGGCGAGGAGGCCGAACAGGCCGTCCAGGTTCTGGCCGTGCGGCCGGACCAGGCGGTGCGAGAGCAGGTGCAGACGCAGGTAGGCGTCGTGCGCGTCGAGCGGCTTGTCGTCGAGCGAGGAGATGACCGTGCGGACCGCGACCACGTCGACGCCGCGGCGGGCGTCCGCGCCGATCGCCTTGCCGGCGGCCGGGCCGAGGAGCTTCGCGGCGTCGTCGGCGGACAGCCGCTCGGTGCCTGCCGGTCCCGTGCCGTCGGCGCCGGCGTCGACGAGTTCGGGGGCGGGGAACCAGGTGTCGAGGACGGTGCCGTCGGCGGCGATCGTGGCGAGGCCGGCGGCCACCGCGCCGGTGGTGCGGGGAGCAGTCGTGTCGGTCATGGGGGAAACCTAACGTGACCGGCCCTGACGGGGCGAACCGGTCCGCGGGGCGTCTCGGACCCCGGTCACCACCCGCCCCAGCACCTCGCGCGCGTACGCCTCGTCGTAGGGGGTGTCCGTCAGCAGCACCTGGAGGCAGATGCCGTCGAGGAGGGCGACCAGGGCCCGCGCGGTGACCGGGTCGGTGCGGCGGCCCAGCAGGGCGGCGAGGTCGTCGGCCCACTCGGCGGCGACGGGGCGCAGCGCGGGGCGGCGCAGGGCGGCGAGGTACAGCTCGTACTCCATCTCGACGCCGGTCCGGTCGCCGGACAGCCACTCCCCGGCCCAGCCCGCGAGCTCCGCGGCCAGGTCGGCGTCGGGGTCGGTCAGGCCGCCGCGGGCGGCGATCACCTTGCCGAAGCCCTCGTTGGCCTGGCGCAGGGCGGCCACCAGCAGGTCGTCGAGGGTGGCGAAGTGGTAGGTCGTGGAGCCGAGCGGGACGTCCGCCTCGGCGGCGACCGTGCGGTGGCTGAGCCCGGCGAGCCCCTTGGCGGCGACGACGCGGACGGCCGCGTCGATGATCCGCCGGCGCCGGTCGGGGTCGTAGCGGCGGACCATCAGCCGGCACCGCCCAGGTTCAGCACGACGACGCCCGCGATGATCAGGACGACCCCGGCCGCCTTCGCCGCGTCCAGGCTCTCGCCGAGGAAGAGGGAGCCGATCAGCGCCACGGCCGCGGTGCCGATGCCGGCCCAGATCGCGTAGGCGGTGCCGACCTCGACCGTCTTCAGGGTGCGCGCGAGCAGCAGGAAGGCGAGGACGTAGCCGACGGCGGTCACGAGGGACGGCCACAGCCTGCTCAGCCCGTCGCTGTACTTCATCGCGGTGGTCGCGGTCACCTCGGCTGCGATGGCGCCGCCCAGCAGTACGTATCCCATGCGGACGAGCGTACCCATCGATGTGTACGGCCGTACACACGGCACCGCCGGGGGCTCTCGCCCACGTCGCGTCCCAGGGCGGCGACGACCCGCCGCACAGCCGGCACCGGCCGCCCGCCCGTTCCCCGGAGACGCGGCGGACCGCCCGGTGAGCCGTCAGGGCGCGGTCGTCCGCCGTGCCGCGCGGGACCGGTCCGCGAGCGGGCCGGTCTCGCGGACGCGGGCCGCGCGGTCGAGGACGCGCCGCTTCGCGCGGGCCGCGCGGCGCAGGGCCTCCACCTTGCGGTAGCGCAGGAGTTCGGCGGCACCGGGACGCCCGGTGCCGCCGGGCTCGTACCCGTGCCGGATCAGCCGGCGCCCCAGCACGGCGTCGCACAGGGCGATCTGAGCAGGCGTCAGGCGCTGCCGGTAGCTGCCCGCGCGGGAGGAGTCGACCGCGCCGTGGGTGCGCCGGTGCCATGTCTTGCGGGCGGGCACGGCGGTGCCCGCGAGGCGGTGCGGCTCGGTCATCCCGGGGTCGAACTCCTCGCCCAGGAAGGCGCAGACGGCACGCAACGGCTCCTCCGGGTCGGCCACCAGGTCCTCGAAACGGAGCTCGTGCCAGCGGCCGGGGCCCAGCGCGCGGGCATGGTGCCGGGTGACGTCCATGACCTGCGCCCAGGTGGCGACGGCCTCGTGGAAGCCGCGGTGCCACCACGGCATGCCGAGCAGCGAGGCGACGCAGTCGCGGCCGTCGCGCACCAGGTGCACGAACTGGGCGTCCGGGAAGAGCCGCAGGATCTCCTCGACGTGCAGGGCGTAGGCGGGCCGCTTGTCGCCCCAGCGGACCTTGCCGTGGCTCTCGGCGTACGAGCGCAGGGCGATGCCGAGCGCGGAGCCGAGGGTGGGCGGTCCGTCGGTGATCCGGGCGGCCACCGGGCCCGCGTCCAGGCCCAGTTCGTCGAAGCGCGTCTCCTTGCGGCCGGTGATCCAGCGGGCGAGGGCGGCCCTGTTCTCCGGTGCTCCCAGGTCGCCGAAGCGCAGCCGGCTCTCGTAGGCGGGCAGGACGAAGCGGGTCTCCGGGGGAAGCGCGATGCGTGGATGCGCGTGCAGCATGAGCTGCAGCAGCGTCGTGCCGGAACGGGGACAGCCGAGGACGAACAGCGGACGGTCGGAGGCGGGTGCACAGGTATCCACCCCGCCACGCTGCCGCGTCCCGATGAGCGGGGAATGGGATCACTCTGAGAACGCCATGTGAAGCGGAAGGCGCAGGTGAGGGCCGTGTCACACCCCGCGTGCGCCGTTCGCCGCCGGGGCACGCGGAAGCGGTGGCGCCCCGAGGGGCACCACCGCTTTCCGTGCCCCGGCGGGCGGGGCGGGACGTACGTCTCAGACGTTGAAGCCGAGCGCGCGCAGCTGCTCGCGTCCGTCGTCCGTGATCTTGTCCGGGCCCCACGGCGGCATCCAGACCCAGTTGATCCGCAGCTCGTTCACGATGCCGTCGGTGGCCGACTTGGCCTGGTCCTCGATGACGTCCGTCAGCGGGCAGGCCGCGGAGGTCAGGGTCATGTCGATCGTCGCGATGTTCGCGTCGTCGACGTGGATGCCGTAGATGAGGCCGAGGTTGACGACGTCGATGCCCAGCTCGGGGTCGACGACGTCCATCAGCGCCTCGCGGAGTTCCTCCTCGGAGGCGGGCTTCATCTCCACGGTTTCGGTCATGCCGTCTTCCTCTCGGCGTCGGTACCGGCCGCGTCCAGCGCCTGGGCCGTCGCGTCCTTCCACGCCATCCAGCTCAGCAGCGCGCACTTGACCCGCGCCGGGTACTTGGAGACTCCCGCGAACGCGACCGCGTCCTCCAGGATCTCCTCCATCGCGTCGTCGGGCTCGATCCGGCCCTTGGACTGCATCAGCTCCAGGAACGTCTCCTGGACCTTCTGCGCGTCGGCCAGGTCCTTGCCGACGAGGAGGTCGTTCAGGACGGAGGCCGAGGCCTGGCTGATCGAACAGCCCTGCCCCTCGTACGAGACGTCGCTGATCGTCGTCCCGTCGTACTTCACGCGCAGTGTGATCTCGTCGCCGCACGTCGGGTTGACGTGGTGCACCTCGGCGTCGCCATCGCGCAGACCACGCCCGTGCGGGTGCTTGTAGTGGTCCAGGATGACTTCCTGGTACATCGAATCCAGCTTCACCGATCAGCCTCTCAGCCGAAGAAATTCCGTACGTGTTCCAGTCCGTCGGCCAGCGCGTCGACCTCCGCCGGCGTGGAGTACAGATAGAACGACGCCCTGGTGGTCGCAGGAATTCCGTACCGGAGGCAGACCGGGCGGGCGCAGTGGTGCCCGACCCGGACGGCGATGCCCTGCTCGTCGAGGACCTGGCCCACGTCGTGCGGGTGGATGTCGCCGAGCGTGAAGGAGATCGCCGCGCCGCGGTCCTCGGAGGTGGCGGGGCCGATGATGCGCAGGTCGGGGACCTCGCGCAGCTTCTGCACCGCGTACTCGGTGAGGGCGTGCTCGTGGGCGAGGATCTTGTCCATGCCGATCGAGTTCAGGTAGTCGACGGCCGCGCCGAGACCGACCGCCTGCGCGATCGGCGGGGTGCCCGCCTCGAACTTGTGCGGCGCCGGCGCGTACGTCGACGAGTGCATCGACACGGTCTCGATCATCTCGCCGCCGCCGAGGAACGGGGGCAGGTCCTCCAGGAGTTCCTGCCGTCCCCACAGCACGCCGATGCCGGTCGGGCCGCACATCTTGTGACCGGTGAAGGCCACGAAGTCGGCCTGGAGCGCCTGCACGTCGAGCGGCATGTGTGGGGCCGCCTGGGAGGCGTCGATCAGGACCAGGGCCCCGACCTCCTGGGCGCGGCGCACGATGGCCTCGACCGGGTTGACGGTGCCGAGGATGTTGGACACCAGCACGAAGGAGACGATCTTCGTCTTCTCGGTGATGACCTCGTCGATGTTGGAGAGGTCGAGGCGGCCGTCGTCGGTGAGGCCGAACCACTTCAGCTTCGCGCCCGTGCGCTGCGACAGCAGCTGCCACGGGACGATGTTGGAGTGGTGCTCCATCTCCGTGATGACGATCTCGGTCTCGTGGTCCACGCGGTAGGGCTCGTCGGCCCAGCCCAGCATGTTGGCCACGAGGTTGAGCGACTCCGAGGCGTTCTTGGTGAAGATCACCTCGTCGCGGCTCGGGGCGTTGATGAACGAGGCGACCTTGTCCCGCGCGCCCTCGTACAGCGCCGTGGCCTCCTCGGCGAGCACGTGCACACCGCGGTGGACGTTGGCGTTGTGGCGCTCGTAGTACTCGGCGAGCGCGTCGAGCACCTGGCGCGGCTTCTGGCTGGTGGCCGCGTTGTCCAGGTACACGAGCTTGCGCCCGTCGTGGACCAGGCGGTCCAGTACGGGGAAGTCCTTGCGGATCGCCTCGGTGTCGAGGAGGCCCGGCAGCTGCGTCACGCGGATACGCCACCCTTCGTGTAAGCCTCGTACCCTTCCTCTTCCAGCTTGTCGGCGAGCTCGGCGCCGCCGGACTCGGCGATGCGGCCGTTGGAGAAGACGTGGACGAAGTCGGGCTTGATGTAGCGCAGGATGCGCGTGTAGTGCGTGATCAGCAGCGTGCCGACCTCGCCGCCCTCGCGGACGCGGTTGACGCCCTCGGAGACGACGCGCAGGGCGTCGACGTCGAGGCCGGAGTCGGTCTCGTCGAGGATCGCGATCTTCGGCTTGAGCAGTTCGAGCTGGAGGATCTCGTGGCGCTTCTTCTCACCGCCGGAGAAGCCCTCGTTGACGTTGCGCTCGGCGAAGGACGGGTCCATGGAGAGGCGCTCCATGGTCTCCTTGACCTCCTTCACCCAGGTGCGCAGCTTCGGCGCCTCGCCGCGCACGGCGGTGGCGGAGGTGCGCAGGAAGTTGGAGACGGAGACGCCGGGGATCTCGACCGGGTACTGCATGGCGAGGAACAGGCCCGCGCGGGCGCGCTCGTCGACGGTCATCTCCAGGACGTCCTCACCGTCGAGGGTGACGGTGCCGCCGGTGATCGTGTACTTGGGGTGGCCCGCGAGCGAGTAGGCGAGCGTCGACTTGCCGGAGCCGTTGGGGCCCATGATGGCGTGCGTCTCGCCCTGCTTCACGGTGAGGTCGACGCCCTTGAGGATCTCCTTCGTGGCGTTGTCGGCCTCGACGGTGACGTGCAGGTCGTGGATTTCAAGCGTTGCCATGGGTGCCTCAGGACTCCTGGTTGAGGGAGACGAGCACGTCGTCCCCTTCGATCTTTACGGGGTATACGGGGACGGAGCGCGTCGCGGGCAGGCCGGACGGCTTGCCGGTGCGCAGGTCGAAGGCGGAGCCGTGCAGCCAGCACTCGATCTGGCAGTCCTCCACCTCGCCCTCGGAGAGCGAGACGTTCGCGTGGGAGCAGATGTCGTTGATGGCGAACACCTCTCCCCCGGTACGGACGACCGCCACCGGCGTACCGCCGAGTTCCACCCGCTTGGGGGTGTCCTCGGTCAGCTCGCTCGCCGCGCAGGCGCGCACGAAGATCTGGTCGGTCATCCGACGGATGCCTCCAGCTCCTCCTCGATCTTGCCGAGCAGGCGCTGTTCGATGTCCGCGACGCCGATCTGCTGGACCAGCTCGGCGAAGAAGCCGCGCACGACGAGACGGCGGGCGTCCTGCTCGGGGATGCCGCGGGCCATCAGGTAGAACAGCTGCTCGTCGTCGAAGCGGCCGGTCGTCGAGGCGTGCCCGGCGCCGACGATCTCGCCGGTCTCGATCTCCAGGTTCGGCACCGAGTCGACCCGCGCGCCGTCCGTGAGGACGAGGTTGCGGTTCATCTCGTAGGTGTCGGTGCCCTCGGCCTTCGCCTCGATCAGCACGTCGCCGATCCACACGGCGTGCGCGTCGTCGCCCTGGAGGGCGCCCTTGTACACGACGTGGGACTTGCAGTGCGGGGCGTTGTGGTCGACGAAGAGCCGGTGCTCCTGGTGCTGGCCGCGGTCGGTGAAGTAGAGGCCGAGCAGCTCGGCCTCGCCGCCGGGGCCCGCGTAGACGACGCGCGGGTTCAGCCGGACCACGTCGCCGCCGAAGGTGACGACGACGGACTTGAAGCTCGCGTCACGGCCGACGAGGGCGTTGTGCTGGGCCAGGTGCACGGCCTTGTCGTCCCAGTCCTGCACGGAGACGACGGTGAGCTTGGCACCGTCACCGAGGACGTAGTCGACGTTGGCGGCGAGCACGGCGTCGCCGGTGTGGTCGATGACGACCACGGCCTCGGCGAACGCGCCCAGCTCGACGACCGTGTGGCCGTAGGCGGTGCCGCCCTCGCCGTGCACGGCGACGCGGATCGGCTCGGTGAGGACGGTGTCCTTGGCGACGGTCACGACCGAGGCCCTGTCGAAGGCGGAGTACGCCTGCGCCGCGACGCGGTCCACCGGGGTGCCGGCACGGCCCACGCGCGCGTCGTCACGGCCGACGGTCTCGACCGTGACGCCCTCGGGGGCCTCGACGGCGACCTTGACGCCGCCGGTCGCGACGGCGGTGCCGTCGTGCAGGCCGCGCAGCCGCTCCAGCGGGGTGAACCGCCACTCCTCCTCGCGGCCGTGCGGGACCGGGAAGTCCGCGACGTCGTAGGAGGGCGGCGCGCTCATGCGCGTGGCGACGGTCGACTCGCCGGCCACGGCGATCGCGCCGGTGGTGGTGGAGCCCACGGGGATGGTTTGAGCCTCAGCCATGGCTGTCGTCATGCTCGCTTTCTTAACGGAATGGCTTGATGGGGGTGGACGGGGGCGGTCAGCCCACCGCGCCCTCCATCTGCAGCTCGATCAGCCGGTTGAGCTCCAGGGCGTACTCCATGGGGAGTTCCTTGGCGATCGGCTCGACGAAGCCGCGCACGATCATCGCCATGGCCTCGAACTCGGTCATGCCGCGGCTCATCAGGTAGAAGAGCTGGTCGTCGCTGACCTTGGAGACGGTCGCCTCGTGGCCCATCGACACGTCGTCCTCGCGGACGTCCACGTAGGGGTAGGTGTCGGAGCGGGAGATGGTGTCGACGAGCAGCGCGTCGCAGAGCACGTTGGACTTCGAGCCGTGCGCGCCCTCGCCGATCTCGACCAGACCGCGGTAGGAGGTCCGGCCGCCGCCGCGCGCCACCGACTTGGAGACGATGTTCGAGGACGTGTTCGGCGCCATGTGGACCATCTTGGAACCGGCGTCCTGGTGCTGGCCCTCGCCCGCGAACGCGATGGAGAGCGTCTCGCCCTTGGCGTGCTCGCCCATCAGGTAGACGGCGGGGTACTTCATCGTCACCTTGGAGCCGATGTTGCCGTCGATCCACTCCATGGTCGCGCCCTCGTAGGCGACGGCGCGCTTGGTGACCAGGTTGTAGACGTTGTTCGACCAGTTCTGGATGGTCGTGTAACGGCAGCGGGCGCCCTTCTTGACGATGATCTCGACGACCGCGGAGTGCAGCGAGTCCGACTTGTAGATCGGCGCGGTGCAGCCCTCGACGTAGTGGACGTAGGCGTCCTCGTCGACGATGATCAGCGTCCGCTCGAACTGGCCCATGTTCTCCGTGTTGATGCGGAAGTAGGCCTGGAGCGGGATCTCCACGTGCACGCCCTTCGGCACGTAGATGAAGGAACCGCCGGACCACACGGCCGTGTTGAGCGACGCGAACTTGTTGTCGCCGACCGGGATGACGGTGCCGAAGTACTCCTTGAAGAGCTCCGGGTGCTCCTTCAGCGCGGTGTCGGTGTCGAGGAAGATGACGCCCTGCTCCTCCAGGTCCTCGCGGATCTGGTGGTAGACGACCTCGGACTCGTACTGGGCCGCGACACCGGCGACGAGGCGCTGCTTCTCCGCCTCGGGGATGCCGAGCTTGTCGTACGTGTTCTTGATGTCCTCGGGCAGGTCCTCCCAGGACTCCGCCTGCTTCTCCGTGGAGCGCACGAAGTACTTGATGTTGTCGAAGTCGATGCCCGAGAGGTCCGAGCCCCAGTTGGGCATGGGCTTCTTCTCGAACAGCTTCAGGCCCTTGAGGCGGAGCTTGGCCATCCACTCGGGCTCGGACTTCTTGCCCGAGATGTCGAGGACGACCTCTTCGCTCAGGCCACGCTTGGCAGCGGCACCGGCAACGTCGGAGTCGGCCCAGCCGTATTCGTAGTTGCCCAGACCGTCGAGCTCGGGGTGAGCAGTCTCCGTTGTCTCCGTGGGGAGCGTCATGCGGGGTTCCTCCCGGCCGTGCTTGCAGATGTGTTGTGGGTGGTGCGGGGAGCCTCGACGGCCTTGGCCGCCTGCGCGGTGTGCGAGGCCTTGGGGATGAACGTCGTGCAGACGCCGTCTCCGTGCGCGATGGTCGCGAGCCGCTGGACATGGGTTCCCAGAAGTTGCGAGAAGACCTCTGTCTCCGCCTCGCAGAGTTGCGGGAACTCCTCCGCGACGTGGGCCACCGGGCAGTGGTGCTGGCACAGCTGCTCGCCGAGGTGGGGTGCCGGTGCGCTGCGTGCCGCCGCAGCGTACCCGTCCGCGGTGAGCGCCCTAGCGAGGGCCTCGGTACGGTCCTCCGGCGCGGCGGCGTCGACGGCCGAGCGGTAGGCGGCGGCCTGCTCGGCGAACCGGGCGCGGGCGAACGCGACGACGGCCGCGTCCCCGCCGAACCGCTCCTGGATGAAGCGCAGGGCGTCGGCGGCGAGCTTGTCGTAGGACTGGTCGAAGGCGTCCCGGCCGCAGTCCGTCAGGGCGAAGGCCTTGGCGGGCCTGCCGCGGGTGCGGGCCCCGTACACGCGCTGGGCGCGGGCCACGACGACGTCGTCGGCGAGCAGGGTGTCGAGATGCCGGCGGACCGCGGCCTGCGTGAGGCCCAGACGTCCGGCCAGCTCGGCGACGGTCGAGGGACCGTGGTCCAGGATCGACCGCGCGACCCGGTTGCGCGTCGAACGGTCCGAGCGCACACCGGCCGCGAGCTCCTCCTGCGGAGTTCCCATGGGGGCCTCCCGAGCCTCGCCGACGTATTTCACAACGCCATTGTTGCGTAATTACTCAGGGCCTGACAACCCGCACCCCGGCCGGCCCGGGTGCCCTGCGTCACTTAGGTATACCTAAGCTGACCTGCGGAAACGATCTTTGATCGATCAAACCGGTGGCACCGGACGCCCGCCTCCGGGATACTCCCACCCCATGCCCACACCCCCTCCCACCGGCCCTCTTGTGACCCGCGACACCGTCGCGGCGGAGTTGCGCGAGCTCGGCGTCCGACCGGGCGAGTCGCTCCTCGTGCATTCCTCGCTCAGTTCACTCGGCTGGGTCTGCGGCGGTCCCGTGGCCGTCGTCCAGGGCCTGCTGGACGCGGTCGGCCCGGACGGCACGCTCGTCGTCCCGGCCCAGTCGGGCGACCTCTCCGACCCCGCGCTGTGGCAGGCGCCGCCGGTGCCCGAGGAGTGGTGGGAGACGATCCGCGCCACGATGCCGCCGTACGACCCGCGCACCACGCCCAGCCCCGGCATGGGCGCCGTCGCGGACACCGTGCGCACCTGGCCCGGTGCGCTGCGCAGCGCCCACCCGCAGACGTCGTTCGCGGCGCTCGGCCCGCGCGCCGCGGAGTTCACCGGCTCGCACGCCACCGACTGCCGACTCGGCGAGCGCAGCCCGCTGGCCCTGCTGGAGGCTGCGGGCGCCCGGATCCTGCAACTGGGCACCGGCTGGGACACCTGCACCGCCTTCCACCTGGCCGAGTACCGCGTGGACTCCCCCGTGCTCCGGCTGGGACGGCCCGGCCCCGGCGGCTGGGAGACGGCGGACGAGGTGTCGATCTCCTCGGAGGGCTTCGAGGAGCTGGGCAACGACTTCGAGCGCGACCGCCCGGTCCTGCGCGGCACGGTCGGCGCGGCCCGCTCGCGCCTGTTCCCGCTGGCCGACGCGGTCGCCTACGCCGAACGGTGGCTGCCCGTGCACCGCCCCCGTGCGGAGGAGTTCCCGCACCCGCCGGTCTGAGCCGCCCGGCGCGTACCTAGACTCTTGAGCCATGCGAAGCGAGTCCGTGGTCCAGGTGCAGGCCCTGGTGAAGCGGTACGGCACGAAGACCGCGGTGAACGGCCTCGACCTGACGGCCGGACCGGGCGTGACCGCCGTGCTCGGCCCCAACGGGGCGGGCAAGACGACCACGGTCGAGACCTGCGAGGGATACCGGAAGCCCGACTCCGGCACCGTCCGCGTGCTGGGTCTCGACCCCGTGCGGGAGTCGGCGCGGCTGCGGCCGAGGATCGGCGTGATGCTCCAGTCCGGCGGCGTCTACTCCGGCGCCCGCGCCGACGAGATGCTGCGCCACGTGGCCCGCCTGCACGCACACCCGCTCGACGTGGACGCCCTGATCGAACGCCTGGGCCTCGACGGCTGCGGCCGCACCGCCTACCGCCGGCTCTCCGGCGGCCAGCAGCAGCGCCTCGCGCTGGCGATGGCCGTGGTGGGCCGTCCCGAACTGGTCTTCCTCGACGAACCGACCGCCGGCCTCGACCCGCAGGCCCGGCGCGCGACCTGGGACCTGGTCCGCGACCTGCGCGCCGACGGCGTCTCCGTCATCCTGACCACGCATTTCATGGACGAGGCCGAACAGCTCGCGGACGACGTGGCGATCATCGACGCGGGCCGCGTCGTCGCCCAGGGCTCCCCCGAGCAGCTGTGCCGCGGCGGCGCGGAGAACACCCTGCGCTTCGGCGGCCGCCCCGGCCTCGACGTCGGCTCGCTCCTCAAGGCCCTCCCCTCCGACTGCACCGCCGCGGAACTGACCCCGGGCACCTACCGCGTCGTCGGCACCATCGACCCGCAGCTGCTCGCCACGGTGACGTCCTGGTGCGCGCAGCACGGCGTGCTGCCCGACCGCATCTCGGTGGAGCGGCACACCCTGGAGGACGTCTTCCTCGAACTCACCGGCAAGGAGCTGCGCACGTGACCGCCACCGGCACCTACACCCCGGCGCCCGGCGCGGCCCCCCTCCCCCGCATGATCGCGGCGCAGGCGGCGCTGGAGACCCGGATGCTGCTGCGCAACGGCGAGCAGCTCCTGCTGACCGTCGTGATCCCGACGCTGCTGCTCGTCCTCTTCAGCACGGTGGACATCGTCGACACCGGCGCGGGCGACTCCGTCGACTTCCTGACCCCCGGCGTCCTGGCGCTGGCCGTGATGTCCACGGCGTTCACCGGCCAGGCCATCTCCACGGGCTTCGAACGCCGCTACGGCGTCCTCAAGCGCCTGGCCGCCTCCCCGCTGCCGCGCTGGGCCCTGATGACGGCGAAGACGGCGGCCGTGCTGGTCACCGAGATCCTCCAGGTGATCCTGCTGACGGTGATCGCCTACGCGCTGGGCTGGTCCCCGCACGGCAACCCGTTCGCGGTCTTCCTGCTCCTGGTCCTCGGCACGGCGGCGTTCTCCGGCCTCGGCCTGCTCATGGCGGGCACCCTCAAGGCGGAGGCGACGCTGGCGGCGGCCAACCTGGTCTTCCTGCTGCTCCTGGTGGGCGGCGGCGTCGTCGTCCCCCTGACCAAGTTCCCGCCGGCCGCCCGCCACGTCCTGGACGCCCTCCCCATCTCCGCCCTCTCCAACGGCCTGCGCGCGGTCCTCCAGCACGGGGCCGCGATGCCGTGGGGCGACCTGGGCATCCTCGCGGTGTGGGCGGTCGCGGGGCTGGCGGCCGCCGGGTGGCTGTTCCGGTGGGAGTGAGGCGCCCCGCGCGCGAGGGCACCGCGAACGCGTGGCGGGCGCCCGCGTCGCCCCAGCTCAGGACGGTTTCGGCGGACACCGCCGCACCCACGTGAATTCGTGCACAAGCAGCCCCCTACGATGGTGCGCGTGCCAAACGTGACCCGTGCCGACGTCGTATCCGCCGTGCGCAACCCCCTCGCCTTCATCGCCGCCCGCTGGACGCCCCAGCCGCGCACGGTGCGGCGGTCCGCGCTGTCCGCGCTCGTGATGTCGGTGGTCATCGTGGTCACCGGCGGTGCCGTGCGGCTGACCAGTTCCGGGCTCGGCTGCCCGACCTGGCCCAAGTGCACCGGGGACTCGCTGACCACCACGAGCGCCATGGGCGTGCACGGCGTCATCGAGTTCGGCAACCGCATGCTGACGTACGTGCTGTGCGCGGCCATCGGCTGGGCGATCGTCGCCGCCCGTTCGCAGAAGCCGTGGCGGCGGCCGCTGACCCGGCTGGGCTGGGCGCAGTTCTGGGTCGTCATGGGCAACGCGGTCCTCGGCGGCATCGTCGTCCTGGTCGGTCTGAACCCGTACACGGTCGCCGCGCACTTCCTGCTGTCCTCCGCGCTGATCGCGGTCGCGACCGTGATGTGGCAGCGCACCCGCGAGGGCGACGGCGAGCCGCGTCCGCTGGTCGGCAGGGCCATCCAGCAGCTCGTGTGGTTCCTGGTGGCGGCGACCGCGCTGCTCCTCGTCGTCGGCACCGTGGTGACCGGCGCGGGACCGCACGCAGGCGACTCCAGCGAGGTCGCGCGGATGGCCGTCAGCTGGGAGACGGTGGCGAAGATGCACGCCACGCTGGCCTGGATCGTCGTGACGCTGACCTTCGCGCTGTGGTTCGTGCTCAAGGCGGTCGACGCCCCCAGGGGCCCGCTGGACCGGACCCGGGACCTGTTCCTGATCCTGCTCGGCCAGGGCGTCATCGGGTACATCCAGTACTTCACCAACCTCCCCGAGGCCATGGTCGCCCTGCACATGCTCGGCTCGGGGCTCGTGTGGATCGGGGCGCTGCGCGTCCTGCTGTCGCTGCGCGACCGCCCCGACGAAACGGCCGAACTCCCCGGCCAGGCCAACCGGAAGACGCTCGCGCCCCAGCTGTGACGGCGCGGGCCGCCTCACGCACCGCCGCCGGCCGCCCGCCTCAGCCGTAGGCGCGCACCAACCGGTCGATCGCCGGGCCGAGGTACGCGCGCGTGAGTTCCGCGCGCCGTACACGCCAGGAGTCGTCGATCGGGGCGTCGTCCCCGTCGTGCGAGACCGCCGGCCCGCGCGCCCCGTAGCGCCGTGCCCGGACGTCCTCGACCACGGACACCGGGGCGCCCAGCGACGGCAGCAGGTCCAGCGCCTCCCCCTTGGTGATCAGACGTCCCTCGCGCAGGGTGACCACGGCACGGGCGTGCGTCAGCAGGCCGAGGTCGACCCAGATCCCCTGCCGCCAGCGCCGCCGCCTGCGTACCGCGGGCCGCCAGAAGTCCCGTTGGTCGCGCACGACGAACGTTGCCAGCCGTTCGTCGTCGACGTCGGGGAGCAGCGCCCCGGGCGGCATCCCGCGCAGCACCCGCCCGTGCGTGTGCAGTTCACGCCGGGTGACCGGGGTGACCGGGCGGCGCAGGAGGTGGCCGTGCGCCCAGGTCGGATGCCGGTGCTCCGGGTCGTCGAGGGTGCCCGGGACCAGGTAGGAACAGTGCAGCAGACCGGCGGCGAGCGGATCGTCGCGCAGGGCGCGGTGCAGGGCGACCACCGCGCGGGCGACGCCCTTCCCCGTCCCGGACGCCGCGGGCAGCACCGCGACGAGGTCGAGGTCGCTGCGGCCCTCCTGGTAGTCGCCCCCGCCGAGCGAGCCGTGCGCCCAGACCGCGAGGGGGTCAAGCGGCGCGAGGGCGGCGACGAAGCGGTCGAGGAGGGCGGTCGTCCGCGCGGGAGGGCTGCTGCTCGGCATTCGCCCAGTCTGGACGCCTCAGCCCAGGCCGTACACCCGCCGGGCGTTGCCCGAGGCGATCAGGTCGGCCACCCGCTGCGCGTCCGCCGCGCACCAGGCGCCGTCGGCGACCCAGCCGCCCAGCACCCGGGTCAGGGCCTCGCGGAACAGCCGTGCGCCGACGAGGTGCAGCTCGGGCAGGCCGTGCGCCCCGCTGGAGAAGACGATCTTGCCGAACGGCGCCAGTTCCAGGATCTCGGCGAGGACGTGGGCGGCCCCGGCACCCGCGCGGACCACTCCCGCGCCGGCGTCCGCGTAGACGTGCGAGAAGAAGCCCGCGAGATGGGCGGCGTGCCGGTGGTACGGGTAGCCGTGCAGCAGGACGAGGTCGGTGCCGAGGCCCGCGGTCGCGCGGACGAAGTCGGTGAGCAGCAGGGGGTCCGTGCGGTCGACGCGCAGGCCGGGTTCGCCCAGCCCCGCGTGCAGTTGGATGGGGCGGCCCGAGGCGACCGCGATCCACAGCACGTGGCGCAGCAGCACCGGGTCGCTGAGCGTGCCCCCGACCCGGCGCCCGGCCAGCCAGCGGCCCGCGGCACCGCGCACCTCCCCGGGACCCGGCGGTTCCGGCGCGAGGGCGAGGCCGTGCCGCACCCCGGCGACCGAGGTGAACGCGGCGGCGTGCGCGGCGGCCCCGTGCACCGACTCGGCGAGGTTGGCGAGGAAGGACTCCACGGTGCCCGAGGTGTCGGCGACCTGTTCGGCGAGGAGTTCGAGGCGGACGATCTCGTGGGCGGCGGCGTCGCCCGTGCGGGCCAGCTCCGCCGGAGTGCTGAGGTCGCCGGGCAGCCCGGTGTCGACGAGGTACGTCGAGACGCCGCTGCCGCGCAGCAGCCTGCGGCCCGTTTCCAGTACGCCGAGTTCACGACGGCGGGCCAGGTAGCGGGCGGGCGGGCAGTGCGCCTCCAGGTCCAGCAGCGGGGGGCACCAGCGGCGTACGGCGAACCCGGTCTGGGTGTCGAAGAGGGTGGTGCCCGGCGCGGGCGGCCCCTCGGTGCGGGCGAGCTGGGCCTCGAACGTGCCGAGTCCCAGCTCCGTTCTCAGCACGCCGTGGCAGTACTGGTCCACGAGGGACGGCGTCTCGATCATCCGGGCTCCCCGTGACGGGACCGTGCGCGCACCGGGACGCCGGTGCCCCGGGGGTGCGTCGGCGCACCCCGCGCTCCTACGGTCCTAACGGGTGAACGGGGCGTCAGGTGTTGCTGTCACGGTGGGTGACGGAGGGGGAGCCGGCCGTTCCGGAGAACCGTCCCGGCCGCCCGTCGCCACCGGCGCCATCGACCGCCCGCCGTCCGCCCGCCCGTCAGCCGTTGCGGGGCGCCCCGAGCTGGATGCCCGCCATCCGCTTCCACTCGTACGGCCCGGTCCGCACCTTGGCCGCGAACTCCCCGTCGAACGACTCGTGCACGGTGATCCCGGAACGCTCGACGGCCTGCTCGGCGAGCGCGTACGAGGGGGCCACCAGGTCGCCCCAGCCGCCGTCCTCGCCGACCAGCACGATCCGCGCGCCGCGTTCGCCGATGTACGCGACCTGCCCCTCGGCACCGCCGTGCTCGCGCGCGAAGGCGCCGATCTGCTTGGCGAGCCGGGCGACGGTGCGCTCGGTCCTGCGGTCCTGACCTGCCCCGGCGGCCTCGGCGCCCTCGTCAACCTGCTGCGTGTCTGCCATGGCCAGGATGCTACCGACGGGTAAGGGGAACGGCGACGGCCGGGGTGCGTGGTCTTGCCCACGCACCCCGGCCGTTTCGGGAAGCCGCCGAGTCCGGCGTACCGCCGAAGGAGTGCCTACCGGAGGAAGGGGTCCACCGCCACCGCCACGAAGAGCAACGACACGTAGGTGATGGACCAGTGGAAGAGCCGCATCTCCTTGAGCTTGCCGCCCGTGCTCTCCGACTTGGCGCGGTTCTGGAGCGCGTGCGCCTCCCAGAGCCACCAGCCGCCGGCGACCAGCGCGACCGAGGTGTAGAACCAGCCGGTGTAGCCCATCGGGGTCAGCAGCAGCGACACCGCGACCATCACCCAGCTGTAGATCACGATCTGCCGGGCGACCACCTTGTTGGAGGCGATGACCGGGAGCATCGGGACGCCCACGCGGGCGTAGTCCTCCTTGACCTTCATGGAGAGCGGCCAGTAGTGCGGCGGCGTCCAGAAGAACATCACGAGGAAGAGCACGACCGGGGCCCACGACATGGAGTCCGTGACGGACGACCAGCCGATGAGGACCGGCAGGCATCCGGCGATGCCGCCCCACACGATGTTCTGCGAGGTGCGGCGCTTGAGGATCATCGTGTAGACGACCACGTAGAAGAGGAGCGCGCCGAGGGAGAGCCACGCGGACAGCCAGTTGACGGTCAGTCCGAACAGGAGCGTCGAGACGACCGCGAGGGAGATGCCGAAGACCAGGCACTCGCGCGGGGCGACCATCCCGGTGACCAGGGGCCGCTGCGAGGTGCGGTCCATGAGCGCGTCGATGTCGCGGTCGATGTACATGTTCAGGGCGTTGGCGCCGCCCGCGGAGAGGTAGCCGCCGAGGCAGGTCAGCAGGACCAGCCTCAGGTCGGGCACACCCTGCTGCGCCAGGAACATCACCGGAACGGTGGTGATCAGCAGCAGCTCGATGATCCGCGGCTTCGTCAGCGCCACGAACGCCTTGACGCGGGCCCCGAACGGCCGGTCGCCCGGACTCCGGCTCGCTCCGGGCTTCCCGGCGGCCTCAGAGGCAAGGGCGTCCTCCCCCATGGCCTTGAGGGCACGGGTGGTACCCCCGGGACGGGATTCAACGGCCGTCACGCACACCCCTGACAGAGACATCCCAGCGGCTCCCACCGGATGAAGTACCGGTAAAGATCCGCGCGTACCACGCCACTCTAGACGTTGCCCATACCCCGACCTTCGCGGGGGTGGGCTCGTGTTGACCCGTGTGGTCCCACCTGCGCGTCCGGCCCGGGAAAGGGAGTGTCAGACGTGCGTACCGGGGTTCGATTGAGCGGTCAGATGAGCGGCTCCGTATTCAGTTGCCGAATACGGAACGCACTTGTCGGGAGGCGGATCGGGAAGAGTCCCGGCAGTCTGGAATGACTCGAAAAAATGCACGTTCTTACGGGGGTAGGCTCGGCAAAGCCAGGCCGTCTACCCCCGGACGCCGGCAGCCGGTGGACGTCATGTGCACCGGCTCGCGAATTGTGGAGAGGAGCCCTGACTCAGGGTGAGCACCAAGCCGACCATCACAGACCTCGAGTGGACCGAGCTGGACCAGCGTGCCGTGGACACCGCGCGCGTCCTGGCAGCCGACGCCGTACAGAAGGTCGGCAACGGCCATCCCGGAACGGCGATGAGCCTTGCCCCTGCCGCGTACACCCTCTTCCAGAAGGTCATGCGGCACGACCCGGCCGACGCGAACTGGGTCGGCCGCGACCGCTTCGTGCTGTCCGCCGGTCACTCGTCGCTGACCCTCTACACCCAGCTCTACCTGGCCGGTTTCGGCCTGGAGCTGGACGACCTGAAGGCGTTCAGGACGTGGGGCTCGAAGACCCCCGGCCACCCGGAGTACGGGCACACCACGGGCGTCGAGACGACGACCGGTCCGCTCGGCCAGGGTGTCGCCAACGCGGTGGGCATGGCGATGGCCTCCCGCTACGAGCGCGGCCTGTTCGACCCGGAGGCGCCGCAGGGCGAATCCCCGTTCGACCACTACATCTTCGCGATCGCGGGCGACGGCTGCCTCCAGGAGGGCATCTCCGCCGAGGCGTCCTCGATGGCCGGTCACCAGAAGCTCGGCAACCTGATCCTGCTGTGGGACGACAACCACATCTCGATCGAGGGCGACACCGAGACGGCCGTCTCCGAGGACACCGTCAAGCGCTACGAGGCGTACGGCTGGCACGTGCAGCGCGTCGACCCGAAGCCGGACGGCGACCTGGACCCGCACGCCCTCTACAACGCGATCGCCGCGGCGAAGGCGGTCACCGACCGGCCGTCGTTCATCGCGATGCGCTCGATCATCGCGTGGCCCGCCCCGAACGCACAGGGCACCGAGGCCGCGCACGGCTCGGCGCTGGGCGACGACGAGGTGGCCGCCACCAAGCGCGTCCTCGGCTTCGACCCGGAGAAGACCTTCGAGGTCGCCGACGAGGTCCTGGCCCACACCCGTGAGGCGCTGGACCGCGGCCGCGAGGCCAAGGCCGCGTGGGAGAAGACGTACCAGCAGTGGCGCGACGCCAACGCGGACCGGGCGGCCGAGTTCGACCGCATCGCCGCGGGCGAACTGCCCACCGGCTGGGAGGAGAAGATCCCGGTCTTCGAGACGGGCACCTCGCTCGCGACCCGTGCTGCGTCCGGCAAGGTGCTCCAGGCGCTCGGCCCGGTGCTGCCGGAGCTGTGGGGCGGCTCCGCCGACCTCGCCGGCTCCAACAACACCACCATCGACAAGACCAGTTCGTTCCTCCCGGCGGGCAACCCGCTGCCGGAGGCCGACCCGTACGGGCGCACCGTGCACTTCGGCATCCGCGAGCACTCGATGGCCGCCGAGATGAACGGCATCACGCTGCACGGCAACACGCGTGTCTACGGCGGCACCTTCCTGGTGTTCTCCGACTACATGCGCAACTCCGTGCGCCTGTCGTCGCTGATGCACATCCCGGTCACGTACGTCTGGACGCACGACTCGATCGGCCTCGGCGAGGACGGCCCGACGCACCAGCCGGTCGAGCACCTGGCCTCGCTGCGCGCCATCCCCGGCTTCAACCTGGTCCGCCCGGCCGACGCCAACGAGACGGCGATCGCCTGGCGCGAGATCCAGCGCCGCTGGACCAAGGACTTCGCCAAGGGCGCCCCGCACGGCCTCGCGCTGACGCGTCAGGGCGTGCCGGTGTACGAGCCCAACGACGACGCGGCCAAGGGCGGTTACGTCCTGTTCGAGGCCGAGGGCGGCGACGCCGAGGTCGTCCTGATCGCCACCGGTTCCGAGGTGCACGTCGCCGTCGAGGCGCGCGAGCAGCTCCAGGCCGACGGCGTGCCGACGCGCGTGGTCTCCATGCCGTCGGTGGAGTGGTTCGAAGAGCAGGACCAGGGGTACCGGGAGAGCGTTCTGCCGCCGTCCGTGAAGGCGCGCGTCGCGGTGGAGGCCGGTATCGGTCTGACGTGGCACAAGTACGTCGGTGACGCCGGCCGCATCGTCTCCCTGGAGCACTTCGGTGCCTCGGCCGACGCCAAGGTTCTCTTCCGTGAATTCGGTTTCACCGCGGAGAACGTCGCCGCGGTCGCCCGGGAATCGATCGCCGCGGCCCGTAGCTGACGCCCACAAAAACGACACGTAGGAGATGCAATTTCCATGACAGACGCACTGAAGCGCCTCTCCGAGGAGGGCGTGGCGATCTGGCTGGACGACCTGTCGCGCAAGCGGATCACGTCCGGCAACCTCGCCGAGCTGATCGACCAGCAGCACGTCGTGGGCGTCACCACCAACCCGACGATCTTCCAGAAGGCGATCTCGGAGGGCGACGGTTACGACACGCAGCTCACCGACCTCGCGGCCCGCGAGGTCACCGTCGAAGAGGCCATCCGCATGATCACGACGGCGGACGTCCGTGACGCCGCCGACATCCTGCGGCCCGTCTTCGACGCGACGGACGGCCAGGACGGCCGGGTGTCCATCGAGGTGGACCCGCGCCTCGCGCACAACACCCGGGCGACCGCCGCCGAGGCCAGGCAGCTCGCCTGGCTGGTGGACCGTCCGAACACGCTCATCAAGATCCCGGCGACCGAGGCGGGCCTGCCCGCGATCGCCGAGACCATCGGGAACGGCATCAGCGTCAACGTGACGCTGATCTTCTCCCTGGAGCGCTACCGCAAGGTCATGGACGCGTACCTCACCGGCCTGGAGAAGGCCAAGGAGCGCGGCCTCGACCTGTCGAAGATCCACTCGGTGGCGTCGTTCTTCGTGTCCCGCGTGGACACCGAGATCGACAAGCGGCTCAACGCCCTCGGCACCGACGAGGCCAAGGCCCTGCGCGGCAAGGCCGCCGTGGCCAACGCCCGGCTCGCCTACCAGGCGTACGAGGAGGTCTTCTCCTCGGACCGCTGGGCCGCGCTGGAGCGGGAGCACGCCAACAAGCAGCGTCCGCTGTGGGCGTCGACCGGTGTGAAGGACCCGGCCTACCGGGACACGATGTACGTCGTCGACCTGGTCGCGCCGAACACCGTGAACACCATGCCGGAGGCCACGCTGGAGGCCACCGAGGACCACGGCCAGGTGACCGGCAACACGGTCCAGGGCACGTACGAGCAGGCCCGCGCCGACCTCGACGCGATCGAGAAGCTCGGGATCGCCTACGACGACGTGGTCCAGGTTCTGGAGGACGAGGGCGTCGAGAAGTTCGAGGCGTCCTGGAACGACCTGCTCAAGTCGACCGAGGCGGAGCTCAAGCGCCTCGCCCCCTCGGAGGGCTGACACCTTGTCGAGCAGCAACCCGCTGCGTGACCCCGCCGACCGACGGCTCCCGCGTATCGCGGGGCCGTCGGGCCTGGTCATCTTCGGCGTAACCGGCGATTTGTCCCGCAAAAAGCTGATGCCTGCCGTTTACGACCTCGCCAACCGGGGTCTGCTGCCGCCGGGTTTCTCGCTGGTCGGCTTCGCGCGCCGCGAGTGGCAGGACGAGGACTTCGCGCAGGAGGTCCACGACGCCGTCAAGGAGCACTCGCGCACGCCGTTCCGCGAGGAGGTCTGGCAGCAGCTCATCCAGGGGATGCGCTTCGTCCAGGGCACCTTCGACGACGACGCCGCCTTCGACCAGCTCAAGGCCACCATCGAGGACCTCGACAAGGCCCAGGGCACGAGCGGCAACTTCGCCTTCTACCTGTCGGTGCCCCCCAAGTTCTTCCCGAAGGTCGTCCAGCAGCTGAAGAAGCACGGGCTGGCCGACCAGGCGAAGGGCTCCTGGCGGCGGGCCGTCATCGAGAAGCCGTTCGGCCACGACCTCAAGTCGGCCGAGGAACTCAACGCGATCGTGCACGAGGTGTTCGGTTCGGACCAGGTCTTCCGGATCGACCACTACCTCGGCAAGGAGACCGTCCAGAACATCCTGGCGCTCCGCTTCGCGAACACCATGTTCGAGCCGATCTGGAACCGGTCGTTCGTCGACCACGTGCAGATCACGATGGCCGAGGACATCGGCATCGGCGGCCGGGCCGGCTACTACGACGGCATCGGCGCCGCCCGCGACGTCATCCAGAACCACCTGCTCCAGCTCATGGCGCTGACCGCGATGGAGGAGCCCGCCTCCTTCGACGCCGACGCGCTGGCGGCGGAGAAGACCAAGGTGCTGGGCGCCGTCAGGCTCCCAAAGGACCTCGGCACCGGCACGGTCCGCGGGCAGTACGCGGCGGGCTGGCAGGGCGGCGAGAAGGCCGTCGGCTACCTCCAGGAAGACGGCATCGACCCCAAGTCGAAGACCGACACCTACGCCGCGATCAAGGTCGGGATCGACAACCGCCGCTGGGCGGGCGTCCCCTTCTACCTGCGCACCGGCAAGCGGCTCGGCCGCCGCGTCACCGAGATCGCGGTCGTCTTCCAGCGCGCCCCGCACTCCCCCTTCGACCACACGGCGACGGAGGAGCTGGGCCAGAACGCGATCGTCATCCGCGTCCAGCCCGACGAGGGCATCACCGTGCGCTTCGGCTCCAAGGTGCCCGGCACGTCGATGGAGATCCGCGACGTGTCGATGGACTTCGCCTACGGCGAGTCCTTCACCGAGTCCAGCCCCGAGGCGTACGAGCGCCTCATCCTGGACGTCCTCCTCGGGGACTCGAACCTGTTCCCGCGCACCGAGGAGGTCGAGCTGTCCTGGAAGATCCTCGACCCGATCGAGGAGTACTGGGACAAGCACGGCAAGCCCGCGCAGTACCCGTCCGGCACGTGGGGGCCCGTCGAGGCGGACCAGATGCTCGAACGAGACGGACGGAGCTGGCGCCGGCCATGAAGATCGACCTCACGGACACCACGGCCAGCAAGATCAACAAGGCGCTCGTCAAGGGGCGCCGCGAGATCGGCACGCCTGCCGTCGGCATGGTGCTCACCCTCGTCATCGTCACCGACGAGGAGAACGCCTACGACGCCCTCAAGGCGGCCAACGACGCCTCGCGCGAGCACCCCTCGCGCACCCTGGTCGTCATCAAGCGCGTCTCCCGCACCTCCCGCGACCGCACCACCGCGCGGCTCGACGCGGAGGTGCGGCTCGGCGCGGAGGCCGGCACCGGCGAGACGGTCGTGCTGCGCCTCTACGGCGAGGTGCTCAACCACGCCCAGTCGGTGGTGCTGCCGCTGCTGCTGCCCGACGCCCCCGTGGTGGTCTGGTGGCCGGTGAACGCGCCGCTCGACCCCGCCAACGACCCGCTGGGCGCCCTCGCGCAGCGGCGCGTCACCGACACCTACACCGCCGAGCAGCCGGTGCGGGAGCTCAACGCCCGCGCCGACGCGTACACCCCCGGCGACACGGACCTGTCGTGGACCCGCATCACGCCCTGGCGCTCGATGCTGGCTGCCGCGCTGGACCAGGTCGTGTGCGAGGTGCGCGGTGTCGAGGTGGAGGGCGAGGAGTTCAACCCCAGCTGCGAGCTGCTCGCCATGTGGCTCGCGGACCGGCTCGACGTGCCGGTGCTCCGGTCGCTGTCCTCCGGCCCCGGCCTCACCGCCGTCCGCATGGACACCGACCAGGGTCCGATCGCCCTCGACCGCGCGGACGGCACCCTCGCCACGCTGTCGATCCAGGGGCAGCCCGACCGGGCCGTGGCGCTCAAGCGCCGCGACACCGCCGAGCTGATCGCGGAGGAGCTGCGGCGGCTGGACCCGGACGACACGTACGCCTCGGCGCTGCGCTTCGGCGTGGACCGGCTCACGGTCGCCGAGCCCTCGGGAACCGCTCCGGCGGAGGCCGCCAAGGCCGCCGCCCCGGCGCAACCGGCGGCCGCGAAGACGGCGCCCGCGCGCAAGACCGCCGCCAAGAAGGCGCCGGCGAAGGCCCCCGCCAAGACGGCGGCCAAGGCACCGGCGAAGAAGGCGCCCGCACGGAAGGCGAGCACGAAGTGAACACCCCCCAGCTTGTCGTGCACCGCGACAAGGAGCTGATGGCCGAGGCCGCCGCGGCCCGGCTGATCACGAAGATCGTGGACGCGCAGGCGTCCCGCGGCTTCGCGTCGGTCGTCCTCACCGGCGGCCGCAACGGCAACGGCCTGCTGGCCGCCCTCGCCTCGGCACCCGCCCGGGACGCGATCGACTGGGGGCGCCTCGACCTGTGGTGGGGCGACGAACGGTTCCTGCCCGAGGGCGACCCGGAGCGCAACGTCACGCAGGCCCGCGAGGCCCTGCTCGACAGCGTGCCCCTGGACCCGAAGCGCGTGTACGCCATGCCCGCCTCCGACGGGCCGTACGGATCGGACGTGGAGGCCGCCGCGGCGGCCTACGCGGCGGACCTGGCGCGGGCTGCCGGGCCGGAGAACCACGGCTCGGTCCCGACGTTCGACGTGCTGATGCTGGGCGTCGGCCCGGACACGCACGTGGCGTCGCTCTTCCCGGAGCTGCCCGCCGTCCGTGAGACCGAGCGGACGGTGGTCGGGGTGCACGGCGCCCCCAAGCCCCCGCCGACCCGGGTGACGCTCACCCTGCCCGCGATCCGCGCGGCCCGTGAGGTCTGGCTCCTCGCGGCCGGCGAGGACAAGGCCGAGGCGGCGCAGATCGCGCTGTCGGGCGCGGGCGAGATCCAGGCGCCCGCGGCCGGGGCGTACGGGCGTGCCCGGACGCTGTGGCTGCTGGACGCGGCGGCGGCCTCGAAGCTGCCGAGGGGGCTGTACCCGCCGGCCTCGGCCTGACGGGCACACCCCGCCCTGCCCGCTCCACCGGAACCCGTACGGTCACCGACCGTACGGGTTCCGGCATGTGCGGCCCTTGCGGCCCTTGCGGTCTGCCGGGTCAACGCCCGCGCAGGGACCGGTACTTGGCGACGAGGGCCGTGGTGGAGGTGTCCAGGCCGGGCACGTCCGCGCCCTCGGTGAGGGCGGGCTCCACGCGCTTGGCGAGGACCTTGCCGAGTTCGACGCCCCACTGGTCGAAGGAGTCGATGTTCCACACGGCGCCCTGGACGAACACCTTGTGCTCGTAGAGCGCGACGAGCTGGCCGAGGACGGACGGCGTCAGCTCCTTCGCCAGGATCGTCGTCGTCGGGTGGTTGCCGCGGAACGACTTGTGCGGCACCAGCTCGTCCGGCACACCCTCGGCACGCACCTCGTCGGGGGTCTTGCCGAAGGCCAACGCCTGTGTCTGCGCGAAGAAGTTGGCCATCAGCAGGTCGTGCTGCGCCTTGAGCCCGTCGCTCAACTCAGCGACCGGCTCGGCGAATCCGATGAAGTCGGCGGGGATGAGCTTCGTGCCCTGGTGGATCAACTGGTAGTACGCGTGCTGCCCGTTGGTGCCGGGCGTGCCCCAGACCACCGGTCCCGTCTGCCAGTCGACCGGGTTGCCCTCGCGGTCGACCGACTTGCCGTTGGACTCCATGTCCAGCTGCTGGAGATAGGCGGTGAACCGCGACAGGTAGTGCGAGTACGGCAGCACCGCGTGCGACTGGGCACCGTGGAAGTTGCCGTACCAGATGCCCAACAGGCCGAGCAGCAGAGGGACGTTGGTGGCCGGGGGCGCGTTGCGGAAGTGCTCGTCCACGGTGTGGAAGCCGTCGAGCATCTCGCGGAAGCGGTCCGGGCCGATGGCGATCATCAGCGAGAGGCCGATCGCCGAGTCGTACGAGTAGCGCCCGCCGACCCAGTCCCAGAACTCGAACATGTTGTCCGGGTCGATGCCGAACCCGGTGACCTTCTCCTCGTTCGTCGACAGCGCCACGAAGTGCTTGGCGACCGCCTCCTGACCGGACTTCAGCTCACCCAGCAGCCAGTCGCGGGCGGACGTGGCGTTGGTGATCGTCTCGATCGTGGTGAACGTCTTGGACGCCACGATGAACAGCGTCTCCGCCGCGTCCAGGTCACGGGTCGCCTCGTGCAGGTCGGCGCCGTCCACGTTGGACACGAACCGCACGGTCAGCCCGCGGTCGGCGAAGCTGCGCAGCACCTCGTAGGCCATCGCGGGACCCAGGTCGGAGCCGCCGATGCCGATGTTGACGACGTTGCGGATGCGGCGGCCGGTGTGCCCGGTCCACTCGCCGGAACGCACCCGGTTCGCGAAGTCCGCCATCTTGTCCAGGACCGCGTGCACCTTCGGCACCACGTTCTCGCCGTCGACCTCCACCACGGCGTCGCGCGGCGCGCGCAGCGCCGTGTGCAGCACCGCCCGGTCCTCGGTGACGTTGATCCGGTCGCCGCGGAACATGGCGTCCCGCAGCCCGTACACGTCGGTGGCCTCGGCGAGCTCGCGCAGCAGCCGCAGCGTCTCGTCGGTGACCAGGTGCTTGGAGTAGTCGACGTACAGGTCGCCGACCTGGAGGGTGTACCCGTCGCCCCGCGCGGGATCCGCCTCGAACAGGTCGCGCAGGTGCACGTCGCCGAGGTTTCGGTGGTGGTCGGCCAGAGCGGTCCACTCCGGTGTCTGGTCGAGCCTGGTACGGCCGTCTGCGTTCATCTCGGGCTTCCGCCTTCTTCCGTGCCTGCCGATGCTGCTCTGCTGCTCTGCTGCTCTCTGGTGCTGCCCTGCCGCTGCGCGCGCCGGGTGCCGGGTGTCCGCCCCGGCGCCGTCCCAACCTAATTGATCAGTGGGCGACGCGGCCTGTCGTCACGCCGTCGCCCCGGACAACGGGAGGTACGTCCGGGCGGCGCCCCGGTATCAGCGCGAGGACGGACAGGACGAAGAAGGCGGCGGCAAGGAGGGCGGGCGCGTTCCCGCCCCCTGCGGTGGCGGCCGCCCCGCCGAGCAGCGCGCCGAGGGGCGCCCCGGCGACCGAGAGCGTGCGGAAGGCCGAGCCGACCCGGCCGAGCAGCGCGGCGGGGGTGCGTTGCTGCATCAGGGTCGTGGTGTTGACGTTCCACACCGTGCTCATGACGCCGAAGACCGTCAGGGCGGCGACCGCCGCGACGATGCCGCGCACCGAGCCCAGCACCAGCAGCGCCGCGGTCTGGATCACCCCCGCGACCAGTACGGCACCCGGTCTGCCGACCCTGCGCACCAGGCCCCCGTTCACCCACGCCCCGGCGAGCCCGCCGACCGTGAACCCGGCGGTGACGGCCGCGTACCCGGTGGTGCCCGCGTCCAGCCACCGGGTCACCAGGACCACGAGCGTGGCGACGAGCGCGCCCATGCCGATGTTGCACAGGGCGGTGGCGGCGCACAGTCCGCGCAACGGCCGGTCGTGCCACAGGGTGCGCAGCCCCTCCGCGATCTCGCGCCGCAGGGTGGAGCCGCCGGGTCTCGCGTCCCGTCCGGGCGGGGCCGTGCGCAGGGAGGCGACCAGGGCCGCCGCCAGCAGGAAGGTGCCGGCGTCGGCGGCGAACGGCATGCCCGCGCCCAGGGCGAGCAGCACCGGGACGGCCGGGGCGCCGAGCAGCCCGCTCGCGATCCGCTGCCCGGTGCGCAGCCGGATGTTCGCGCTGCCCAGCGCGGCCGGTCCGACCAGGGCGGGGAGCAGGGCGGTGGCCGCGTTGTCGAAGAGCGTCTGAAGGGCCGTCAGCACGAAGGCCAGCACGATCAGCAGGGCGATCGAGGCGTGCCCGAGGGAGACGGCCAGGGCGAAGGCGGCGACGAGCAGACCGCGTGCGGTGTCCACGGTCCACATCGCCCGCCGCTGGTCCACCCGGTCGGCGACGGCCCCGCCGAGCAGACCGAAGAGCAGCCAGGGGAGGTAACCGCACGCGGTGACCGCGGCGACGAGGAACGGACGGTCCGTCAGGGAGGCGGCCAGCAGGGGCAGTGCGGCACCGCGCAGCGCGTCACCGAGGCTGGAGAGGACGGCGGCGCTCCACAGCCGCCCGAACCCCCCGCGCCACCCCGGCGCGCACCCCCCCGCCACGTCCGCCGTCGCCACGACTCCCCCTTCGGTCCGCCGGTTCGTCAACCGTAGGGGGCAGCACTGACAACGGGCCGTGCCGGACGCGGGCAGGGCACCGGGACACGCATCCGGCCGGTGCCCTCACGGGCGGCCGGCCGGACTCAACTGCTCTGCGCTACAAGGCGATTGCGCCCGTAGCCGCTAGATCTCGCCGCGCAGTTTGGCGAGGGCTTCGGCGAGGATCGCCTCGCCGTCCGCGTCGCTGCGCCGCTCTCGCACGTACGCCAGGTGTGTCTTGTAGGGCTCGGTGCGCGGGGGGTCCGGGGGGTTGTCCCTGTCCTGTCCGGCGGGAAAGCCGCAGCGCGGGCAGTCCCAGGTATCGGGCACCTGCGCGTCGCTGGCGAAGCTGGGCTGCGTCTCATGCCCGTTGGAGCACCAGAAGGAGATGCGCAGACGCGGTGCGGACTCACCGCGCTCGGCCTCGCCCATCGGCCCCGCCCCGACCCGGCTTCCTCGGATCGCGTTGCCACTTGCCACGGTCGTAACTCCCTGCGTGATGGTGCCGCGAAGCGAGTCGGCGTTCCGCTTCGCTGCGAGCGCCTCAGTCTACGTAAGGCCCAACGCGCGTCCAGTGATTGGAGTTACCGCCCCGCACACAGACGCAAGCCCCATGATAGGCCGCGCTTGTGAGCGCGTACCGAACATGGGGCTTCAGGGTCTGATTGTGCGTGAGCCCGGTGCGGGGCACAGGGCGGCGCCGTCCGGAAGACCGGAGAGGTGTCGGTCCCGGGTCAGTTGTTCTTCATGACGATGCTGAGCACGATGACGCAGGCGAACCAGCAGACACCGAGGATCACGGTGATCCGGTCGAGGTTGCGCTCGGCCACCGAGGACCCACCGACGGAGGACTGCACGCCACCACCGAACATGTCGGAGAGGCCGCCGCCCTTCCCCTTGTGCATCAGCACCAGCAGCATCAGCAGCAGGCTGAAGACGATCAGGGCGATCGAGAACCCCAAAACCACGGCTGGACCAACTTCCTCGGATTCGGATGAACGACGGGGGCGGGTGGCCGCGCGGCACAGCCGCACAGGGTGAACGCCACCAGCCCACGCAAGGGTACGACGGATCGCCGCTGCCGCCTACTCGCGGCCTGCCTGTTCGTGCGCGAAGGGTGCACGGCCGGTGCCGGGACGGACCGTCACGCCGGGCCCCGCGGCCCCCGCGCGTCCTGTCCCCGGCACCGGCCGTGACCGGTTGCTCACTGGTCGCGGAACCGCACGATCTTGACGAACTCCTCGGCGTCCAGCGAGGCACCGCCGACGAGGGCGCCGTCGATGTCGGCCTTGCCCATGATCTCGGCGACGTTGCCGGACTTCACGGAACCGCCGTACTGGATGCGGACCTTGTCGGCCAGCTCCTGCGAGTACAGCTCGGCGACCTTGGCGCGGATCGCCGCGCAGACCTCCTGGGCGTCGTCGGCACCGCACACCTTGCCGGTGCCGATGGCCCACACCGGCTCGTACGCGATCACGACGGTCTCGGCCTGCTCGGCCGGCACGTCCTTGAGCCCGCCCTCGACCTGGGTCAGGGTGTGCGTGACGTGGTTGCCCGCCTCGCGGACGTCCAGTTCCTCGCCGACGCACAGGATCGGGGTCAGGCCGTGCTTGTAGGCGGCCTTGACCTTGCTGTTGACGATCTCGTCCGTCTCGGCGTGGTACTGGCGGCGCTCGGAGTGGCCGACGGCCACGTACGTGCACTTGAGCTTCGCCAGCATCGGGCCGGAGATCTCGCCGGTGTAGGCGCCGGAGTCCTGCGCCGAGATGTCCTGGGCGCCGTACTTGATCTTGAGCTTGTCGCCGTCCACCAGGGTCTGCACCGAACGCAGGTCGGTGAAGGGCGGCAGGACGGCGACCTCGACGGCGTCGTAGTCCTTGTCGGCGAGCGCGAAGGCGAGCTTCTGGACGTGGGCGATGGCCTCGAGGTGGTTGAGGTTCATCTTCCAGTTGCCCGCCATCAGCGGCGTGCGGTTGCTCATCGGGTTTCAGTCCTCCAGTGCGGCGAGACCGGGGAGCGTCTTGCCCTCGAGGTATTCGAGGGAGGCGCCGCCACCGGTCGAGATGTGGCCGAATGCCGACTCGTCGAAGCCCAGGGTGCGGACGGCGGCGGCCGAGTCGCCACCGCCGACCACGGTGAAGCCCGGGGAGTCGAGAAGGCCCTGGGCGACCGCGCGGGTGCCCTCGGCGTAGTCGGGGTGTTCGAAGACGCCCATCGGACCGTTCCAGAAGATGGTGGCCGCGTCGGCGAGCTTCGAGGCGTAGAGCGTGTTGGTCTCCGGGCCGATGTCCAGGCCCATCTGGCCAGCCGGCATCGCGTCGGCGGCGACGGTGGAGGGGTTGGCCGGAGCCTTGGACTTCAGGTCCGGGAACTCGGGCGCGACCAGCGCGTCGACCGGCAGCACCAGTTCCACACCGGTCTTCTCGGCGCGCTCGATGTACTCCTTGACGGCGTCGAGCTGGTCCTCCTGCAGCATGGAGCTGCCGATCTCGTAGCCCTTGGCCTTGAGGAAGGTGAACGCCATGCCGCCGCCGATGAGCAGGCGGTCGGCCTTGCCGAGCAGTTCGTCGATGACGGCGAGCTTGTCGGAGACCTTCGCCCCGCCGAGCACGACCACGTACGGGCGCTTCACCTCGGCGGTGAGCTTCTTGAGGACGCCCACCTCGGTGGCGATGAGGTAACCGGCGTAGTGCGGCAGGCGGGCCGGCAGGTCGTACACGGAGGCGTGCTTGCGGTGCACCGCACCGAAGCCGTCGCCGACGTACACGTCCGCGAGGGCGGCGAGCCGGTCGGCGAACTCGCCGCGCTCGGTGTCGTCCTTCGCGGTCTCACCGGCGTTGAACCGCAGGTTCTCGACGACCGCGACCTGGCCGGGCTGGAGGCCGTTCACGGCGTCGTGGGCGGCGGGGCCCACGGTGTCCTGCGCGAACGCCACGGGCGCGCCGAGGAGTTCGGCGAGCCGCTCGGCGGCGGGCAGCAGGGAGAAGGCGGGGTCCGGGGCGCCCTTGGGGCGGCCCAGGTGGGAGGCGACGACGACCTTGGCGCCCGCCTCGGCCAGCGCCTTAACGGTGGGCAGCACGGCGCGGATGCGGCCGTCGTCGGTGATGAGGCCGTCGGCCAGCGGGACGTTGAGGTCGGCGCGGACGAAGACCCGCTTGCCGTCGACGCCCTGGGAGAGAAGTTCGTCGATCGTCTTCATGAAGGACTCCTGATGAGGGCTGGGGAAGCTCTGGTGACCCGGAGGGCTGCGCACGTCCGGGAGGCTCGGCCCGCACGGGGCCGCCGCACGGACCGGTCCGGCCGGAGGGCACCGGACGGACCGGGAGGCGGCGGACGGTCTCCGGCCGGCCGGGATCTCGTCCCCGCCTCCGGGAGTCCGTCCGGCCGGTACGGGCTGCGTACCGGCCGGGGCGCGGACCTCGCGACACAGGGCTCGGGCGGCGCGGCGTCGCGCTGCCCGAGCCCTGCTCTCACATCGAGGTGCCTGCTCCGGTGATCAGAGCTGGTTGCCGACGAAGACCGTGAGGTCGACGAGGCGGTTGGAGTAGCCCCACTCGTTGTCGTACCAGCCGAGAATCTTCACCGTGTTGCCCTCCTGGACCATGGTCAGGGAGGAGTCGAAGGTGCAGGACGACGGGTCGCCGACGATGTCCGAGGAGACGATCGGGTCCTCGGTGTAGGTCAGGAAGCCCTTGAGGTCGCCGTCGTCGGAGGCCTTCTTGAACGCGGCGTTGACCTCGTCCTTGGTGACCTCGCGCTGGAGGGTCACGACGAGGTCGGTGGCCGAGCCGGTCGGGACCGGGACGCGCATCGCGATGCCGTCCAGCTTGCCCTTGAGCTGCGGGAGGACCAACGCGGTGGCCTTGGCGGCACCCGTGGTGGTCGGGATGATGTTCTCGGCGGCGGCACGGGCGCGACGCAGGTCCGAGTGCGGGAAGTCCAGGATCCGCTGGTCGTTCGTGTACGCGTGGACCGTCGTCATCAGGCCCTTGACGATGCCGAAGTTCTCGTCGAGAACCTTGGCCATCGGCGCCACACAGTTGGTGGTGCAGGAGGCGTTGGAGATGACGTGGTGGTTCGCGGCGTCGTACTTGTCCTGGTTGACGCCCATCACGATCGTGATGTCCTCTTCCTTGGCCGGAGCCGAGATGAGGACCTTCTTGGCGCCGCCGGCGATGTGCTTCGCGGCGTCGGCCTTCTTCGTGAAGATGCCCGTCGACTCGATGACGATGTCGACGCCCAGGTCGCCCCACGGAATGTCGGCGGGGTTGCGCTCGGACAGCACCTTGATGGTGTGGCCGTCCACGGTGATCGTGTCGGCGGTGTGCGACACCTCGGCCTTGAGGCGGCCCAGGATGGTGTCGTACTTCAGAAGGTGGGCGGTGGTCGCGGTGTCACCCAGGTCGTTGACAGCCACGATCTCGATGTCAGCACCCTGCTCCAGCAGCGCGCGGAAGTAGTTACGACCGATGCGGCCAAAGCCGTTGATGCCTACGCGGATCGTCACGAACCGATCTCCTCGTTGGTACGCCGGCTTTTGACCGGCGAGCTGTATGGGATGTCCCCGACCGCCTACGACCCTACCTCCCTGAGGCGCCGGGGGTGACATCGAGAGGGCCCCCGGCGGACACGGCCCTCCGTACTCACCGGTAGGGCGGGGACCGGGGCACCTGCCGAGCATCCGGGTGCCCGTCCCGGTGATCGCCGGAGGGGAACCGCGAGCGCTCCCGGTGCCGGGAATCCCGCCACCGGAATTCATCCGTTCGGCCGATCTGCGTGCCCTCGGAGGAGGCCGATGCGGACGGCGGTGGTCGGCGGTCGAGCGTGTCCGCCGTCGAGGGCGGCGGCCGGCCGGGCACTCCCCCGGGGCGCGGCCCGGCACGGCAGGTCCGGCGGCGACGGCCGGGGCGGCCTCGCGCGCCGCACGGCCGAGGCGGTCACCCGCTTCGGGTGACCGCCTCAACACTGCGTTCCGGCACCGGAGTTGGCGCCGGCGAGCAGGCGGGTGGGCAGGCGCGGTGTCAGCCGACCAGGTTGTCGGCCAGGTCCTCGCTGAGGTTGGCCTCCGTGCCGGGGATGCCGAGGTCGGAGGCCCGCTTGTCCGCCATGGCGAGCAGCCTGCGGATACGGCCCGCGACGGCGTCCTTGGTCAGCGGCGGGTCGGCGAGCGCGCCCAGCTCCTCCAGGGATGCCTGCTTGTGCTCCATGCGCAGCCGGCCCGCGGCCGCGAGGTGCTCGGGAACCTCGTCCGCGAGGATCTCCAGGGCCCGCGCCACCCGCGCCCCGGCGGCCACCGCCGCGCGGGCCGAGCGGCGCAGGTTGGCGTCGTCGAAGTTGGCGAGCCGGTTGGCCGTGGCACGGACCTCGCGCCGCATCCGGCGCTCCTCCCAGGCCAGCACCGACTCGTGCGCGCCGAGCCGCGTGAGCAGGGCGCCGATGGCGTCACCGTCGCGGACGACGACCCGGTCCACCCCGCGCACCTCGCGCGCCTTCGCCGCGATCGACAGCCGGCGCGCGGCGCCGACCAGCGCGAGCGCGGCCTCGGGTCCCGGGCACGTCACCTCCAGGGAGGAGGAGCGGCCGGGCTCCGTGAGCGAACCGTGCGCCAGGAAGGCACCGCGCCAGGCGGCCTCCGCGTCGCAGGTGGCCCCCGAGACCACCTGCGGGGGCAGGCCGCGGATGGGACGGCCGCGGCCGTCCACCAGGCCCGTCTGCCGGGCGAGCTGGTCGCCGCCCGCCACGACCCGCACGACGTAGCGCGAGCCGCGCCGCAGGCCGCCGGGTGCCATCACGATCAGTTCGGAACTGTGGCCGAAGATCTCCAGGATGTCCCGCTTGAGCCGGCGCGCCGCCATCGCGGTGTCCAGCTCCGCCTCGATCACGATCCGGCCGCTGACCAGGTGGAGGCCGCCGGCGAACCGCAGAATGGCGGAGACCTCCGCCTTCCTGCAGCAGGTCCGGGTGACGGGAAGCCGGGAGATCTCGTCCTTCACCGCTGCCGTCATCGCCATGGGCCGATCCTTCCATGCATCCGAAAAATACGGTCGTACGCGGCGGCCAACAGCTCCGGGTCGTGCCTAGGAGAACCGTCGGTCCGGGCCACCGCCGCCAGCTCGACCGCGGCACCGAGCCGCTTGGCGGCCTCGGCGAGTGAGGGGCGATCGGGCACGGCTGCCTCGTCGGCCAGCACCACGTCCAGGGCGAGTTTAGGGGCGTGTCGTGCCAAAACCTCCAAATGACGCTGCGGGGAGAAGCCATCGGTTTCTCCGGGCTGCGGGGCGAGGTTCAGCGGCAGGACCCGGCGGGCCTTCGTGGTGACGAGGGCGTCCAGCAGTTCCGGCACCAGCAGGTGCGGGATCACCGACGAGAACCAGGAGCCGGGCCCGAGGACGACCCAGTCCGCGTCGAGGACCGCCGCGACCGCCTCGGGAACGGCCGGCGGGTCGTGCGGCACGAGGTGCACGGACTGCACCTCGCCGGGGGTGAGCGCGACGGTGGCCTGTCCGCGGACGGTGTCGACGTCGTCCGGGTGGTCGGGGTCGTGGCCCTTGACCAGCGCCTGGAGTTCGAGCGGGACGGCGGACATCGGCAGCACCCGGCCGTGCGCGCCCAGCAGGTTGCCCACCAGGTCGAGGGCCTGGACGTGGTCGCCGAGCTGTTCCCACAGCGCGACGATCAGCAGGTTGCCGACCGCGTGGTCGTGCAGGTCGCCCTTGGAGTGGAAGCGGTGCTGGATGACCCGGGCCCAGGTCTGGCCCCAGTCGTCGTCCCCGCACAGCGCGGCCAGCGCCTTGCGCAGGTCCCCGGGCGGCAGGACCCCCAGCTCGTCGCGCAGGCGGCCGCTGGAGCCGCCGTCGTCGGCCACGGTGACCACCGCGGTGAGGTCGCCGGTGATCCGGCGCAGCGCCGCGAGCGACGCCGACAGGCCCATGCCGCCGCCGAGGGCGACCACCTTGGGCTGGGTGCCGCGCCGACGGCGCCTGGCACCGCCGCGGACCTCGGCGAGCCGGGCCGCTCCGTCCGGCGGCACCCTGCGCAGCCCGCCGAGCCGCAACGTACGTCCGGTCATTCGCGTCCCATGTCCCGGTGGACGAGCACCGTCTCCACGCCCTCCGCCGCGAGGCGGGCGGCGAGCTTCTCCGACATGGCGACCGACCGGTGCTTGCCGCCCGTGCAGCCGATCGCGATGGTGACGTACCGCTTGCCCTCGCGGCGGTACCCGGCGGCCACGAGCCGCAGCAGTTCGGCGTACCGGTCGAGGAACTCCTTGGCGCCGGGCTGGTTGAAGACGTACGCCGCGACCTCCTCGTTGAGCCCGGTGAAGGGGCGCAGCTCCGGGACCCAGTGCGGGTTGGGGAGGAAGCGCATGTCCGCGACCAGGTCGGCGTCCACCGGGAGGCCGTACTTGAAGCCGAAGGACATGACGGTGGCCCGCAGTTCGGGCTCCTCGTCGCCGGCGAACTGGGCGTCCATCTTCGCCCGCAGCTCGTGGACGTTCAGGCTGGAGGTGTCGATCACCAGGTCGGCGTCGCCGCGCAGTTCGCGCAGCAGTTCCCGCTCGGCGGCGATGCCGTCGACGATGCGGCCGTCGCCCTGGAGGGGATGCGGGCGGCGCACCGACTCGAACCGGCGCACCAGGGCGTCGTCGGAGGACTCCAGGAAGACGATGCGCCGGGTGACGTCCCGGGTGTCGAGGTCGGCGAGGGATTCGCGCAGGTTGTCGAAGAAGCGCCTGCCGCGCACGTCGACGACGACCGCGATCCGCGCCACGTTGCCCTGGGAGCGGGCGCCGAGCTCCACCATGGTGGGGATCAGCGCGGGCGGGAGGTTGTCGACGACGAACCAGCCGAGGTCCTCCAGACACTTGGCCGCCGTGGACCGGCCGGCCCCGGACATGCCGGAGATGATGACCAGCTCCGGGGTGGCCGCGACCGCGTCCTGGCCCCCGGGCGTCGTGACGTCCGTACTCACCTGTTCTCCGCTTTCCCGGACCGCTTGCCGTCCCGTCCGATCCTCGCCCGTCTCCTGGTGGTCCGGCGCTGCCTGCGCCGGATCCGCGTCTTCTCGCCGTTCCTGCTGAGTCATCTCTCCTGCCCCCGTAGTTCGTCCGGGGCGCTCGCGGACACGGGCTCCCCGGGGGAACCCGCCGTCTCGTCGGGTTCCTCGTCCTCCATGATCTCTCCGGTCGCCGTGTTGACGGCGGGTGCGGCCGGAGCCGCGTTGGCGAAGGCGACCGCCACCGCCTCGGCCGTCTTGCGGCCTATGCCGGGAACCTCGCAGATCTGGTCAATTGTCGCGGAACGCAGCCTCTTCACCGAACCGAAGTGTTTGATCAACGCCTGCTTGCGGGTCTCACCGAGTCCGGGCACGTCGTCCAGCGGGCTCGATCTCACCCGTTTGGCCCTCTTGGCGCGCTGGTACGTGATCGCGAAGCGGTGCGCCTCGTCCCGGACCCGCTGCAACAGATACAGGCCCTCGCTCGTGCGGGGCAGGACCACCGGGTCCTCCTCGTCCGGCAGCCACACCTCTTCCAGCCGCTTGGCGAGGCCGCACACCGCGATGTCGTCGATCCCGAGCTCGTCCAGCGCCCGCTTCGCCGCGGCGACCTGGGGGCGGCCGCCGTCGACCACGACGAGCTGCGGCGGGTACGCGAACCGCTTGGGCCTGCCGTCCTCCTCCGTCAGCGGGTCCTCGTCGTCCGCCCACTCCCCCGTGCGCTCCTTGTCCGCGAGGTAGCGGCGGAAGCGGCGGGTGATCACCTCGTGCATGGACCGGACGTCGTCCTGGCCGGCGAAGCCCTTGATCTGGAAGCGGCGGTACTCGCCCTTGCGCTGGAGCCCGTCCTCGAAGACGACCATGGAGGCCACGACGTCCTCGCCCTGGAGGTGGGAGATGTCGTAGCACTCGATGCGCAGCGGCGCGCTGTCCAGGTCGAGGGCCTCGGCGATCTCCTCCAGCGCGCGCGAGCGGGTCGTGAGGTCGGAGGCGCGCTTGGTCTTGTGCAGGACCAGGGACTGCTGCGCGTTGCGCTCCACCGTCTCCATCAGGGCCTTCTTGTCGCCGCGCTGCGGGATGCGCAGCGAGACGTTCGCACCGCGGCGCTCCGTCAGCCACTCCTGGACCGGCTCCACCGGGTCGGGCAGCGCCGGGACGAGCACCTCCTTGGGGACGGAGTCGCCCTTCTCCTCGCCGTAGAGCTGCTGGAGGGCGTGCTCCACGAGAGCGCCGGTGGTGATCTCCTCGACCTTGTCGGTCACCCAGCCGCGCTGGCCGCGCACCCGCCCGCCGCGGACGTGGAAGATCTGCACGGCCGCCTCCAGCTCGTCCTCGGCGACCGCGATCAGGTCGGCGTCCGTCGCGTCGGCGAGCACGACGGCGCTCTTCTCCATGGCCTTCCTGAGCGCCCCGATGTCGTCGCGCAGCCGGGCCGCCCGCTCGTACTCCATGTCCTCGGCCGCCTCGGCCATCCGCTGCTCCAGGCGCCGGATGTAGGTGCCGGTGCGGCCGGCCATGAAGTCGCAGAACTCCTCGGCCAGAGCGCGGTGTTCGTCCGGCGTGACCCGCTCGACGCAGGGCGCAGAGCACTTGTCGATGTAGCCGAGCAGACACGGCCGTCCGGTGCGGGCCGCGTTCTTGAACACACCGGCCGAGCAGGTCCGGACCGGGAAGACGCGCAGCAGCAGGTCGACGGTGTCCCGGATCGCCCAGGCGTGCCCGTAGGGGCCGAAGTACCGGACGCCCTTGCGCTTGTGGCCGCGCATCACCTGCACCCGCGGGAACTCCTCGTTCATCGTCACCGCGAGGTACGGATAGCTCTTGTCGTCGCGGTACTTGACGTTGAACCGGGGGTCGAACTCCTTGATCCAGGAGTACTCCAGCTGGAGCGCCTCGACCTCCGTGGACACCACCGTCCACTCGACGGAGGCGGCCGTCGTGACCATGGTGCGGGTACGGGGGTGCAGGCCGGACAGGTCCTGGAAGTAGTTCGCCAGCCGCTGGCGCAGGCTCTTCGCCTTGCCTACGTAGATCACCCGGCGGTGCTCGTCGCGGAACCTGTAGACCCCGGGCGAGTCCGGGATCTCTCCCGGCTTGGGGCGGTAGCTGGAGGGGTCGGCCATGACTCACACCCTACTGGCGCCGACCGACAGGACGACGGGCCTGTGGACAACGCCGACGAGGTCCGGAGGGGTGCCGTCCGACCGGGTGTGCCACCGGCTGTCCCACCGGGCGGACGGGTTCCCGCGAGGGCGCGACCCGCCGGGTGCGCACCCGGCCGTGCGCGGTCCGCGCAAAGTGTTGTCGGGACACGGCCGACACGCTTCAATGCGGAGAACCCGGCGCCCTGAACAAGAACGCGGGCCCGGACGTACGACTGTGCGAAGACGCGGATCCCGGCCGGACGCCCACGCGGGCACCGCCGCCGCGCGCTCCGTCGGTCCGGCCGGGATCCGCCCGGCCGCCGCGCGCATTCACAGGGAGGACGCCGCATGGCGCACGCCACCGAGCCTGCGGACACCCTCGCCGCGGAACTGGACGCCGCCCTGCGCTTCGGGCCCTTCCACGTCGCACTGCGCGCCGCCATCGCCGCCCGGGGTCTGCCGCTGCAACGCGTCCAGCACCATCTGTCGCGTCACGGGGTCAAGGTCGGTGTCACCAGCCTCAGTTACTGGCAGCAGGGGGCGCGGCGCCCGCAGCGCCCGGAGTCCCTGCGGGCCGTCCGGGCGCTGGAGGACATCCTGCGGCTGCCGGAGGAGTCGCTGCTGCGTCTTCTCGTGGACGGGGACACGGAGACGGTCGGCGGACCGGACGTTCCGGCGGTGGCACCGGTGTGCGAGTACCACCCGCCGGCGGAACCCCTGGCGGGCCCCGGATCACGGCCCCCGGTCGACGACTTTCCCGAGGACGTGCCGGCAGGGCCGGGGGCACCCTCCGACAGTGGGTTGCACGTGCTCGGCCTGCACGAACGGATCCGGATCGGTGCCCGCCGCGAACTCGCCCATTACGAGGCGCAGTTGATAGTGCGGGCCCGCGCGGACGGCGTCGACCGCTTCGTGGCGGCGCACCGCGGGGACGCCGGATGCGCCCCGCACCGTATGACGGCGCACGCCCTGGAGAACTGCCGTACGGGCAGGGTGCGTTGGCACCAGGGAACGGGACTCTTCGTGGCCGAGCTGCTCTTCGACACCACCCTTCGGGCGGGCGACACCTTCCTGTTCCGCTACGGCGTCGAGGACGGCACGGCCGGTGAGTCGCGGCAGTACGTGCGCGACGTCGACTTCGCGGACGGCCAGTACTCGTTGCAGGTGCGGTTCGACGCGGGGAACCTGCCGGCCCGCTGCCACCGGGTCGCGCAGCGCGCCGCCTCCGCGCGCGGGGACGGCGAGGAGCTGGTGCTCAGCGGGCGGCATCACGCGGTGCACGTGGTGGAGCCCCGGGTGCGGACGGGGCGCCTGGGCATCGGATGGGACTGGGAGTGACGCGGCCGCCACCGGGCCGCCCTGCCCCGGGGGCCGCGGGTCAGGCGCCGGGACCCGCGACGATCTTGCCGTTCTTGCTCTCCACCTGGAGCGGGTGCAGCGGTTCGGTCGCCGGCGAGCGCACGACCTTGCCCGTCGTCGCGTCGAACTCGCTGCCGTGGCAGGGGCAGACGAGGGTCGTGCCCCGGAGCGTGTTGATCGCGCACTGCGCGTGCGTGCAGATGCTGCTGAACGCCTTGAGGGTCCCGTCCTCGGCGCGGCTGACCACCACGTTCTGATCCTCGTAGAGCTTCGCCGCACCCTTGGCCACCTCGTTGTCGGCGCCGAGCGTCACCGGTGCCGTGGGGGTGGCGGAGGGCGAGGCGTCGCCGCCCCCGGAGGAGCAGGCGGCGAGGCCGAGCCCGGCGACGGGGGTGACGGCGGCTCCGCGCAGGAGGGTACGGCGGCTCGGGGCGGGACGGCCGGACATCTGGATCTCCACTTGGTCGGGTAGGTGCGGTCCGACCGTCGACGGGCCGGCCGGCCGGCTCCCTGGAGACGGCCCAAGCCCGACGATACCGGGGCGGACCCGGCGTTCCGGAAGGGGGCTCGCCCGGCGCCCGCACGCCGTCGCGCCCTCCGCCACCGGGCCGGTCCGGGGCGCGCGGGCGCTTCCGTACCCTGGGCGCACGGCGCGGGCGGCCGCCGTGCGGTGCCGCGAGGGGAGCGCCCCGGCGAAACCGCGCACGCACCCGCACGCCCGCGCCGGCCGTCCCGTTGAGAGAGGAACCGTCTCGTGATCGTCGTCGCCGGTGAGGCCCTGATCGACCTGGTCCCCCAAGGCAGGGGCGCCCTCGGACCCCTGAAGCCCGCCCTGGGCGGCGGCCCGTACAACACGGCCGTGGCCCTCGGCCGCCTGGGCTCACCCACCGCCTTCTGTTCCCGGACCTCGGACGACGCCTTCGGCGAGGCCCTCCTCGACGGACTGCGCGACGCGGGTGTGGACGTGTCCTGTGTGCAGCGCGGCGGAGAGCCGACCACCCTCGCCGTGGCGACGGTCGACGCGGGCGGTTCGGCCTCGTACTCCTTCTACGTGGAGGGCACCGCCGACCGCCTCTTCGCCATGCCCGCGCGGCTTCCCGGGGCGACCCGCGCGGTGTCCTTCGGCACCTGCTCGCTGGTGCTGGAGCCGGGGGCGAGCGCCTACGAGGAACTGCTGCGCACCTGCGCGGACCGCGGTGTCTTCACCGCGCTCGACCCCAATGTCCGGGCGGGTCTCGTCCCGGACGCCGATGCCTACCGGGCGAGGTTCGCGAGCTGGCTCCCCTCCGTCCGCCTGCTGAAGCTGTCCGAGGAGGACGCGGAGTGGCTGGGCGGCTCTCCGCGCGAGTGGCTGGCGGCGGGTCCCTCCGCCGTGGTGGTCACGCGGGGCGGGGACGGGCTGACCGCCTTCACCGCGGACGGCGCCGAGTACTCCGTGCCCGGCGAGCGGGTGTCCGTGGTGGACACCATCGGCGCGGGCGACACGGTCAACGCGGCGCTGCTGCACGGCCTTTCGGCTCGCGGGGCACTGTCCGCGGAGGGCGTCGCGGGCCTGGACGCCGACGGCTGGACGCAGTTGCTGGGGTTCGCCGCGCGCGCTGCGGCGATCACCTGTTCGCGGGCGGGCGCCGAACCGCCGTACGCGGCCGAACTGGTCGGCCTTTAAAGGGACTTCGTCGGGAGGCGGGGACGCCCGGCCGCGCCCCCGTCGTGCTCGAATTCCTCTGTGTTCTTGTCAAGGTGCCCGGGGCGCGACCGGAAACCGGTCGGCCGCCGGACCGCGGAATCGGTGCGGCTGGACAGAGAACGACCGGTGCCCCACGGTCGGTTCCCGTGGAGCACCGGTCATTTCCCGATTGTTCGTGATACGTCCCGCCGGTGGGGCTTCGGCCGAAAAATCGGATCCGGTCCGCCCCGGCACGAGCCGGGACGGACCGGACGACGGCGGCAGCCGCCCGCTCAGGCCTTGCGGGCCCGCGTCGTCTTCTTGGCGGCAGCGGGCGACGCCTTCTTGGCGCCCGCCTTCGTCGCCGCGGACGTCGACTTCGCCGGCGTGGTCTTCGCCGTCGTGGTCTTCGCCGCACCGGTCTTGGCCGTCGTCGTCCTGCGCGCCGTGGCCCCGGCAGCGACCGCCTTCTTCGCGGCCGCCTTGCGCGGAGCCTTCACCGGGGCGGCGTCGCTGATCCGCTCCGCGTCGAGGACCTCCCGCAGGAACTTGCCGGTGTGGCTGGCCGGCACTCCGGCCACTTCCTCGGGCGTGCCCTCCGCGACGACGAGACCACCGCCCGCGCCCCCTTCGGGACCCATGTCGACAACCCAGTCGGCGGTCTTGATCACGTCGAGGTTGTGCTCGATGACGACGACCGTGTTGCCCTTGTCCACCAGCCCGGAGAGCACCGTCAGCAACTTGCTGATGTCCTCGAAGTGCAGACCGGTGGTCGGCTCGTCCAGGACGTAGACGGTGCGGCCGGTCGAGCGCCGCTGGAGTTCGCTGGCGAGCTTGACGCGCTGCGCCTCGCCGCCGGACAGCGTGGTGGCCGACTGCCCGAGGCGGACGTAGCCGAGACCGACGTCGTTGAGCGTGCGCAGGTGGCGGGAGATCGCGGGAACGGCCTCGAAGAAGTCCATGGCCTCCTCGATCGGCATGTTCAGCACGTCGGCGATGGACTTGCCCTTGTAGTGGACCTCCAGGGTCTCCCGGTTGTACCGGGCACCGTGGCAGACCTCGCACGGGACGTAGACGTCCGGGAGGAAGTTCATCTCGATCTTGATCGTGCCGTCGCCGGCGCAGTTCTCGCAGCGGCCGCCCTTGACGTTGAAGGAGAAGCGGCCCGGCAGGTAGCCGCGGACCTTCGCCTCCATCGTCTCCGCGAACAGCTTGCGCACGTGGTCGAAGACACCGGTGTACGTCGCCGGGTTCGACCGCGGGGTGCGGCCGATGGGCGACTGGTCCACGTGCACGACCTTGTCGACCAGGTCGTCGCCCGCCACGCGCGTGTGCCGCCCGGGGACGCTCCTCGCGCCGTTCAGCTCACGGGCGAGGTGGGTGTAGAGGATGTCGTTGACCAGGGTCGACTTTCCGGAACCCGACACGCCCGTGACCGCGGTGAACACGCCCAGCGGGAACGACACGTCGATGTTCTGGAGGTTGTTCTCACGCGCGCCGTGCACGGTGAGCTGCCGGCCCGGGTCGAGCGGGCGCCTGACGTCGGGCACCGGGATGGCCTTGCGGCCGGAGAGGTACGCCCCGGTCTGCGACTCCTTGTTGGCGAGCAGCTCCTTGAGGGAGCCGCTGTGCACGACCTTGCCGCCGTGCTCACCGGCTCCGGGGCCGATGTCGACGATCCAGTCGGCGACCTTGATCGTGTCCTCGTCGTGCTCGACGACGATGAGCGTGTTGCCCATGTCGCGCAGCCTGACCAGGGTCTCGATGAGCCGGTGGTTGTCGCGCTGGTGCAGGCCGATGGACGGCTCGTCGAGGACGTAGAGGACGCCGACGAGGCCGGAGCCGATCTGCGTGGCCAGCCGGATGCGCTGGGCCTCGCCGCCGGACAGGGTGCCGGCCGCGCGGTTCAGCGAGAGGTAGTCGAGGCCCACGTCGACCAGGAAGCGGAGCCGTTCGTTGACCTCCTTGAGGACGCGTTCGGCGATCTTCTTGTCGCGGGCGCTCAGCCGCAGCCTACCCAGGAACTCCGCGCAGTCGCTGATGGACATGGCGGCGACCTCGGCGATCGACTTCTCCATGACCGTGACCGCGAGGACGATCGGCTTGAGGCGCGTGCCCTCGCAGACCGGGCAGGGGACCTCGCGCATGTAGCCCTCGAAGCGCTCCCTGCTGGTGTCGCTCTCCGCCTCGCTGTGCCGCCGCTTCACGAACGGCACCGCGCCCTCGAACGCGGTCGTGTACACGCGCTCGCGGCCGTACCGGTTGCGGTAGCGGACCTCGATCTGCGTGCGGTGCCCGTACAGCAGAGCCTTCTTGGCGCGCTGCGGGAGGCCCGCGAAGGGGATGTCCGTGCGGAAGCCGAGGGCGTCCGCGAGGGCGCCGACGAGCCGGCCGAAGTAGTCCTTGGAGTGACCGTGCGACCAGGGGTGGATGGCGCCCTCGTCGAGGGACTTGTCCGGGTCGGGGACGATCAGCTCGGCGTCGACCTCCATGCGCGTACCGATGCCGCTGCACTCGGGACAGGCTCCGAAGGGCGAGTTGAACGAGAAGGAGCGCGGCTCCAGCTCCTCGAAGGACAGGTCGTCGTAGGCGCAGTACAGGTGCTCGGAGTACATGCGCTCGCGCTCGGGGTCGTCCTCCGGGAGGTCGACGAAGTCGAGCACGACCATGCCGCCGGACAGGCCGAGGGCCGTCTCGACGGAGTCGGTGAGGCGGCGCTTCGCGGAGTCCTTCACCGTGAGGCGGTCGATGACCACCTCGATGGTGTGCTTCTCCTGCTTCTTCAGCGTGGGCGGTTCCGAGAGCTGGATCGTCTCGCCGTCCACGCGCGCGCGGCTGTAGCCCTTGGTCTGGAGGTCGGAGAAGAGGTCGACGAACTCCCCCTTGCGCTCGCGCACCAGCGGCGACAGCACCTGGAAGCGGCTGCCCTCGGGCAGTTCCAGGACCTTGTCGACGATGGCCTGCGGCGACTGGCGGGAGATGGGCCGGCCGCATTCGGGGCAGTGCGGCTTGCCGATGCGCGCGAACAGCAGGCGCAGGTAGTCGTAGACCTCGGTGATGGTGCCGACCGTGGAGCGCGGGTTGCGCGACGTGGACTTCTGGTCGATGGAGACCGCGGGGGAAAGTCCCTCGATGAAGTCGACGTCCGGCTTGTCCATCTGGCCGAGGAACTGCCGCGCGTACGACGACAGCGACTCGACGTAGCGCCGCTGGCCCTCGGCGAAGATCGTGTCGAAGGCCAGGGAGGACTTGCCCGACCCCGACAGGCCCGTGAAGACGATGAGCGAGTCACGCGGCAGGTCGAGCGAGACATTTCTGAGGTTGTGCTCGCGCGCGCCACGGACGATGAGACGGTCGGCCACGCCGGTCCGCACCTTTCTTGAGAGAAGTGACAGGGCTGGGCCCCGTCTTTCCCAGACTAGGGGGAGCCACTGACAACGCCGGTCGGATTCCGGTCGGCATAACAATCCCCGGCCCTCCAGCATGCCCGACGCTATCCCCGACCATATAGCACGTGTATTCGAATTTGGGACGCGCTCCGGCGTCTTCACCCGAAGGTGTGGCGGGGCCTACTGTCGAGGGCATGACCGATCACGCACGTGACCTGGAGTCTGTACGTGAAGCGACCGGGCGGCTGCTCGCCGCAGCCGCCGCTCTGGACAACGCCGCGGTGACGCAACCGTCACGGCTGCCCGGCTGGAGCCGTGGTCACGTCCTGGCGCACCTCTCCCGGAACGCGGACGCGTTCGTCAACGTCCTCGACGGCCGTCCCATGTACGTCTCGGACGCCGATCGGGACGCCGACATCGCGCGGGACGCCGCTCGCCCCCTCCCCGAGCACCTCGCCGACCTGCGGGCGAGCACGGCCCGCATGGAGCGCGCGGCCGTCCTGACGACCGACTGGACGCGGACGGTGGAACTGCGCAACGGGGTCACCGACACCGCGGCACGGCTCCCGTTCCGCCGGTGGGCCGAGGTCGAGCTGCACCACGTGGACCTCGACACGGGCTACGAGCTCGAACACCTGCCGGAGGAGTTCACGGAACGGGAGATCGGGTTCCTCGCCGCCCGCTTCGCCGGGCGGACCGACGTCCCCGCGACCCGGCTGACGGACACCACGCGCGCGTGGACGACGGGCGAGGAGGCGGCGGACCCCGCGATCGTCGTGACCGGCGCCCGCGCCGGTCTGCTCGGCTGGCTCGCCGGACGCCGGGCCGGGGACGGGCTCTCGGTGACCGGCGGCGAACTGCCCGCGCTCCCGCCGCTGTAGACACCGACGGCCCCCGCGCCCGGCGGCGCACCGCCACGGGCGGACGGCTCCCCCGCGCGTACCGGCGCTCCCCCGGCCGCCGCCCCGCGCCCGGCCCGGCCGGGTGCCGCCGGGCCGCTATAGGGTGACCGCCATGACGTACAGCGGAGCGGTGAAGGTCGGCGGCCCCGCCGACGTGCACGAACTGCAGAACCTGATGATCACCAAGCTCGCGGTCGGCCCCATGGACAACAACGCCTATCTGCTGCGCTGCCGCGCCACGGACGAGCAGTTGCTGATCGACGCCGCCGCCGAGGCGGAGACCCTGCTGGGCACGATCGGCGACGACGGCATCGCCTCGGTCGTCACCACGCACCGGCACGGCGACCACTGGCAGGCGCTCGCCGCGGTCGTGGCGGCGACGGGCGCGCGTACGTACGCGGGCCGCGACGACGCGGAGGGCATCCCGGTGCCCACGGACGTCCTGCTCTCCGACGGCGACGTCGTGCGCGTGGGGCAGGTCGAGCTGACCGCGCGCCACCTGGTGGGGCACACGCCGGGCTCGGTCGCCCTCGTCTACGACGACCCGCACGGACACCCGCACGTCTTCACCGGGGACTGCCTGTTCCCCGGCGGGGTGGGCAACACCCGCAAGGATCCCGCCGCGTTCGCCAGCCTGATCCGTGACGTCGAGACCAAGATCTTCGACGCGCTCCCGGACGAGACCTGGGTCTACCCCGGTCACGGCAACGACACCACCCTGGGCGCCGAGCGACCGCACCTGCCGGAGTGGCACGCGCGCGGGTGGTGACCGGCGGACGGTCGCGGGGCCGGAACCGGCTGTTCGCACAGGGCGGTTGGGGCGGCCCCGCGCAAGCCCGGCGGCGGGCGTTCACGAGATCGCAACACGCGTTCCCACCATGCGGGACGAACCCTGTTGTGACCTCGACAAACCGGGGACGGCCTGCCACTCTCCCGCCATGCACCCCGCTCCGTACGCGCGCCATGCCGCCGTCGCCGCCCTCGCCGCCCTTCTGTTCACCGCAGCCGTCGGCTGTGCGCCGCAGCCCGAGGAGAAGGCCTCCGCGCCCGCGTCGGGCACGACGGCGAGCACCTGCGCCGGGAGCGGGCTCGACACCAAGTCCTCCGGCAAGCTGACGGTCGCGACGGACGAGCCCGCCTACGAGCCGTGGTTCAAGGACGGCAAGCCGGCCAACGGCGAGGGCTTCGAGTCGGCAGTGGCCTACGCGGTCGCCAAGAAGCTCGGTTACGCCCGAAGCGCCGTGGTGTGGCAGAGCGTCCCCTTCAACAAGGCGTTCGCGCCCGGTGTGAAGACGTTCGACTTCGACATCAACCAGGTGTCCATCAGCGCCGAGCGCAAGAAGGCCGTGGACTTCTCCTCGGGCTACTACGACGTGCGCCAGGCGGTCGTCGCGCTCAAGGGCTCCGCCGCGGCGAAGGCCACCGGCCTCGCCGATCTGCGGAACGTGAAGCTGGGCGCCCAGGTGGGCACCACCAGCCTCGACTACATCGACGACGTGGTGAAGCCGAAGCGGGACGCCGCCGTCTACGCCAAGAGCGACCAGGTCAAGTCGGCGCTGGAGAACGGTCAGGTGGACGCCGTGGTCCTGGACCTGCCCACCGCGTTCTACGTGACCTCCGCCGAGGTGACCGACGCGAAGATCGTCGGCCAGTTCGAGAACCAGGGCGGTACGCCGGAGCAGTTCGGCCTGGTGCTCGACAAGGGCAGCCCGCTCACGTCGTGCGTCTCGAAGGCCGTGGACGCCCTGCGCGCGGACGGCACCCTGGCGAAGATCGAGCAGCAGTGGCTGTCGGACGCCGTCGACGCGCCCGTGCTCAAGTGACGCTCCTGAAGCCGGAGTCCGGCCCTCCCGACGACGGCGACGCCCCGGGCGGCGCCCGCGCGGACACCGACGACCCGTACGTGCCGTCGCGGCGGCGGCTCGAACGCGAGCGTCACCGCCGGACGCGCGCCCGGGCTGCGGCCGTCGTCGCGACGCTGTCGACAGCGGTCACCGCGGCGGTCCTGTACGTCGTGGTGACCGGCGCGCCCGGCTGGCCGCGCACCAGGGAGACGTTCTTCAACGGCCGGTACGCGCGCGAGGCGCTGCCCAGGGTGCTCGACGGGCTGTGGCTCAACGTCCGGCTGCTGCTGGTCTGCGGAGCGGCCGTCCTGGTCCTCGGCATGCTGATCGCGATCGCCCGGACCCTGCGCGGGCCGGTGTTCTTCCCGGTGCGCGTACTGGCCGCCGCGTACACGGACTTCTTCCGCGGGCTGCCGCTGATCATCACCCTGATGATCGTGGTCTTCGGGGTCCCGGCGCTGCGCCTCCAGGGCGTCACCGTCGACCCCGTGCTGCTGGGCGGTACGGCGCTCACGCTGACGTACTCGGCGTACGTCGCGGAGGTGTTCCGCGCCGGCATCGAGTCCGTGCACCCCTCGCAGCGCGCCGCCGCCCGCTCGCTGGGGCTCACGAACCGTCAGACGCTGCGCCACGTCGTGCTCCCGCAGGCCGTGCGCCGTCAGGTGCCGGCGCTGCTGAACGACCTGGTGTCGCTCCAGAAGGACACCGGGCTCGTGTCGATCGGCGGTGCCGTGGACGCGGTGCGCGCGGCCGACATCATCGTGGGGCGCAGCCTCAACTACACGCCGTACATCGTGGCCGGCCTGGTCTTCGTGGCGCTGACCATCCCGATGACCCGCCTCACCGACTGGGTGACGGCCCGCATGGACCGCAGGCGCACGCAGGGAGGAACGGCATGAGCGAGGACGTCGGCGAGGGCACCGCGGTGCTGCGGGTGGAGTCCGTCCGCAAGTCGTTCGGCGACTCGCTCGTCCTGCGCGACGTGGACCTCGACGTCACCTCGCACACGGTGACCGCGCTGATCGGCGCCTCCGGCTCCGGCAAGTCGACGCTGCTCAGGTGCGCCGGCCTGCTGGAGGAGATCGACGACGGGGCGGTGTGGCTGGACGGCGAGGAGATCACCGCCCCGCGTGTCGACCAGGACGCGGTGCGGCGCCGCATCGGTGTGGTGTTCCAGGCCTACAACCTCTTCCCGCACATGACGGTGCTGGAGAACATCACCCTCGCCCCGCGCCGTGTCCACGGCGTGCGGCGCGCGGAGGCCGAGGAGCGGGCCCGGGAACTGCTGGACCGCCTCGGCCTCGGCGCGCGGGCCGGTGAGTACCCGGACCGGCTCAGCGGCGGTCAGCAGCAGCGCGTCGCCATCGTCCGCGCCCTGGCCGTACGTCCGCGCCTGCTGCTGCTCGACGAGATCACGGCCGCCCTGGACCCCGAACTGGTGGGCGAGGTACTGGCCGTGGTCCGTGGCCTCAAGGAGGACGGCATGACCATGGTGCTGGCCACGCACGAGATGGCCTTCGCGCGCGAGGTGGCCGACCAGGTCTGCTTCCTCGACGGCGGCGTGGTCCTGGAACGCGGCACTCCGCAGGAGGTGTTCGGCGACCCGCGCGAGGAGCGAACCCGGCGCTTCCTGCGGCGGATCGTGGAGGCCGGCCGGCTCTAGGCCGGGGCGGGCACGGGCTCAGGTGGCGGCCGCGGCGGGGCCGGCGAGCTCTGCCACCCGCTCCACCGCGAAGACGTAGCCCCGCACACCGCAGCCCGCGATGACGCCGTCCGCACGCAGCGAGACGTAGGAGTGGTGCCGGAACGACTCGCGCCTGTGGATGTTGGAGATGTGGACCTCCAGCACCGGAAGTCCCTCGCAGGCGTTGAGCGCGTCCAGGATCGCGACCGAAGTGTGCGAGTACGCGCCCGGGTTGATGACGATGCCCACGTGGTGCAGACGGGCCTCGTGGATCCAGTCGATCAACTCGCCCTCGTGGTTGGACTGCCGGAGGTCGACCGTGCCGCCGTGCGCGGCGGCCGCCTTGGCGCACATCTCCTCGATGTCGGCGAGCGTCTCCCGGCCGTAGATCTCCGGCTGCCGCTGCCCCAGGAGGTTCAGGTTGGGGCCGTTGAGGATCATGATCGGGGCGCTGGCGAGGGTGCGGGGCACGGTTCCTCCGGTCCGTTCGCGGTGTGCGGCCCGGACGGGACCGCTGCTCGGACCCGGTTTATCACGGTGCGCGCGCACGCGTGCCTGCCCTACCGTCGACGCATGCAGACACCCGTGTATCCGCCCAAGCCCGCGGCCGGGGACCAGGTCGCCGTGATCTCACCGTCGGCGGGCCTGCCGGGTCTCCTCCCGCTGCCCTTCGAACTCGGCCTGGAGCGGCTGCGCACCCTCTACGGCCTCAGGCCGGTGGAGTACCCGGCGACGCGGAAGATGGGCTCCACGCCCCAGGAGCGCGCCGACGACATCCACGCGGCCTTCGCCGACCCCGCCGTCAGGGCCGTCCTCGCGTCGATAGGCGGCGACGACCAGATCACCGTACTGCCGTTCCTGGACCGCGAGTTGATACGGGCCAACCCGAAGCCGTTCTTCGGGTACAGCGACAACACCAACCTGCTCGCCTTCCTGCGCACCACCGGCATCGTCGGCTACCACGGCGCCTCCGTGATGGTCGAGCTGGGCCGTCCGGGCGCCATGCATCCGCAGACCGAGGCCTCGCTGCGGGCCGCGCTGTTCACCACGGGCCCGTACGAACTGGCCCCCGCCACCGACTGGAACGACGTCTCCCGCGACTGGGCGGACCCCGCCACCTTCGACTCCGAGCCCGCCACCCGGCCCGGCACCGGCTGGACGTGGCACAACGCCGACCGGGTCGCCGAGGGGCCGAGCTGGGGCGGCAACCTGGAGATCCTCGGCTGGCTGCTGATGGCGGACCGCGAGATCGCGCGCGACCTCTCCGAGTACGACGGCAACGTGCTCTTCCTGGAGACGTCCGAGGAACTGCCCAGCGCCGACGAGGTGTTCCGCGTCCTGCGCAACATGGGCGAGCGCGGACTGCTCCGGCGCTTCGGCGCGCTGCTGATGGCCCGAGCGAAGACCTGGTCGTTCCAGTCCCCCAACACGCCGGAGCAGGGCGCCCGTTACGCCGCCGAGCAGCGTGCCGCGGTGCTGCGCGCACTGCGGACGTACGCCCCGGACATGCCGGCCGTCTTCGACGTGGACCTCGGACACACCGACCCGCAGGTGGTGATCCCCTACGGCGGCACGGTGCGCGTGGACGGACCCGCCCGGCGCATCACCGTCACGTACTGACACCGGCGCGCCCCCCGCGCCCGTAACCGATGGTGACCGTGCGTGGTTGACGCGGCATGCGCGACGTACACACCGTGAGGGCGCCCTCCATGCTGCGGCTGGCCGCCGCCTCACTCGCCGGGACCGCGATCGAGTTCTACGACTTCTTCGTGTACGGCACGGCCGCGGCCCTCGTCCTCGGGCCGCTGTTCTTCCCCACGTTCTCGCCGCTCGCGGGGACGCTGGCCGCCTTCGCGACGTTCGGGGTCGGGTTCGTCGCACGACCGCTGGGCGCGGTGCTGTTCGGGCACGTCGGGGACCGCCGGGGGCGTCGTCCCGTGCTCGTCGCCTCCCTGCTCCTGACGGGCGGCGCGACCGTCGCGGTCGGCTGCGTCCCGACGTACGGCGCGATCGGCGCCGCCGCTCCCGTGCTGCTCGTCGCCCTGCGTTTCCTCCAGGGGCTCGGGCTCGGCGGCGAGTGGGGCGGGGCGGTGCTGCTGACCGCCGAGCACGCGCCGCCCGGACGGCGCGGCCTCTGGTCGAGCTTTCCGCAGATCGGACCCTCGTTCGGATTCCTGCTCGCGAACGGCGTGATGGTCGCCCTGTCCGCGACGCTCTCCGACGCGCAGTTCGCGTCGTGGGGCTGGCGGGTGCCGTTCTGGGCGTCCGGGGTGCTCGCCGTCGCCGGGCTGTGGCTGCGCTCGTCGCTGGTGGAGAGTCCCGGTTTCCTCGCGATCGACACGCACGCGCGCGTACCGTTCGTCGAGGTCGTGCGCGACCACTGGCGGCTGGTACTGCTCACGGCCGGCGCGCTGTCGCTGGGATACGCGATCTTCTACACGGTGACCACGTGGTCCCTCTCCTACGGCACCGAGCGGCTCGGCGTGGACCGGACCGTGATGCTGGTCTGCGTCATGGCCGCCATGGTGGTGAAGGGCTCGCTCACCCCCGTCTTCGCGTCGCTCAGTGACCGGCTGGGGCGGCGCCCGCTGTGCCTGGCGGGCAGCGCGCTCGCGGTCGTGTGGATGTTCCCCCTGGTGGCGCTGCTGTCGACGGGTGAGCCGCTGCTGATGTTCGCGGGTTTCCTGGGGGCGTTGATCGCGTTCATCACGATGTTCGCCGTGATCGCGGCCTATCTGCCGGAACTCTTCGACCCCCGGGTGCGCTGCACGGGCGCCGCGGTGGGCTACAACCTGGGCGGGGTCCTCGGCGGGGCGCTCACACCGATGATCGCGACCGCGCTCTCCGAGCACTCGGGGCGGGCGCCCTGGGGCGTGGGCGCCTATCTGACCGTCGTCGCGCTGGTCGCCCTGGGCTGCTTCGCCCTGCTGCCCGAGACCCGCCCGGTGCGGGTGGTGGCGGAACCGGCCGCGGGCTGACGCGCGGGGCGGGGGCCTGCCCCGGTCCGGCGTGCCGCCCGCGGTCCGGGAGCCGGCGCGGATCGGTCGGACGGGCGGCGGGGCGGGTCGGGGCTCAGGGGTTGATCGCCAGTTCCAGGTAGGCCGCGAAGATGACCAGGTGGACGCCACCCTGGAGCGGGGTCGCTCGTCCGGGGACGACCGTCAGCGAACTCACCACGAGCGTCAGCGCGAGCAGCAGCATGTGGGTCGCGTTGAGGCCGAGGACCAGTGGTCCGGAGAGCCAGATCGAGGCGAGGGCGACCGCCGGGATGGTCAGGCCGATGCTCGCCATCGCCGAGCCGAGCGCCAGGTTGAGGCTCGTCTGCACCCGGTCGCGCCGGGCCGAGCGCAGTGCGGCGATGGTCTCGGGCAGCAGCACGAGCAGGGCGATGATCACACCGACCACGGCGTGGTGGAGGCCGGCGGCCTCGACTCCGGACTCGATGGTGGGCGACACCCCCTTGGCGAGGCCCACCACCCCGACCAGCGCGAGGCCCAGCAGCCCGACGCTGATCCACGCGGTACGCGCGGTGGGGGCGTCGGCGTGGGAGTCGGCGGTGATCACCTCGCCCTGCCGGGTGACGGGCAGGAAGTAGTCGCGGTGCCGGACGGTCTGGGTCGCCACGAACAGCCCGTAGAGGATCAGCGACGACAGCGCGGCGAAGGTGAGCTGGACCCCGGAGAACTGCGCGCCCGGCGAACTCGTGGTGAACGTCGGCAGGACCAGGCTGAGGGTGGCCAGGGTCGCCACGGTGGCGAGTGCGGCGCCGGTGCCCTCGGGGTTGAAGACGGCGGTGCCGTGCCGCAGTGACGCCACGAGCAGGGAGATGCCGACCACGCCGTTGCAGGTGATCATCACCGCCGCGAAGACGGTGTCCCGGGCGAGCGTCGAACTCTTGTCACCGCCGTCGGCCATCAAGGTGACGATCAGCGCGACCTCGATCACCGTGACGGCGATGGCCAGGACCAGGGAGCCGAACGGTTCGCCGACCCGGTGGGCGACCACCTCCGCGTGGTGGACGGCCGCCAGCACCGATCCCGCGAGGATCACGGTGACCAGGGCGACGACGGCACCGGGCAGGTCGCGCCCCCAGGTGAGGATCAGCAGGACCACCGCGAGTGCCGGTACGAGGACCGTCCACTGCGTCATGAGCGTCCTGAGCCGAGTCGTCATGCAGTGATCGTCACAGACCCCCCTTTCCTTCGCATTCCGGTGATCCGGCCGGGGACGGGTGCTCCCGCCCAGGTTGCCGAACCTTGGCGTGGCGGTGCATGTCGTGCCATCCGTCGGCGTGCCGGGCGGCCTGCCGGCGGAGGCCCTCCCCCTCGAATCCGGCCTTGGCGGCCACGCGGCACGACGCGGGGTTCGCGGTGGAGTGTTCGAGTTCGAGCCGTTGGAATCCCGCCTCGTCCAGCGCCCAGCGGGCGGCCGCCCGTACCGCTCGGGCGGCGACTCCCGCTCCCCGGGCGGACGGCATCGTCCAGTAGGCGACCTCGGCTCCGCCGTCGAAGAAGTCCCAGGCCTTCAACGCGAGCCGGCCCAGTACCGTCTTCCCGTCGTCCGCGGTCACCGCCCAGTGGCCCGCCGTCTCGCTCTGCCAGGTCCGCCGCCAGAGCGTGATCCACTCGCGGGCCTCCGCCACCGAGTCGGCCCTGCGCACGTGCCAGCGCTGGATGTGCGGGTCCGCGTACGCCTCCACCACGCTCGCGGCGTCCGCTTCCCGCCAGGGGCGCAGCATCCCGCCGCCGTCCATGGGCAGGACCGGCTGCCCGAGGGCGGCGAGGGTTCCGGCGGTGATCGTGGGGGCGGCCAGGAGGGGCATGACGGCATCCTCCCGGAACCGGTGCCCGCACGGCCGTCCGGGCGGGAATACGGCCGGAGTTCGCCCCCGCCCGCCGGCCCTCCCGCGACCCGGCGGGCGGACCGGCGGCCGGTCGTCAGGGGAACCCTCAGGTGTCCGCGTGGTCCTTGCGGGCCTCCGCGTCGGGTTCCTCGGAGCCCTCGGCCGCGCCCTGCTTTCTGGTGGCCATCAGGCTCGTGACCGTCGTGACGGCAAGGACCGCGCAGATGACGCCCAGGGAGACCGGGATGCTGATCTCGGGCACGTGCACCCCGGACTCGTGCAGGGCGTGCAGGACGAGCTTGACGCCGATGAAGCCGAGGATCACCGACAGGCCGTAGCTGAGGTGAACCAGCTTCTTGAGCAGACCGCCGATCAGGAAGTAGAGCTGCCGCAGACCCATCAGCGCGAACGCGTTGGCGGTGAACACGATGTACGGGTCCTGCGTCAGACCGAAGATCGCGGGGATCGAGTCGAGCGCGAAGAGCACGTCGGTCGTGCCGATGGCCAGCATCACGACGAGCATCGGCGTCATGACGCGCTTGCCGTTCTCCCGGATCCACAGCTTGGTCCCGTGGTACCGGTCGGCCACGCCGAAGCGGCGTTCGACCGCCTTGAGCAGCTTGTTCTCCTCGAACTCCTCGTCCTCGTCACCGGAGCGGGCGTCCTGGATGAGCTTCCAGGCCGTCCAGATCAGGAAGGCGCCGAAGATGTAGAAGATCCACGAGAAGCTGGCGATGATCGCGGCGCCGGCGGCGATGAAGACCGTCCGCAGGACCAGCGCTATGAGTACACCGACGAGCAGGACCCGTTGCTGGTACTTCGACGGCACCGAGAACTTCGCCATGATCAGCACGAAGACGAAGAGGTTGTCCACGCTGAGCGACTTCTCGGTGATGAAGCCGGCGTAGAACTCGCCCGCCGGTCGGCCTCCCGAGAACACCAGCAGGCCGAGACCGAACAGGGCGGCCAGCGCGACCCAGACGACGGTCCAGACCCCGGCCTCCTTCACGGACACGTCATGGGGTTTTCGGCCGATCAGGAAGTCGACCGCGATGAGGGCGGCAAGGCCCACGATGGTGAGGACCCAAAGGGTCACGGAAACATCCACTGCGCCTCCGGCAGTACGTCACGGCAAATGTCAGCGTCGTCGCTGCCGGAGGTCTCTTCCACCCGGGGACCCGCGCGCGGTGCGCGAACGGAGCCTCGCGGGCCGACGCCCCGGGATCCCGGTGGATCCGTATTGACGGGTGCGCCGCAGCTGTCAGGGAGTACTCCCCTCCGTGTGAAAAACGGTACCCCAATCACCAAGGAAAGGTAAAGGGAAAAGTAAAAGAAGATCCAAATTCGCTGGTCGGAGACCTTTACCAATGCTTGGTGAGGGTCGGAGAGCCTTCTTGCGCCCTCAGCGGTTCCACGAGCGGCGGGCCTCGGCGACCCGGCCGAGGACCTGCCGGAGCACCGGACTCCCGGCGGGCGGCGGGGCCGGCTCGTACGTCCAGGCGTGGCCGACCCAGGGGTCGGCCAGATGGTCCTCCGGTACCGGGGTCAGACGCAGCAGCGACCGCCACAGCGGGTCGAGCAGCGGGCCGTACGCGGAGGCGTCCTCACGGTCCGCGACCAGCATCAGGTGGACGCCGACGGCGGGCCCCTCGTCGGCCAGGTAGCGCAGCTGCGTGACCGACCGGTCGTCGAAACCGTGCGGGAAGTCGTTGACGATCAGCAGGTGTTCGGCCGTGTCCAGGTCGGGCGGCAGTGCCTCCGACGCGCCGCCGCGCACCGCCATCTGCACCAGGTCGACCCGCTGTGTCAGCCGGGTCAGGATCTCCGACACGCCGGTGGCGCCCCTGCCGGGCGGTGCCGCGAGGACCGCCGAGTCGGTCAGGGGTTCGAGGGGGCGGGCCGCCGAGCCCGCCGGGTCGAGGACGTAGACGCTGAACTCGCCCGGTGGGTAGACGGCGAGCAGCCGGGCCGCGTGCGAGACCGCCGTCTCCATCGCGAGCCTGCGCACGTCGCCGCCCGCGGCGAGCTCCCCCTCGATGGAGCCGGGCCGCCCGCTGTCGATCCACAGGCCGCGCTCCAGCGGAAGCCTGAGCAGCATGGGGATGCGCAGCGGACCCGCCTCGGGCAGGTTGAGGTCGCCGAGGCGCACGGCCATCGGGATCTCCATGGGCACGCGGTAGGTCTGCCACACGGCGCTGTGCCAGGCCGCGTAGGGCGCGGGCAGGGCGTCCTCGACGACCCGCGACTCGGCGGTCAGCTGGGCGAGATCGCGCTCGAAGGCGGCTCGGGCCTGTCCCGCGAGATCGGCGTACCGCGCGTGGGCAGCCGCGCGGGCCGCGTCGCCCTGCCCGCCGATCCTGTTGCGCGGGTCGGACAGGACGTCGTCGAGATCCTTCTCCCGGCGCGAGTCCGCGAAGTCGACGGCGCTCCGGTACGCCGCCGCGCTGCGGGCCAGGTCCTCGAACATGCCCCAGACCTGGTTGTAGAGGCGCTCGTCCATGGACCAGCCGGTCGCGTCGCCCGCCACGGGCTCCGGCGGCCGTCCCGCCCCGTCGTCCGCCGCAGGGGCAGGCGCAGGCGCGGCCGGGGAGGTCCGACGGCCGGGGTGGCTGTAGTCGACGGGGCCGCCCGGGGACGGCGCCGAACCGGCGGCCGGGGCCGGGTCGCCGTCCGCGCGGGCGCCGCCCGCTCCGGCGGCGGGCACACCCTGCGAGGCAGGGCTCCCGTAGGGGCCCGAGGCGTCGGACCCGGCGTGTGCCGAGGTGGTCCGCTGTTCCGGCACGGCGTGCTCGGGGGCGGAGGCGACCCGTGCGGGCCCCTGCTGGTCGCGCTGGTCGTCGTGTCCCGGCGTCGGCGAGGCGGCGCTGCGCTCGCGGTCGCCCTCGGCGGTCCGCGGCGGGGGCGACGAGACCGACCGGGCCAGCGAGCCGGCGACGGCTTCCTGGACGGCGGTGGCCAGCGGGCGGGCCGCCGCCAGACCGTGGTCGGTGAACAGCTCGGCGAGGCCTCCGGCGTATCCCTGGCCGACGGCCCGCACCTTCCACGCGCCCTGCCGACGGTAGAGCTCCAGGGCCGTCACGGCCGTCTCGGCGTCGAGACCGATGAGGGTGAAGCTGACCAGTTCGGCGCCGTCGAGACCGGTGACCGCGACGAACGGCGCGGCGGCCCCGCCGAACGTCACGGGCCCGGGGCCGGCCTCCGGCAGCGCGAGCAGCACCGTGACGCGGTGCACGTTCTCCGGTACGGCGCCCAGGTCGACGGCCAGCCGGTGGTCGGCGGCGGCCTGGCGGGACACCTCGACACCGGGCAGGACGTGGGCACCGGGGTGGGCGACCCACTCGGCGCCGTGCACCGTGCCGCGTTCGTCGCCCAGGGTCGCGGCCGCCACGACCGGCGTACCCGCCGAGACGCGGATCTCCAGGCGCGCCCGGGAGAGCGGATGGTTCTGCCCCCGCACCAGCTCGGCCGTCATCGCGATTCCCCCCGTGTCGCACTGTGCGGTGTCTGTGCCGGTTGTCCCGTGCCGACGCATCGCGGGTCCCGGTCGCTCCGCGCGGGCCGCGGCCCGTTCCTTCCGCTCCGGGCGCCCCGGAGCGGAAGGGTTCGCGTGCGCCGCTGCCCGCGGCGGGCGCGGACTACAGGAGCGGCAGGACCGCCGGCATCAGGTCCTGGAAGGTTCGGCCGTTCGCCGGCGAGCCGAGCGCGGTCATCGCCCAGCCCGTGCCCGAGCGGTGCACCTTCGCCATGATCTGCGCGGTGTAGGCACCACCGCCGGCCAGGGTGTAGCGGGCCAGTTCCTGCCCGTTGGTCTCGTCGACCAGTCGGCAGAAGGCGTTGGTCACTTCCGCGAACGTCTGGCCGGTGAAGGAGTTCACCGTGAAGACGATCTGGTTGATGTGCACCGGAACGCGCTGGAGGTCGACGATGATCGACTCGTCGTCGCCGCCCTGGCCCGCGCCGCCGACCACGTTGTCGCCGGTGTGGCGCACCGAGCCGTCGTCGCTCACCAGGTGCTGGAAGAAGACGACGTCGACAGGCTGCTTGTCGGCGAACAGGACGGCGGAGGCGTCCAGGTCGATCTCACGGGTGCGGGATCCGAACAGGCCGCGCCGCGGGGCCGCCTGCCAGCCGAGGCCCATGCGGACCGCGCTCAGGCTGCCTCCGTCGTTCTTCTGCAGACTGATGGCCTGACCCTTGGTCATATTGACCGTCACGGCTGAATCCCCTCTCGGACTGTCCCCTGTTTCCGCGGAGCGACGCGGATGCCCGAACCCTACGCAGAGCGACTGACAGTGCCGAACCCCGGACCGGGCATTGTGTCGGTCTTGCAACACAGCGCGTCCGGGCAGGCCGCGAGGGGAGCGCGGCTCCCCCCGCCCGCCCGTACGCCGGGGCGGGCGCGGCCCGTCAGGACAGCCCCGCCTCCCTCATCTGACGCAGTTCCTTCTTCATCTCCGCGACCTCGTCCCGCAGCCGGGCGGCGACCTCGAAGTGGAGCTCCGCGGCGGCGGCCCTCATGCGCTGCGTCATCTCCTCGATCTGGCCTGCCAGTTCGGCGGCGGGCTTATCGGTGGGCACCGTCTTCTCGGACTTCTTGCCCCCCGCCTTCGCGGCCTTGCCGCCGAGTGCCGGTACGGGCGCCTTGGCCGCCTTGCCCTCCTTGCCCTGCCGGTAGCCGGTGCCGAGCAACTGCTCGGTGTCGACCTCCTCGCGGGCGATCTGGGCGACGATGTCGTTGATCTTCTTCCGCAGCGGCTGCGGGTCGATGCCGTTCGCCTTGTTGTACGCGATCTGCTTCTCGCGGCGCCGGTTCGTCTCGTCGATCGCCTTCGCCATCGCCGGGGTGATCTTGTCGGCGTACATGTGCACCTGACCGGAGACGTTGCGCGCCGCGCGGCCGATCGTCTGGATCAGCGAGGTGCCCGACCGCAGGAAGCCCTCCTTGTCGGCGTCGAGGATCGCCACCAGGGAGACCTCGGGCAGGTCGAGTCCCTCGCGCAGGAGGTTGATGCCGACCAGGACGTCGTACTCGCCGGCGCGCAGTTCCCGGAGGAGCTCGATGCGGCGCAGGGTGTCGACGTCACTGTGCAGGTACCGCACCTGGATGCCCAGTTCCAGGAAGTAGTCGGTGAGGTCCTCGGCCATCTTCTTGGTGAGGGTGGTGACCAGGACGCGTTCGTTCTTCTCGGTGCGCTCGCGGATCTCGTGCACCAGGTCGTCGATCTGGCCCTCGGTCGACTTGACCACGACCTCGGGGTCGATCAGGCCGGTGGGACGGATGATCTGCTCGACGGGCTTGTCGGCGCGGGACAGCTCGTAGTTGCCGGGGGTGGCCGACAGGTACACGGTCTGCCCGATGCGTTCCTGGAACTCCTCCCACTTCAGCGGGCGGTTGTCCAGCGCGGAGGGCAGCCGGAAGCCGTGGTCGACGAGGGTGCGCTTGCGGGAGGCGTCGCCCTCGTACATGGCGCCGATCTGCGGCACGGTGACGTGCGACTCGTCGATCACCAGGAGGAAGTCGTCGGGGAAGTAGTCGAGCAGGGTGTTGGCCGGGGAGCCGGGCTTGCGGCCGTCGAAGTGCATCGAGTAGTTCTCGACGCCGGAGCAGCTGCCGATCTGGCGGAGCATCTCCAGGTCGTACGTGGTGCGCATCCGCAGGCGCTGGGCCTCCAGGAGCTTGCCCTGCTTCTCCAGCTCGGTCAGCCGCTCCCCCAGCTCCTGCTCGATGTCGCGGACGGCGCGCTCCATGCGCTCCGGACCGGCGACGTAGTGCGAGGCCGGGAAGATGTACAGCTGCTGGTCGTCGCTGATGATCTCGCCGGTGAGCGGGTGCAGGGTGGAGAGTGCCTCGATCTCGTCGCCGAACATCTCGATGCGGACGGCGAGTTCCTCGTAGACCGGGAAGATCTCGATCGTGTCGCCGCGCACCCGGAACGTGCCGCGGCTGAAGGCGAGGTCGTTGCGCGTGTACTGGATGTCGACGAAGCGGCGCAGCAGGTCGTCGCGGTCGATCTCGTCGCCCACGCGCAGCGGGACCATGCGGTCGACGTACTCCTGCGGGGTGCCGAGGCCGTAGATGCAGGAGACGGAGGCGACCACCACGACGTCGCGCCGGGTGAGCAGCGAGTTCGTCGCGGAGTGGCGCAGCCGCTCGACCTCCTCGTTGATCGAGGAGTCCTTCTCGATGTAGGTGTCCGACTGCGGGACGTACGCCTCGGGCTGGTAGTAGTCGTAGTACGAGACGAAGTACTCGACGGCGTTGTTCGGCAGGAGCTCGCGGAACTCGTTGGCCAGCTGGGCGGCAAGCGTCTTGTTCGGCGCCATCACGAGGGTGGGGCGCTGGAGTTTCTCGATCATCCAGGCGGTGGTGGCGGACTTGCCTGTACCGGTCGCGCCGAGCAGGACGACGTCCTTCTCGCCGCCCTCGACTCGGCGTGCGAGTTCGGCGATGGCAGCGGGCTGGTCACCGCTGGGCTGGTAGGGGCTGACGACCTCGAAGGGCGCCACCGTGCGTTCGATGTGAGAGACGGGCCGCATGTCTCAAAGGTACGGCCACCCACTGACAACCTGCTCGGATCAGCGGTTCTGCGGGGCGCGGGAGCGTCCGCGGCCCGGTTGCCTGCGCGGGCGCGGGGCCGGTACGGGGTGGTGGGCGGTGGCCGCCCGGTACCCGGCGGAGGCGTGCGCGGGGATGCCGGGCCGGTGCTCGGCGGGGCGGTGCTCCGGCCTGCCCATGACCATGGTGGGGTCGAACATCACGACGACTCCGGCCAGCAGCAGGAAGGCCAGCGGGCCGATCAGCATGGGGGCGAGCAGCGACGCGGCGGACTCACCCGCGCTGACGGGGCCGGTACCGTGCAGGTGGACGCTGAGTGCCGCCATGCCGGTGTAGTGCATGCCCGTGACGGCGAGCCCCATGACGAGGCTGGCGCCCACGCTCCACAGCGGCCCCCTGACCTGTCCGGCCGCCCACAGCGCGCTGGTCGCCGCGACGACGGCTATGACGACGGAGGCGGCGACCGTGAGGGTGTTGTACTCCAGCTTGCCGTTGAGGCGCATGCCGGCCATGCCCAGGTAGTGCATCGACGCGACCCCGAGGCCGGTGATGGTCCCGCCGGTGAACAGGGCGGTACCGGTGGCGCCGCGGTAGCCGACGATGAAGATGCCCACGCCGACCATCAGGACGGCGACACCGAGGCTCGCGTACATGGTGAGCCGGTCGTAGCGCAGGGGCGCGTCGTGGACCGAGAAGCCCATCATCGCGATGAAGTGCATGGTCCAGATCCCGGAGCCGATCGCGCCGGCCCCGAGGGCGAGCCAGCCGGGGCGCCACGAGCCGGCGACCAGCATGGAGCGGCTCGTGCAGCGCAGGCCGAGGGCGCCTCCGAGGCAGGCCATGACATAGGCCACCACCGGGGTGACGAGTCCGTAGCTGAAGCCGTCGACCGTGCCCTGCATGTGCGGCTGCCCTCCCCGCGCTTGTCGCGCCCTGTGTCCCGTGCGGTGCACCCCCGTCCCGGCCGCTCGGGCAGCCTGGGTGACGCAGAGAGTATGACCCTCACCTGTGTGATCGAACGATTCTCCGGCAAACCAACACGACCTTGACCCAATGTGCACCGCCGACGAGCACGACCGGACAACTCCGTTCATTCCCGGCCCACCTCTCGCACGGCCCGCGGCACTCTCCGCTGTCACACTTGACCCGTACGTAACTGCCGGACGCAAGGAGCTCACATGCACGCGCGCGCAGTCGCCGCCGCTGCCACCACCCTCGTGGGAGCGGCGGCCCTCCTGGGGGCCGCCGGTTCCCCCCAGGCGTCCGAGTACGCCGGCCGGCCGGTGGTCGTCGCCCATCGGGGCGGCTCGTCACTGGGCCCCGAGAACACCCTCGCCGCGGTGGACCGGGCGGCGGAGCTCGGCTTCTCGTGGGTGGAGAACGACGTCCAGCGCACCCGCGACGGCGAACTCGTCGTCGTGCACGACGACACCCTCGCGCGCACCACCGACGTCGAACAGGTCTTCCCCGACCGGGCGCCGTGGAAGGTCGGGGACTTCACCGCCGCGGAGATCGCCCGCCTGGACGCGGGCAGCTGGTTCGGCGCGGCGTACGCGGGCACGCGCGTACCGACGCTGGACCAGTACGCGGACCGGGTCGAGGAGAACCACCAGAACCTGCTGCTGGAGATCAAGAACCCGGAGCTGTACCCGGGCATCGAGCAGCAGATCCTCAAGACCCTCGGCGACCGCGGCTGGCTCGACGCCGATCACCTCGCGGACCGGCTGATCGTGCAGAGCTTCAGCGCGGACAGCCTGTGCGCCGTCCACGACCTGGAACCGTCCGTCACCACCGGGTACCTCGGCACACCGGCCGCGTCCGACCTTCCCCGGTACGCGCGTTGCGCCGATCTGATCAACCCCGACCACGAGCACCTGACCGCCTCCTACGTGTCCGCGGTGCACGCGGTGGACGGGGCCCACGGGCAGCCGCTGCGCGTGTTCGCGTGGACGGTCGACGACGCCGCGCGTGCGCGCACCCTCGCGGGGTTCGGCGTCGACGGGATCATCACCGACCGGCCCGACGTGGTGCGCGACGCGCTGACCGGGTCCTGAGCGCGACGGCCCGGGCCGGGCCCCACCGGCGTGCGCGCCCGCCGAACGGCGTTGTCGGTGGGGGCCTCTACGGTTTCCCCATGGACAACCACGGGCAGCGGCAGGACCACCGGGACGGGCAGCAGGTCGTGTGGACCGTGCTGGACACCGCGATAGGCCCCCTGCTGCTGGCCGCCACCCCCGCGGGTCTGGTGAACGTCGTGTTCCACGCCACGGCGGAGGTCCGTGACCGGGCGCTCGCGCGGCTCGCGTCCCGGCTGGGGACGGAACCCGTCGAGGCGCCGGGCTCGCCCCTGCTGGCCGAGACCGCCCGGCAGCTGGAGGCCTACTTCACCGGCGGGCGGCGGGACTTCGAGCTGCCGCTCGACTGGTCCCTGATCTCCGGATTCAACCGGCAGGTGCTGGGCGAACTGGCGGCGGGCGTGCCCTTCGGCCATGTCGTCGGGTACGGCGACCTCGCCGGCCGGGTCGGACAGCCGGGTGCCGCGCAGGCGGTGGGAGTGGCGATGGGCGCCAATCCGCTGCCGGTCGTGGTGCCGTGCCACCGGGTCGTCGAGAGCGACGGCGGGATCGGCGGCTTCGGCGGCGGCCTGGAGACCAAGCGGCAGCTGCTGGCGCTGGAGGGCGTGCTCCCGGAACCGCTGTTCTGAGCCGCCGCGTCCCGCCGCGCCTCCGGCGCGACCGCCGCCCTACCCCCGGCGGGTATGCGCGCGTGTACCCGACCGCCCGTCGTCGCCCCCTCCCTGTGCCCGCTGTGACCGCTGTCGTCCGCCCGTGCTCCCGGGGCGTTTCCGCACGCGCGCGGGGGCTGGCCGGGTCGCGGAGGCGGTAGCAGACTCCGCCCTGCGCACAGCCACAGGCCTCCGAAGTACGGAGCCGAAGGGACGGCGATCACGCATGAGCGCAAACAAGGCAGTCGCGTACCTCAAGCCCGGCGCGGTGGATGTCAGGACCATCGACTATCCGACGCTCGAACTCCAGGACGGACCGGGCGTCGCTACGGAGAACGTCGGCCGCACGTGCCGGCACGGTGTGATCCTCAAGGTGCTCGCCAGCAACATCTGCGGAAGCGACCAGCACATGGTGCGCGGCAGGACCACCGCGCCCGAGGGACTGGTCCTCGGCCACGAGATCACCGGCGAGGTGGTCGAACGCGGCCCGGACGTCGAGTTCGTGTCCGTCGGGGACATCGTCTCCGTACCGTTCAACATCGCCTGCGGGCGGTGCCGCAACTGCAAGGAGCGCCAGACCGGCATCTGCCTGAACGTGAACCCGGCCCGCCCCGGCGCCGCCTACGGCTACGTCGACATGGGCGGCTGGGCCGGCGGGCAGGCCGAGTACGCGATGGTCCCCTACGCGGACTTCAACCTGCTGCGGTTCCCGGACCGCGACCAGGCGCGAGAGAAGCTGCTCGACCTGACGATGCTGTCCGACATCTTCCCGACGGGATTCCACGGCGCGGTCACCGCCGGGGTCGGGGTCGGCTCGACCGTCTACGTCGCGGGGGCCGGACCGGTCGGGCTCGCCACGGCCGCGTCGGCGCAGCTCCTCGGCGCCGCGGTCGTCGTCGTCGGCGACCTCAACCCCGAACGGCTCGCCCAGGCAAGGAGCTTCGGCTGCGAGACCGTCGACGTCTCCCGCGGCTCCGTGGAGGAGCAGATCGCGCAGATCCTCGGCGTGCCCGAGGTGGACTCGGCCGTCGACGCGGTCGGTTTCGAGGCGCGCGCCCACGGCCCGGACGCGGAGGAGGCGCCGGCGACCGTGCTCAACTCGCTGATGGGCATCACACGCGCGGGCGGCGCGCTGGGCGTCCCGGGGCTGTACGTCACCGACGATCCCGGCGGCGTCGACGAGGACGCGAAGAGCGGGACGCTGAAGGTGCGGCTCGGGCTCGGCTGGGCCAGGAGCCACCGGTTCACGACCGGCCAGTGCCCGGTGATGAAGTACCACCGGCAGCTGATGACGTCGATCCTGCACGAGCGCGTGCACATCGCGCGCGCGGTCAACGCCACCGTGATCGGGCTGGAGGACGCGCCGCGCGGCTACGCCGAGTTCGACCAGGGCGCCGCCCGCAAGTACGTACTCGACCCGCACGGCGCGCTCCGGGGCGTCCGGCCGGTCTGACCGTGCGCACGGGTCACCACCGGGCGCCTCCACTGCCCAACACGCGCCGCCGCGTTGGGGTTTGACCGAGGACCGCACCCGCCAGAGATGAGGGAGGACCGACAGACGGGAGGCACGCGCGTGCTGGTGGTGTCCGAAGAGGTCGGGGAGGCGCTGGCCGCACGACGGCCGGTGGTCGCCCTGGAGTCCACGATCATCGCGCACGGGCTGCCGCGCCCGCGCAACTTCCAGGTGGCGGTGGAGCTGGAGGAAGCGGTACGCGCGGAGGGCGCGGTCCCCGCGACCGTCGCCGTCCTCGACGGCCGGCCCCATGTCGGTCTGGGCAAGGAGCAGTCGGAGCGGATCGCGAACGAGGACGGGATCCGCAAGCTGGGCCACCGCGACCTGCCGCTCGCGGTGGCGTCCGGCGCGAGCGGCGCGACCACGGTCTCCGCGACGGCGCTGCTCGCGTCGCTCGCCGGTGTCCGCGTGTTCGCGACGGGCGGTCTGGGCGGGGTGCACCGCGAATGGACGGTGAGCCAGGACGAGTCCGCCGACCTGGCGCTGCTGGCCTCGACACGGATCACCGTGGTGTGCGCGGGGGTCAAGTCGATCCTCGACGTCCCCGCCACGCTCCAGCGTCTGGAGACCCTGGGCGTCGCGGTCGCCGGATACGGCACGGACCGGTTCCCCGGCTTCTACCTGGCCGACTCGGGCCACCCCGTGGACTGGACGCTGGACACCCCCGAGCAGGTCGCCGACGTCATGCGGGCCCAGGACGCGCTGCGCCTGCCGCCCTCGGCGCTCGTCGTCGCCCGGCCGGTGCCCGAGGACGAGCAGCTCGACCCGGAACTGCACGCGCGCGTGCTCGGCGAGGCGCTGCGCGCGTGCGAGGCGGCGGGCGTCAGCGGCCAGGCGGTGACGCCGTTCCTGCTCGACCACCTGGTGCGGCACACCGACGGCGCGTCGCTGCGGGCGAACCTGGCGGCGGTGCGCGGCAACGTCCGCCTGGCGGGACGTGTCGCCGCCGCCTGGACCGGGGGATGATCCCGGCCCCGGCCGGCCGCGGGGCGCTGCTGGTGGTCGGGGACGTGATCACGGACGTCGTCGCCCGGCACCGGGGACCGCTCGCCGCGGGCACCGACACAGCGGCAGAGATACACCGCCTGCCGGGCGGAGCGGGCGCGAACGTGGCCTGCTGGGCCGCCTGTTGGGGCTGCCGGGACGTCCGGCTGCTCGGACGGGTGGGACGGGACGCCGCGGCCTGGCACGAGGGGCACCTGGCCGCGTCGGGGGTGCGCCCCCTGCTCGTCGTCGACCCGGCGACGCCGACCGGGACCGTGGTCTCCCTCGTCGACACGGGGGACGGCGCGGAACGGACCTTCCTCACGGACAGCGGAGCGTCGCTGCGGCTCGGACCGGCGGACTGGTCCGACACGCTGCTCGACGGGGTCGCGTGGCTGCACCTGTCGGGCTACCTGCTGTTCTCCGCGTCGGCGAGGGCGTTGTTCGCGGCGGCGGTCGGTGCCGCACGCGCGCGTGGTGTGCCGGTGAGCCTCGACCCGGCGTCGGCGGGCTTCCTGGAGCACCTGGGTGCCGCCCGCTTCGAGGCGCTGACGGACGGGGTCGGGGTACTGCTGCCGAGCGGCACCGAGGCCCGTCTGCTCGCGGGAGTGCCCGAACCGGCCGAGGCGGCGGCCCTGTTGAGCCGGCGGGTGCCGTTGGTCGTGGTCAAGCGAGGTCCGGAGGGGGCGCTGCTCGCACGGTCCGGTGCGGTGTACGCGCGCGTACCCGCCGTGCCCGTCGCGCCCCGCGACACCACCGGCGCCGGTGACGCGTTCACCGGCGCCTTCCTGGCGGCCCTGCTGGGGGGCGCCGACGCCGAGGAGGCAGCCGCGCAGGGGTGCGCGGCGGGTGCGCGCGCGGTGACAACGGTCGGGGCCAGGCCGCCCGGGACAACGGACTGACTGCGGACGTCCGGCATCCGTTCCCCGCGCCCCGGTCGCGCGGCGCCCGCTACCCCTGCGCCTTGCGTCCCCACGCGGAGAACAGCGGGGCCGTGGCCAGGTCCATGCCGCCCCGCTCGACGTTCGCCAGATGCTGGTCGATCTCCTCGTCCGTGGCGAGCCCGGCCGCGACCAGGTCGCCGCGGACCTGTCGCACGGTGGCGGCCTCCAGGGCCGTGCACGCGGGCGAGGCCACGGGGAAGTACGCGTCCGCCTCCACCTGCCGCAGGCCCGCCTCGCGAAGCAGTCGCGGGAGGGTCCTGCCGTAGGCCAGGTCGGCCCCGCGCCCGGCGAGCAGACTGCGGAAACCCTGTCGCAGCCGGTTCGCCAACCGCTCCTCGGGACCGTGCTCGTCGGGGCAGATCAGCGGCTGGAGGGCGGGGTCCGCGTCCTCGACCAGCAGCCGGCCACCGGGGCGCAGCGCCGCCGTCATGGACTGCAACGCCTTCTCGCGGTCGGGCACGTGGACCAGGACGAGCCGGGCGTGCACGAGGTCGAATCCCTCTCCCGGCGGTTCCTCGGCGGCGACGTCGTGGACGCGCACCTCGACGTGCGGGCGGGCCGACGGGGCGGCCCACGAGGTGTCGATGTCGGTGGCGAGCACCTTGCCGGTCGGGCCGACCTTCCTGGCCAGCCAGGACACCACGGACGTCCCGCCGGCCCCGACCTCCCAGCACCGCCAGCCCGGACCGACCCCGATCGCTTCGAGGTGCCGGAACGTCGTGGGGTCGAAGAGCGTGGCGAAGGCGCCAAAACGCTCCCCCGCCTCGGGACGCCGGTTGTCGAGGAGGTAACCGTCGGTCTGCTTCATGTCCCGATCATCCCAGCCGGGCCCCGCGCCGGGAACGGCCGACGCTCCGGCGGAGCGGACGGACCCACCGCGGTCCGCGGCGGTCTTCCCGCACGTCCGGGGGATCTCTGCGCCCACGACCGTGTGACGCCCGGAACACCGGCGGAGGTGTACGGTCCCGCCGGGCAGGGCAGGCGCGCATGCGGTTCCGGACCGGCCGGAACAGGTTGTCCACAGCCGGGAACAAAGCGGAATTCCCCGTTCCCACAGGCCCGTTCAGCGTGTGTTCCGGCCTGGCAGACTGACAGGCCACGGCGCGGAAATCCGCCGCCCGGAGATGCAGCGAGGAGGGGTCCAGATGTCCATGGCGGGAAATCTGCGGAAGGTCACGGGCCTTGGCAGGGTGGGTGGTCTTCGCAAGGTCGCGCGGCTGGCCCGGCGGCGGCCGCGGGTGGACCTGAGCCACCCCGCGAGGTCCCCGCTCGGGTCGTCGGTGGTCAACTGCGTCACCTACCGGGACGGGGTCAGGGTCCCCCACCCGGACGGGGACCTGGTGGACGCCGTGCGGCGGGTGCGCAAGACCGGGGACGGCTTCGTGTGGCTCGGTCTGCACGAGCCGACGGACCAGGAGTTCGCGGGCATCGCCGAGCTGTTCGACCTGCACCCGCTGGCGGTGGAGGACGCGGTCGAGGCACACCAGCGCCCGAAGCTGGAGCGCTACGACGACGTGCTGTTCGCGGTCTTCAAGACCGTCTGCTACGTCGAGCACGAGCAACTGACGGCCACCAGCGAGGTGGTGGACACCGGCGAGCTCATGGTGTTCGTCGGCGAGGACTTCGTGATCACGGTGCGGCACGGCCGGCACGGTTCGCTGGGCCCGCTGCGCGAGGAGCTGGAGTCCGACCCGAAGCAGCTCGCCAAGGGCCCCGCCGCGGTACTGCACGCGGTCGCGGACCATGTGGTGGACGATTACTTGAGCGTCACGGACTCGATGCAGAACGACATCGACCAGGTGGAGACGGACGTGTTCGCGCAGAACGGCGCGCGCGTGGACCCCGGCCGGATCTACCAGCTCAAGCGTGAACTGCTCGAACTGAAGCGGGCCGTGGTCCCGCTCGGCCGGCCCATCGACAACCTCGCGACGCGGCCCATTCGCGTGATCGAGCCGGAGATACAGGCCTACTTCCGGGACGTCTCGGACCATCTGCTGCGGGTCATCGACCAGATCGCGTCCTTCGACGAACTGCTCAACTCGATTCTCCAGGCGCATCTGGCGCAGGTGTCCGTCGCACAGAACGAGGACATGCGGAAGATCACCGCCTGGGCCGCGGTGATCGCGGTGCCGACCATGGTGTGCGGGGTCTACGGCATGAACTTCGAGCACATGCCCGAGCTCCACTGGCGGTACGGATACGGGCTCGTGCTCGGCGTGATAGCCGTCGCCTGTCTCGCGCTGTACCGCGGATTCCGCCGCAACGGCTGGCTCTGACCGCCGGCGTCGGACGCACGGTTCCGACGGGTCGGCGCGGGACGCACGGCCGCCGCCCGCGGGAGGGCGCCCGGGACGCGGAGCTGGGCACCCCGGCGGCGCACCTGGACACCGCCACACCGGGACGCGACGGCCCGGCTGCCCCGCCCCCCTCTCCCCGGTCAGCCGCGCCATGCGGGGTGCCGAGGGTCGTCGGCCCGGACCAGGACGTCGGCGGTGCCGGAGGGGTCCGCCTCGTCCTCGTAGCGCTCGAAGGCGGGCAGGGTCCAGTGCTCGTCCTCGGGTGTGCGGCGGCGCAGGGCGGCGGCGGACAGCAGGACGTGGACGGTGAGGTCGAACGGGAACCAGTGGTGGAGGAGGAGGGAGCCGTGCATCAACAGGACCGCACCGGGCGGGAGTTGGACGTAGTCGCTGCGAGTGGCGCGGTCGGTGACGGGGTCCCGGAGGTCGGGCAGGATCCGCCCGTCGCCGTCGGGGTCGAGCGGGCCGAAGACCTCGCGCCACAGGGCCCCGGTGTCGAGGCGGCCGTCGTAATAGGCCTCGGCGTCCCGGTGGCCGTGCTCCAGGCGGAGGGACGCGGAGCGCAGGAAGCCGTCGGCGCCGACCACCAGTGAGGGGCGGCCGCGTTCGCGCAGGGCCTCGTGGATCCGGTCGGCGAGGTCCGCCGGACGGGCGGCGGGGGCTCCGTCGAGGGCGACGCGCGGCCAGGCACCGCCGTCCTTCGGTTCGAGGTCGAGCAGGCGGTCCGCGAGGGCGTCGACGAGCCGGTCCCAGGTGATCGCTTCGAGTCGCACGGAGCAATGATGCTCCGGCTCGGGCGCGCGAGGGGGACGGGGGGCGTCCCGGCGGTCGATGTCGCCAGCCGCGCGGCGGCTCCTCCCGCGACGCCGCCCACCGTGCCCGCAGCCTCGGCGGGGAGGCTCGGCGAGGTCTGCGCGCCCGGCCGCCCGGACGTATCGTTGCTGGAAGAGAGCCCACCCGACGACGCAAGACCTGTGCGCAGGTGTACGCAAGGAAGACGGCCATGGCCGATCCCAAGGGTTTCCTCACCACCCCCCGCGAGGAGTGGCCCCGCCGGCCCGTGGAGGAGCGCGCGCGGGACTGGGACGAGGTGTACGTCCCCGGGGCGCTCCTGCCGATCATCGAGAAGCAGGCCGATCGCTGCATGGACTGCGGCATCCCGTTCTGCCACGAGGCGTGTCCGCTGGGAAACCTGATTCCCGAGTGGAACGACCTGGTCTCGCGCGACGACTGGCGCCGGGCGAGCGACCGGCTGCACGCGACCAACAACTTCCCCGAGTTCACCGGCAGGCTGTGCCCGGCGCCCTGCGAGGCGGGGTGTGTGCTCGCCATCAACCAGCCCGCGGTCACGATCAAGAACGTCGAGTGCGCCGTGGCCGACCGGGCGTGGGAGGACGGTCTGACGCCGCCGAGAGTGCCGGACCGGCTGTCGGGGCGGAGCGTGGCGGTGATCGGCTCGGGGCCGACCGGGCTGGCGGCGGCACAGCAGTTGACGCGGGCCGGACACACCGTGGTGGTCTACGAGAGGGACGACAGGCTCGGGGGCCTGATGCGGTACGGGATCCCCTCGTTCAAGATGGAGAAGCACCACCTGGAGCGGCGGATCGGTCAGATGCGCGCGGAGGGAACGAAGTTCCGCACCTCCGTCGTCGTGGGTCAGGACGTCGGGGCGGCGGAGCTGCGGGCCCGGCACGACGCGGTGGTGATCGCCACGGGTGCCACGGCGTGGCGCGAACTGGACCTGCCGGGGCGGGAGTTGACCGGCATCCATCAGGCCATGGAGTACCTGCCGCTGGCCAACCGGGTGGGCGAGGGCGATCTGGAGAGGTCACCGTTGTCCGCGGCCGGGCAGCACGTCGTGATCGTCGGTGGCGGCGACACCGGCGCGGACTGCCTGGGCACGGCCGTGCGGGAGGGCGCGGCGTCCGTCACGCAGCTCGACATCTACGCCCGGCCAGGGGCGGAGCGTGACGAGGACACCGAGCCCTGGCCGACGTATCCGAAGGTCTACCGGCTGTCCGCCGCCCACGAGGAGGCGCGGGACCTGCGGACCGCGCCGAGCGCGCAGGCGGACGCGCGGCTGTTCGCGGCGTCGACGCTGCGGTTCGACGGTGACGACCAGGGACACGTGCGTTCGCTGCACGTGGTCGAGGTGGACGCCGGGCGCCGGACACTCGACGAGAGTGGCCGCGACCTCCCGGCCGACCTGGTGCTGCTCGCGCTCGGTTTCTCGGGGCCGGACCGGCACGACGGCCTCGTCGACCAGTTCGGCCTCGGCCTGGAGCCGAGGGGCACGCTGGCGCGCGGCCCGGACTTCGGGACCAACGTGCCGGGGGTGTTCGTCGCCGGGGACGCGGCGCGCGGGCAGTCACTGATCGTGTGGGCGATCGCGGAGGGCCGCGCGGTCGCGGCGTCGGTGGACAGCTACCTGACGGGCATCCCGTCCCGGCTGCCCGCGCCGATCGGCCCGTACGACCGCCCGATGATCGCGTGACGGAACCGGAACCGGAACCGAAAGCCGAATTCGCGGCCGCGGCCGCGGCCGCGAACGAACCGCACGGAACGGGCGGACAAGCGGACCCTGCGCCGGGCGGGGCGGGGCTGCCCGGCGGCGCCAACAGGGGCGCCCGGGCAGGGAGTTCACGGACCGGGGGGTGGGGCGGGGGGGGTCCGGGAAGGTACGGCGCCCAGGCGACGACGCCCCGGCGACGGCGGCGGGCGCGGGGGTCAGGAGAGCAGGAAGTCGGCGTCTCCCGCCTTGGCGCCCTGGATGAAGGCCGTCATCTCGGCGGTGGTGTAGATCAGCGCCGGCCCGTCGGGATCGGTGGACTGACGTACCGCGATGCGGCCGTCGGCGAGCTTCATCGCTTCGAGGCAGTTGCCGCCGTTGCCGCCGCTCCACGGCTTGTGCCAGCCCTCGCTGCCCAGTTCCCGCGCGGGCATCCCGTTGTAGATGCTCTCGGTGCGGACGGCCCGCGACCGCTGCTGGGACGTGATGCGATCCATTCACAGCTCCTTGCGGAGATCCCGGAGGATCTCCTTCGTGCGTTGTGCAGTGGCGGCCTGCGCCGCCATGCGGTCCATGACCTCCAGGTGGGTCGCCACCTCGGCGCGCGCGTCGAGGTAGACCGCGCCGGTCAGGTACTCGCTGTAGACCATGTCCGGCAGTTCGGGCACGGCGAATCGGAAGAGCACGAACGGCCCGTACGTGCCCGGGTGCGGCCCCGAGGCGAAGGGGGCGATCTGGAGCGTCACGTTGAGCAGCTCCGCGGCTTCGAGGAGCTTGTCGACCTGGCCCCGCATCACCTCGGGCGGACCGACCGGACGCCGCAGCGCCGTCTCGTCCATGACGATCCACAGGCGGGGCGCGTCCTCGCGGATGAGCAGTTCCTGGCGCTGCATGCGGAGCGCGACGTGCCGTTCGATGTCGTCGGGCTCGGTCTGGCCGACCGCTCCGGACTTCAGGACTCCGCGCGCGTAGTCCTCGGTCTGGAGGAGTCCGGGCACGAAGTGCGGCTCGTAGCTGCGGATCAGGGCTGCCGCGCCCTCCAGGCTGACGTACATCGAGAACCAGCCCGGCAGGATGTCGTGGAACCGCTGCCACCAGCCGGGCTTGTTCGCCTCCTCCGCGAGCTGGACGAACCCCTCGGCCTCCGCGTCGGAGACTCCGTAGGCCTTCAGCAGGAGCTGAAGGTACGGGATCTTGAGGCTGACCTCGGCCGTCTCCATGCGGCGGACGGTGGCGGGCGCGACGCGCAGGATGCGGGCGGCCTCGTCCCGGCCGAGACCGGCGCCCAGGCGCAGGTCCAGCAGGCGTCGGCCGAGAACGACCTGACCGACCGTCGGCGCGGACCTCGGTTCGCTCACCCTCCACCTCCACGAAGATCTGGTGGCCGGCGACGCGAATCGAAGAGATTTTCGAAGATCGGGGCGGACCTTAGGTGATCTCCCCCGACGCCGCGCGGACATGCTGTTCCGAGCAGTGTGCCACGGCGATTCACCCCGTCATACAGCACTCTGCATTTTTCAGAGTGACGCTTGCCAAGTGTTCGCGGCGGGGCGATAGTGGCAAGCGTGATTCCGTCCGCGCCTTTAGGAACAGACGCCGCCGAAGGCCTTCCCGGCCTCGACGGTCTCGGCGCCTCCGTGGGAGTTGGCCCTCAACGGGCCGCTGCCGAGCGCCGGTTCCGCTTCGAGCTGGCCGCACATCCCGGTTCTCCCGCCCAGGCGAGACGCCTGACGAGAGCCTGGCTGGCGAGTTGGTCGGTGTGCGAGGACACCTGCGACACCGCGACCCTGGTCGTGTCCGAGCTGGTCACCAACGCCATCGTGCACACCGCGAGCAGTCGCGTCCTGTGCGAACTGCACGACGGTGACGACTTGGTGCGCATAGCCGTTCGCGACGAGGGATGCGCGCCGGGCGAGCCCCGGCCGTCGCCGCAGCGCCCCGACGAGGAGCACGGGAGGGGGTTGCTTCTCGTCGGGGCCCTGAGCCGCACCTGGGGCACCATGGAGCACGGCACCGGGCTGCTGGTGTGGGCGGAGTTGACGCGCGGCACCGACACCGCCGGCTCTCCCGCCCCGGACGCTCCCGTGCCGGACTCCGTCGCCCCGGGCGCCGCCGAACCGCGCGACGACCTCGGCTGGGGAGCCCGTCCGAAGCCCGGGACACCGGACGAGCCGGACGAGGGTTCGCGCCCCGGCACGCCCGACGACGACCCGCGCACCGGGTCGCAGGGCCGCACCGCGGCACCCGACGCCGCCCCGCACGCGCAGACGCAGACGCGGGCACCGCACGCCGGGGAACAGCCCCCGGCCCGCGCACCGATGACGAACCCACAGACACCGGCACGGATACCGGCGCAGGCACGGACGCAGAAGCCGCCGCCGACGCAGGCACCCGCATCCGCACCGACACCGACACCGACACCGACGGACGCCCTGCCGCAGACGCAGGCCGAGCCGCACCAGCACCAGCACCAGCACCAGCACCACGGAAAGACACCTGACGCAGCGCGCCGCGAGGAGACGCACGCGGAGGCGCACCACGGAACGGGGGCCGCATGGGCGTGAGTTACACACCGGGCTCGAACCGGACGCTGCTGAGCATGGACACGATGGTCCGGCTCGGACGCGCCGTACGCACGGTGGACGTCCGCAGACTGGCGGTGCCGGAGGGCATGACCGCGCCGCTCGGCTGCGACGCGGTGTCGGCACCCGCCCGCCTCGGCCCCCTCGTACTGCCGCGCCTGCCCCGGGTGGGCTGCGTGTTCGCGGACGAGACGACCTGGTGGTGGATGGTGCCCTCCGACTCGGACTACGCGCTGGACTGGCCGGCGCCCGTCCGGTACGCGACGGGGGCCGTCGTCGAGGACTCGCCGGCCGTTCCCGGGCTCATCCACAAACCGGACGGCACGGTTCCGTACACGCCGCCGATCCCGCTCTACCTGACGCTGTGCCGCCTCACGGGCACGTCCCCGTCCTGGTCCCGCCCGATCAGCGCCTGACCCGGCCCGCGCCCGCCCGGCACACACGGCCACCCGCCCGGCACCCCACCGCCCCCACCGCCCCCACCGCGCGCCCCCGGCCGTACGCCGCCCGCGCCGCCCCGCTCCCCTGTTCCCCGCCCCCCGGTTCCCCCACGGCGTGTGCGCCCGCGTGCCCCGCCCGCCCGGCCGTGCGCCCTGCCCCGGGCCGGCGGCGCGCGGGGATAGTGGCCCTCGGCCACGATCGGGGGAGGTTGGCGGTGGACAAGAACGACGCCGGCGGCACGGAAGCACCGGAGGTGTCCGAGTCGGAACGGCTGCTGTTCGGCGGCCCGTTGCGCTACGACAGGGGGTGGAACAGCCACTCCGAGGCCTTCATGGAACTGAGTTTCCGGGCGATGGTGACGAGGCTGCCGTCGCTGCTGGCCTCCAGTCTGCGGCTCGCCCTGCAGGCCGACCGCCGGGCGGCCCGCGTCGTCATGGCCGCCGAGGTGTTCCGGGGCCTGACGCAGGCCGTGGGCCTGCTCGCCGTGAACAGCGTGCTGGGCCGGCTGGTCGGGGTGGGCACCATCGAGGAGCGGCTGCGCGGCGCCGTCCCGGTGCTGGCCGTCATGGCCGCCGTGCTGCTGGTGGGCGCGCTGCTGCGGGCGGCGTCGACGTGGGCGACCGGGCTGCTGGAGCCCAAGGTGGAGCGGGTGGCGACCGAGCTCTACCTGGAGCGGGCGGCGGCGGTCGAGCTGTCCGCGATCGAGGACCACGCCTTCCACAAGCTGCTGGACACGGCGCAGTACGGCGCGTCCTCGGCCCGCCGCATGATCGCGTACTCGGCGCGGGTGGTGAACGCGGTGATCTCGCTGATCGCCGCCGCGGGCGTGCTGACGGTGCTCCACCCGGCGCTGCTGCCGTTGCTCGTGACGATGACCCTGCCGAGCGCGTGGAGCGCGCTGACGAACGCGCGGCGCCGTTACGAGTCGTTCCACACCTGGGTGCAGCACGCGCGGGCCGGCCACCTCATCAGCGGTCTGCTCACCGAGCCGGCCGCCGCCCCGGAGATCCGGCTGCACGGGGTGGGGCCGTTCCTGCTGCGGCACTTCCGGTCGATGTCGGAGACGGCGGAGGCGGAGCAGGCCCGGCTGTCGCGGCTGGCGGCGCGTACGGGGCTGGTGGCGGCGGGGTGGACGGGGCTCGCGACGGTGGCGACGTACGCGACGCTCGGCGGGCTGCTGGTGACGGGCGCGATGGCGCTCTCGGTGGCGGGCACGGCGGTGATCGCCATCCGCACCGGCTCGTCGAGCCTCGACACCCTCGTCCTGGAGGTGAACCAGCTCCACGAGGAGGCACTGTTCGTGGGGGACCTCCAGCGGCTGCACGCGGAGGCCGCCGAGCGCGCGATCCCGGAGGGCGGCGAGCTGCTGCCGGAGGACCCGCGGGAGATCACATTCGAGAACGTGTCGTTCAGCTATCCCGGGGAGTCGACGCACCCCGCGCTCGACGACGTCACCCTGACACTGCCGCTGGGCCGCATCGTGGCGCTGGTCGGCGAGAACGGTTCGGGCAAGACCACCCTGGTCAAGCTGCTGGCCGGCCTCTACACACCGGACCGGGGCCGCATCCTGTGGGACGGCGTGGACGCGGCCGGCGCGGACCGGCGGCACCTCGCCGAGCGGATCGCGATGGTGGCGCAGGACTTCAAGCGGTGGCCGTTCACGGCGCGGGTGAACGTGGCGGTCGGCCGCTCGTCGGCGCCGCTGAGCGACGAGCGGGTGGAGGCGTCGGTGGCGGAGGCGGGCGCGCAGGAGGTGGTCGCGGACCTGCCGCACGGCCTGGACACCCTGCTGGCCCGCGACTTCAGCGGCGGCCACGAGCTGTCCGGCGGCCAGTGGCAGCGGCTCGGCATCGCCAGGGCCGCCTACCGGCGCGGGCGCATCCTCATCGTGGACGAGCCGACGGCCGCGCTGGACGCCCGTGCCGAACTGGAGGTCTTCGAGAAGATCCGGGCGCTGGCCGGCAGCGGCCAGACGGTCGTGCTGATCACCCACCGGCTGGCGTCGGTCCGGCACGCGGATCTCGTGCACGTCCTCGACAAGGGCCGTCTCGCGGAGTCCGGCACCCCTGACGAACTCCTCGCGACGGGCGGCATCTACGCGGAGCTGTACTCCTTGCAGGCGGACCAGTTCACGTCGGACGTGGCGCCGAGGGCGGCGCCCAAGGTGGCGGCCCGGCAGGCGGGCTGAGGACGGACGGCGCGCGCCGGGCGCCCGGGGCGGCGTGGCAACCCGCCCACCGCGCCGCCCTGTTGGCGGGCCACCCGGGTCGGGACGCCAGGGTCGGGGCCGCCAGGGTCGGGGCCGCCCGGGTCGGGGCCGCCCGGGTCGGGCCGCTCGGTCAGGCCGCCGCGTCGCCGGCGAGTTCACCGCCGCGCACGATCACCAGGAACGCGTCCGTCGCGAGATCCATGACGACCTCCGCGGGCATGCCCTCCTGGCGTCGCGCCTGTGCGAACTCCTCCGCGGGCCAAGAGCCCCGTGGGCCTCCGGCGGGAAAGCGTTCGAGCACCTTTCGCCCGTTCACCCGGCACCTCCATGTAGCGCTGTACTCCTAGAGTTAAACGCCAACGATGGGGTGAACGGCTCGCGAAGTGACGGTACTGAGACGTAGTCGACACGACTTCACCGTCACGTGTGAACCGGGGCGCGGGATTCCCGAACCTTTGGCCACCTTCCGTGTCAGTACTCGTACTCGTCGTGATATCTGAGTGCCTCACGGCCCGCGGGCGTCCCGAGGGACCCCGCCCGTCCCGGTGGTTCCTCCCACTCCTCCTGCCTGCCGAGGGCGGTCAGGTCCAGCAGCGAGCCGACCGGGCCGAGCCCGTCGAGGCCCCGGCCGCGGGTCGTGTAGGTGTGGAAGACCCGCTCCCGGTCGCGCAGGAAACAGCTGACCCCGGACCGCTCGACGGCCTCGCCGGGCTCCCCGGACGCCTCGCCCTCCGCCGCCCGCCGGGTTACCCCGCCCGCCTCCGCCCCGGTCCCCGCCACGGTCGCCCCGAAGTCGTGGTTGAAGTCGCCGCCGTACGACGAGTACCAGGGCAGCGACCAGCCCATCCGGGCCTTGAAGGGAAGGATCCTGGTGTACGGGGCGCGGGAGACGACGACGAACGACGTGTCGCGGGCGTGCAGGTGGGACAGGTGCCCGACCTGGTCGAGGAAGGCGGAGCAGCAGCGGCAGCCCGCCTCCCAGCCGGGGGCGAACGCGAAGTGGTGGACGACGAGTTGGTGCCGTCCGTCGAACAGGTCCAGGAGGGTGGCCTTGCCGTCGCCGCCCTCGAAGAGGTACTCCTCCTCGACCTCCACCATGGGCAGGCGGCGGCGCCGGGCGTTCAGCGCGTCCCGGGCCCGGGTGGCCGCCTTCTCCTCGACGAGCAACTCCTCGCGCGCGGCCAGCCATTGTTCGCGCGAGACGATCTCCGGCAGCGACATGGGCCCCCTCCTGTGCAACGGTCCGTCGGATGGGGTGACCGTCGCCGGGGGCGGAACTCATCGGCGCGCGGCGGGTTTTCTCGGCGGGTTCCGCCGCGGATGCTCCGGCAGGGCTATCCGGCGACCGGCAGCCGCACGTCCCGCATGCCCACCCGCTCACGGCTGCGGGCGAGTTCGTCGAGGAGCACGGTGAGGCCCTCGGTGTGCCGGGAGGTGAGCCGGCCGCTGTCGTCGAGGTGCACCGCACACGCCGTGGTGGTGTCCACGAGCCGTTCGAGCGTGGCGGCGATCTCGTCGCTGCCCGCGGAGTGACGTGCCAGGGAGGGGAGTTCGGCGGCGGCGAGGTCGATGGTCGCGCGCGCCTCGGCCAGCGCCCGGTAGGCCTCGCGGCGCAGGACCCAGCGGGCGGCCCGGTCCTCGGAGCCGCTGAGGACGTGCGTCAGGTAGTCCTGGGCCGCCCCGCCGGCCGTGACGAGCCGCGAGCGTACGCCGCCCGCGCGCTGCCCCGGCATCGGCAGATGGCCCACGACGAGGACGATCGCGCAGGCCAGCAGCGTGTCGCCGATCCTGCTCCAGGACGCCTGCGGGTCGCCGCCGACCATGACGAGGGAGAGCACGAGGACGGTGACGACGGCGGTCTGCGCGGCGAAGTGCCGGGTGGCGACCGGGATGAGGGCGCCGCTGACCGCGACCAGGACGATCAGGCCCGCGGGCCGCGGCAGCACCGCGGCGAGTGCGGCGAACAGCATGGCGCCGAGGACGGTGCCCGCGGCCCGGCACACCACGCGCGAGGCGAGCGGTCCGAGGTCCGGCTTGACCAGGAAGACGGCGGTGGCGGGCAGCCAGTACCAGTGCGCGTGGCCGTCGTACCAGCCCGCGCCGTGCAGAGCCTGGGCGACCGCCGCGCTGGCCCCGAAGCAGAGCGCGACGCGCAGCCCGTACTCCCGGCCGCCCGCGCCGAGGACGGTGCGGACGAGGGAGGCGGGGGTGCGCCTGCGGGTGTGCAGGTCGTCGGCGCCGTCGGGCCGGTCGAAGGCCTCGGCGGCGTGCAGCAGGGCGTTGTCGAGCGCGCGCAGCGCCGGTGCCGAGCGGCTGGGGGCGGGCAGCGGCCCGGTGTGGGTGCCCTCGCGGACGGCCGCGGCGAGGCGGCGCGGGCCGAGGGACGCGCGGGCGGAGACGGCGTCGCCGGACCACGCGAGCGCGGTGGCGGCCTCGGCGAGCGGGAGGGCGGCGGCGTACTGGGCGTGCAGGCGGCGCTCGGCCGAGGAACTCGCCCGGCGGCGCAGCCCGAGCCCGCCGAGGGCGTCCTGCGCCTGGTCGAGAGCGGCGGTGAGGGCGGCGCGGCGGGCCGTGGCGGTGGGGCCGCCGGTCGCGTCGAGCAGGTCGGCGACCGCGTCGTACACGGCGGCGACGGCGCGGCGCTCGGCGTCGAAGCGGAGCGCCCCCGCGGTGGTGCGCGGCGAGGGCAGGACGAGCCGCAGGGAGAGCAGCCAGGCGGCACCGGCGAGGAAGGCGAGGGCGCGCTGCCAGCCGCTCTCGGGCAGGGGCATACCGGCGCCGATGGCGGAGGCCACGAGGAGCTGGGTGCCGGCGCCCGAGGCGACCGGACCGATCGCGCTGACGGCCCCGGCGAGCAGCCCCGTGACGGTGAACAGGAGGGTGAGCACCACCGGGGAGGTGCCCTGGCCGGCGTACGTGCCGATGAGCAGCCCCGCCGTCCCCGCGAGCGCGGGCACCCCGAGCCGCCGTACCGAGGCGCGCCGGGTGCCGGGCCGGTCGTTGACCCCGGCGAGCATCGCGCCGAGGGCGGCGGCGACGCCCACCGAGAGGTGACCGGCGAGGGCGGCGACGAGCAGCAGCGGACCGGCGGCGAGGGCGCCGCGCAGAACGGCGCTCCAGGGGACCGGGCCGCGCTGCGCGCGCAGGGCGTGGGCGAACCAGGGCGGAAGGGTCAGTGTGGCGCGTCGGCGGCTCACGGGCCTCCTGTCGGTGCGAGGGCGGGTGGATGCCTTCGGACGACAGCGGCCGGGCTTGGTGCTCTGAGACGCGGGGCGCGAGCTCGTGCTCCGGGCTCAGGCTCTGTCAAGAGTAAAGGGTCGGCGGCGACAGAAGCGAACGGTGATATTTCCGCGGGATGACGTTTCACGAGGCGGCGGCCGCCCGGGGCCGGAACCGGGTGCGCGCCGTGCCGGGGTGCGGCGCTCCGGGCGGCGGGGCCGCGGAGAAATTGGGATGCGGGAACGGGCCAAGAGGCCGATGATCGATCGCGGCCGTCCGCACCGTGCCCCCGTGTCCGGCCCGCTCCGTCCGGACCCGGCCGCCCTGCCCGTTCCCCCTCGCCCTCCCCGTTCCGCCCCACCCACTCCTCTCGCCGAACATTCTGGAGGCTTCATGATCAGGCGCGTGGACGCTCCGGGTCTCTTCCCGCCGCCCCGCTACTCCCACGCGTCGATCGTGCGCGCTGGCACCTCCCTGGCCTTCCTCGGGGGGTCCGTCCCCCTCGACGGCGACGGGCGGCTCGTGGGCCCCGGCGACCCCGTGCGCCAGGCCGAGCAGGTGCTGGCGAACCTCGACGCCCAGTTGCGGTCGGCGGGGACGGACATGGCGAACGTGGTGTCGACGGACGTGTACGTCGTGACCGCCGACCCGGCGGTGCTGACGGCCGTGTGGACCGTCGTCGAGGCGTCGGGCCTCGCCGTCGGCCCGCACTCCTCGACCCTGATCGGCGTCAACTGCCTCGGCTACCAGGGCCAGTTGGTGGAGATCACGGCAACCGCCGCCGTTCCCGGTGTCACACTGCGCCGGGCGGTCGCCGCCGACGCGGACGCCGCGGCCGAGGTGTGGCTGCGGTCCTTCGACGCCGCGCTGCCCACGGTCGTGCGCCCCCGCACCGACGACGACGTACGGCGGCACTTCCACGACGTCGTCGTGCCCCTGCGCGAGACCTGGGTGGCCGAGGCGGACGGCGGGGAAGGCGTGGTGGGGGTCATGGTGCTCAAGGAGCGGGAGCTCTCGCAGCTGTACCTCTCCCCGGCCCACCGGGGCCGGGGCATCGGGGACCGCTTCGTCGCCCTCGCGAAGGAACGCAGCCCGGAGGGGCTGACCCTGTGGACGTTCCAGGTCAACGAACCGGCCCACCGCTTCTACGAGCGCCACGGCTTCGTCGCCGTGGAACGCACCGACGGCCGCGGCAACGAGGAGCGCGAGCCGGACGTGCGGTACGAGTGGCGCCCCTGACCCCCGGCGCCCCGCCGGCCGTGGGTCACCCGCGCGCGTTGCGGGCCAGCTCCAGTGCGTACGAGGGCCACCACCGGCCCGCCGCCGGACCGCCCCGGCACGTTCCGTCGGACTCCCCGGGGCGCTTGATCCACAGGTAGGCGTCGAGGAGGGCGTTGCCCGTGCCGGTCGTCGGCGGTGTGCCCAGGGCCCGCCCCGGCGGGTTGCACCAGGAGTCCGCCCCCTCGGCCGGGCCGTTGCCGTTGCGGCTGGTGTCGATGACGTAGTGGGTACCGCCGAGGTCCTTTGAAAGCCAGTCGCCGTATGCCGAACTGGCTTGGTTCGTCTGGAAGTTGGAGGTGTTGAGGGCCACTCCGTCGGCGTCGGCCACGCCGGAGGCGCGCAGCGCGTCGACCAGCCGCCATGCCTCGGGAATCCAGCCGGAGTTGCCCGCGTCCAGGTAGACCCGGGTGTGCGGCAGCCGGCCCAAGTGCTGCACGGCATGGGCGAGAAGGGCATATCGCTCGCTCGCCACAACCCGGGTGCAGCCCGCGACCACCTGGGCGACGGCGTCCGGCTCGACGATCACGTACGCCGCCCGGTCACCGACCGCCGCGGCGAACTCGTCGACCCACGCGCGGTATTCGGCCGCGTCCGCGGCGCCGCCGGTGGAGTACTGGCCGCAGTCGCGGTTCGGGACGTAGTACGCCACGAGCACGGCGGTCCGGCCGGCCCGCGCGGCGGCGGTGGTGCCGGCCCGGACGGCCGGTCCCGGGTGCGGGCCGTCGAGCCACTGCGCCTGCGGCCGCAGGGCGATGCGGTCGACGAGCGCGGCGTCGGCGTCGCGCCCCTCGCGGCGCCACTCGGCGGCCTGCCGGGCGGCCGGGGAGTCGGGGTCGGTCCACAGGGGTGCGTCACCGGACGGCGTGCCGGTGGTGTCCCCGGGCGCGGCGGCGAGCCGGTGACCGGCCGCCGCGAGGGTGCCGCCGGCCCGGGGCGCGGCGGCTCCCGCTCCCCGGGCCGGTGCTGTCCCGCACAGGGCCGCCAGCAGTGCGGCGGCGAGGAGGGTGCGGCGCAGGGGCAGGGGGGTGCGGGCCGACGGCCTGAACACAGGGGACTCCGTTCCGGCCGCGCGGACACGCCACTGCGGGGCGGGTGGCCGGGCGGCGACTGGCTGGTGCGGCTGGGGTGTTGTGCCGGACGGCCGCCTGGCGGGGGCTGTCCGCCCGTGCCGCGCTGGGCGGTTCGTCCTCCCGCAGTCTGCTGGACCGGCTCGCGCGCGCCCGCGCGTCCGGGCCGGGTCGCCGCAGGATCACCCCATCGAGAACGGACCGGGAGCGGACCGATCACATTCCGGACCACGTCAGCGCCGCCGCCGCGCACCGACCACGGCCCACCGCCCGCCGCCTGCCGCCCCAAACCGGCCGCGGCCCAAAGCCCGTTCAGCGCCCCGGCGTTGGGGGCCGCTCCCCCGGTCCGCGCCAGACCCTGCGCTTCGGCAGCGGTCTCGCCCAGCTTCCCGCGCGGCTCGTGGTCAGCCCCAACGACACCAGGGACTCGGCGAGTTTGACGGCCGCGGTCACCCCGTCGACGACCGGGAGGCCGACCTTCTCGCCCACCTCCCGTTGCAGTCCGGTCATTCCGGCGCAGCCGAGCACCAGCACCTCGGCGCCGGCCTGCCGGGCCCGTTCGGCCGCCGTCACGAAGGCGGCGCGGGTGCGGCCGGTGTCGGCGAGGTCGAGCACCCCGAGCCCGGTGCCGACGACGGCCGCGCAGTTGCGGCCCACGCCGGCCGTCTCCAGGCTGTCCTCGATCTGGCCGCAGGAGCGTTCCAGGGTGGTGACGACGCCGTACCGCCGGCCCAGCAGACAGGCGAGGTGGGCGGCTGCCTCGGTGATGTCGACGACCGGCACGTCCACGAGTTCGCGGGCGCCCTCCCTGCCGTGCTCGCCGAACCCGGCCATGACCACCGCGTCGTACGGCTCGCGGTAGGTGCGCAGGGTGTCGAGGACGGCGGTGGCCGAGAGGTAGCTGTCGAGCCAGCCCTCCGCGGACTCGGGGCCCCAGGCGGGCGTCAGCCCGGTCACGGTGGTGCCCGGACCCGCCGCGGTCCGGGCACCTCGTACGATCTCCGCGGTCATCTCCTGCGTGGTGTTGCAGTTGGTGACGACGATGCGCACGCTCCTCAGACCTCCACGGGCGCGGGCGCCGGGGTCGCGGCGGTCCGCTCGGCGCGGCACAGGAGTGCGTACAGGACGGCGGACAGGGCCGTGCCGATGAACCAGGAGTAGGCGGCGACGTCGCTGAACGTCTTCACCAGGGCGAGCACGGCCGCCACCGCCGCGGAGGGCAGGAACGCCCACAGCGCCCTGGGGTTGACGCCCTTGCGGTAGTGGTAGCGGGAGCCGGGCCGCGCGTCGAAGAGCTGGTCGACGTCGACCCGGCCGCGCTTGACCCAGTAGTAGTCGACCATGATGACGCCGAACAGGGGTCCCAGGAAGGCGCCGAGGCCGCCGAGGAAGTAGTTGACGACGTCCGGGTTGGAGAAGAGGTTCCAGGGGGTGACGACCAGCGCTGCCACCGTGCTGATCATGCCGCCGACCCGGAAGGTGATCTTCTGCGGCCAGACGTTGGCGAGGTCGTAGGCGGGGGAGACGAAGTTGGCGACGATGTTGACGCCCATCGTGGCGACGGCGAACGTGAAGGCGCCGACCACCAGGACCCAGGTGTTGCCGATCTCGGCGACGAGGTAGGCGGGGTCGGTGATCTCCTTGCCGAACGCCTCGTAGGCGCCGGCCGTGACGATCACGGAGACGATCACGAACGCGGTGGAGTTGACGGGCAGCCCCCAGAAGTTGCCCCGCCGCACCGTGCGGTGGTCGGGGGCGAAGCGGGAGAAGTCGCAGAAGTTGAGCATCAGCGTGCCGTAGGTGGCGAGGATCAGCCCGATCGCGCCGAACCACTGCTGCCACTGATGGCCCACGGAGACCGGGTGCGGGGTGGACGTCAGCGGGATGCTCCAGTGCGCCCGGTCGAGGATCCACACCGCGAGGGCGATCATCACGAGCCAGATCGCCGGGCCGCAGAAGTCCTGGAACTTCCGTACGGACTCCATGCCCCGGCTGATGATCAGCGCCTGCACGATCCACAGCGCGACGAAGGACAGCCAGCCGAGCCCGTCCAGGCCGAGGAAGGAGTTGTGCGTCCACGAGTCGAGGCCCGGCCACGCGGCGAGCAGCATCACGTCGACGGCGACGGAGGCCAGGTAGGTCTGGATGCCGTACCACATGATGGCGATCACGGCCCTGATCAGGGCGGGGATGTTGGCGCCCCAGACGCCGAAGGCGATGCGGCTGACGACCGGGAACGGGACGCCGGTCCGCTGGCCGATGCGGCCCATCATGTTCATCCCGGCGTAGATGATCACGAAGCCGACGAGCAGGGACGTGAAGATCTGCCAGACGTTCATGCCAAGGAACAACAGCCCTGCGGCGAAGGTGTAGTTGCCGAGGTTGTGGACGTCGGACATCCACATGGCGAAGAGGTCGAAGACCTTCCAGTTGCGCTTGTCCGCCGGTGCGAGGTCGTCGTTGGTGAGCCGGGGATCGGGGGTGAACTCTGCGGTGCCCGCGGTTTCGGCGCGGTCGGCGAGGGACACGAGGCCTCCCTGGACGAGGGGTTGAGGAGGAGCGAGGGGTGTTTGCCGAGCCGTTTGGTATACCAAACAGCCGTCATGGTCCTCCCGTCAATCGCCCCGACGGATGTCACCGCCGTTAACGCTCCGTAAATCACCGCCGGAGTCGGCGAAGATGGGCGCATGGCGAAGATCGAACCCGACGGCCCCCGCGAGCGGCCCGCGATCCGCGAGCCGCTCGGCGCGGTGCGTGAACGCGTTCTGGCGACCCTGCGCCAGGACGTCATCGCGGGCCGGCTGCGGCCGGGCGACCGACTGGTCGAGCGCGAACTCGCCGACCGCTTCGGGGTGTCGAGGGTGCCGGTGCGGGAGGCGATCCGGGCCCTGGTCGCCGAGGGGTTCGTCCTCTTCGAGACTCCGCGCCGCACCGTCGTGCGCCGCCTGACCCCGGCCGACGTGCGTGAACTCTTCGAACTGCGCGAGGCGTTGGAGGTCTACGCGACGGGGCTCGCGGCGGCGCGCGCGACCCCGCGGGCGCTGGCGGAACTGCGCGACCTGCTGGAGCAGTCGGCACGGGCCACGGAGGCGGACGACCCCGAGGCCATCACCGACGTCAACACCCGCTTCCACGACCGCGTCCTCGCCATGGCCGGCAACGGTCTGCTCGCCTCGGTCATGGAACCCGTCGACGGGCGGCTGCGCTGGCTCACCCGGCAGAACACCGAGTGGCCCCAACTCCTCTCAGAACACCGGGAGTTGTACGAGGCCATCGCCTCCGGCGACGCGGACCGCGCCCGCGCCCACGCCCTGGGCCACGTGCAGGCCAACTACCGTTCCACGGTGCGGCACTTGTTCGGGGAGGCGGCGGAGGACCTCGCGGAACCGCAGGCGTGACCGTACGGCGGAACGCCGTCCCGGGGCCCGACGCGCGGGCGCCCTCAGCCCGCGTGCGGCAGCCCCGCCGTCTCCGCCGCCGTCCGCAGTACGTCGCGCAGCATCCGCGGGGTGAGCAGCCCCGTGAACGTGTTGCGCTGGCTCACGTGGAAGCAGCCGAGGACGGTGACGTCGCCGAGGACGACCCGCGCGCCGTGCCCGAACGCCGGGCGGGGGCGGGGCACCGGCAGACCGGCCGCCGCGAAGGCCAGCATCGCGGCCTGCCAGCCGAACCCGCCGAGCACCACCACCGCCCTCAACGTCGGCCGCAGCAGCTCCAGTTCGCGTACCAGCCAGGTCCGGCAGGTGTCCCGTTCCGCGGGGGTGGGCCTGTTGGCGGGCGGGGCGCAGTGCACCGGTGAGGTGATGCGCACGCCGTACAGTTCGAGCCCGTCGTCGGCGGACACGGCGGTCGGCCGCGACGCGAGCCCCACGTCGTGCAGCGCCCGGTAGAGGACGTCGCCGGAGCGGTCGCCGGTGAACATGCGGCCGGTGCGGTTCGCCCCGTGGGCGGCCGGCGCGAGCCCGACGATCAGCAGCCGGGCGTCCGCCGGGCCGAACCCGGGGACCGGGCGGCCCCAGTACGTCTGGTCGGCGAAGGCCGCGCGTTTGGTGCGGGCGACCTCCTCCCGCCAGGCGACCAGCCGCGGACAGGCCCGGCAGTCGGCGATCCGCGCGTCGAGGGAGGCCAGGGAGTCCGACGGGGCGAGGTCCCCGGGACCGCCGGGGCCGCCGGGGCTCCCTCCGTTCACGTCCATCACTCCACCGTAGATCGCGGGACGGGCGTCCCGGACGGCCGGGCCCTGCCCGGCCGTCCGGGCGGGCCGCTACGTGAGCGCCGCCCCCAGCGCCACGAACCCGCAGATCAGCACGAACAGGATCGCCAGCAGCGGCCACACGAACCGCAGGTACTTGTCGTAGCCCACCTTCGCCAACGCGACACCGCCGATGGTGACCGCCGTCGTCGGCACCCAGAGGTTCATCCACCCGCTCGCCGCCTGCCACGCCGTGACGACGACCGCGCGCGAGACGCCCGCGAAGTCGGCGAGCGGGGCGAGGATCGGCATGGCGAGGGTGGCGTGGCCCGAGGTCGACGGGATCAGGAAGGCGAGCGGCAGGTTCACCACGAAGACGATGACCGCGAAGGCGCTGGACGAGGTGTCCTTCACCACGCCCTCGATGGCGTGCAGCACGGTGTCGGTGATCATCGAGTTGTTCATGATGACGGTGACACCGCGGGCGAGCACGATGACGAGCGCCGGCGAGATGAAGTCCGCCGCCCCCTGCACGATCGTCGCGCTGGTCTTCTGCTCCCCCATCCGCGCCACGAACCCCACCAGCACCGCCGCGCACAGGAACAGGGCGGCCAGCTGCGGGAAGGACCAGTCGGGTTCGAAGCCGTACGGGGTGGCCTCCGCGTCGCCGGTGAGGGCGCTGGACCACGGCACCACCGAGAAGATCATGAAGGCGAAGACGAGGGTCATGGTGACCAGGACCGCCTTGTGCGTCCCGGTCAGCACGGGGACCTCTCCCCCGCCCACGGTGGCGTGGTCGTGGTCGCCGGGCAGGAACCCGGTGACGGAACGGGCGGGGTCGCGGCGCACCCGGCGGGCGTACCGGACGACGTAGACGACGGTGACCGCCGTCAGCACCACCCACATCACGGACCGCAGCGCGATGCCGTCGCCGAGCGAGATGTCCGCGGCGGAGGACGCCACTCCGGTCGCGAAGGGGTTGACCGTCGAGCACAGCACGCCGACGCCCGCGCCGAGGATGATCGTGCCGACGGCCACCATCCGGTCGTAGCCGAGGGCGAGCATCAGCGGCACGATCAGCCCGTAGAAGCCCAGGGTCTCCTCCGCGAAGCCCTCCACGGTGCCCAGCACCGAGAAGACGACCATCACGCCGGTGATGAGCAGCCAGCCGCGGTCGCGCAGCCGGTGCGCGAGCCGGGCGATGCCGCGGTCCAGGGCGCCGGTCGCGAACACCACCGTGATGAACGCGCCGATCGCCAGCACGAAGAGGAACACGCCCGCGCTGCCGTACAGTTCGCCGGCCAGGTCGGGGCCGACCTTGCCGGTGTCCTGGTCCTGGATGCCGTAGAGGCCGTTGACCGGGGACAGGAAGAGGTCGTCGAGCCGGTCGACGAAGCTCTCGCCGGAGTCGACCCGGTGGTACGTGCCCTGCCTGGGCGCCCCGGCCTGGTCCCGGTCGTACACTCCCGCCGGCACGAAGAAGGCGACCACCCACACCGCGATCGTGACGATCGCCAGCACGGTGAGCGCACTGGGGAACGTGAACTTCCGTCCGCCCGGCGGCTGTTCGGAGCCGGTGTCCGGCCCGGCGTCGACGTCCGTGCTCATGCGGCGTCCCCCGCGCGGAAGGCGGCGGCGTAGTTCTCGACAAAGGCGCACATCGCCACGACGGTGCCGCGCAGTTCGGAGAACAGGACGCGTTCGTTCGGGGCGTGCAGGTTGCACATGCTGTCCTGGGCGCCGAACAGCAGCACCTCGGCGTCCGGAGCGGCTCGTGCCAGGCCGTTGACCAGGGGGATCGAGCCGCCCGTCGCCACGTAGGACGCCTCGCCGCCCCACGCCCGCGCCAGGGCGTCGCGCGCGGCCCGGTAGGCGGGTCCGCCGGTGGCCGCCTCGTAGCCGGGTCCGGTGTCGCCCGGGGTGACGGTGAGCGGGACGCCGAACGGCCTGAGCGCGCGCAGGTGGTCGACGAGTCGGCCCTGCGCCTCGTGCGGGTCCTGGAGCGGGTGGAAGCGGAGGTTGAGCTTGGCGCGGGCGTACGGCACGACCGCGGACGCGGCGTGGTCGACGCCCGGGGCGTCGACGCCGACGACGGTGATCGCGGGCCCGCTCCACAGGCGTTCGCCCAGGCTGCCGCTGCCGGTCAGCGGAACTCCCCCGACGACACCGGCCAGTTCACGGAACTCGTCCTCGGTGTACGTCGCCCCCGCCCACTCCTCGCGCCGCAGGCCGTCCACCGCCACGTCGCCGTGCACGTCGTGCAGGGTGGAGAGGGCGGTGAGGAGCGTGAGCAGCGCGTCGGGGGCGGCGCCGCCGAACTCGCCGCTGTGGCGCGGCTCCCGGAGGGTACGGACCTCCACGACGACCTCGGCCGCACCGCGCAGCCCGGTGGTGAGGGTCGGGGTGCCGGGGCGCAGGTTGCCGAGGTCGGCGACCACCATCGCGTCGCACGCGAACCGCTCGGGGTCGGTCGGCGGATACGTGTCGAAGGCGCTGCCGTACTCCTCCTGACCCTCGAACACGATCTTCACGCCGACGGGCGGCCGTCCCCCGTACGCGCGCAGCATGCCCAGGTGGGCGATGACGTTCGACTTGTCGTCCGCGATGCCGCGCGCCCGCAGTCCGCCCTCGACGGGGGTCGGTTCGAAGGGCGGGGACAGCCAGAGCCGCTCGTCGCCGGGCGGCTGGACGTCGTAGTGCGAGTAGAGCAGGACGGTGGGCGCGTCCGGGGTGGGCGGCGGGATCTCGGCGAAGATCACGGGGGCGGTGTCGGGCAGGTCGATGCGCTCGATCCGTTCGACGCCCGCGTCCCGCAGCAGCCCGGTCAGCAGGTCGTGGGCGGCGTGCACGGGTTCGGCGGGAAAGCCCGGGAACGCCACGGAGGGGATCGCCGCCAGGCGTTCCAGGTCGGCCACCAGTCCGTCCATCAGCCCGTCGACCACGGCTGCCAGCTCCACGTCGCCTCCTCGTCCTCGCGTGCTTCCGCCCCGGACAACACCCTCGGTGGCGCCCGCCCCGGTCGCACCCGGGGTGGGCCATGGGGGTGCGGGGCGGGGCGGAAAACCCGTCCGGGGAACGGGTCGGGTGGGACTAAGGTCGAGGGCATGGCTTCGCAGCGCATGAGCCGTGCGAGCGGCACGGAGGGTACGGACGGCACGGACCGCACAGACGGTACGGACCGCACCGAGGGTGCGGACGGCGCTCCCGGCGCCGAGCCGCGGCCCGACGCGGGCGGCGGCAGCGGCCCGGACCCCGACTCCGCCGCGGTGGCCGCCGCCGAGAAGGCGGGCCCGGCCGGCGGCGAGAGCGTGCGCGTGGACAGCTGGATCTGGTCGGTCCGGCTGGCGAAGACCCGTTCGTCGGGTGCCACCGCCTGCCGCGGCGGTCACGTCCGCGTCAACGGCGAGCGCGTGAAGCCCGCCCATGCCCTGCGGGTGGGAGACGAGGTGCGGCTGCGCCAGGAGAACCGCGAACGGGTCGTCGTCGTGAAGCGGCTGATCCGCAAGCGGGTCGGCGCCCCGGTCGCCGTGCAGTGCTACGTCGACAACTCGCCGCCGCCCCCGCCCAGGCAGGCCGTGGCACCGGCGGGCATCCGCGACCGCGGCGCGGGCCGCCCCACCAAGCGGGACCGCCGTGACATGGAGCGGCTGCGCGGGGACGCGGACCGCGCACGCCTCGGGGATTCCTTCCGCGAGGAGTGACCGGCCCGGCCCGGCCACCGGTCGCCGGGCCTCCGCCCGACCCCGCTGCGGGCGTACCGTGAAGTGAGGAGCGGCCCGGCGAGAACGGCCGCGACGGACACCGAGGCGGGTGACCGCGATGCGTTCGGGCAACGAACCGACAACCGCCCGCAGCGCCCTGCGCGCCAGGCTCTGGCTGAGTGTGTGGGGCCTGGCCTGGGCGACGCTGGGGACGGTGGCCTTCGCCCTGCTGGGCCGGACCGGATGGGCGGCGGTGTGCGGGGTGCTGTGGCTGATCGTCGTGACGGACCTGGTGGTGGTGCTGCGGCATCTGCGCCAGGGCGCGCACTTCCAGCCGGGCCGCGACGTCCCGCCGTACCGGCCGGTGGACCACCACCGGCGGTGAGGCGCCCCGGCGCGGGGCGCCGGGCGGGCCCCTCAGGTGTCGAAGCGGGCGGCCTTCAGGAACTCCGGGTTCGGGTCGAGGGCCGCGGCCAGCCGGAAGTGCCGCGTGGCATGCTCGGGGCGGCCCTGGCGCTCGTAGGTGCGGGCGAGCGCGAAGTGCGCGAACGCGTTGTCCGGCTCGCGCTCCAGCACGATCGTGAACTCCAGCTCCGCGGGCCGCAGTTGGGCCGCGGCGAAGAACGCGCGGGCCCGCAGCAGACGGGCCGCCGTGTTCTCGGGGTGGGCCGCGACGACAGGGTCGAGGAGCTTCACCGCGCCACGCGGGTCCCGGGCCGCGAGCAGTTGCTCGGCGGCGCGGAAGTCGATGACATGCGTCTCCGGAGTACGTCCGGTGGGCGAACCGCTGGTCTCGGGCACGGCTGAGTCCTTCCCTTGCTGCCCACGTTCAACGCCCGTGGCGCGAAAGGCTATTCCCCGCCGGGGCGGGCCGCGTCCGGTCGGCCGGTCACGGCCGCCGCCCTGCGCGTCAGTTCGGCCCACACCTCGTCCACACGGCGGCGCAGCACGTCGAGGGGCACGTCGTTGTCGACGACGATGTCGGCGATCCGCAGCCGGTCCTCGCGGCCGGCCTGGGCGGCCATGCGGGCGCGGGCGTCGTCCTCGGTCATGCCGCGCAGCCGCACCAGGCGGTCGAGCTGCGTCTCGGGGCTCACGTCGACCACGACCACGAGGTCGTAGAGCTTGGCGAGGGAGTTCTCGGTGAGGAGCGGCACGTCGTGCACCACGACGGCGTCGTCCGCCGCGGCCTCCTCCAGCGCGCGGGAGCGGGCTCCCACCAGCGGGTGGACGATGCCGTTGAGGACGGCGAGGCGCTCCGGGTCGGCGAAGACGACCGAGCCGAGCCGGGGCCGGTCCAGGCTGCCGTCCGCGGCCAGCACCTCGGTGCCGAAGGCCGCCGTGATCGCGGCGAGCCCGTCGGTGCCCGGTTCGACCACTTCGCGAGCGATGCGGTCGGCGTCCACGAGGACCGCGCCGTGCTCGACGAGCAGCCGCGACACCTCGCTCTTGCCGGCGCCGATCCCGCCGGTCAGGCCCACGGACAGCATGACCGTGCCTCCACCCTCATCGGGCCCCCGTAGCGGGGGCGCACGCCGACTGCGATACGGCCGCCCGCCACCCGCCACCTCGCCCCACGGGGGCGGTGGCCTGCGGAACCGGCCGTCGGGCAGCGTACCGGATCAGCCGTCGCCCTCCCGCTCGGCGAGGAACCGCTCGAATTCGAGGCCGATCTCGTCCGCGGAGGGGATCTCGACGGGCTCCGCCATCATGTTGCCCCGGGTCTCGGCGCCCGCGGCGGCGTCGTACTGGTGCTCCAGGCCCTCGACGAGTTCGGTCAGTTCCTCCTCGCCCTCGTCGATCTGCCGGTCGATCTCGGTCTGCGTGCGGTGCGCCTCGGTGCGCAGGGCGTGCGCGACGGACGGCAGGACCAGCCCGGTCGCGGCGGTCACCGCCTCCAGAGCGGTCAGCGCGGCGTCGGGGTAGGCGGAGCGCGCGATGTAGTGCGGCACGTGCGCGGCGACGCCGAGGACGTCGTGGCCGGACTCCATCAGGCGGTACTCGACGAGCGCCTCGGCACTGCCGGGCACCTGCGCCTCCTCGAAGGGGCTGCGGTGGCCGGGCACCAGCTCGGTGCGGTTGCCGTGCGGGGTGAGGCCGACGGGGCGGGTGTGCGGGACGCCCATGGGGATGCCGTGGAAGTTGACCGACAGGCGCACGCCGAGCCGCTCCACCACCTGGCGGACGGCGGCGGCGAAGCGCTCCCACTCGACGTCGGGCTCGGGGCCGGACAGCAGCAGGAAGGGCGCGCCGGTGGCGTCCTGGACGAGCCGCACGTCGAGCGTGGGCTCCTCGTAGTCGGTCCAGCGGTCCCGCTTGAACGTCAGCAGCGGCCGGCGCGCGCGGTAGTCCACGAGCCGGTCGTGGTCGAACCTCGCCACGACCTGGTGGGGCAGCGAGTCGAGCACTCCCTCGACGATCTGGTCGCCGGTCTCGCCCGCGTCGATGTAGCCGTCGAAGTGGTAGAGCATGACAAGGCCGGCCGACTCCTGGGCGAGCGCCATGTCGACGACAGCCAGACCCTTCGGCTCCCATGCGTACAAACCCTGCGGATCAAGCACTGTGCCGCTCCTCCTCGTGTTCCTAGAGGACAACGTGGGACGGCGCACGAGCATTCCCGACGCGCGCCCCTGCCGACCGCTCCTACCGCCTTTTCCTGCCCTTCCTGTGCCCAGTCCCGGTGGAGTCCTACCGTGCCGGGCCACATCCCTCACATCCGTGACCCGCGGCTCGACCGGCCGTGCGCGCGCGGGATGCCGGCGTCCCCACGCGCGCACGACCGGCCGGCGGGACCCCTAGGCCGCCATCACGCGCGCGTGCAGGTCGGTGACCGTCTTGCGCGCGGAGCTGATCGCGCCGTGCTGCCAGGCGTCCATGTAACTGATCCAGTCGCCGGCGAAGAAGACCCGGCCCGTGGGCTGGACCAGCGGCTTGTAGCGGACGTCGTCGGGGCCGCCGGGGGTGCTGTGCCAGGCCGCCTCCAGGTGCGGGGTCTGGCGCCAGTGGTGGGAGAACGAGGAGTCCAGCTCGGTGCGGTACTTGTCGCCGTAGATCTTCACGCCCTGCGCCACCGCGCGCTCCTCGCGCAGCTTGGGGGTGAGCGCCCCGTAGGTGTCGGCCTTGGTACCGGTGTTGTAGTAGCCGATCATCAGGCCGCGTTCGCCGTGGAAGCCGTACGACGGGTGCCAGATGTGGGTGAGGTCGAGGTCGGTCTCGGTGATGCCGCCGTAGATCTTGTGGTCGGTCTCCCACCAGCGCGACCTGTACTCCAGGCCGATCTTGCCGGCCGACGAGGGGGTGATGGCCTCCAGGGCGCTCTGCACGCCCGTGCCGAGGTTGTGCGGGACCTTGGCGAGGATGTTGGGCGGCAGGGCGGCGACGCAGTAGTCGGCGTCGATGACCTGGCTGCGTCCGCCCTGGGTGTAGGCGACCCGGACGCCGTTGCCGCGGTCGGTGATCTTCGTGACGGCGGCGCCGGTCCTGATGCGGTGCGCGCCGACGGCGCGGGTGAAGGCCTTGGGTATCTGGTCCATGCCGCCGACGGGCTGGAACATCAGCATCGCCTGGTCGAACTCGAACTCGAAGGAGAAGTAGCGGCCGACCTGCGTGGCGAAGAGGTCGGAGGCGCTGGGCACCGCGTCGCGCAGCGTGCCCGGGGTGCCGGCCGCCGCGGGCCAGGTGGTGTACCCGCCGTTGGCGCCGCCGGTGTACGACAGGTCCTTGCCGAGCTGGCCGTAGCTCTTGAGGAAGGTGACGAGCAACTCGCGGTCGGCGGCGCTCAGTTCGGCGTCCAGGGCGCCCGAGTCGCTCGCCTTGGCGAGGAGTTCGGAGACGTAGCCGTAGTAGTCGGCCTTGGCGGCGCGGTAGCGCATCGGCTTCGTCATGCCGGCGCTCTCGTTGTAGAGGTACGCGTCGGCGTTGACGTTGGTGAACACCTCGATGGGGACGCCGAGTTCGCGGCAGTAGTCGAGGGTGACCATCCACTGGGCGAGGCGTCCGGGCCCCGCGTTCATGTACTGACCCTTGGTGAAGCGCGCGGTCTGCCTGTTGCCGTTCAGGTCCGTGGTGGTGTCGCCGCCGCGGACGGTGAAGTTGCGTCCGCCGGTGCGGTCCCGGGCCTCCAGGATCGTACAGTCGTAGCCCGCCTTGCCCAGTTCGTACGCGGTGGTCAGCCCGGCGATGCCGCCGCCCACGATGACGACCTTGGCGGCGCTGCGACCCGTCAGGTGGAAGTCGCTCGCGCTGAGCGCCTTGAACGGCTGCTCCCGCTGTGCGGCCTCGGCGGTGGGCGCCAGGCCCATCGCCCCCATGGTCGCGAACATGACCCCCGCGCCGCTGGTGAGACCGACGTTGCGGAGGAAGGACCGGCGGCTCGAACCAGATCCGGACTGCAGCTCTGTCATAGGTGGAGCTCCCTCTTTCGATCTTGATCGACGCGGGAAGCGTGCCAACCGACGGTTACAGCTGTCACCCAGCTTGTGTATCGTGCACATTTCTCTGCCCGAATCCCCGGCACCGGATTCCGGACACACCGAGGGCCCGCATCCGAATCGGATGCGGGCCCTCGGGTTACCGCTCAGGCGTCAGTGAACCGACGCTCCCTGGAGGGGAGTTCAGCTCTGGCCGCCGGCCAGCTTCTCGCGGAGCGCGGCAAGAGCCTCGTCCGACGCGAGGGCGCCGGAGTTGTCCGCACCCTCGGAGGAGTAGGACGAACCGCCACCGCCACCGCTGGAGGACACCGCGGCGGCAGCCACGTCGCCACCCTCGGCGGCCGCGGCAGCGTCCGCCTCGCGCGACTTGATGACCTGCTGCTGGTGCTGCTCGAAGCGGGTCTGGGCCTCGGCGTACTGACCCTCCCACGCCTCGCGCTGGGTCTCGTAGCCCTCGAGCCAGTCGTTGGTCTCGGGGTCGAAGCCCTCGGGGTAGATGTAGTTGCCCTGGTCGTCGTACGACGCGGCCATGCCGTACAGGGTCGGGTCGAACTCGACGGCCGACGGGTCGGAGCCGAAGGCCTCGTTGGCCTGCTTCAGCGAGAGGCTGATGCGACGGCGCTCGAGGTCGATGTCGATGACCTTGACGAAGATCTCGTCGTTGACCTGGACGACCTGCTCCGGGATCTCCACGTGGCGCTCGGCCAGCTCGGAGATGTGGACCAGGCCCTCGATGCCCTCGTCCACGCGGACGAACGCACCGAACGGAACCAGCTTCGTGACCTTGCCGGGCACGACCTGACCGATCTGGTGCGTGCGGGCGAACTGCTGCCACGGGTCTTCCTGCGTCGCCTTCAGCGACAGGGAGACACGCTCGCGGTCCATGTCCACGTCGAGAACCTCGACGGTGACCTCCTGGCCGACCTCGACAACCTCGGAGGGGTGGTCGATGTGCTTCCAGGACAGCTCGGAGACGTGCACCAGACCGTCGACGCCACCCAGGTCCACGAAGGCACCGAAGTTGACGATCGAGGAGACGACGCCGGAACGGACCTGACCCTTCTGGAGGGTCGTGAGGAACGTCTGGCGGACCTCGGACTGGGTCTGCTCCAGCCAGGCACGGCGGGACAGGACCACGTTGTTGCGGTTCTTGTCCAGCTCGATGATCTTGGCCTCGAGCTCCTTGCCCACGTAGGGCTGGAGGTCGCGGACACGGCGCATCTCGACGAGGGAGGCCGGCAGGAAGCCACGGAGGCCGATGTCGAGGATGAGTCCACCCTTGACGACCTCGATGACGGTACCGGTGACGATGCCGTCCTCTTCCTTGATCTTCTCGATGGTGCCCCAGGCGCGCTCGTACTGGGCGCGCTTCTTCGAGAGGATCAGGCGGCCTTCCTTGTCCTCCTTCTGGAGAACAAGGGCTTCGATCTCGTCACCGACGGCGACGACCTCGTTGGGGTCGACGTCGTGCTTGATCGAGAGCTCGCGGCTCGGGATGACACCTTCGGTCTTGTAACCGATGTCGAGCAGGACCTCGTCCCGGTCGACCTTCACGATGACGCCGTCGACGATGTCGCCGTCGTTGAAGTACTTGATCGTCTCGTCGATCGCGGCGAGGAAGGCTTCCTCGTTACCGATGTCGTTGACCGCAACCTGCGGGGTGGTGGCGGTGGTCTCGGTGCTGCTCGTCATGTGGGAAAGGGCTCCGGTACGGACAGAGAGTCGTAGGTACTGCTTGCGCCGGGAGCCCGTTTCGCTCTGCAGAAGACCGGACAGCCAAGGAAGCACCACACACAAGGGACACCAAGTGCCCGGTGGCGCCTCGAGAACCGAGGGGACATACATACAGATGCGAGCGCGACCTGCTACGTCTGAGGTGCGCAGGCCCGCAGCGCAACTTGTAGCATACGGGGGCAGCCGGACAGGGTCAATGCGCGAAGGCGCACACCCGGGGCGGATCGCCGCATACCCGGCACAAGACGTGTCCCCGCGGGCGCGCAGGCCCGTGGAACCCCTTCCGTGACACAGCCCGGAGGGTCCGCACCGCGAAGGTGACGGAAGAGTACGACGAGGGAGCCGATCATCCAAGAGTCCGAGACCGTCGAGGATTCCGTTCCGTCCGCAGCGTCCGGGGAGACCGAACCGGAGGCCACCCGCCGTACGGCCGGTGTCACGGAGAGTTCCCGGGCCAACCGGGGCTGGTGGGACCGCAACGCGGACGAGTACCAGAACGAGCACGGCACGTTCCTCGGGGACGACCGCTTCGTGTGGGGCCCCGAGGGCCTCGACGAGGTGGAGGCCGAACTGCTCGGCCCGCCCGAGGAACTGGCCGGCCGCCGCGTCCTGGAGATCGGCGCGGGCGCGGCCCAGTGCTCACGCTGGCTGGCCGCCCAGGGCGCCCGCCCGGTCGCCCTCGACCTGTCCCACCGCCAGCTCCAGCACGCCCTGCGGATCGGCGCCCCCTTCCCCCTCGTGCAGGCCGACGCGGGCGTACTGCCGTTCGCGGACGGCTCGTTCGACCTGGCCTGCTCGGCGTACGGCGCGATGCCGTTCGTCGCGGACCCGGTGCTCGTGCTGAGCGAGGTGCGCCGGGTGCTGCGGCCGGGCGGCCGCTTCGTGTTCTCGGTGACCCACCCGGTGCGCTGGGCCTTCCCCGACGAGCCGGGCCCCGAGGGCCTGACCGTCTCGGCCTCCTACTTCGACCGCACCCCCTACGTCGAGCAGGACGACGAGGGCCGCGCGGTCTACGTCGAGCACCACCGCACGATCGGCGACCGGGTCCGGGACGTCGTGGCCGCCGGGCTGCGCCTGGTGGACCTCGTCGAGCCGGAGTGGCCGGCCTGGAACACCTCGGAGTGGGGCGGCTGGTCGCCGCTGCGCGGCAACCTCATCCCGGGCTCGGCGATCCTCGTGTGCGAGCGGGACCCCCGGGACTGAGTGGTCCCGCACGCACCCCGGCGCCCTCCACGCACGCGTGGAGGGCGCCCTCGCGTTCCGGGCAGGGCCTCCTCCCGCCGGGCGTGCGGCACCCGCGCGCGTACGACACTGGGGGCGTGATCCGTTACGACGCCGTGGACCGGCTGCCCGTGCGCAGTGCCCTGCCCGCCCTGGACGACGCCCTCGCCGGGCACGGCACCGCCGTCCTGGTCGCGCCGCCCGGCACCGGCAAGACCACGCTGGTGCCGCTGCGGCTGGCGGGACTGCTGGACGAGGGCCCCGCACGGCGGGTGGTGGTCGCCGAGCCGCGGCGGATCGCGGCCCGTGCTGCCGCCCGGCGGATGGCGTGGCTGCTGGGCGAGAGGACGGGCGACAGCGTCGGCTACACCGTGCGCGGCGAACGCGTCGTCGGGCGGCACACGCGCGTGGAGGTCGTCACGACCGGCGTGCTCCTCCAACGGCTGCAACGCGACCAGGAGTTGGCGGGCGTCGACGTGGTGATCCTCGACGAGTGCCACGAGCGGCACCTGGACGCGGACACGACGGCCGCGTTCCTGTGGGACGTGCGCCAGACGCTGCGCCCCGACCTGCGGCTGGTCGCCGCGTCCGCGACCACCGACGCGACGGGCTGGGCCGCGCTCCTCGGCGGGGCGCCGGTCGTCGAGGCCGCCGGGACCGCCCACCCGGTCGAGGTCGTGTGGGCTCCCCCGGCCCGGCCGGTGCGCCCGCCGCAGGGCATGCGGGTCGATCCCGCGCTCCTCGCGCACGTGGCGTCCGTGGTGCGCAGGGCGCTCGCCGAGCGGGACGGCGACGTGCTGTGCTTCCTGCCCGGTGTCGGCGAGATCGCGCGCGTGGCCGGGCAGTTGGGGGCGCCCGGCGGGGTGGACGTGCTCCAGGTGCACGGGCGGGCCCCGGCCGCCGTCCAGGACGCCGTGCTCACGCCGGGAGAGCGGCGCCGCGTGGTGCTGGCCACCTCCGTCGCGGAGTCGTCGCTGACCGTGCCGGGCGTGCGGGTCGTCGTGGACGCCGGTCTCGCACGGCAGCCGCGCGTCGACCACGCGCGCGGCCTGAGCGCCCTGACCACCGTGCGGGCCTCGCAGGCGTCGGGGCGCCAGCGCGCGGGACGGGCCGGGCGCGAGGCGCCGGGCACCGTCTACCGGTGCTGGACGGAGGCCGAGGACGTCCGGCTGCCGCGCTTCCCCGCGCCGGAGATCAAGGTGGCCGACCTGACGGCGTTCGCCCTGCAGACCGCGTGCTGGGGCGACCCGGACGCCACCGGGCTCGCCCTGCTCGACCCGCCGCCGGCCGGGGCGATGGCCGCCGCCCGTTCCGTCCTCACGGCGGTCGGGGCGGTCGACGGCGACGGGCGGGCCACCGCGCGCGGGGTGCGCATGTCCCGGCTCGGCGTGCACCCGCGGCTGGGCCGGGCCCTGCTGGACGCGGCCCCGTCGGTGGGCGCGGAACGGGCCGCCGAGGCGGTCGCGCTGATCGGCGAGGAGACACCGCGGGAGTACGGGGACGACCTGGCGGCGGCACTGCGCACGGCCCGGCGCGGCGGTGACGCGTACGCGGCGCGCTGGCGCACCGAGGCACGGCGGCTGCGGTCGGCTCTCACCGAGCGGGACGAGGCGGCCGGCGGCACCGGGCAGCGGGCGCGGGCGGGCGGCGGTGCGCCGGACGGCGGGGTGCGCGGGGACGACCTGCTCGTGGGGCTCGTCGCCGCCCTCGCGTTCCCCGAGCGCACGGCCCGCGCCGACGGCGGCTCGTACCTGATGGTGTCCGGCACCCGCGCCGAGGTTCCGGACGGGTCGCCGCTGCGGGGTTCGCCGTGGATCGCCGTCGCGGTCGCCGACCGGCCCGTCGGCGGCGGGCACGCGCGCGTACGGCTCGGTGCCGTGATCGACGAGGGCGTCGCCCGGCGCGCGGCCGGGTCGCTGCACGACGAGCGGGACGAGGTGCACTGGGCGGACGGGGACGTGGTGGCCCGCCGGGTCGAACGCCTCGGCGCGGTCGAGCTGTCCGTGCGCACGCCCGCGCGCACCGCCTCGGCGGACGTGCGGGCCGCGCTGCTGGAGGGCCTCGCCAAGGAGGGGTTCGGGCTGCTGCGGTGGTCGCCGGAGGCGAAGGCGCTGCGGCAGCGGCTCGCGTTCCTGCGGCAGCGGCTCGGGGAGCCGTGGCCGGACGTGGCCGACGACGCGCTGTACGCGCGCGTGGACGAGTGGCTGGAACCGGAGCTGGGGCGGGCCCGGCGCCGGGCCGACCTCGGCCGCATCCACGCCGGCCAGGCGCTCGGCAGGCTGCTGCCGTGGACGACGGGCGAGGCGGCCCGGCTCGACGAACTCGCCCCGGAGCGGATCGCCGTGCCCAGCGGCTCCCGGGTCCGGATCGACTACACCGACCCCGCGCAGCCCGTGCTGGCGGTCAAGCTCCAGGAGATGTTCGGGCTGCGGCAGACGCCGTCGGTGGCCGGAGTCCCGCTCCTGGTCCACCTGTTGTCACCGGCAGGGCGTCCCGCCGCCGTCACGGCCGACCTCGCGTCGTTCTGGCGGGACGGCTACCGCGGCGTCCGCGCCGAGCTGCGCGGCCGCTACCCGAAGCACCCGTGGCCCGAGGACCCGGCGACGGCACGGCCGACGCGGCACACGAAGGCACGGTCGGAGCGGTGAGGGGCGCGGGGGCGGGGCGGCCCTCCTGGATCGGGTGCGTCCGGCGCCGGGCAGGTGAGCCGGCGCCAACTCGTACGGCGGGGAGCCGAGTCGATGCCGCAGGACGCAGAGGGCGACCGGCCGGGGCACCCCGTGTGCGGGGGCCCCGGCCGGTCGCCGCGGTGCTCGGTGCCCGATGCCGGGCTCCGGATCAGCTCGCGTCCGTCGTCGGACTCGGCTCCGGGGACGGGCTGTCGGTGGACGTGCCGTCCGACGGGGCCGCCGTCACGGTCAGTTCGACCGTCAGGGTCGCGCCGCCGGTCGTCGTGACGCGCAGCAGGTAGGTGCCGGCGTTGCCGTCCGCGTAGAGCTGCGGCAGCTTGAGCAGGCCGTCGGCGTCCGTGGTCAGGTCCGTCAGGGTGCGCACGGCGTTGCCGTCGGCGTCCTTGAAGTAGGGGCCCTTGTCGTTGACGGTCGCGTCGTCCGCCGACGTGATCAGGGTGGCGGTCGCGGCGACCTTGTCCGCGACGGCGTCCTTGTACGTGGCCTTGAGGGTGACCGCGTCGGCGAACTCGCCGTCGGCCACGCAGGTCAGCGCGGTGTCCGTCGTGCGGGCCAGCGTGTCGGCGGCCCGTGCGGTGACGGTGGCCGTCCAGCTCGGCGCGTCCACCGTGCGGCCCACCAGGGCGGCCTTGACGGTGAAGTCGCCGGTGGTCTCGCCGGCCTGGAGCGCGGGTGCGACGGCGGTGCCGGTGCTGTCCGTGACGACGGTGGCGACGGTCTCGCCGCCGGTGAACGTCGCGTCGGTGTCCCCGCTGATGGTGAAGCGGACCCGGACCTTGGCGACCGCCTTGTCCGCGGAGGTCTCGGCACGGGCGGCGATCTTCCGCGTGAACGCGTCGCCCGCCGTCGCGGTGAGCGTCCCCGCGTCGGCGTCGACCAGGCGCGCGACCGTCTCGGTCGCGGTGGGCGGCGTCGTGGCGGGCGGGGTGGTCGGGGGCGGCGTCGTCGCGCCCCCGGACGGCGGCGTCGTCGGCGGCGACGGCTCGGAGGTGGCGGGCGGCGTGGTCGCCGGGGGGCTCTTGACCGGCGGCTTCTCCGGCTCCGCGGGAGTGGTCGGGTCGCCGCTGCGGTGGACGGGCAGCGTGCCGGTGCCGTTCGGGATCGAGTGGGTGCCCTTGCGGTAGTACTCGAACCACGACATGACCGTGTTCAGGTACGCGGTCGAGTTGTTGTAGCTGAGGACCGCGCTGTCGACGTCGGCCTGCGTGGACAGGTCCCAGCCGTTGCGGCACAGGTAGTGGCCCGCGGCGAGCGCGGCGTCGTAGACGTTGTTGGGGTCCTTGACGCCGTCGCCGTTGCCGTCGCGGCCGGCCCAGGCCCACGTCGACGGGATGAACTGCATCGGCCCGACGGCGTGGTCGTAGGCGCTGTCGCCGTCGTAGACGCCGTTGTCGGTGTCGGAGATCTTCGCGTAGGCCCCGCCGGAGAGTTCCGGGCCGACGATCTTCTTGGTGGTGGTGCCGTCGGCGTCCACCTGTCCGCCCCACGCCTGTCCGGACTCCACCTTGCCGATGGCGGCGAGGAGTTGCCAGGGCAGGTTGCAGCCGGGCTTGGACGCCTGGAGTTCGGCGGCGGCCTTGCGGTAGGCGTCGAGCACGGTCGCCGGTATGCCGGACTCGGCGTCGCCCGTGGCGGGCCCGGTGGTGGCGCTCGGAGAGGCGGAGGGGTTGGGGCTGTCCAGCGGCGGGAGGTCGGTGTAGTAGCCCTGGTCGCCGGCCGAACCGCCGTCCGCGCTGCCCGTGCCCGTGCCGGCGTCCGCGGACGGGGCACCGCTGGTGGTCTGTCTGCCCTGCGAGTCCGCCGTCACCCCCGGAGCCTGCGACGCGGACAGTGCCGCGACCACCGCCGCGGCGACGGTCGCGGTCGCCGCCCCCTTGTACAGCCGCCTGCCGAACTGCGCCGCCATAGAGCGAATCCCTCCTGTGGACGCCGTCGCGCCCCTCTCCGTCTGCCGCACGTGCACTGTGGTGCCGCCGCCCCCCGGGCGGGGCTTCCGCCGGCGCTTCGAGGACTTCCGTCCCCGTGCCCCGGCCGCGTGTTCGACGCGGAGGCCCGGCACGGCGACCCAGGTGACCCTACGACAACTTTCTTTGCGGGGGCACCCGTTCGTGCCCGGTTTTCACCGGTTGGCCACGCCTGGTTGTCCCGTGCGTCGCCCGGGTCCCCGGGCGGTCCTCCGCGCCGCTCGCGATACTGGCCACGGGTGGCGGAGGTCACCGCGGGACGCCGACAGCACGTACGGGGAGCTCAGTTGCCGTTCACCTTGAGTCACGCGGCCGCCGTGCTGCCCGCGTTGCGGGCCGACGGGACGGGGCGGGGACGGCTCGTCCCCGCGGTCCTCGTCGCGGGGTCGTTCGCACCGGACACGACCTACTACGCGGCGGGCGTCGTGCCCGGCGCGATGCGCTTCGGCCGCGTCACGCACTCGTTCCCGGGGGTGTTCACGGTGGACGTGCTCACCGCGTGGGCCCTGGTGGGGCTGTGGCTGGTGCTGCGGGAACCGCTGGTGGCGCTGCTGCCGTCGGCCGCCCGGCCGCGGGCGGCGGAGGTCCTGGGGTGCGGCCGCCCCCGGACGCCCCTCTCCGCGCGGACGGTGGCGTGGTGGTACGCGTCGGCGGCACTCGGCTCGCTGACCCACGTGGTGTGGGACGCGTTCACGCATCCGGGGCGCTGGGGCACGCGCCTCGTCCCGCGCCTGGCCGCACCGTTGGCCGGCGTGCCGCTCTACAGGCTTGTCCAGTACGGGAGTTCGGCGCTGGCGGCGGTGCTGATCGTCCTGTTCGCCGCGCGGGCGCTGCGGCGGGCGGCGCCGCGGGGCGCGGTTCCCGGTCCGTCCGCACGACGTCGCGGGTACGCCGTCGCCGTGATCGCCGGGTGCGTGACGGCGGGGGCGGCGGAGCGCGCGGTGCGGTGGCGGCACGGCGCCCCGGACGCACCGCTGTGGCAGTTCGTCCCGACGCTGTGCTTCGGCGCGGGCGCCGGCCTGCTTGCGGGACTGCTGCTGTACGCGGCGGCGACGAGACTCCGGGGCCGCTCCGCGGGGGCGCCCGCGGCGGGCGCGGACGGCGACGCTCCGGGGCGACGGGACGGGGTGGGGGCGGCTGCCCGAGGGGACGGACCGGCGCCGGGATGACGCGGGCGGCGGCACGGAGACGGGGCCGGTTCCCGGGGCGGCCGCGGCGGGGGAACCGGACGGGCACGCCTCGGCGAGGGCTCACCCGGGGGCGTCGCCGCGTGCGGCGGTCGACGCGTGCGGTGGCGGGTCGGTCCGGCGGGGTGTCGCCGCGTGCGGCGGTCGGCGCGTGCGGTGGCGGGTCGGCCCGGCGGCGGGGCGGCCGCGGCGGGGGAACCGGGCGGGCACGCCTCGGCGAGGGCTCGCCCGGGGGCGTCGCCGCGCGCGGCGGCCGACGCGGGCGGTGCCGGGTCGGTCCGGCGGGGTGTCGCCGCGTGCGGCGCCTGGGCGGTCCGGCGGCGGGCGGGATCCGTCGGGAGCGTCCAGCGCCGGCAGACGGAAGCGGACGAGCGCGGACGAGCGCACTCTGCGGCGGCGCGCCACCGCCCTGGAATCCCGTGGGCGCCGAAGTCCCGCCCCGCGCAAGTCCCGCCCCGCGCGACGCGGGCGGGCATGAGCGATCCCGCTCCCGTTTCGGCCGAAATGCCGTACCCGGCACCCGAATTGCGGGCGCACCGGTGCCGGTGCACCGACGTCGTATGCGGCGGCGGGAGCGGGGCTGCCGCGCCTCGCCGTGGCGGTTCGTTCCGTGCGAGGTGGTGGAGGAGGGTCCGGCCGGGGGCCCGGTGGGTCGCTGGGCGCGACGGCCGAAGTGCCGCGCGCGGCAACGGTGTTGGCCCCGCAGGACGGCAGTGCGCCGCGGGTTGGTCAGGCCGCCGCGTCGGGCCGCCGCGGCCACTCCGGCGGTCCCGGGCGGCCGGGCTCCGGGCCGGGCGGAAGGCAACCGGGCAGCCGGGCGGGCCCCACCGAGAACCCCGTGTCGCCCGGAAAACCGGCGCCGTCCCGCCCGGCCGGCGCACGGACGGGCGGCGCCTCGGCCGTGAAGACGGTGACGGTGTGCCGGGGGCGGGGGCGTGGCAGCCGGTCGAGCACGAGGGCGAGGTAGCCGCAGGCCAGGTCGGCCCACTGCCGCCACCGGGCCAGGTCGTCGGGCGGCGGCGCGACCGGGTCCCGGCGGCGCAGGCGGCCGCCGAAGGTCGTCATGCCGTGGCGCAGGGCGGCCACCATGTCGGCGGGCTTGCGGGCGGTGCTCGCGTCGTCGGCGACGACCCGGACCGGCGGGGGCGGCATCAGGCGCAGCACACCGGCGTCCCGCCGGGTCCGCGTCAGTGCCTGGGCCGCCCTGCGGTGGAGCATGCGTATACCCATGCCCGCATCCTCGCGGCCGGTACGGCGGGCGGCGCGACCGTGGGGGCCACGCGAGTGACGGCCCCCACGGGCAACGGGACGGCAGCGCGGCCCACGCCTCGACGACGCCGGGGCGTCCCCGAAACCGCCTCTCGGACCCGCCGCGCACCCTCGCGGAGACCCCACGCCGACCACGCGGCACCGCCATCGCCCGGTACACCGGACCCCGGCAACGCGAGACCGAGGGCAGCAGGCCCGGCCGGTACGGCGGGCGGCGCGACCGTGGGGGCCACGCGAGTAACGACCCCCGCCGGCAACGGAACGGCAGCGCGGCCCACGCCTCGACGACGCCGGGGTGTCCCCGAAACCGCCCCTCGGACCCGCCGCGCACCCTCGCGGAGACCCCACGCCGACCACGCGGCACCGCCATCGCCCGGGACACCGGACCCCGGCGCGATGGGACGCCGGGGGCAACAGGCCCGCACCCGCTCAGGCCACCCGAGCCGCAGGCCACCCGACCGAACGCGCGTCGCCCGGCGTCGGAGACACCGCGCCCGGGGCGTCCCGCAGGCACAGCACCGGCGGCGCGGGGCACGCCCGGCCGGGGCCCGCCCCGGCGCGCCCCGCGCCCGCCTCCGGTCAGTGCGCCGCCGACTCCCAGTCCTGGCCCACGCCGACCGACACGTCCAGCGGGGCCCGCAGGGTGACCGCTCCCGCCATCTCGCGGCGCACGATCTCCTCCGTGGCCTTCCGCTCGCCCGGGGCGATCTCCAGGACGATTTCGTCATGGACCTGGAGCAGCATCCGGGAGGTGAGGTCCGCCTCGCGCAGGGCCTTGTCGACGTTCAGCATCGCGATCTTGACGATGTCGGCCGCGGTGCCCTGGATCGGGGCGTTCAGGGCCATCCGCTCGGCCGTCTCGCGGCGCTGGCGGTTGTCGCTGTTGAGGTCGGGCAGGTAGCGGCGGCGGCCGAAGAGGGTCTCGGTGTAGCCCGTCGCGCGGGCCTCCTCGACCACGCGGCGCAGGTAGTCCCGTACCCCGCCGAAGCGCTCGAAGTAGGTGTCCATCAGGGCGCGGGCCTCGCCCGCCTCGATGTTCAACTGCTGGGAGAGCCCGAACGCGGAGAGCCCGTACGCCAGGCCGTACGACATGGCCTTGATCTTGCGGCGCATCTCCGCGTCGACGCCGGAGCGCTCGACGGAGAAGACCTGCGAGGCGACCGTGGTGTGCAGGTCCTCGCCGGAGGTGAACGCCTCGATGAGGCCCGCGTCCTCCGACAGGTGCGCCATGACGCGCAGTTCGATCTGGCTGTAGTCCGCGGTGAGCAGCGACTCGTACCCCTCGCCGACGACGAAGCCGCGGCGGATCGCGCGGCCCTCGTCGGTGCGGACCGGGATGTTCTGGAGGTTCGGGTCGGTCGACGAGAGGCGGCCGGTGGCGGCGACCGTCTGGTTGTACGTGGTGTGGATGCGGCCGTCCGCCGCGATCGACTTGATCAGGCCCTCGACGGTGACGCGGAGCTTGGCCTGCTCGCGGTGCCGGAGCATGATCACCGGGAGTTCGTTGTCGGTCTGCGCGGCCAGCCAGGCGAGCGCGTCGGCGTCCGTCGTGTAGCCGGTCTTGGTGCGCTTCGTCTTCGGGAGGGCCAGCTCGTTGAAGAGGACCTCCTGGAGCTGCTTGGGCGAGCCGAGGTTGAACTCGTGGCCCGCGGCGGCGTGCGCCTCCTTCACGGCCTGCTGCACGGCGCCCGCGAACATCTGCTCCATGGCCTCCAGGTGCGCCCGGTCGGCGGCGATGCCGTACCGCTCCAGGCGGGCGAGGAGGGCGGAGGTGGGCAGTTCCATGTCGCGCAGCAGTTCGGCGGAGCCGGACTCGGCGAGCCGGCTCTCGAACGCCTCGCCGAGGTCGAGGATCGCGCGGGCCTGCACCATCAGCGCCTCGGCCTCCGCGCCGTCGTCCGCGCCGAACGCGAGCTGCCCGTCGGCCGCGGCGGCAGGCGCCAGCTCCCGTCCCAGGTACTCCAGGGACAGCGCGTCCAGGTCGAAGGAGCGGCGGCCCGGCTTGACCAGGTAGGCGGCGAGCGCGGTGTCCATGCCGACGCCGGCGAGGCTCCAGCCGTGCTCGGCGAAGACGCGCATGGCAGCCTTCGCGTTGTGCAGGACCTTGGGGCGGCTCTCGTCGGCGAGCCAGGCGGCGAACGCGTTCTCGTCGGCCTGGTCGAGCTGGGAGGGGTCGAACCAGGCGGCCGCTCCCCCGTCCGCGGCGAGCGCGACCTCGGCGACCGTGCCGGTGCCCAGTGCCCAGCTCGCGACGGTGGCGACGCCCAGGGTGCGCGTGCCGTGCTCGGCGAGCCAGGGCGCGACCTCGCCGGTGCCGAGGACCGAGCCGTCCAGCTCCACCCCGGCGGTCGCGGCGGGCGACGCCGGGGTCTCGTCCTGGCCGCCGGGGTCGACGGCGAGCAGCCGCTCGCGCAGCGACGGGTTGCGGATCTCCAGGGTGTCCAGCAGGGCGGCGAGGGCCGTGCGGTCGTACGGGGCGCGCTCCAGGTCGGTGACCGCGCGGGGCAGCTCGACGTCCTTGACCATCTCGGTGAGGCGGCGGTTGAGCTTGACGGCCTCCAGGTGGTCGCGGAGGTTCTGCCCGGCCTTGCCCTTGACCTCGTCGACGCGCTCCACCAGGTCCGCGAACGAACCGAACTGGTTGATCCACTTCGCGGCGGTCTTCTCGCCGACGCCGGGGATGCCGGGCAGGTTGTCCGACGGGTCGCCGCGCAGCGCCGCGAAGTCGGGGTACTGCGCGGGCGTCAGCCCGTACTTCTCGAAAACCTTCTCCGGGGTGAACCGGGTCAGCTCCGAGACGCCCTTCGTCGGGTACAGCACCGTCGTGTGCTCGGAGACGAGCTGGAAGGAGTCGCGGTCGCCGGTGACGATCAGCACCTCGAAGCCCTCGGCCTCCGCCTGCGTGGCGAGGGTGGCGATGATGTCGTCCGCCTCGAAGCCGTCGACCGCGAAGCGGGAGGCGTTCATCGTGTCGAGGAGCTCGCCGATCAGCTCGACCTGGCCCTTGAACTCGTCCGGGGTCTTGGACCGGTTGGCCTTGTACTCGGTGAACTCCTCGGAGCGCCACGTCTTGCGGGAGACGTCGAAGGCGACCGCGAAGTGCGTGGGCGACTCGTCGCGCAGCGTGTTGGCCAGCATCGACGCGAACCCGTAGATCGCGTTGGTGGGCTGGCCCGTCGCGGTCGTGAAGTTCTCCGCGGGCAGCGCGAAGAACGCGCGGTACGCCAGCGAGTGCCCGTCCATGAGCATCAGCCGCGGGCGGTCGCCGGGGGTTTTGTCGGTCTTCTTCGCTGCTGTTTCTGCCACGCCCCCGATCCTGCCACGCCCCACCGACAGCGCGGCTCGCGCTCGGCCGGACCCGTCCCGTTCCGGACGCCGCGCACCGCTCCCCCGCGCGGGCCCGCCGGACACGCCACCGGCCGCCCGCGCAAGCGCCGCACCGCAACCAATGCTGTCGCGCCGGGCACGGCCGCCCGTACGCACGTTCCGCCGCGCGTGCGAGTATCGAGGGGTAGTTCACACATGTATGCGAAGGAGCGTGCGCGATGGCCACGAAGCCACCGAAGGCAGACCCGGTCCAGGACGCGCCGCAGGTCACCGCGCCGAAGCACTACGCGGCGGGCATGCCGGCCATCAAGCACTCCCTCCAGATGGCACAGCAGCAGATGGGCGTGCGGCGCACGGCGCTGACGCTGCTGCGCGTCAACCAGAAGGAGGGCTTCGACTGCCCAGGCTGCGCCTGGCCGGAGCCGGACCACCGGCACGCGGCGGAGTTCTGCGAGAACGGCGCGAAGGCGGTCGCCGAGGAGGCGACCCTGCGCCGGGTTACCCCCGCCTTCTTCGCCGAGCACCCGGTGAGCGACCTCTTCGGCCGCAGCGGCTACTGGCTCGGCCAGCAGGGCCGCCTGACCCACCCCATGTACCTGCCGGAGGGCGCCGACCACTACGAACCGGTCTCCTGGGAGCGGGCGTTCGACATCATCGGCGAGGAGGTCACCGCCCTCGCCTCCCCCGACGAGGCGCTCTTCTACACCTCCGGCCGCACCAGCAACGAGGCGGCGTTCCTCTACCAGTTGTTCGCCCGCGAGCTGGGCACCAACAACCTCCCCGACTGCTCCAACATGTGCCACGAGTCGTCCGGTTCGGCCCTCGTGGAGACGATAGGCATCGGCAAGGGCAGCGTCCTGCTGGAGGACCTCTACAAGGCCGACCTGATCGTGGTCGCCGGCCAGAACCCGGGCACCAACCACCCGCGCATGCTCTCCGCGCTGGAGAAGGCCAAGTCCAACGGCGCGAAGATCATCAGCGTCAACCCGCTGCCCGAGGCGGGACTCGAGCGCTTCAAGAACCCGCAGACCCCGAAGGGCATGACCACCGGCGCCGCCCTGACCGACCTGTTCCTGCAGATCCGGCTCGGCGGCGACCAGGCCCTGTTCCGGCTCCTCAACAAGCTGATCCTCCAGACCGAGGGCGCCGTCGACGAGGCGTTCGTGCGCGAACACACCCACGGCTTCGAGGAGTTCGAGAAGGCCGCGCTCGCCGCCGACTGGGACGAGACGCTCGCCGCAACCGGCCTCGCCCGCGAGGAGATCGAGCAGGCGCTCGCGATGGCGCTCGCCTCCGAACGCACCATCGTCTGCTGGGCGATGGGCCTCACCCAGCACAAGCACTCCGTGCCGACGATCCGCGAGGTCGTCAACTTCCTCCTGCTGCGCGGCAACATCGGCCGCCCCGGCGCCGGCGTGTGCCCGGTGCGCGGCCACTCCAACGTCCAGGGCGACCGCACCATGGGCGTCTTCGAACGGCCCGCGCAGTCCCTTCTCGACGCCATAGAGAAGGAGTTCGGCTTCACCCCGCCGCAGGAGCACGGCTACGACGTGGTCCGCGCCATCGAGGCGCTGCGCGACGGCGACGCCAAGGTGTTCTTCGCGATGGGCGGCAACTTCGTCGCCGCCTCCCCCGACACCGACGTCACCGAGGCGGCCATGCGGCGCGCCCGGCTGACCGTCCACGTCTCCACCAAGCTCAACCGCTCGCACGTCGTCACCGGCGCGCGCGCCCTGATCCTGCCGACGCTGGGCCGCACCGAACGCGATCTCCAGGCGTCCGGCGAGCAGTTCGTGACCGTGGAGGACTCCATGGGCATGGTGCACGCCTCCCGCGGCCGCCTGGAGCCGGCCGGCGAGAACCTGCTGTCCGAGACCGCGATCGTGTGCCGGCTGGCCCGGCGCGTCCTCGGCGACGCCAGCGTCGTGCCGTGGGAGGACTTCGAGAAGGACTACTCCGCCGTCCGCGACCGCATCGCCCGCGTCATCCCCGGCTTCGAGAACTTCAACGAACGGGTCGCGGACCCCGCCGGGTTCGCCCTGCCGCACGCCCCGCGCGACGAGCGGCGCTTCCCGACGGCCACCGGCAAGGCCAACTTCACCGCCGCGCCCGTGGAGTTCCCGCACCTGCCCGAGGGCCGGCTGCTGCTCCAGACGATGCGCTCGCACGACCAGTACAACACCACCATCTACGGCCTCGACGACCGCTACCGCGGCATCAGGAACGGGCGCCGCGTGGTGCTCGTCAGCAAGGAGGACGCCGACCGGCTCGGCGTCGCGGACGGCTCGTACGTGGACCTGGTGAGCGAGTGGAAGGACGGGGTCGAGCGGCGGGCGCCGCGCTTCCGCGTCGTGCACTACCCGACCGCCCGGGGCTGCGCCGCCGCGTACTACCCGGAGACGAACGTACTGATCCCGCTGGACGCCACGGCCGACGTCAGCAACACCCCGGCCAGCAAGTCCGTCGTGGTGCGTCTGGAACAATCGGCGACCGACTGAGCGTTTGCTCAGCCGACACCGCGCCGGGGCGGCAGGCCCGTCCCGGCGGGACCACGACGAACGGAGCCGGGCCATGGGCGAGCAGCAGCAACCGACGTTCCCGCAGGAGGTCGTCGACGAGTACGCCGCACTCGGCGTGGACCTGCCCGCCCTGTTCTCCGCGGGCCACCTCGGCACGCGGATGGGTGTGCGGATCACCGAGGCGTCCGCGGACCGCGTCGTCGGCACGATGCCCGTCGAGGGCAACACCCAGCCGTACGGGCTGCTGCACGGCGGCGCCTCCGCCGTCCTCGCGGAGACGCTGGGCTCGGTCGGCGCGATGCTGCACGGCGGCGCCGCCAAGATCGCGGTGGGCGTCGACCTCAACTGCACGCACCACCGCGGCGCCCGCTCGGGCCTGGTCACCGGCGTGGCCACCCCGGTGCACCGCGGCCGGACCACGACGACGTACGAGATCGTCATCAGCGACGAGGCCGGCAGGCGGGTGTGCAGCGCCCGGCTGACCTGCCTGCTGCGCGACGCGCGCCCGCAGGACGCGGACCTCGCGCGCGACGCCGCGGTCGCCAACGGCGGCTGACCCCGGCCCCGTTCACGCCGAAGGGCCCGCCGACACCACCGGCACCGCCGGACGTCCGCGGGCCCTCCGCCCCTCAACTCCGGCCGCCCGGCGGAAACTGACGCACCGCCACATACCCGTCCGTACGCAACCGCCGCCCCGCCACCCTCTCCCGCACGCCGCCCCGGCCCGCGCCCGCCACTGCCTTCCGTACGGACGCACCCTCACCTACGGTTTCGGCATGAGGCTGTGGCGATGAGCGGTATCGGACCGGTCGAACCCGTCAACTCCCCTGAACGGACGCCGGGTTGGCCGGACGACGCGCGGGACTCGCGCGAGCCGTACGACCCGTACGGCCCGGACGGCGCGCCCGACCCGTACGACCGGGAGCCGCGGCGGCTCGAAGAGCGGTGGCACGACCTCCCGGCCGGGATCCGCCGGACCGTCCTGGCCGCGGTGGCCGCACTGGTCGGCCTCGGGGTCCTGCTCACGGCCCACCTCTTCCCCACCACGTCCTCCGACCACGGGCAGCCGCACCCGGCGCCGCTCCCCGCGAGCGTCACCTCCCTGCACTACGCGGGCCTCACCGCCCCGGCACGGCCGGGGGTCTTCACCGCGCGGTTCCGCTTCACCGTGTCCGTCGAGCGCGGCAGCGCCGTGAGCGTGCAGGTCGTCGGGGCCGCCTCCGACGGGCTGACGGCGCGCATCGAGCCGCGGCTCCAGGTCGCCGTGCCAGCCGGGTCGTCGCGGGACATCACCGTCGACATCGCCGTCGCCGACTGCGCCGCCCTGCGCCGCCACCCGGACCCGACTTCCCTCGACGTAACGCTGCGTAACACGCACGCAATGCAGGCGCACAGCTTTCTCTTCGGTGGCACCTATGCGAGGGACCTCTCCGCACTGGTGCGCGGAGCCTGTGGGCCGACCTCCGCGCGCTGAGCACCACTTGAGCTTTATTTGAGGTAACTCCCAAGTGGCAAGGGGCAATCGTTAAATGTAAGTGACACCAATATTTTGCCAAACCGGCAGAGAACTCCCGTAGTTCAAGTCCTATGAGCGGTACGTCATAACAAGAGAGTCACAAGCCAGCCCACCGATGTACCACGTCAGCACACCGGGCTTAGAGTCACGGCCAGTCACCGCTCCAACGGGAGTTCGGTACCGGCGCGTTCCCGTCCGCCCTCAACAGGGGCGAACTGCGCCAGCGGAAAGGACTGATTGTGCGACAGCGTTCTCTGGTGATCCTTACCTCCGTCCTCACCACCGGAGCCCTGACCCTCACCGCCTGCGGCTCCCGCGACGACGACAGCAAGGGCGGCGACTCGAAGACGACCGTCGTCATCGGCGTCGACGCGCCCCTGACCGGTCAGAACTCCGCCACCGGCCTCGGCATCCAGTACGGCGTCCAGATCGCCGTCGACGACGCCAACAAGAAGAACCTGGTCCCCGGCGTCACGTTCAAGGTCAAGGCGCTCGACGACAAGGCCGTGCCCGCCACCGGCCAGCAGAACGCCACGGCGCTCGTCGCCGACGACTCCGTCCTCGGCGTGGTCGGCCCGCTCAACTCCGGTGTGGCCACGCAGATGCAGCAGGTCTTCGACACCGCCCACCTCGTCGAGATCTCGCCGTCCAACACCGCGCCCGAGCTCACCCAGGGCAAGAACTGGCAGACCTCGAAGTCGCGCCCGTACAAGTCCTACTTCCGCACCGCCACCACCGACGCCCTCCAGGGCGGCTTCGCCGCGGACTACGCGTACAACACGCTGAAGAAGAAGAAGGTCTTCGTCGTCGACGACAAGCAGACCTACGGCGCCGGCCTCGCCAAGCTCTTCTCCGCCAGCTACACCAAGTCCGGCGGCAAGATCGTGGGCACCGACCACGTCAACACCGGCGACAAGGACTTCTCCACCCTCGTCACCAAGATCAAGAACTCCGGCGCCGAACTCCTCTACTACGGCGGCCAGTACGACGAGGCCCAGATCCTCTCCAAGCAGCTCAAGGACGCCGGAGCCAAGATCCCGCTGTTCGGCGGCGACGGCATCTTCTCCGACACCTACATCCAGACCGCCGGCAAGGACTCCGAGGGCGACCTCGCCACCTCCGTCGGCGTCCCCGTCGACACCCTGCCCGCCGCCAAGGCCTTCATCTCCACCTACAAGGCCAAGAAGTACCCCGGCGACTACGGCACCTACGGCGGCTACTCCTACGACGCCGCCACCGCCATCATCAAGGCCATCGGCGAGGTCGTGAAGGACGGCGACGTCCCCGACGACGCCCGCCAGCAGATCGTCAACAAGGTCCAGGGCGTCAAGTTCGACGGCATCGCCGGACCCGTCGCCTTCGACGAGTACGGCGACACCACCAACAAGCAGCTCACCGTCTACCAGGTCACCGCCGGCAAGTGGAAGGCCGTCAAGAGCGGCACCTACGACGCCGGCTGACCGCACCGCACTACCCCGGGCCGCGCGGCAGACCACCCGTCACCGCGCGGCCCGTGCCATACCCCCACCCGCCCGGACCCGCCACCCGCCCGGCCGGGCACCCCCTCCCCGCCCCACCCGACCTGAACACGGAGGCCGCGCGGTGAACACACTGCCGCAGCAGCTGGCCAACGGGCTGTTCCTCGGCTCGATGTACGGGCTGATCGCCATCGGCTACACGATGGTGTACGGCATCGTCCAGCTCATCAACTTCGCCCACGGCGAGATCTTCATGACCGGCGGCTTCGGCGCGCTCACGGTCTACGCCTGGCTGCCCAGCGGCACCAGCATGTGGATCGCGCTCCCCCTCATCCTCGCCGGCGGCGCGATCGTCTCCGTGCTCGTCGCGGTGGGAGCCGAACGCTTCGCCTACCGACCACTGCGCGGCGCGCCACGCCTGGCACCGCTCATCACCGCCATCGGCCTCTCCCTCGCCCTCCAGCAGGCCGTCTTCAACTGGTACCCCGACGCCAAGGTCGACCGGGTCTTCCCCCAACTCCCCTTCGGGCCCTACCACCTGGGCTCCGTCCGCATCCAGAGCGGTGACATCTTCCTCGTCGTCGCCGCCGTCGTGTGCATGACGGCCCTCGCACTCTTCGTCCGCACCTCCCGCACCGGCCGCGCCATGCAGGCCACCGCCCAGGACCCGGACACCGCCCAGCTCATGGGCATCGACACCAACCGCATCATCGTCGTCGCCTTCGCCATCGGCGGCCTCTTCGCCGCCGTCGCCGGCGTCGCCTACGGCCTCAAGTACGGCTCCGTCAAATACGACATGGGCTTCCAGGCCGGCCTCAAGGCGTTCACCGCGGCCGTCCTCGGCGGCATCGGCAACATCTACGGCGCCATGCTCGGCGGCGTCGTCCTCGGCATCGCCGAAGCCATGGCCACCGCCTACATCGCCGACATCCCCGGCATGCAGCAACTCGGCGGCCAGGGCTGGGCGTCCGTCTGGGCCTTCGTCCTGCTGATCCTCGTCCTCCTGCTACGACCACAGGGGCTACTCGGCGAACGCGTAGCGGACAGGGCGTGACGCCATGACCACCAACACCTTCCAGGCCCCCGAGCCAGTCGACGACGCCGGCCCGGACCGCGGCCTCGTGCCCCTGCCCGAGTCCGCCGGCCGCGCCCTCGTCCTCGTGGGCGCCCTCGGCACCCTCGTCTCCGCGTTCATGTCCTGGACCTGGACCAGCGAGTTCCCCGGCGACCTCACCGTCTACGGCTACCCCGCCGGCCTCCAGATCCTCGCCATCGTCGCCGCCCTGCTCACCCTGCTCTTCGGCGTCGCCCGCTACCCCGTCCGCGCCCTGCGCGGCCTCAACCCCAACGGCTCACCGGCACCCCTCGCGCTCGCCGCGTTCTCCGCCTTCGCCGTCTGCTGGTTCGCCGCCGGAGCGATCACCGTCGACCTCGGCGGCATCGTCAACCTCGACCCCGGCGCCTACGTCGCCGTCGTCGCCAGCGCCCTCGCCCTCGTCGGCAGCCTCAGCGCCCCCGCCCCCGAGGCCGCCCCCGGCATCCTGCCCTACGTCGTCAAGACCGATCAGCCGCACACCCCGCCGCCCGCCGCGGCCTGGGTCCAGCGCCTCGTCATCACCGCCGGCACCGCCGTCGCCCTGATCACGTTCACCTACGGCATCGGCATCGACAGCGACGACAGCGAGACGTTCATCGGCTACGTGCTGCTGCTCGTCTTCGCCTTCCTCGCCCTCAACCGCTCCGGGCTGATGGACCGCTACACCGCCATCAGCAGCCGCCACAAGGGCTTCGCCGTCGCCCTCGCCTTCCTCGCGGCCGTGATCTTCCCGTTCACCCAGAGCAACGACCACAACGCCAACATCGGCGTCAACATCCTCACCTTCGGCACCGTCGCCCTCGGCCTGAACATCGTCGTCGGCCTCACCGGCCTCCTCGACCTCGGCTACGTCGCCTTCCTCGGCGTCGGCTCGTACACCGCCGCCCTCGTCTCCGGCAGCGAGTACAGCCGCTTCAGCGGCACCGAATTCCCCTTCTGGGCCGCCGCCCTCACCGGCATGGCCGTCACCCTCGTCTTCGGCGTCCTCATCGGCGCCCCCACCCTGCGGCTGCGCGGCGACTACCTCGCCATCGTCACCCTCGGCTTCGGAGAGATCTTCCGCATCGCCGTCAACAACCTCGACGGCAGCTCCGGACCCAACATCACCAACGGGCCCAACGGCATCAGCCGCATCCCCGACCTCGAAATCCTCGGCTTCAACCTCGGCAACGCCCACACCATCGGCGGATTCACCCTGGGGCGCTTCGCCAACTACTTCTTCCTGATGCTCATCGTGACGGCCATCGTCGTCACCGTCTTCACCCGCGCCGCCGACAGCCGCATCGGCCGCTCCTGGATCGCCATCCGCGAGGACGAGACCGCCGCCACCGCCATGGGCATCAACGGCTTCCGCGTCAAACTCGTCGCCTTCGCCCTCGGCGCCTCCCTCGCCGGCCTCGCCGGCACCGTCGGCGCCCACGTCTCCTACAGCGTCAACCCCGCGCCCTACCAGTTCGCCGGAGCGGCCCCGCCCAACAGCGCCTTCCTGCTCGCCGCCGTCGTCCTCGGCGGCATGGGCACCGTCAACGGCCCGCTCCTCGGCGCCGCGCTGCTCTACCTCATCCCCGAAAAGCTCGGCTTCCTCCAGAACTACGAGCTCTTCGCCTTCGGCATCGCCCTCATCCTGCTCATGCGGTTCCGCCCCGAGGGCATCATCGCCAACCGCCGCCGCCAGCTCGAATTCCACGAGACCGGCCAGCTCGACGTACCCCAACAGACCACCCTGACCGACGAACCGGCCGTCACCAAGGCGGGGGCGTAAGCACCATGACCACACCAGTACTCGAAGCCCGCGACGTCACCATGCGCTTCGGCGGACTCACCGCCGTCCGCTCCGTCGACTTCACCGTCAACGAAGGCGAGATCGTCGGTCTCATCGGCCCCAACGGCGCCGGCAAGACCACCTTCTTCAACTGCCTCACCGGCCTCTACGTCCCCACCGAGGGCAAGGTCACCTACAAGGGCACCGTCCTGCCGCCCAAGCCCCACCTCGTCACCAAGGCAGGCATCGCCCGCACCTTCCAGAACATCCGCCTCTTCGCCAACATGACCGTCCTGGAGAACGTCCTCGTCGGCCGCCACACCCGCACCAAGGAAGGCCTCTGGTCCGCCCTGCTGCGCGGCCCCGGCTTCAAGAAGGCCGAGCGGGCCAGCGAAGAACGCGCCATGGAACTCCTGGAGTTCATCGGCCTCGCCCACAAGCGCGACCACCTCGCCCGCAACCTCCCCTACGGCGAACAGCGCAAGCTGGAGATCGCCCGAGCCATGGCGAGCGAACCCGGCCTGCTGCTCCTCGACGAGCCCACCGCCGGCATGAACCCGCAGGAGACCCGCGCCACCGAGGAACTCGTCTTCGCGATCCGCGACCGCGGGATCTCCGTCCTCCTCATCGAGCACGACATGCGGTTCGTCTTCAACCTCTCCGACCGCGTCGCCGTCCTCGTCCAGGGCGAGAAGCTCGTCGAGGGCACCTCCGAGGTCGTCCAGGCGGACGAACGCGTCATCGCCGCGTACCTGGGCGAGCCGTTCGAGGCGGACACGGAGAAGCCGGCCGCGGAGAAGCCGGCCCCGGAAGCCACACCCACCGTCCCGGCCCCCGCCGCACCCGCCGACGACACCCCCGCCGACGGGACCCCGGCGGACGCCGCCCCGGCGACGGCACCGGAACCCACCGCCGGCACCGACACCGCCTCCACCACCGGCACGGACGCCGACGCCGCGACCGAGGCGGACGCGGACGACAACGCGGCGGCCGACGCCGACGCACAGAGCACCCCCCGCACCAAGGGAGAAACCCCGTGACCGCACTGCTGGAGGTCGAGGACCTCAGGGTCTCCTACGGCAAGATCGAAGCCGTCAAGGGCATCTCCTTCACCGTCGAGGCCGGCCAGGTCGTCACCCTCATCGGCACCAACGGCGCCGGCAAGACCACCACCCTGCGCACCCTCTCCGGCCTCCTCAAGCCCAGCGCCGGACGCATCCTCTTCGACGGCAAGCCCCTCACCGGCGTGCCCGCCCACAAGATCGTCTCCCTCGGGCTCGCCCACTCCCCCGAGGGCCGGCACATCTTCCCGCGCCTGACCATCGCCGAGAACCTCCACCTCGGCGCCTTCCTCCGCAAGGACAAGGCAGGCATAGAGAAGGACATCCAGCGCGCCTACGACCTCTTCCCCATCCTCGGGGAACGCCGCAAGCAGGCCGCCGGCACCCTCTCCGGCGGCGAACAGCAGATGCTCGCCATGGGCCGCGCCCTCATGTCCCAGCCCAAACTGCTCATGCTCGACGAACCCTCCATGGGCCTCTCGCCGATCATGATGCAGAAGATCATGGCCACGATCGTCGAGCTCAAGGCCGAGGGCACCACCATCCTGCTCGTCGAGCAGAACGCCCAGGCCGCCCTCTCCCTCGCCGACCGCGGCCACGTCATGGAGGTCGGCAGCGTCGTCCTCTCCGGCACCGGCCAGGACCTCCTGCACGACGAGTCCGTCCGCAAGGCGTACCTCGGCGAGGACTGAACCGGACACACCGACGGGCGTGGCCCGCACCCCCGACGGGGGTGCGGGCCACGCCCGTTGCCACCGCTCGCGCGGCGGGACCTCAGTCCTTGTCGGCCTTCGGCCCCTTCTTCTCCGCGTTGTCCTCGATGACCGCCTCGGCGACCTGCTGCATCGACATCCGGCGGTCCATCGACGTCTTCTGGATCCAGCGGAACGCGGCCGGCTCGGTGAGGCCGTACTCCGTCTGAAGGATCGACTTCGCGCGGTCCACCAGCTTGCGCGTCTCCAGCCGCTGGCTGAGGTCCGCGACCTCCTTCTCCAGCTCCCGCAGCTCCGTGAAGCGCGACACCGCCATCTCGATGGCCGGCACGACGTCACTCTTGCTGAACGGCTTCACCAGGTACGCCATGGCACCCGCGTCCCGGGCGCGCTCGACCAGCTCGCGCTGCGAGAACGCGGTGAGCATCAGGACGGGCGCGATGGACTCCTCGGCGATCTTCTCCGCCGCGGAGATGCCGTCGAGCTTGGGCATCTTCACGTCGAGGATGACGAGGTCGGGGCGGTGCTCGCGGGCGAGCTCGACGGCCTGCTCGCCGTCACCGGCCTCACCGACGACGGTGTAGCCCTCCTCCTCCAGCATCTCCTTGAGGTCGAGCCGGATCAGCGCCTCGTCCTCGGCGATGACGACACGAGTCGTGAGGGGAGGCACGTGCGCCTTGTCGTCGTCGGGCGCGTCTACGGGCTGGGGCGACTCGGGGGCGGTCACGGGGGGCTCCTTGTTCAGGGCAGGTGCGCTGCTGACAAGAGCCTACCTAGCTGCGGCGCAGTGCGTTGAGCCGGTACACTCCTCTCGGTCGACCGGCCGGGTTGGCGGAATGGCAGACGCTGATGTCTCAAACACATCTGTCCGAAAGGACGTGCGGGTTCGAATCCCGCACCCGGCACATTTTCACCACGGAGGTTCACTTACGAGTGAACCTCCGTTTTCCGTTGCGTGTCGCCGCCCTCACTCACGCAGCGTGTCCGTATGAGCGATCACGGCACACCCGTACGACAGAGGGCCCTCACCCTGCTCCGTGACGGCATCCGCAACGCCGACGTGGCCCGGCTCCTCTCGGTCCCGGTCGGCACCGTCGGGTACTGGAAGCACACGGACCGGGCTGCCAGGGGCGAGTGCCCCGGCCGGCACGGGCCGCCCTGCCCCCGTTGCGACGGACGGCCGCTGGACGAGGCCGCCTACTCCTACCTCCTCGGCCTCTACCTGGGTGACGGCCATGTCGTCGAAGGCCGGCGGGCCGCCGTGCTGTCCGTCACCTGTTGCGAGACCTGGCCCGGCCTGCGGGAGGAGTGTGCCGCCGCGATGCGCGCCGTTTTCCCCGCCAACCGCGTGTGGGAGCACCGCAGGACCGGCTGCAGGGACGTACGGGTCTGCTCGCGGCACGTGCTCTGTCTCTTCCCGCAGCACGGTGCGGGCCGGAAGCACGAGCGCCGGATCGAACTGGCAGGCTGGCAGAGGGAGATCACTGCCGCCAGGCCCTGGGAATTTCTGCGCGGGCTGATCCACTCGGACGGCTGCCGCATCACCAACTGGACGACGAGAACCGTCGCCGGAGAGCGGAAGCGCTACGAGTACCCGCGGTATCTCTTCACGAATGTCTCGGACGACATCCGGCAGCTCTACACGGACACGCTGGACGCGCTCGACATCCGGTGGACGCACTGCACCCGGCACGGCAGCCCCTACAACATCTCCGTCGCCCGACGTGCCTGCACCGCCCTCATGGACGCCCACATCGGCCCCAAGTACTGAGCCCCTCAAGTGCCGCGTCCCGCAGGCCCGTTGGCTTGCCCCGGGTGTGCGCGAGGCCCCCTCGGCGGTGCTGAGGGGGCCTCGCGGGTCTCGGTGCGCCGGGACCTGTCGTTTTCGGGCGGGCGGCTACTTCGGGCTGTCGTCCTCGCCCACGTGGTGGACGCGGACCAGGTTGGTGGAGCCGGCGACGCCGGGCGGGGAGCCGGCCGTGATGACGACGACGTCGCCCTTGCGGCACAGGCCGTGTTCCAGCATGAGTTCGTCGACCTGGTCGACCATCGCGTCCGTGGAGTCGACGTGCGGGCCGAGGAGGGTCTCGACGCCCCAGGTGAGGTTGAGCTGGGAGCGGGTGGCCGGGTCGGGGGTGAAGGCCACGAGCGGGATCGGCGAGCGGTAGCGGGACAGCCGGCGGACCGTGTCGCCGGACTGGGTGAAGGCGACGAGGTACTTGGCGTCGAGGAAGTCGCCGATCTCGGCGGCTGCGCGGGCGACGGCGCCGCCCTGGGTGCGGGGCTTGTTGTGGTCGGACAGCGGCGGCAGGCCCAGGGCGAGGATGTCCTCCTCGGCGGCCTCGACGATGCGGGACATGGTGCGCACGGTCTCGACGGGGTACTTGCCGACGCTGGTCTCGCCGGAGAGCATCACGGCGTCGGTGCCGTCGATGACGGCGTTGGCGACGTCGGACGCCTCCGCCCTGGTGGGGCGGGAGTTGTCGATCATCGAGTCGAGCATCTGGGTGGCGACGATGACCGGCTTGGCGTTGCGCCGGGCGAGTTTCACGGCGCGCTTCTGGACGATCGGGACCTGCTCCAGGGGCATTTCGACGCCGAGGTCGCCGCGGGCGACCATGATGCCGTCGAAGGCGGCGACGATGTCGTCGAGGTTGTCGACGGCCTGGGGCTTCTCGATCTTGGCGATGACGGGGAGCCTGGTGTGCTCCTCGTCCATGATGCGGTGGACCTCGTCGATGTCGCGTCCGCTGCGGACGAAGGAGAGGGCGACGACGTCGAAGCCGGTGCGCAGGGCCCAGCGGAGGTCGGCCTCGTCCTTGTCGGAGAGGGCGGGGACGGACACGGCGACGCCGGGGAGGTTGAGTCCCTTGTGGTCGGAGACCATGCCGCCCTCGACGACGGTGGTGTGGACGCGGGGGCCGTCGACGGAGGTGACTTCGAGGCAGACCTTGCCGTCGTCGACGAGGACGCGTTCGCCGGGGGTGACGTCGGCGGCGAGGCCCTTGTAGGTGGTGCCGCAGGTGTGGCGGTCGCCGTCGGTGCCGTCCTCGACGGTGATGGTGAAGGAATCGCCGCGTTCAAGGAGTACGGGGCCTTCGCGGAAGCTGCCGAGGCGGATCTTCGGGCCTTGAAGGTCGGCGAGGATGCCGATGCTGCGGCCGGTCTCTTCGGCGGCCTTCCGCACCCGGTGGTAGCGCTCCTCGTGTTCGGCGTAGCTGCCGTGGCTGAGGTTGAATCGGGCTACGTCCATTCCGGCGTCGACCAGTGCTTTGATCTGGTCGTACGAGTCGGTGGCGGGGCCCAGGGTACAGACGATTTTCGCTCGGCGCATAAGTCGAGCGTATGCCTTACCGGCGGGTAGCGAATTGGTCGTGCATGACTACTCAACGACCTTTGCGTGAAGGGCTATTGACAAGTGTTGAATTGTGCGGAGGGCCGCTCCGATGAGCGTTCGGCAAGGGGCGCGGGCTTTCCGCGGTCCGATTGCATCGGATTGTTCCGGTGGGTGAATTGATTCGGCCTGGTATTCGAGGAACGGAACGTGTTCACGCGTTCACAGAGCCGGCGGCAGCATGGTGAAACGGGCGTCGACCCGGGCGGAGACGTGCTGGCGCTGGGGTTCGAGGTCGAGGGCCGGGGCGGTGTCGTCGCCGGGGGCCGCTCCGGGCGCGGCGGCGGCGCGCATGCGGCCGGGCGGCGGGAGGTGCGGCTGCGGGGTGTCGGCGCCGGTGTCGGAGAGTTCGACGAGGGCGGCGAGGGTGGTGCCGAGGGCCTCGGCGTATTCGCGGGCGCGCTGGACGGCTTCGCGGACCGCTTGGCCGCGTGCCCTGCGGTGGGCGGGCGAGTCGGGGGTGAGGGCCCACCAGGGGCCGCTGACGCGGGTGAGTTCGAGGTCGGCGAGGCGGGTGGTGAGTTCGCCGAGGGCGGTGAAGTCGGTGAGTTCGGCGGTGAGGTGGACGCCGCCGGTGTAGGTGCGGACGCGTTCGCCCCGGCCGTGGCGGGCGAGTTCGGGGGTGATGGAGAACGCGCCGGTCTCCAGGCGGTGGACGGCGTCGCCGTAGGACCTGACGAGGTCGAGGGCGGCGTTGTTGCGGCGGGTGAGGTCTTGGAGTGCCGAACGCCGGTCCTTTCCGCGGGCGTTGACGGTGATGCCGATGCGGGCGATCTCGGGGTCGACTTCGAGGCGGGCCTCGCCGGTGACGGAGACGCGGGGTGCGTCGGGGGTGCCGTGGGGGGCGAAGTAGCGGTCGCTGTCCGTGGGTTGGGTCGTCATGCGGGCCACTGTGCCACTCGGTGGCGGGGCGGTGGTCGTCGTACGGGGTGTCCGTGCGGGGCCACCGCCTGCGTGGGGGCCGGTCGGCCGGTTGGACCGCGCTTGTCGGGGCGGGTGTTCAGCGGCTGTCGGCGAGCGGGGTGAGTGTGCGGGGGCGCCGGGCGGAGGGGACCGTGGGGCGGGCTTCGAGGCCGAAGGTGGTGAAGGCGGTGCGTTCGGGCAGCGGGTAGGGCTGTTCGCCGGTGACGGTGTTGAGGATGCCGGCGCTGCGCCAGGCGGCGAGGCCGAGGTCGGGGGCGCCGACGCCGTGGGTGTGCCGTTCGGCGTTCTGCACGTAGACGTTGGCGCCGGTGGCGGTGACGGAGGGGTCGAGGACGAGGCGGTGGCGGTCGTCGACGCGGGGGCGTTCGCTGTTGTCGCGGCGCAGGTAGGGGTCGAGGCCGGCGAGGAGGGTGTCGAGGGGGCGTTCGCGGTAGCCGGTGGCGAGGACGACGGCGCCGGTGGTGAGGCGGCTGCGGGTGCCCTGCTGGGTGTGTTCGAGGTGGAGTTCGACCTTGGTGGTGGCGACGCGGCCGGCGGTGCGGACGCGGACGCCGGGGGTGAGGACGGTGTCGGGCCAGCCGCCGTGCAGGGTGCGGCGGTAGAGCTCGTCGTGGATGGCGGCGAGGGTGTCGGCGTCGATGCCCTTGTGGAGCTGCCACTGGGAGTCGGCGAGCTTGTCGCGGACGGGTTCGGCGAGGGCGTGGAAGTAGCGGGTGTAGTCGGGGGTGAAGTGCTCCAGGCCGAGTTTGGAGTACTCCATGGGCGCGAAGGCCTCGGTGCGGCCGATCCAGTGGAGTCGCTCCTGGCCGGCGGGGCGGTTGCGGAGCAGGTCGAGGAAGACCTCGGCGCCGGACTGGCCGGATCCGACGACGGTGATGTGTTCGGCGGCGAGGAGGGCGGCGCGGTGGTCGAGGTAGTCGGCGGCGTGCACGACGGGGGCGCCGGGGGCGGCGACGAGGGGTTTGAGGGGTTCGGGGACGTGGGGTTCGGTGCCGATGCCGAGGACGATGTTGCGGGTGTGGGCGCGGCCGAGGGCGTCGGCCTCGCCGTCGGCGTCGAGTTGGGTGAAGTCGACCTCGAACAGGGCGCGTTCGGGGTTCCAGCGGACGGCGTCGACGTGGTGTCCGAAGTGGAGGGCGGGCAGGTTCTCGCTGACCCAGCGGCAGTAGGCGTCGTACTCGGCGCGCTGGATGTGGAAGCGCTCGGCGAAGTAGAAGGGGAAGAGGCGTTCGCGGGCCTTGAGGTAGTTGAGGAAGGACCAGGGGCTGGCGGGGTCGGCGAGGGTCACCAGGTCGGCGAGGAAGGGGACTTGGACGGTGGCGCCGTCGAGGAGGAGGCCGGGGTGCCAGTCGAAGCCGGGTCTGCGGTCGTAGAAGACGGCGTCGAGGCCGGTGAGGGGCTGGGCGAGGGCGGCGAGGGAGAGGTTGAACGGTCCGATGCCGATGCCGACCAGGTCGCGGGGTGGTTCGGGTTCGCCGTGCGGGGGGTTGGGGGTCGGGGTCATCGGGGGGTGTTTCCTTCCGCGAGGTGCAGCAGCCCGGCCAGGTCGTCGGGCCGGGTGTGGGGGTTGAGGAGGGTGGCCTTGAGCCAGAGGCGGCCGTCGGCGCGGGCGCGGCCGAGGACGCCGCGGCCCTGGTCGAGGAGGTCGCGGCGCAGGGCGGCGACGGTGTCGTCGGTGGCGCCGGCGGGCCGGAGGAGGACGGTGCTGACGACGGGGCGGGCGTGGAGTTCCAGGCCGGGGTGGGCGTCGACGAGGTCGGCGAGGTGCTGTGCGAGGTCGCAGACCCGGTCGACGAGGGCGCCGATGCCGCTGCGGCCGAGGGTGGCGAGGGTGACGGCGATCTTGAGGACGTCGGGGCGGCGGGTGGTGCGCGGGGAGCGGCCGAGGAGGTCGGGGAGTCCGGCGTCGGTGTCGTCGTCGGCGTTGAGGTAGTCGGTGTGCTGGGCGAGCGGGGCGAGGTCGGCGGGGTCGCGCACGGCGAGGAGTCCGGCGGCGACGGGCTGCCAGCCGAGTTTGTGCAGGTCGACGGTGATGGTGTCGGCGGCGTCGAGGCCGGTGAGGGTGGCGCGGCGGCGGTCGCTGAACACGAGGGGTCCGGCGTAGGCGGCGTCGACGTGCAGGCGGGCCCGGTGGGTGGCGCAGCGGGCGGCGACGGCGGGCAGCGGGTCGACGAGTCCGGCGTCGGTGGTGCCCGCGGTGGCGGCGACGAGGAGGGGGCCGTGGCCGGTGGCGGTGAGCCGGGTGAGGGTGTCGTCGAGGTCGGCGGGGTCGAGGACGCCGGTGGGGGTGGGGACGACGACGGGGCGGGGCAGGCCGAGGAGCCAGGCGGCGCGGGGCAGGGAGTGGTGGGCGTTGGCGCCGTGGACGAGGCGGAGGGGGCCGCGGGCGGCCGTGGCCTCGCGGGCGAGGAGCAGGGCGAGTTGGTTGGACTCGGTGCCGCCGGTGGTGACGAGGGCGTCGGCGGCGCCGAAGGCGTGGGCGAGCGCGTGGGTGACGAGGTCTTCGAGGGCGGAGGCGGCGGGTGCCTGGTCCCAGGAGTCGAGGGAGGGGTTGAGGACGCTCGCGGCGAGGTCGGCGGCGGCCGCGACGGCGAGCGGGGGGCAGTGCAGGTGGGCGGCGCACAGCGGGTCGGCGGGGTCGGCGGCGCCTTCGGCGAGGGTGTGCACGAGGGTGCGCAGGGCGTCGGGGTCGCCGTGTTCGGGCAGGACGTCGCCGGCGGCGGCGCGGACGCGGGCGGTGACGGCGGCGGGTCCGCCGGCGGGCAGCGGGCCGCCGCGGGCGCGGCGGCCGGTGTCGAGGGCGTCGAGGACGGTGGCGAGCAACGGCCGCAGTGCGTCCGGGCCTTGGGGGCCCGATGCGAGGGGCGGCAGGCTCATGGGGTTCTCCGGGGCGGGCGTGGTGCGCTGGGGTTCCAGCTTGTACGCCCGGGGTCCGGTGCGTCCGGGAAGCCCAACGATCGGAACCCGAATGGGGGTACTCCCGTGCGGGCGGCGGTGTGGGGCGGACGCGGGCGCGCCCGGTCCGCGGACCGGGCGCGCCTGGTGAACTGCCGTTGCCGGCGGGGGTTTTCGGGCTCAGCCTTCGCGGACGCGCAGGGCGCGGGCGAGGTCGTCGAGCTGGTCGGCGACCCGGCGGCGCAGGGCGGGCAGGAGGTGGTCGTCGGCGAGGCAGTCCTCGCCGAGGCGGCGGGTGTCGGCGTCGACGGAGTACGCGGGGAAGGCGTACCGGCCGGCGGCGTCGGCGATGGCGGGGCCGCGGCGGTCGGCGAGGGCGACGACGTCGGCGAAGTAGCGGGGGACGTAACTGGCGACGAGTTCGGCCTGTTCGGGCTGCCAGAAGCCCTGGGCGGTGGCGGTGAACAGGTAGTTGGAGAGGCTGTCGTCCTCGAAGAGGGACTGCCAGGCGGCGTGCTTGGCGTCGGGGTCGGGCAGGGCGGCGCGGCAGCGGGCGGCGCCTTCCTGGCCGGTGGCGCTGGGGTCGCGTTCGAGTTCGGCGGCGATGGTGTCCTCGTCGACGGCGCCGAGGACGGCGAGGCGGCCGAGGACGCGCCAGCGCAGTTCGGGGTCGAGTTCGGGGCCGCCGGGCACGGTGCCGTCGGTGAGCCAGCCGGCGATGGTCTCGGGCTGGGTGGCGACGGAGACGAGGTGGCGTACGGCGATGAGGCGCAGGCCGGGGTCGGTGCCGTCCTCGGTGCGGCGGACGAGGTCGCGGCACAGGTGGCCGAGGGTGGTGAGGGCGGCGGGGCGTGCCTCGGGGGCGAGGTAGCGGTCGGCGGCCTGGGTGCGGGCGAAGGTGAGGACGGCGTCGACGAGGGCGAGGTCGGTCTCGTGCGGGAGGTGGGTGCGGGCGGCCTCCAGGTAGGCGGAGGCGGGCAGTTCGCCGTCGCGGACGGCGTCGCGGAGGGCGTTCCAGACGACGGCGCGGGTGAGGGGGTCGGGCAGTCCGGACAGTGCGGTGCGCACGGTCTCGGCGGACTCGTCGTCGAAGCGGACCTTGGCGTAGGTGAGGTCGCCGTCGTTGAGGAGGACGAGGGCGGGGCGTCGGCCGAGGGTGTGGGGTTCGGTCTGGGGGACGTCGAGTTCGAGGCGTTCGCGCGGGGTGAGGACGCCGGGGTCGACGAGGTCCTGGTCGTAGAGGCCGACGGTGACGCGGTGGGGGCGGCTGCCGTCGCGGTCGACGGTGAGGGTGGTGGTGCCGTCGGTGGTGTCGAGGCGGGGGGTGAGGGTGTCGACGCCGGTGGTGCGCAGCCAGGAGTCGGCCCAGGCGTGGACGTCGCGTTCGGTGGCGGCGGCGAGGGAGTCGATGAAGTCGGCGAGGGTGGCGTTGGAGAACTTGTGCCGGGCGAAGTGGATGTTGATGCCGGCGAGGAAGTCCTTCTCGCCGAGCCAGGCGACGAGTTGGCGCAGCGCGGAGGCGCCCTTGGCGTAGGAGATGCCGTCGAAGTTGAGCATCGCGGAGGCGGTGTCGGGGACGGCCTCGGGGTCGGGGGCGACGGGGTGGGTGGAGGGCCGCTGGTCGGCGTCGTAGCCCCAGGGCTTGCGGGCGACGCCGAAGTCGGTCCAGGTGTCGGTGAAGCGGGTGGCTTCGGTGAGGGTCTGGTAGCCCATGTACTCGGCGAAGGACTCGTTGAGCCAGATGTCGTCCCACCAGCGCAGGGTGACGAGGTCGCCGAACCACATGTGGGCCATTTCGTGGGCGACGACCATGGCGCGGGTCTGGCGTTCGGTGTCGGTGACGGCGGAGCGGTAGACGAACTCGTCGCGGAAGGTGACGAGTCCGGGGTTCTCCATGGCGCCGGCGTTGAACTCGGGGACGAATGCCTGGTCGTAGGAGTCGTAGGGGTAGGGCTCCTCGAACTTCTCGTGGTAGCGGTCGTAGACCTGCTTGGTGATGTCGAGGAGTTCGTCGGCGTCGGCGTCGAGGTGGGGGGCGAGCGAGCGGCGGCAGTGCAGGCCGAAGGGCAGGCCGCGGTGTTCGGTGCGCACGGAGTGCCAGGGGCCGGCGGCGACGGCGACGAGGTAGGTGGAGATGAGGGGGGTGGCGGCGGCCTGCCAGCGGCCGTCGCCGAGGTGTTCGGTGATGCCGTTGGCGAGGACGGTCCAGCCGTCGGGGGCGGTGACGGCGAGTTCGAAGACGGCCTTGAGGTCGGGCTGGTCGAAGGCGGCGAAGACGCGCTGGACGTCCTCCATGAAGAGCTGGGTGTAGACGTAGGTCTCGCCGTCGGCGGGGTCGGTGAAGCGGTGCATGCCCTCGCCGGTGCGGGAGTACCGCATGGAGGCGTCGACGCGCAGTTCGTGCTCGCCGGCGGTGAGGGCGGTCAGGGGCAGCCGGTTCTCGTGCAGGGTGGTGATGTCGAGGGGCTGCCCGTCGAGGGTGGCGGAGCGCAGTTCGGCGGGCTTCATCTCGACGAACGTGTCCGCGTCCGCACGCGCGGTGAACCGGACGACGGTGCGGGAGTCGAAGGTGTCGTCCCCGGTCGTCAGGTCGAGGTCGATGGCGTAGTGGTGGACGTCGAGGAGCTGGGCGCGGGTCTGCGCTTCGGTGCGCGTGAGTACGGACATGCGTGCCATGCTGCCCGATGCCGCTCGCGGGGCACAGCCCGGTACGGGTTCGGGTGGCCGGTCACGGCTGTTTCGTGTCCTGGGTGCGCTGTCCCGTGTCGTGGGTCCGCTGGGTGCGCTCGGGGCGAGGGGGCCGGGCGGTGTCGTGGCGGGGGTCGCGCGCCGGGTCCCGCTGGGGGTCCCGTTGGGGTGGGACGCGGGCGTCGGGGCGGTGCGGGCCGGGTGGTTCGCCGGGCGGCGGGGGTGTGCCCGCGGCGAGGAGGGCGCGCAGTTCGCGGACCTCGCGTTCGGCGGCGAGGCAGCGCTGGTGGATGTCGAAGAGGTGGCGGACCTTGGTGCGCAGGGCCCACGGTTCGACGGGTTTCAGCAGGAGGTCGGCGACGCCGAGGTCGTAGGCGGCGGCGGTGAGTTCCTGGTCGGCGCCGAAGCCGGTGAGCAGGACGACCGGTATGTGCCGGGTCTGTTCGAGGCGGCCGAGGTAGCGGACGACGTCGAGGCCGCCGGTGCCGGGCATGCGGACGTCGAGGAGGAGGAGTCCCACACCGCCGCGCAGTACCTGCTTGAGGGCGTCGTCGCCGTTGGTGGCGCGGACGATGTCGCGGCCCAGGGGTGCGAGCGCGTTCTCCAGGGCGTAGAGCGTGTCCTCGTGGTCGTCGACGACGAGGATCTTGGCATCCGACGGCATGTCTGATGTCCCTCCCGCGTGGAGGGTCCAGCTTACGTCGGGTTTCCTGACACCGGGTGCCCGCCGGGTGACACGGAGTGCGCGTCCCGGTGCGGCGGGGCGGGTGCCGTACCGGGCGCGCCGCGCGGCGGGCGCGGTGTCCGCCGAGGTCAGTGAGCGGTGGGGGCGGTGCCGTTGCCGGTGTCCTCGGCGATGCGCTCGTGGTGGCGGATTACCTCGCCGATGATGAAATTCAGGAACTTTTCAGCGAATGCCGGATCGAGTTTGGCGTTCTCGGCGAGTGCGCGCAGGCGTTCGATCTGGCGGGCCTCGCGGTCCGGGTCGGCGGGCGGCAGGTGGTGGGCGGCCTTGAGGTGGCCGACCTGCTGGGTGCACTTGAAGCGTTCGGCGAGCATGTGCACGACGGCCGCGTCGATGTTGTCGATGCTGTCGCGGAGCCGCGCGAGTTCCTGGCGGGCGGCGGCGTCACCGGTTGCGGTGTTGCTGGTGGTCATGGTCGACCACCCTACGTGGGGTGCGGCAGGGGTGCCGGGGGCGGATCACCAGGCGGACCGGGGCGCGTGCGGCGGGGGCGGTCGCGGGGGCGCCCCGTTCGCCCAACGCTTCTACCCTGGTGGGGAGTTGCAGGTTCTGGGGGGGGTGGTGGGCGTGGCGGACGACGGGCCTGTCGTGCACGGGTTCCCGCATCTGGAGACGGTGCGGGCGTCGATCACGGCGCTGTACCGGCGGCTGTCGTACGACACCGTGCACGCCTTCGACGCGAGTGTCGCCCCGGCGGACGTGGCGTTCGCCGACGGGGACGATCTGCATCTGGGGGCGCAGCGGGTGGCGCGGGAGCTGGTGCGGCACTACCGGCTGCCGGAGGCGCGGATGATCGTGGGGTTCCGCGAGATGCGGCACGCGGCGGGTGTCGAACTCGCCGCGGGGCCGGAGTACTTCGTCGAGCTGAACGACCGTTTCCGTACGCACCGGCGGGACATCGGGGCGGCGCTCGCGCACGAGGTGATGCACGTGTACCTGCACCGCCTCGACCTGTCGTTCCCCGGGACGCACGACAACGAGATCCTCACCGACACGGCGGCGGCGTACCTGGGGGCGGGCTGGCTGCTGCTGGACGCGTTCCGGCAGGACGGGGTGTCGTCGCAGAAGCTGGGTTACCTGACGCCGGAGGAGTTCGGGTACGTACTGGCCAAACGGGCGCGGGTGTTCGGGGAGGACCCGTCGGTGTGGTTCACCAGTGCGCAGGCGTACGAGGCGTACGTGGCGGGCAGTGCGCGGGCGCGCCGCGACGAGGAGCAGCCGCCGCTGACGGGAGCGGGCCGGCCGGGCCGGCGCCGGTACGCCCGGGACCGGGGCCGGGCGCGGGCCGGCGGTGGCGGCGGCGGCGGCGGCGGCGGCGGCGGGGCCAACAGCCGGTCGGACGAGGTGCGTTACTCGTTCTCGGCGTCCGACGGGGGCGTGGCGGGCGGGGCGGGGCTGCGGGTGGCGTTCCCGTGCCCGACGTGTCATCAGCGGATCAGGGTGCCGGTGCGCGGGCGGGTGCGGGCGCGGTGCGGGCTGTGCCGCACGGTGCTGGAGTGCGACACGTGAACGGGCCGCGTTCCGGGGCGTGTTGGGCGCCCCGGGCGGCGGCCCGCGCGGTCAGTGGTGGTCGCCGGAGGTGAGTTCGCGGTACTCCTGCGGGGTGGGCTTGGGGACGGCCGCCCCGGGGCCGCCGAGGCTGCGGGAGAGCCGGGCGCGCAGCCGCTGGCCGGGGGTGACGCGCCGCCGTACGCCGTTGTCGTCGACGAGCGGGCCGATCTCGTAGGGGGGCGGCTGTTCGTGCTGGGTGAGGGTGAACAGGGCGCCCTGGGACAGGGGTTCGTGGACCTCGGTGTACTCGCCGTGCGGCATCAGCTTGATCACGCCGGTCTCGCGGCCGTGCAACACCTTGTCGCGGTCGCGGAGTTGGAGTCCGAGGCAGATGCGCCGGGTGACGACGTAGGCGAGGACGGGGACGACGAAGAAACCGATCCGTACGCACCAGGTGATCAGGTTGATGGACAGGTGCAGGTGCGTGGCGACGATGTCGTTGCCGCCGCCGATGAGCAGGACCCCGTAGAGGCTGAGCCAGGCGACGCCGAGGCCGGTGCGGGCGGGGGCGTTGCGGGGGCGGTCGAGGATGTGGTGCTCGCGCTTGTCGCCGGTGATCCACGCCTCGACGAAGGGGTAGACGCCGAGGGCGAGCAGGATCAGCGGGAACAGCAGGAACGGGATGAGCACGCCGAGGACCAGGGTGTGGCCGAAGGCGTTGATCTCCCATCCCGGCATCACGCGGATCAGCCCCTCGGAGAAGCCGAGGTACCAGTCGGGCTGCGCGCCGGTGGTGACGAGGTCGGGCCGGTAGGGGCCGAACGCCCACACGGGGTTGACGCTGGCGATGCCGCCGAGGAGGGCGAGGACGCCGAAGACGAGGAAGAAGAAGCCGCCGGCCTTGGCCATGTAGACGGGCAGGAACGGCATGCCGACCACGGACTTCTCGTCGCGGCCGGGGCCGGGGTACTGGGTGTGCTTGTGGTAGAAGACCAGGATCAGGTGGGCGACGACGAGGCCCAGCATGATCCCGGGCAGCAGCAGGACGTGCACGGGGAACAGCCGGGAGATGATGTCGTGCCCCGGGAACTCGCCGCCGAACAGGAAGAACGACAGGTACGTGCCGATGACCGGGATCGACAGGATCGCGCCGTCGGCGAAGCGGATGCCGGTGCCGGACAGCAGGTCGTCGGGGAGCGAGTAGCCGGTCAGTCCGGTCAGCAGGCCGAGCATGAGCAGGGTCCAGCCGAAGAACCAGTTGACCTCGCGGGGCTTGCGGAAGGCGCCGGTGAAGAAGACGCGCATCATGTGCACGAGCATCCCGGCGAGGAAGACCAGCGCGGCCCAGTGGTGGATCTGCCGGATGAGCAGGCCGCCGCGCACGTCGAAGCTGATGTGCAGGGTGGACTCGTACGCCTTGGTCATGATGACGCCGTTGAGCGGCCCGTACGAGCCGTGGTAGGCGACCTCGGCGCCGCTGGGTTCGAAGAAGAGGGTGAGGTAGACGCCGGTGAGGATCAGGATGATGAAGCTGTACAGGCAGATCTCGCCCAGCATGAAGGACCAGTGGTCCGGGAACACCTTGCGCATGTTGGCCTTGGCGAGGGCGTAGAGGCCGACCCTTCCGTCGGCCCAGTCCGCCAGCCGTTCGCCCTTGCCGGGTTCGGGTCCGCGTTCACGCGTGTCGCTGGGCCCCCGCCCGCGGTCGGGCCCGCGCTCCGAAACCGCCTTGCCGTCAACGCTGCTGACCGTTCGTGCGTCGTCCATGCGCCGCCTCCCCGTTCGATCGTTCCAGGGTGGCACGGGGGCCGGGGCAAGCCAACGGCGGGGTGCGGGTGGAACGCCCAACTCCCCTTGTGTGCGCGCCTGTTGGGGCTGCTGTGACTGCCGGGACCTCGTGCCGACCTCCGGCCCCTCCCCTGTCCGCGCCGCCGGCCGGGAGGGGGCCGGGCCGGCCCCGTGCGCCGTAACCTGTGTGCCATGAAGCGATCCGGTTGCCTCGCCTTCGCGGCTGTTCCCGTACTCGTCACGGCCGCGGTCTACCTCCTCACGCCCGCGCACTCCGACGAGGCCGCCGCCTCGCAGGGCACGTACCAGGCGCCCCGGTCGGGAGAGGACGCGAAGGCGCGGGCCGAGCGGTCGGAGGACGACGAGGTGATCGCGGACCTGCCCGCCGGGCTGGCGGCGCCGAGGAAGAAGGACCTCGCGCAGCAGATCGTGGCGAGCGCCGAGAACTCCACGCTGGACTGGCGCAGCGCCTACGGCTACATCGAGGACATCGGGGACGGGCAGGGCTACACGGCCGGCATCATCGGCTTCTGCACCGGCACGCACGACCTGCTGACCCTGGTGCAGCGGTACACCGACGAGCACCCCGCCAACGGTCTCGCCCGCTATCTGCCGGCGCTGCGCGAGGTCGACGGCACGGACTCCCACGCGGGCCTTGACCCGCACTTCACCGGCGCGTGGAAGGCGGAGGCGAAGGTCCCGGCGTTCCGCACGGCCCAGGACAAGGAGCGGGACCGCGTCTACTTCGACCCGGCGGTGCGCCTGGCGAAGCTGGACGGCCTGGGCACGCTGGGCCAGTTCATCTACTACGACGCGATGGTCTTCCACGGCCCCGGCACCGACCCGAACGGCTTCTACGGCCTGCGCGAGAAGGCGCTGAAGGAGGCGAACTCCCCTTCCCAGGGCGGCAAGGAGAAGCAGTTCCTTGACGTCTTCCTCGACGTCCGCCGCAATGCGATGCGCGCGAAGAACCCGCACATCGACACGTCCCGCATCGACACGGCCCAGCGGCAGTTCCTGTACGACGGCAACCTGGACCTGCGGACACCGCTGGTGTGGAAGGTGTACGGGGAGACGTACAAGGTGGCGTGACGCCGCCCCCCGCCGCCGCCGCGTCGCCGCCCGGCCGCGCACACGACAGCGCCCGCCCGTGTCCGGTCGGGGACTGGGGCAGGCGCCGTCTCGTGTTCCGTACGCCGTTGTACGGGACAGTCGTGGGGGCGGCCGATTGGAGGCCGCCCGGGGTGGGTCAGACCATCAGGGAGCGGTCCGTCGGGCGGATCGGGGCGGGCAGGGTGCTGGCGCCCGCGAGGAAGCGGTCGACGCCGCGGGCGGCCGAGCGGCCCTCCGCGATGGCCCACACGATGAGGGACTGGCCGCGGCCGGCGTCACCGGCGACGTACACGCCGGGGACGTTGGTCTGGAAGTCGGCGTCGCGGGTGATGTTGCCGCGCTCGTCGAGGTCCAGGCCGAACTGCTCGACGAGGCCGTTCTCCTTGTCGGGGCCGACGAAGCCCATGGCCAGGGTGACGAGCTGGGCGGGGATGCTGCGCTCGGTGCCCGGCTTCGGGGTCAGGCGGCCCTCGACGAACTCGACCTCGACGAGGTGCAGCGACTGGACGTTGCCCTCCTCGTCGCCCTCGAAGTGGGTGGTGTTGACGGAGTAGACCCGCTCGCCGCCCTCCTCGTGCGCGGAGGTGACCTTGTAGAGCATGGGGAAGGTCGGCCAGGGCTGGTTGTCGTTCCGCTCCTCGCCGGGGCGGGGCATGATCTCCAGCTGGGTGACGGACGCGGCGCCCTGGCGGTGGGCGGTGCCCACGCAGTCGGCGCCGGTGTCGCCGCCGCCGATGACGACGACGTGCTTGCCCTCGGCGGAGATCGGGGAGGTGACGAAGTCGCCCTCCTGGACCTTGTTCGACAGGGGCAGGTACTCCATCGCCTGGTAGACGCCCTTGAGTTCACGGCCGGGGACCGGCAGGTCGCGGGCGGTGGTGGAGCCGGCGGCGATGACCACGGCGTCGTAGCGCTTGCGCAGGTCGGTCGCCTTGATGTCGCGGCCGACCTCGACGCCGGTACGGAAGCGGGTGCCCTCGGCGCGCATCTGCTCTATGCGCCGGTTGATGTGCCGCTTCTCCATCTTGAACTCGGGGATGCCGTAGCGCAGCAGGCCGCCGATGCGGTCGGCGCGCTCGTACACGGCGACGGTGTGGCCGGCCCGGGTGAGCTGCTGGGCGGCGGCGAGTCCGGCGGGGCCGGAGCCGACGACGGCGACGGTCTTGCCGGAGAGGCGCTCGGGCACCTGCGGGGCGACGTCACCGGTCTCCCACGCCTTGTCGATGATGGAGACCTCGACGTTCTTGATGGTGACGGGCGCCTGGTTGATGCCGAGGACGCACGCCGACTCGCACGGGGCGGGGCACAGCCGGCCGGTGAACTCCGGGAAGTTGTTCGTGGCGTGCAGCCGCTCGGAGGCGGCGGCCCAGTCCTGGCGGTAGGCGTAGTCGTTCCACTCGGGGATCAGGTTTCCGAGCGGACAGCCGTTGTGGCAGAACGGGATGCCGCAGTCCATGCAGCGGCTGGCCTGCTTGCTGATGATGGGCAGCAGCGAGCCGGGAACGTAGACCTCGTTCCAGTCGCGGACGCGCTCGGGGACCGGGCGGGTCGTGGCGACCTCGCGCTCGTGGGTGAGAAAGCCCTTGGGATCAGCCATTGGTCGCCGCCTCCATCATCTTCTCGGTGATCTCGGCCTCGGTGAGGCCGGCCCGCTCGGCGGCGTCCTTGGCGGCGAGCACTGCCTTGTACGTACTGGGGATGATCTTCGTGAAGCGCTCGACGGCGGTGTCCCACTCGGCGAGCAGCTTGCCCGCGACCGTGGAGCCCGTCTCCTCCTGGTGGCGGCGCACGACGTCGTGCAGCCACTGCCGGTCGGTGTCGTCGAGGGGCTGGATCGCGGTGAGGTTGCCGGGGTTGACGTTGTCGCGGTCGAGGTCGACGACGTAGGCGACGCCGCCGGACATGCCGGCCGCGAAGTTGCGTCCGGTCTCGCCGAGGACGACCGCCTGGCCGCCGGTCATGTACTCGCAGCCGTGGTCGCCGACGCCCTCGGAGACGACGAGCGCGCCGGAGTTGCGCACGCAGAACCGTTCGCCGGTGCGTCCGCGCAGGAACAGTTCGCCGCCGGTGGCGCCGTAGGCGATGGTGTTGCCCGCGATGGTGGAGTACTCGGCGAGGTGGTCGGCGCCCCGGTCGGGACGGACGACGACCCGGCCGCCGGACAGGCCCTTGCCGACGTAGTCGTTGGCGTCGCCCTCCAGGCGCAGCGTGATGCCGCTGGGCAGGAAGGCGCCGAAGGACTGGCCGGCGGACCCGGTGAAGGTGATGTCGATGGTGCCCTCGGGCAGGCCCGCGCCGCCGAACCGCTTGGTGACCTCGTGGCCGAGCATGGTGCCGACCGTGCGGTTGATGTTGCGGATGGCGATCTGGGCGCGCACCGGCTGGGCGTCGGTGGCGCTGGACGCGGCGAGGGCGTCGGCGGCGAGCTTGATCAGCTCGTTGTCGAGTGCCTTCTCCAGGCCGTGGTCCTGCTCGGTGGTGCGGTGCAGGGCGGCGCCGTCGGGCAGGGCGGGGACGTGGAACAGGGGTTCCAGGTCGAGGCCCTGGGCCTTCCAGTGGGTGACCGCGCGGGTCACGTCGAGGGTCTCGGCGTGGCCGACGGCCTCCTCGATGCTGCGGAAGCCCAGTTCGGCGAGGATCTCGCGGACCTCTTCGGCGATGAACTTGAAGAAGTTGACGACGTACTCGGCCTTGCCGGCGAAGCGTTCGCGCAGCACCGGGTTCTGGGTGGCGATGCCGACGGGGCAGGTGTCGAGGTGGCAGACGCGCATCATGACGCAGCCGGAGACGACGAGCGGCGCGGTCGCGAAACCGAACTCCTCGGCGCCCAGCAGCGCGGCGATGACGACGTCGCGGCCGGTCTTGAGCTGGCCGTCGGTCTGCACGACGATGCGGTCGCGCAGCCCGTTGAGCAGCAGCGTCTGCTGGGTCTCGGCGAGGCCGAGCTCCCAGGGGCCGCCCGCGTGCTTCAGCGAGGTCAGCGGGGAGGCGCCGGTGCCGCCGTCGTGGCCGGAGATGAGGACGACGTCGGCGTGCGCCTTGGACACACCGGCGGCGACGGTGCCGACGCCGACCTCGGAGACCAGCTTGACGTGAATGCGCGCCCTGGGGTTGGCGTTCTTCAGGTCGTGGATGAGCTGGGCGAGGTCCTCGATGGAGTAGATGTCGTGGTGCGGGGGCGGGGAGATGAGCCCCACGCCGGGGGTGGAGTGCCGCGTCTTGGCGACCCACGGGTAGACCTTGTGGCCGGGCAGCTGGCCGCCCTCGCCGGGCTTGGCGCCCTGGGCCATCTTGATCTGGATGTCGTCGGCGTTGACGAGGTACTCGCTGGTGACGCCGAAGCGGCCGGAGGCGACCTGCTTGATGCTGGAGCGCCGCGCCGGGTCGTACAGGCGGTCGGCGTCCTCGCCGCCCTCGCCGGTGTTCGACTTGCCGCCGAGCTGGTTCATGGCGATGGCGAGGGTCTCGTGCGCCTCCTTGGAGATGGAGCCGTACGACATGGCGCCGGTGGAGAAGCGCTTGACGATCTCGCTGACCGGCTCGACCTCGTCGATGTCGATCGCGGGGCGGTCCGACGTGAAGTCGAACAGGCCGCGCAGCGTCATCAGGCGCTCGGACTGCTCGTTCACGCGGCCCGTGTACTTCTTGAAGATGTCGTAGCGGGCGGCGCGGGTGGAGTGCTGGAGGCGGAAGACCGTCTCCGGGTCGAACAGGTGCGGCTCGCCCTCGCGGCGCCACTGGTACTCGCCGCCGATCTCCAGGGCGCGGTGCGCCGGGGCGATGCCGGTGGCGGGGTACGCCTTGGCGTGCCGGGCGGCGACCTCCTTGGCGATGACGTCGAGGCCGACGCCGCCGATCTTGGTGGCGGTGCCGTTGAAGTACTTCTCCACGAAGGCGGTGTCGAGGCCGACGGCCTCGAAGACCTGGGCGCCGCGGTAGGAGGCGACGGTGGAGATGCCCATCTTGGACATGACCTTGAGGACGCCCTTGCCGAGGGCGTAGATCAGGTTGCGGATGGCCTGTTCGGGCTCCATGCCCGGCAGGAAGGTGCCCGCGTGGACGAGGTCCTCGACGGACTCCATCGCGAGGTACGGGTTGACGGCGGCGGCGCCGAACCCGATGAGCAGGGCGACGTGGTGGACCTCGCGGACGTCGCCGGCCTCGACCAGCAGGCCCACCTGGGTGCGCTGCTTGGTGCGGATGAGGTGGTGGTGGACGGCCGCGGTGAGCAGCAGCGACGGGATCGGCGCGTGCTCGGCGTCGGAGTGCCGGTCGGACAGGACGATGAGGCGGGCGCCGTTCTCTATGGCGGCGTCGGCCTCGGAGCAGATCTCGTCGATGCGGGCGGCCAGGGACTCGCCGCCGCCGCCGACCCGGTAGAGACCGGAGAGGGTGGCGGCCTTGAAGCCCGGCATGTCGCCGTCGGCGTTGATGTGGATGAGCTTGGCGAGCTCGTCGTTGTCGATGACCGGGAAGGGCAGCACGACGCTGCGACAGGAGGCCGCCGACGGGTCGAGGAGGTTGCCCTGGGGGCCCAGCGCGGAGCGCAGGGAGGTGACCAGTTCCTCGCGGATCGCGTCCAGCGGCGGGTTGGTGACCTGGGCGAAGAGCTGGGTGAAGTAGTCGAACAGCAGCCGCGGGCGCTGCGAGAGCGCGGCGATGGGCGAGTCGGTGCCCATGGAGCCGATGGGCTCGGCGGCGGCCTTCGCCATCGGCGCGAGCAGGACGCGCAGTTCCTCCTCGGTGTAGCCGAAGGTCTGCTGGCGGCGGGTGACCGAGGCGTGGGTGTGGGCGATGTGCTCGCGCTCGGGCAGGTCGCCCAGCTCGATCTCGCCGGCCTCCAGCCACTCCTGGTACGGGTTCTCGGCGGCGAGCGCGGCCTTGACCTCGTCGTCCTCGATGATGCGGTGCTCGGCGGTGTCCACGAGGAACATGCGGCCGGGCTGGAGGCGGCCCTTGCGGACGACCTTCGCGGGGTCGATGTCGAGGACGCCGACCTCGGAGCCGAGGACGACGAGGCCCTCGTCGGTGACCCAGTAGCGGCCGGGGCGCAGGCCGTTGCGGTCGAGGACCGCGCCGACCTGGGTGCCGTCGGTGAAGGTGACGCAGGCGGGGCCGTCCCAGGGCTCCATCTGCGTGGAGTGGAACTGGTAGAACGCGCGGCGGGCCGGGTCCATGGAGGCGTGGTTCTCCCAGGCCTCCGGGATCATCATCAGCACGGAGTGCGGCAGGGAGCGTCCGCCGAGGTGGAGCAGTTCCAGGACCTCGTCGAAGGACGCGGAGTCGGAGGCGTCCGGGGTGCAGACGGGGAAGATCCGCTCCAGCTTGTCCTGCGGGCCGAGCAGGTCGGAGTAGAGCTGCGACTCGCGGGCACGCATCCAGTTGCGGTTGCCCTTGACGGTGTTGATCTCACCGTTGTGGGCGACGAACCGGTAGGGGTGGGCGAGCGGCCAGCTCGGGAAGGTGTTGGTGGAGAACCGGGAGTGCACGAGCGCGATCGCGGAGGCGAAACGGCGGTCGGACAGGTCCGGGAAGAAGGGTTCGAGCTGGCCGGTGGTCAGCATGCCCTTGTAGACGATCGTGCGCGCGGACAGCGACGGGAAGTACACGCCGGCCTCGCGCTCGGCGCGCTTGCGCAGCATGAAGGCGCGGCGGTCGAGGTCGATGCCGGTGGACACGCCGTCGGTGACGAAGATCTGCCGGAAGACGGGCATCGTCGAGCGGGCGGTGGCGCCGAGCAGCTCGGGGGCGACGGGGACGTCGCGCCAGCCGAGGACGGTCAGGCCCTGGTCCGCGGCGATCGTCTCGATGCGCGAGACGGCGCCGTCGGTGTCGTCCTCGGGGAGGAAGGCGATGCCGACCGCGTAGCCGCCGGCCGCGGGGAGGTCGAATCCGGCCACCTCGCGGAAGAAGCCGTCGGGGACCTGGGAGAGGATGCCCGCGCCGTCGCCGGAGTCGGGCTCGGAGCCGGTGGCGCCGCGGTGTTCCAGGTTGCGCAGCACGGTGAGTGCCTGCTGGACCAGCGCGTGGCGCGCCTCGCCGGTGAGGGTGGCGACGAAGCCGACGCCGCAGGCGTCGTGCTCGTTGCGGGGGTCGTACATACCCTGCGCAGCAGGGCGAGCATCCATGAAGGACCAGTTTCGGCCGTTCGTGGAGTGCTGGGACGGCTGGCGCGGCGTACGCATCGGCTCTCCCGTCGTCGTCAGGTGGCTGGGGGACCCTCCCGGGCTCGGAAGGGCTCCGGGGGGTGCGGTTGCCGAGGGACGACGCTGGCCCTCATGCGAAGGTGCAAAATTTCGTGCAGGTTACATGATGGGACGATTCTCAGGAAGTGAAAATTGCGTTCCATCATGCGGACACCGCGGGGTTGCTGAGGGTGGCGCGTTCGGCGGTGGTGCGTCAAGGGGGGCGCAAGCGGACAGATCGTTGTCCGCCGGCCCGGGGGCGGGGGGAAGCGTCGCCTTTCACCCCCGCGGAGTGCCGTGGGCATCATTGCCCACAGTGCTTACGGGTCATGCCCGCTGGTTAAGCGTTCGAAACCAGCGGGTAACGGCTACTTATGCAGACCCCTGCATAAGTGCTCGGCGGCTATCCTACGGCCGTCCCGAACAGAACGCCGAGGACGTACGTCACACCCGCCGCGGCACCGCCCAGCGCGAGCTGCCGCAGCCCGCTGAACCACCAGCTCCGCGCGGTCACCCTGGCCACCACCGCACCGCAGCCGAACAGTCCGACGAGGGCGAGCAGCAGGGCCGGCCACAGCACGGACGCGCCGAGCAGGTAGGGCAGCAGCGGAAGCAGCGCGCCGAGGGCGAACGACCCGAACGACGACACCGCCGCGACCAGGGGCGACGGCAGGTCGCCGGGGTCGACGCCCAGTTCCTCGCGGGCGTGTATCTCCAGCGCCACCTCGGGGTCCCGGGAGAGCTGGGCGGCGACCTCGCGGGCGAGCGGGGCGTCGACGCCGCGGGCCTCGTAGAGCGCGGCGAGCTCGGCCTCCTCGTCCAGCGGGTGCTTGCGCAGCTCCCGGCGCTCCACCTCCAGCTCGGCCTCGACGAGTTCGCGCTGCGAGGCGACGGAGGTGTACTCGCCCGCCGCCATGGAGAACGCGCCCGCGGCCAGGCCCGCGAGCCCGGTGAGGATGATGCCGGAGCGGCCGACCGAGCCGCCGGCGACGCCGGTCATCAGGGCCAGGTTGGACACCAGGCCGTCCATGGCGCCGAACACGGCGGGGCGCAGCCAGCCCCCGGTGACGTCGCGGTGGGTGTGGTTGTCGCGGTGCGCCTCGTGGAGCGCCGCCTCGGTCTCGATGATCGCCATGCTGTCGCTTCCCCGAATTCTTAGCGTGCGGAACGGGTGCGCGCGCAGCACGCGACCGGCCGCCGGTTCCGTCCCGGAACCCCTTGTCTGGACTGGTTCTATTCTTCGACAACAAACAAGATACGTCCGCTCATTCCGCTCCGCCAGCAAGGAAAGGCTCCGCTAACCTGCACGTTTACCGGCTACCGCTCATACGAGTGCAGCCCCGCACGGATGTCGACCGGGTGACTCTGCGGCGCGGCGGGCTGCGCCGGGCGCCGTACCGGGGACAGTTCCGCAAAGGGTTTCGCGGCTCGCGGGGTTTCTGGCCCGGGGCCTCGCTCCCCGAGAGGAGAACGGCGTATGGCACCGACCGTCCGCATCCCCCGCACCCCGCCCGCCGGGAACACCGCCGACCTGCGCGAACGGGCCCGCGGCGCCCTGCTCGGCCTCGCCGTCGGCGACGCGCTCGGGGCGCCCGCGGAGAACATGAAGCCGTCCGAGATCCGCGCCCGCTGGGGCCGCATCACCGGGTACGTCGTCGAGCACCCGGCCGGCACGGACGACACCGAGTACGCCATCTTCTCGGGGCTCCTCCTCGCCCGGCACGGCTCCGCGCTCACCCCCGCCCACGTCGAGGCGGCCTGGCACGAGTGGATCGCCGACCGCGACGAGGGCCCCTTCCGCGGTGCCGGGTTCAGCGAGCGGGGCACCCTGGAGAACCTGCGCCGCGGTCTCGCCGCCCCCATCTCCGCCCAGCACCGGCACGCCTGGAGCGACGGCCTCGCGATGCGGGCCGCGCCGTTCGGCGTGTTCGCGGCGGGCCGGCCGGCGGAGGCGGCACGGCTGGTGGCCGTCGACGGCTCGGTCAGCCACGAGGGCGAGGGCATCTGGGGCGGCCAGGCGGTCGCCGCCGGGGTCGCCGCCGCGATGGCCGGAGCGCCCCCGATCGCGGTCGTGGCCGCCGCGCTCGCCGTCGTCCCCGACGACTCGTGGACGGCACGCTCGCTGCGCCGCGCGGTGGCCGCCGCCCATCGCGGCGAACGCGCGGTCCGCTCCGCGGTGGTCGTCGGCGGCTACCCCTGGACCGACCTCGCCCCTGAGGCCGTCGCCCTCGCCTTCGGCGCGTACGCGGCGGCCGAGGGCGACTTCGAGGGCGCCGTCCTGACCGCCGTGAACATGGGCCGCGACGCCGACACCACGGCGGCCGTCGCGGGCGCGCTCGCCGGGGCGACCCGGGGCGAGGCAGCCGTCCCCGAGGCATGGGCGGCGGCGATCGGCCCGGCCCGCGGCAGCTGCCTGCCGGCCATGGCGGGACATCACGTACTGGACGTGGCGGATCTGCTCGTCGCCAACTCGGCAGGTCGGGGACGGGAGTTGGAGGCGGCGGACATCACCGCCGGGGCGGACCCGGCGGCGGTGACGTGCCCGGCGCCGGGTGCCGCTACGGCTGCCGTCGCCGGCGGGGTACGGCAGCACGAGTGGCCACTGCCCGGACCGGGGGCGCCGGGCGCACCCGGCGGACCCGCGCTGCTGGAGCAGGCCGCCGCCGCAGCCACGGCTGACGACACGCTCGCCGCGACAACCGGGCCGACGGACGGGCCACACGGGCGGCAGACGCAGGCCGGGCCGGGGACACAGGCCGGACCGGGGGTGCCGGGCGCACTCGGCGGACCCACGCTCCCCGAACCGGCCGCCGCCGCAGCCACGGCTCCCGTCACGCTCGCCGCGACCACCAAGCCGGCGGACGGGCCGGGCGCTCCACCCCAGACGCAGGGCGCACCGGGCAGACCGGGAACGCAAGGCCCACCGCAACCGGCCGGTCCGGCCGGACCGGTCGGGCCGGGGACACGGGCCGCACCCGGCGCACAGGGGGTCCCGGGCGGACCCCTCACGCCGGGCGCACCCGGCGGACCCGGGCAGCCCGGCGGACCCGGGCTGCCCGCCACCGCCGCCGCGCCCGCCGCCATCGCCGCGCCCGCCGCCGTCGTCGCGCGCGCCCTCGCCGCCCGGTCGGGGCGTGGCGACGAGGAGGTGCAGGGATGACGCGCCGTGTCGAGGGGCTGCTGCTCGGGCTGGCCGCCGGGGACGCCGCCGGGTGGCCGGCCGCACGGCACCGGGCCGCGCGGATGCCCGAGTGGACCCGGCGCCTCACGCGCGAGCTGGACACCTTCGCGGAGCAGAACGCGACGACCACCCTGCCCGTGCCGATCGCCCTCAACCAGCCCCCCGAGCCGCTGCGCCTGGGGCCCTCCGACGACGCCGAGTGGGCCGTGTTCGCCGCCGAGGCCGTGCTGCGCGCCGGGGACGACGGTGTGCTCGGCGACCTGAGCCGGGCCCGCCGCACCCGGGCCGCCATCGACCTGACCTGGAACGCCGTCGCGAGCGAGGTGGCCGCCGCGACCGAGCGTGCCCCCGAGGTCGAGTCGGCGGTGCTGCCGCTGCGCGCCCGTATCTCCGTGCGGGCCGGGCTCGGCAACCTCGCCGCCGGTCTGCGTCCGCCCGCCACCGGCCACGACAACCCCCACCACTTCGACGACGCCGCCTGCGTACGGGCCTGCGTGCTCGCCGTCGCCCACCCGGGCGACCCGCACGGCGCCGCCGCGCTCGCCGAGTTCGACGCGCGCTACACCCAGGACGGCGACGGCGTGCACGGCGCCCGCGCGATGGCCGCGGCCCTCGCCCTCGCGCTGGCCGGCGACGACGTCACCGCGTGCGTCGCCGCCGCGCTCGCCGAGCTGCCCGAGGGCACCGAGATCGGACGCAACGCGCGCGAGGCGCTGCGTCTCGCGCGGGACACCGACAGTGCGTTCGCCCTCGTGCCGCTCCTCGAACACCGCATCGTCGACCACGTCTACAGCTACGGGATCGCCGCCGCCGAGACCGTGCCCGTCGCCCTCGCGCTGGCCACCGCCGCCGGCGGCCGCATCGCCGAGGCGGTGCCCGCCGCCGCCTGCCTGTCCCGGGTCGCCGACTCCGCGCCCGCGCTCGCCGGGGCGCTGACCGGCGCGCTCGGCGGCGGCGACGCGATCCCCGCGACCTGGCGCGACGCCTGCCGCACCCTGTCCGGCTGCGCCCTGCCCCGGCTCACCGGCACCGACCTCGTGGAACTCGCCGAACTCCTGGAAGCGGTGCAACCGGCCCTGCCGGGAGGATGATTCGGGGCATGACGCCCGAAGGAGCAGAAACAGCGACAATCACGGAGACGGCGGGGGCCGCGCGGACCGGGACCACCGGGTCCGCGGCGGTCCCGACCCTGGACGAGCGGTTCACCGGCGCCCTGGTGGGGGCGGCGGTCGGGGACGCGCTCGGAGGACCCGTCGAGGGCTACTCCCCCGAGCAGATCCTCGAACGGCACGGCGGCCGGGTGCACGGTGTGGTCGGCCCGTGGAGCGGCGACGACTGGCGCACCGCCCGCCCGCTCGCCCCGTACCACAAGGGCGACGGGCACGTCACCGACGACACCCTCATGACGCACGCGCTGGTCCGCGTGTACACGAAGGTGCGGGACCACCTCGACGCGTACGCCGTGGCCGGGCACCTGGTGCCGGACATGATGACCGAGACCCGCTGGATCCCCGAACTGGAGGCGGAGGCACTGCCGTTGCAGCGTGTCTTCCTCGCCGAGAAGTGGCTCGTGGCCAGGCTGCACTACGGTCACGTCGATCCGCGCGAGGCCGGCGCCGGCAACATCGTCAACTGCGGTGCGGCGATGTACATGGCCCCCGTGGGACTGGTCAACGCGGCCGATCCGCAGGGCGCCTACGCCGAGGCGCTGGACGTGGCCGGTGCCCACCAGTCGTCCTACGGGCGGGAGGCGGCCGGGGTGTTCGCGGCGGCCGTGGCGGCCGCGTGCGTGCCGGGTGCCACCCCGGAGTCGGTGGTGGCGGCGTGCCTCGCGCTCGCCAAGGACGGCACGCGTTCCGCGATCGAGGGGGTCTGCGAAGTCGCGTCCTCCCACACGGAGTTCGAGTCCGCGCTGAAGCCGCTGCGCGAGGCCGTCGCACCGTACGACACCGTGGGGCCCGACTACCGGTCCCCCTCGCTCGGCGCCCGCCGTCCGTCCCGGCTGCATTCCATCGAGGAACTCCCGGTCGCCCTGGGCATGCTGGTGGTCGCGGGCGGCGACTTCCGGCAGGCGGTGCTGGGTTCGGTGAACTACGGCCGGGACTGCGACTCGATCGCGACGATGGCCGGGGCCCTGGCCGGCGCGCTCGGCTCCCCCGTCCCCGCCGCGTGGGAGCGGACGGTGTCCGACGCCAGCCGTCTCGACCTGCGCCGGCCGGCGGTGGCGCTGGCCTCCGTCGCCCGCGAGGTCCACGAGCGGGACGTGCGCCGACGCCGTGCGCACGAGGCCGCGTTCACGGCACTCGGGGGTGCGGCGCCCGCCGCCGGCGCTCCGCGCGCGAGGGTCGTCGTCACGGGCGGCGCCGAACCCTCCGCCGGGGGTGCCGGATGCTCCGTCTGACCTGGGCGCAGCCGGAGGACCTGGTCGGCCACGAGCTGCGGGAGGCCCGGCACGACGGCCGGGACGCGGCCGCCGTCGCGGAGATCGCCGCGCACTGGCGGGCGGTCGGCGGCAGCGAGGCACCGCCCCGCGCGGGGGCCTCCCCGGATCCGGCACCCGACCACCTGCGCACCCTGGCCGGCGAACTGCTCGACCAACTGGCCCTGCTGCCCAACCGGTTGGAGGCGGACGAGCCGACCGACCTGGCCGCGGTCAGGGCCCTGTGCCCCGACTGGCCGGGGCCGTCCGGCCCCCGGGACGCCGGGGCCGGACTCGCGGACCGGCTGGAGGCCGCCTGGCTGGGGCGGGCGGCGGGCTGCCTGCTGGGCAAGCCGGTGGAGAAGCTGCCCCTCGACGGCATCCGCGCGCTGGCCCGCGCCACCGGCAACTGGCCGCTGAACACCTGGTTCACGGCACGCGGCGTACCGCCGGAGCTGCTGGCCGCGCATCCGTGGAACCGGCGCTCGGCGAGCACCTCGCTGGCGGAGAACATCGACGGCATGCCCGAGGACGACGACCTCAACTACCCGTTGTTGAACCTGCTGTTGGTGCGGCGGCACGGCAAGTCGTTCGGCACGGACGACGTGGCGCGCCTCTGGCTGGACGAGCTTCCGGCCGGGCGCGTGTTCACCGCCGAACGGGTCGCCTACCGCAACCTGCTCGCCGGGCTCGAACCCCCGGAGACCGCCCGCCGGCACAACCCGTTCCGGGAGTGGATCGGCGCCCTGATCCGGGCCGACGTGCACGGCTGGACCCATCCCGGCGACCCGGGCGGCGCCGCCGAACGGGCCCACCGCGACGCCGCGCTCACGCACACCGCGAACGGTGTGTACGCGGCGATGTTCGCGGCGGCGGTCATCGCGTGCGCGGCGGGCGGGGCCCCGGACGCGCACGTGTGCCTGCGCGCCGGACTCGCCGTCGTACCGCCCCGCTCCCGGCTGGCGGCGGCGGTCGCACAAGGCATTCAACTGGCTTCGCGCACACGGGACTTCGACGCCGTGGTGGACGCGCTGCACCGCGAGTACGCGGGTTACCACTGGGTGCACGCCGTGCCCAACACCGCGCTGATCGCCGCCGCGCTCACCCACGCCGACGGCGACTTCACCGGTTCCGTGTGCCGGGCCGTGTCCGGCGGCTGGGACACCGACTCCAACGGCGCCACCGCCGGCAGCGTGGCCGGTCTGCTCGCGGGGTCGCCCGCCGCCCTGCCCGACCGCTGGACGGCGCCGCTGAAGAACCGGCTGTCGACCTCGGTCGCGGGGTTCGACGGCGTCGGCTTCGACACCCTGGCCCACCTCACCCACCTGGAGGCATGCCGCCCATGACCGACATCGCCGTGCCCGGCGGCACGACCACGGACCTCCTCGGCCGCCCGGCCGCCGGACAGCAACAGGACGGCGGGGGGCCGGAGTTCGGGCCTCGCCGGCCCGGCGCGCGCCGGGCCGGGGGTGGTCCGCGCGCCGTACCGCCGGGCCTCCGCCGTCGCGCCCGCCCTCGCGCGGGGACCGCGGCGGCCGGCCCGTCCGCCGCCACCGCAGGGCGGGCCGCATGACCGCCCCCGGTGCCGCCCCGGCCGGAGGGCCGTCCTCCCCCGGTGCCGCCCCGCCGCTGACCGGACTGCGCGTCCTCGACCTCGCCACGCTCTTCGCCGGGCCTCTCGCCGCCACCCTGCTGGGCGACTTCGGCGCGGAGGTCGTCAAGGTCGAGCACCCGTCCAGGCCCGACCCGTCCCGCGGGCACGGTCCGTCGAAGGACGGCGTGGGCCTGTGGTGGAAGCTGCTGGGCCGCAACAAGCGCGCCATCACCCTCGACCTGTCGAAGCCCGGGGGCCGCGCGACCCTGCTGCGGCTGGCCGCGGACGCCGACGTCGTCGTGGAGAACTTCCGGCCGGGCACCCTGGAGAAATGGGACCTGGGCTGGCCCGAACTGTCCGCCGCCAACCCGAGGTTGGTGCTCGCCCGGGTCACCGGCTTCGGCCAGTTCGGCCCCTACGCGCGCCGCCCCGGGTTCGGCACCCTCGCCGAGGCCATGAGCGGTTTCGCCGCGATCACCGGGGAGCCCGACGGCCCGCCGACGCTGCCGCCGTTCGGCCTCGCGGACTCCATCGCGGGGCTGGCCACGGCGTACGCGGTGATGACGGCGCTCGCCGCGCGGGAGCACACCGGCGCGGGACAGGTCGTCGACATGGCGATCATCGAACCGATCCTGACGGTGCTGGGCCCGCAGCCCGTCTGGTACGACCAGCTCGGCCATGTCCAGCAACGCACCGGCAACCGCTCGCAGAACAACGCGCCGCGCAACACCTACCGTACGGCGGACGGGAGTTGGGTCGCCGTGTCCACGTCGGCGCAGTCGGTCGCCGAGCGGGTGATGCGGCTGGTGGGACGGCCGGAGCTGATCGCGGAGCCGTGGTTCGCGACGGGCGCGGACCGGGCCCGGCACGCGGACGTGCTGGACGCGGCGGTCGGCGACTGGATCGCGGCACGCGGGCGGGACGAGGTGATCGCCGCGTTCGAGAAGGCGGAGGCCGCGATCGCCCCCGTGCAGGACGTGCGGGACGTGATGGAGGACCCGCAGTACGCGGCGCTGGGCACGCTGGCCACCGTCGACGACCCCGAACTGGGGCTGCTGCGCATGCAGAACGTCATGTTCCGGCTCTCCGCGACGCCGGGCGCGATCCGCTGGGCGGGCCGCCCGCACGGCGCCGACACCGACGCCGTGCTCGGTGAACTGGGCCTGACCGAAGCCGAGTTGGCGGCCCTGCGCGCGGAGGGCGCCCTGTGACGGCCGCTCCCCCGCTCACCTGGCTGTACGTGCCCGGTGACCGGCCCGAGGTGGTCGCCAAGGCGCTGTCCGCCGGGGCGGACGTCGTGCTGGTCGACCTGGAGGACGCGGTCGCGCCCGGCCGCAAGGAGTACGCCCGCGCGGCCACCGCCGAGCTGCTCGCCGAGCGGCCGCCGGTCCCGGTGCACGTCCGGGTGAACGCCCTCGACGGCCCGTTCGCGGGTGCCGACCTCGACGCGCTCGCCGCCCGGCCGGGGCTCGCCGGGCTGCGGCTGCCGAAGGTGACGTCGGCCGCGTGTGTGGTGCGGGTCGCGGAACGGGCGGCGCCCGCGGAGGGCGGGGCCGTCCCGCTGTACGCGCTCCTGGAGTCCGCGCTCGGCGTCGAGCGGGCGTACGCGGTGGCGTCGTCGCACGCCTCGCTGCGCGGGATCGCGCTCGGGGAGGCGGACCTGCGGGCCGACCTCGGGGTGCGGGACGACGCGGGCCTGGACTGGTCCCGCTCGCGGGTGGTCGTGGCCGCGCGGGCGGCCGGCCTCGACCCGCCGCCGCAGTCGGTGCACCCCGACGTACGGGACCTGGCGGGACTCGCGGCGTCCTGCGCGCACGGCCGCGCGCTGGGCTTCTGGGGGCGGACCGCGATCCATCCCCGGCAGCTCCCGGTGATCGAACGGGCGTATCTGCCGACGGCGCGGGAGGTCGAGCAGGCCGAGGAGGTACTCGCCGCCGCGGACACCGACCGGGGCGCGCTGGCCCTGGCGGACGGCCGGTTCGTGGACGAGGCGGTGGTCGCCGCGGCCCGCCGCACCCTGTCCCGGACCCGGCGCGGCTGACCCGGGCCACCGGACGGGACGGGCGACGGCAGACGGAAGGGGCACCCGGATCTCTCCGGGTGCCCCTTCCGCCGTACCTTCGCGCGCGACGTCAGCCCTTCTTGGCCGACTCCGCGGTGCCCTTGGCCCCGACGCCGGTCCCGGCGTCGTCGGGCGCGGGGTCGTTGTCGGTCCCGGACGCGGGCTCGGCGTCGGGCGCGGTGCTCACGCTGTCCGCGGGTGCCGCGGGTGCGTCGTCCGCCGCGTCGGCGCCCTTCGCGTCCCCGGGCCCGGCCTCCGCGCCGTCGCCGGTGCCTGCGGCCGTCTTCTCCGTACCGGCGGCGTCCGTCGTGCCCTCGCCGTCCGCCGCGTCCGCCGTGTCCGTCGCGGCGGCGGTGCCGTCGGCCGTCGCCGCGGCCGGCTCCACCACGGTCTCGCGGCCGGGCCGCTTCTTCGCGGAGAGCACCATGTACACGACCGCCAGCACGAACACGATCATGGCGGTCCAGTCGTTCAGCCGGAGCCCCAGGATGTGGTGCGCGTCGTCGACCCGCATGTACTCGATCCAGCCGCGGCCCACGCAGTACGAGGCGACGTACAGCGCGAACGCCCGGCCGTGGCCCAGCTTGAACCGGCGGTCCGCCCAGATCACCAGGAAGCCCACGCCGATGCACCACAGCGACTCGTACAGGAACGTCGGGTGGTAGTAGCCCGGCACACGGCCGTCCGCCGAGGACGTGATGTGCAGGGCCCACGGCACGTGGGTCTCACGTCCGTACAGCTCCTGGTTGAACCAGTTGCCCCAGCGGCCCAGCGCCTGCGCGAAGGCGATGCCGGGCGCGATGGCGTCGGCGTAGGCCGGCAGCGGGATGCCCCGGCGGCGGCAGCCGATCCACGCGCCGAGCGCGCCGAGCGTGATGGCGCCCCAGATGCCGAGACCGCCCTCCCACACCTTGAACGCGTTCACCCAGTCACGGCCGTCGCCGAAGTACAGCTCGTAGTCCGTGATCACGTGGTAGAGGCGCCCGCCGACCAGGCCGAACGGGACCGCCCAGATCGCGATGTCCGCGACCGTGTGCTGTTGTCCCCCGCGGGCGAGCCAGCGCCTGTTGCCGACCCAGACGGCAAGGAAGACGCCGAGAATGATGCAGAACGCGTAGCCGCGCAGCGGAATGGGGCCGAGGTAGAGCACTCCGCGCGACGGGCTGGGAATGTAGGCAAGTTCCATGGCAGGGTCGACGCTACCGTGCCGCGCCCGAACCGGGGCGGGCGGCCCGGCTACGGGTCCATAACGGGCGGCCCCCGCGACCGCCCGCTGTCACGGGGTCGCGGGGGCCGCCCGAGGACGGGGTGGGGCGCCTACTTGTCGGCGGCCTCGACCATCTGCTTCAGCTTGGCCGGGGTCAGCGACTGGTCCCCGTAGATGCTCTTGCCGTTGAGCAGGACGGTCGGGGTGCCGGAGAAGCCGCCCTTCTGGAACGCCTCGTTCGACTTGACCACCCAACTGTCGTGGGTGCCGTCGTTCACGCAGGTGCGGAACGCCGGGGTGTCGAGGCCGTCGACCTTCCCGGCCAGCTCGACGAGCTTCTTGTCGGAGGCGTAGGCGTCGTCGGTCTCCTCGGGCTGGTTCTCGTAGAGGACGTCGTGGTAGGCGCGGAACTTCCCGGCGTCCTGCGCGCAGGCCGCCGCGTTCGCCGCGTGCCGGGAGCCGCTGCCGCCGAGGTTGCCGTCGATGATCGTCGCCAGGTGGTACTGGACCTTGAGCTGTCCGGCGTCGACCAGCTGGTTGATCGCGGGGCGGTACGTCGTCTCGAAGGCCTTGCAGGCCGGGCAGCGGAAGTCCTCCCAGACCGTGAGCGTGGACTTGGCGCTCTCCTTGCCGACCGGGATGGCGAGGCTGTCCTGCCCGTTGGCGCCCGAGGGCGCCGCGACCGGGCCGGAGCTGTCGCCGCCGCTGTCCTTGCCGGCGTTCGCGGCGACGACGCCGACCACCGCCGCGAGTCCCAGCACGACGACGACGCTCGCGCCGATGATCAGCGTGCGCCGCCGCTTGGCCGCGGCCTTCTGCTTGTCGCGCTCGTCCGCCAGCCGCTCGCGGGCGGTGCGCTTTCCGTCACGGTTCTTCTCGCTCACACCCGCAGAACGACCCGGGGCGGCCGACTGCGCCTCCCCGGCGCCAGGTCCACCCGTACGAGCGACGGACGGTCACGTTCCGCGAACGGCCGCCCGGTGGGCGGCCGTTCGCGGCTGCTCGCTACGCCCGGCCGCGCACGCCCCGGGCCAGCGCGCCCGCGAGGGTGCGGACGCCCTCGACGCCGGCGGCGTGGTCGGGGGCGTCGAGCATGGCCTTGACGAACGCCGAGCCGACGATGACACCGTCGGCGAAGCCGGCCACCTCCGCGGCCTGGGCCGGGTTGGAGACGCCGAGTCCGACGCAGACGGGCAGGTCGGTGGTGGCGCGGGTGCGCTCCACCAGCGTCTCGGCCTGCGCGCCGACCGAGGCGCGGGTGCCGGTGACACCCATCAGGGACGCCGCGTAGACGAAGCCGCTGCCCGCCGCGGTGATCTCGGCGAGGCGGGCGTCCTTGCTGCTGGGCGCCACGACGAACACGGTCGCGAGCCCGTGCTTCTCGGCGTGCTCGCGCCAGAGCGCAGACTCCTGCACCGGCAGGTCGGGCAGGATGCACCCGGCGCCACCCGCCTCGGCCAGCTCGGCGGTGAACCGCTCGACGCCGTAGCGGTCGATCGGGTTCCAGTACGTCATGACGAGGACGGGCTTGCCGCTCGCCTCGAACCCCTCGCGGACGGTGCGCAGGACGTCGGCGATACGGACGCCGCCGCGCAGGGCGATGTCGTCGGCGGTCTGGATGACGGGGCCGTCGAGCACCGGGTCGCTGTGCGGCAGGCCCACCTCGACGACGTCGGCGCCGCCGTCGAACACGGCCTTGACCGCGTCGATGCCGCCGTCGACGGTCGGGAAGCCGGCGGGCAGGTACGCGACGAGCGCGGCCCGGCCCTCCGCCTTCGCGGCGGCCAGGGTGTCCTCCAACAGCCGGATGTTGCCGCTCACTTGGCGTCCCCCTCGATCTCCGCGGTGCCCGCGCCGGCGTCGGCGTCGACGGTGGCGTCGGTGTCGTACAGCCCGAAGTACCGGGCGGCGGTGTCCATGTCCTTGTCGCCGCGGCCGGAGAGGTTGACCACGATCAGGCCCTCCGGGCCCAGTTCGCGGCCGACCTCCAGGGCGCCGGCCAGCGCGTGCGCGCTCTCGATGGCCGGGATGATGCCCTCGGTGCGCGACAGCAGCCGCAGTGCCTGCATCGCGTCGTCGTCGGTGACCGCGCGGTACTCGCCGCGGCCGGTGTCCTTGAGGTGGGCGTGCTCGGGTCCGATGCCGGGGTAGTCCAGGCCGGCCGAGATCGAGTACGGCTCGGTGATCTGGCCCTCGTCGTCCTGGAGGACGTAGGAGCGCGACCCGTGCAGGATGCCGGGCTCGCCCGCGGTCAGGGTCGCCGCGTGCTCGCCGCTGGCCAGGCCGTGGCCGGCCGGCTCGCAGCCGACGAGGCGCACGGAGGCGTCCGGGATGAACGCGTGGAACAGGCCGATGGCGTTGGAGCCGCCGCCGACGCAGGCGACGGCCGCGTCGGGCAGCCGTCCGGCGACGTCGAGGATCTGCCGGCGGGCCTCGACGCCGATGACGCGGTGGAAGTCGCGGACCATGGCGGGGAAGGGGTGCGGTCCCGCCACCGTGCCGAACAGGTAGTGCGTGCGGTCGACGTTGGCGACCCAGTCGCGGAACGCCTCGTTGATGGCGTCCTTGAGGGTGCGGCTGCCGGACTTCACGGCGACGACCTCGGCGCCGAGCATCCGCATGCGGGCGACGTTGAGCGCCTGGCGCTCGGTGTCGATCTCGCCCATGTAGACGGTGCATTCGAGGCCGAACAGCGCGCAGGCGGTGGCCGTGGCGACGCCGTGCTGGCCCGCGCCGGTCTCGGCGATGACGCGGGTCTTGCCCATGCGCCGGGTGAGCAGCGCCTGGCCGAGCACGTTGTTGATCTTGTGGGAGCCGGTGTGGTTGAGGTCCTCGCGCTTGAGGAAGACGCGGGCGCCGCCCGCGTGCTCGGCGAACCGGCGCACCTCGGTCAGGGCGCTGGGCCGGCCGGTGTAGTGGACGAGCAGGTCGTCGAGTTCGCGCGCGAACGCGGGGTCGGCCTTCGCCTTGTCGTACTCGACGGCGACCTCGTCCACGGCGGCGACGAGCGCCTCCGGGATGAACTTGCCGCCGTAGGCGCCAAAGTAGCCCTCGGCGGTGGGGACCAGACCGTCGGGGTCGGGGATGAAGTATTCGCTGGGCATGCGTGTGCACCTCGTGGGGCCGGGGCCCCGTGCTGGGTCGGGAGGTCTTCCGGACGGGTCGCGTCGTCGCGTACGCGCGTGCCGTGCCCGCGGACCCGCCCCCGGCCTTGCGGCGCGGGTCGGTCAGGTCCGGTGCGCGGGCGGGCGGTGCGCGTCCGCCCGGGGCCATCGCATGCCGTTGACCTGGCCGGGTTCGTCACCGATGACGTAGCGCACGCGCCGTCCGTGCACCCGGCGCGCGGGCGCCCGGCAGCCGCGCGGCCGGCAGCCGCGCGCGAGGCGGGCGTACGGGTCGCGGAGGGCGGGGGCGGCCGGGGCCGTGGCGGGCGTCATCGCGGGAGACTCTACCGGCGTGCGGGGCGCGCCGGTCAGGGTGTGCGGCCCGCACGCGCGCGTACCGTCCGGGCACGGGCCCGGACGGTACGCGGCGGTGACGGCGGGGCGCACGGCGCGGTCAGCTCCGGCCGTGCCGCAGCGCCGGGTGGGCGCCCGCGGCGACCAGGTCGGAGACCGCGGTGCGGGGGTCGCGGCCGGTGACGAGGGACTCGCCGACGAGAACGGCGTCGGCGCCCGCGTTGGCGTACGCGATCAGGTCGTGCGGGCCGCGCACGCCGGACTCGGCGACGCGGACGATGCCCTCGGGGATCTCCGGGACGACGCGGTCGAAGGTGCCGCGGTCGACCTTGAGGTCCTTGAGGTTGCGGGCGTTGACGCCGATGACCTTGGCGCCCGCCTCCACGGCCCGCTCCACCTCGTCCTCGTCGTGCACCTCGACGAGCGGGGTGAGCCCGATGGACTCGGCGCGCTCGATCAGGGACTCCAGGGCGGGCTGGTCCAGGGCGGCGACGATCAGCAGGGCGAGGTCCGCGCCGTACGCGCGTGCCTCCCAGAGCTGGTACGAGGTGACGATGAAGTCCTTGCGCAGGACCGGGATGTCCACCCGGGCGCGGACGGCCTCCAGGTCGGCGAGCGAACCGCCGAAGCGGCGCTGCTCGGTCAGCACGGAGATGACGGCGGCGCCGCCCGCCTCGTAGTCGGCGGCGAGGGCGGCGGGGTCGGCGATCGCGGCGAGCGCGCCCTTGGACGGGCTGGAGCGCTTGACCTCGCAGATCACCTTGACGTCCTCGCCGCGCAGCGCGGCGAGCCCGTCCTTCGGCGAGGGGGCCTTGGCGGCGCGCTCCTTGAGTTCGTCGAGGCTGACGCGCGCCTGCCGCTCCGCGAGGTCGGCACGGACTCCGTCGATGATCTCGTCGAGCACACTCACGCGAGCGGCCCCCTTTCGGGCGGTGGGCTTGTGGTGCGGTCCGCCGCGGCGTCCTCGCTGCGGCGGCCCTGCTGGGGACACCGGGGCGCCGGGCAGACGTAACCGGTGGTCACTGCGATGGTATCCGCCCCCGGGCGAACCCCTCGCATCCGCCCCGCGAGGTCCCAATAACTGGACAGGACGAGTTGATCAAGGGTGGAGCCAGCCACCGAACGGCAGGTTCCGGACAACGGTGAAGACCAGCAGCAGGGCGCCCAGGCTCCACAGGGCGGCGCGGCCGGGCGGTGCGAGCGGCGGACGGCCACGGACGGCGCGCACCACCCAGAGCGTCCACACGACGGCGAGCGCGAGGAAACCGGCCACGGCTAGCGCGTTGTCCCGGAGGGCGGCGGCGAGGTCGCCGTGCACGAGGGCGTGGGCGCACCGCAGGCCGCCGCAGCCGGGGCAGTACAGGCCGGTGAAGCGCAGCAGGGGGCACACCGGATAGTGGCCGGGGGTGTTGGGGTCGACGGCGCCGACGTACGCGAAGGCGGCGGCCACGGCGGCGAGGAGGCCGGCCGGGACGGCGAGGCGTCCGAGGGCGCTCGCGGGCTGCTGCCCGGCCGGGGGCTGCCGGTACTGCGGAACGGGGCGGCTGTCGGCGTTCACGCCTCGCATTGTGCCCCGCACGGGCCGTACGCGCGCGTGCGGGCCGGCCGCGAGCAGGGAATCGACTGTGGCACCGCGCCCCGGGCCGTACGCGCGCGTGCGGGCCGGCCGCCGTGCCGCCCGGTACGCGCGTGAGGGGCGCCCCCGGTCAGGAAACGGGTCCTGGATCCGGGTCGCCCCCGCGTGCGCCCGCCGTCCGGCGGGCGGGTGGATCAGCTCTCGGCGCCGGCCGGTTCGCGCTTGCCCGCGACTTGGTGCGCGGGGTGCGTGACCGCGGACTGGCCCATGCCCATGGCGCGCATGATGCCGCCGACCGCCGCGCCGATGAGGATGATCGCCATACCGGCCCAGAAGCCCGCCGGCTCCGCCATCACCATGAAGGCTCCCGCGACGCAGAAACCGACGAAGGCGATGATGACACCGGTCCAGGCGGCCGGGGTGTGACCGTGGCTGCTGCCCGACATGACTGTTGCTCCTCGTTGCTGTGTACGTGTGTTGCTCTGTACGGGTGTTGCTTGGTGGCTCGCGTTCCATTGTCACGCACCCGCCGCCCGGAGCGGAGCGGGGGTGGGTGATGAACCGAGTCTGATGCGCCACATCGGGACGGAGGTCCCGGGGACGAGGTCCCGGGCACCGGCCGCGCGAGGGGGCCGAAGGTCCCGCGGGGCGGGTCCGGCTACGCGCCCGTGGGGTCCTCGCCGCGGTCGAGGGCCTTCCAGATGTCCTCGGGGCGGTCGGGGTCGACGGGCCGCCGGGCACGCGGGCGCGGTGCGCCGTCCCGCTCGTAGCGGCCGGACATCGCGGGCCAGCGGCGGCCGTAGCGCAGGGCGAGCAGACCGGCCACGAGGATCAGGGCGCCGCCCACGGCGGCGACGTACGGCCAGGCCGTGTGGCTGAGCGCGTGCGCGGCGGCGGCGGTGTCGCCGGATGCCTGCGCGGCCTGCTCGTCGAGCGCGGAACTGTCGGAGGCGCCGAGCAGCGCCGCGGCGACCGTGCCGGCGCCGGAGAGCGCGAGGAGCCCGGCGACCAGGAAGCGGCCGGCCCGGCGCACGGCGAACACGGCGACGAGCGCGGCGAGGCCCACTATGGCGAGCGCGGCCGGCACGCCGGTGACGTCGCTGCCCTTGACGGTGAGCGGGAAGTCGCCGCCCGCCACCGTCGCGGTCCCCTCCGCCCAGCGTTGCCGGGTGGCCAGCAGCGCCACGGCCGCGCCGAGCGCGCCGCAGGACAGGGCCAGGGCGAGGCTGCGGCGGCCGGCCCGGACGGGTGCGGCGGCTTCGGAACGGGGGTGCGGTACGGCTGTCACCACTCCACTATCGCCTGAACCCCCCGGGTCGTGTCACCCGGGGGGCTCGTGCGGACGCGCGGCATGCCTCACACGAGGCGGTTCGCGGTGTGCACGGCACGCAGCACGGCGGCCGCCTTGTTGCGGCACTCGGTGTCCTCCGCGACCGGGTCCGAGTCCGCGACCACACCGGCGCCCGCCTGGACGTACGCGGTGCCGTCGCGCAGCAGGGCGGTGCGGATGGCGATGGCGGTGTCGGAGTCGCCCGCGAAGTCGAGGTAGCCGACGCAGCCGCCGTACAGACCGCGGCGGGAGGGCTCCAGCTCGTCGATGATCTGCATCGCGCGGGGCTTCGGGGCGCCGGACAGGGTGCCCGCGGGGAAGCAGGCGGTGAGCACGTCGAAGGCGGTGCGGCCCTCGGCGACCGTGCCGGTGACCGTCGACACGATGTGCATCACGTGCGAGTACCGCTCCACCGACATGAAGTCGACGACCTCGACGGAACCCGGCGCGCAGACCCGGCCCAGGTCGTTGCGGCCCAGGTCGACGAGCATCAGGTGCTCGGCGCGCTCCTTGGGGTCCGCGAGGAGTTCGTCCGCGAGCGCCTGGTCCTCCTGCGGGGTGGCGCCGCGGTGCCGGGTGCCGGCGATGGGGTGCAGCAGCGCCCGGCCGTCCTCGACCTTGACGAGCGCCTCCGGCGACGAGCCGACGACGTCGAACCCGTCGAACCGGAAGAGGTACATGTACGGCGACGGGTTCGTGGCCCGCAGCACCCGGTACACGTCCAGGGCGGACGCCGTGCACGGCGTCTCGAACCGCTGCGAGGGCACCACCTGGAACGCCTCCCCCGCCCTGATGCGCTCCTTGACGTCCTCGACCGCCTTCTGGAAGTCCGGGCCGCCCCACTGGGCCGTGTACGCGGGCAGCTCCGACGGGGGCAGCACGGCGGGCGGCTGCGCCACCGCGCGCGACAGGTCCGCCTCCATCGCGTCGAGCCTCGCCACGGCGTCCGCCCAGGCCTCGTCGACACCGGTGTCGAGGTCGTTGTGGTTGATCGCGTTGGCGATCAGCAGGACCTTGCCCTCCCAGTGGTCCATCACGGCGAGGTCGCTGGTGAGCAGCATCGTCAGCTCCGGCAGCCGCAGCTCGTCGCGTCCGCCGGGGCCGATCTTCTCCAGGCGCCGCACGATGTCGTAGCCGAGGTAGCCGACCATGCCGCCGGTGAAGGGCGGCAGGCCCTCCTCCTGCGGGGTGTGCAGCGCCTGGAGCGTGGCACGCAGCGCGACCAGCGGGTCGCCGTCGACGGGGACGCCGACCGGCGGGGAGCCGAGCCAGTGCGCCCGGCCGTCGCGCTCGGTGAGGGTGGCTGCGCTGCGGACGCCCACGAAGGAGTAGCGCGACCAGCGGAACGCACCGTTCTCCGCGGACTCCAGCAGGAAGGTGCCGGGGCGCTCCGCGGCGAGCTTGCGGTAGAGCGCGACCGGGGTGTCGCCGTCGGCGAGCAGTTCGCGGGTGACGGGGATGACGCGGCGGCCTGCGGCCAGTGTCCGGAACGTTGCGAGGTCCATGGCCGCCGACCTTACTGACCGGAGGGGGCCGCGCCGGAATCGGCCGCGGGGAGGAGCACGTCCGCGTCGAAGCACGTGCGGTCGCCCGTGTGGCAGGCGGCGCCCACCTGGTCGACCCGCACGAGCAGCGTGTCGCCGTCGCAGTCGAGCGCCACGGACTTGACGTGCTGCACGTGGCCCGAGGTGTCGCCCTTGACCCAGTACTCGCGGCGGCTGCGCGACCAGTAGGTGCAGCGGCCGGTGGTGAGGGTGCGGTGCAGGGCCTCGTCGTCCATCCAGCCGAGCATCAGCACCTCGCCGGTGTCGTACTGCTGGGCGATGGCGGGGACGAGGCCGTCGGCGCTGCGCTTGAGGCGCGCGGCGAGGGCGGGGTCCAGGGCCGTGGTTGCGGCGGGGGTGGGGGTGGGGGTGGGGGTGGTTGCCGGGCGGGGCGTGCTGGTCATGGGGTCCATTGTGCCGGGCGGCTGCCGCCGGGGCGGAGCGCGTCCACGAGGTGGGCGGGGGGGCGGGGGTGCGTTGGGGGCGGTGCGTGGCGGCGGGGTGTGCTGGGGCGGTGCGGGGGGCCGTTGGCGGTGCGGGGGCGGCGGGGGTGCGTCGCCTGCGGAAGGTGCGTTCGAGGGGGGACGGTGCGTTGGGGGGCGGGGCCGCGCCGGGGGTGTACGTCCTCGGACCGGTGCGGCTCGGCAGTGCCTTGCATCTTGACGGGGGCGGACGCACCGGCCGCTCCGGGCGCACACCCCCGGCACGTCCCCTCCTCGCCGTTTCCGGCTTTCCCCCGGCGCGGGCTCAGTCGCTTTCCACGTCCTCCGTCCTCCCCGGCGCGGGCTCAGTCCCCTTGCGGCCTCCTCCGTTCTCCCCGGGCCCAGTCCCCTTTCTGCGTCCTCCCCGGCGCGGCGGCTCTCGGCCGTTCTGGCGGGAATTCGGCGTCGTCGGGCTTCTGTGTCCTTCGTCGGTGGGCGGGAACCGCGGGCGGTCGTAGGGTGGCCGTATGTCGACCCATGCCAAGCGTGAACGACTTCTGCTCGCCGACCTGTTGGAGACCCAGGGTCCCGACGCCCCCACCTTGTGCGAGGGCTGGCGGACCCGTGATCTCGCGGCCCATGTCGTGGTCCGCGAGCGCCGCCCCGACGCCGCGGGCGGCATCCTCGTCAAGCAGCTCTCCTCCCGGCTCGACCGGGTGATGGCGGAGTTCGCCGCCAAGCCGTACGAGGAGCTGGTGCAGCTCGTCCGTACGGGGCCGCCCCGGTTCTCGCCGTTCAACCTGAAGCAGGTGGACGAGGCCGCCAACACCGTCGAGTTCTACGTGCACACGGAGGACGTGCGCCGGGCCGCTCCCGACTGGACGGCGCGCGAGCTGGACCCCGTGTTCCAGGACGTGCTGTGGTCGCGGCTGGAGCGGACCGCCCGCCTGACCGGCCGCAGCGCGCCGACGGGGCTGGTGCTGCGGCGTCCGGACGGCCGTACCGCCGTCGCGCACCGGGGTGTCCCGGTGGTCACCGTGACCGGGGAGCCCTCGGAGCTGCTGCTGTTCGCCTACGGGCGGCAGGCGGCGGCCAAGGTGGGTGTGGAGGGCGACGAGGACGCCATCCTGAAGCTCACCGGCTCGAAGCAGCTCGGACTGTGAACCCGCGTCGAACTGCCTTGCCTATGCGGGCAGTTCGGCGCGGCGCAGGGCAGGCACGCACAGGGCGAGGACACCGCCCGCCCCGCAGACCGCGGCGCTGACGACGAAGACGGGCCCGGCGCCCCACAGTCCGATGGCGGCGGCCGACAGCGGCATGCCGAGCGGCGCGATGCCGAGGCTGACGAGGCTCGCGACGGACGTCACGCGGCCCAGGTAGGCGGGGTCGGCGTGGGTCTGGAGCAGGGCGCCGCACAGGGCGCCACTGAGGCCGGCGAACAGTCCCACCAGCAGGGCGGTGCCGACGGCCGCGGGCAGTGCCGGGACGAAGGCGAGGGCGCCGATCGCGACGGATCCGGCGAGGATCGCGTACGCGGCGAGGTGCCCCGCGTGCGGGAGCCGGCCGCGTGCGGCCAGCAGGAACGACGCGCCGCCCGAGCCGACGCCGAACCCGGCGAGCACCAGGCCCATGCCCGAGGCGCCCCAGCCGCGCTGGTCGGCGAGCAGGGTGAGGCCCACGTTGAGCGGGCCGACGAAGCCGAGGTCGCCGAGGGCTATCGCCAGCACCAGCGGGGCGAGCACCGGGTGGTGGCGGATGTAGCGCAGACCGGCGGCCAGGTCGCGCCGGGCGGTACCGGCCGGGCGGGCGTCGCCCGCGGGGAGGTCGCGCAGGCGGACGCCGATCAGCAGCGGCACGGAGACGGCGATGAGGAGCCCGGCGATCCCGAAGGCGGCGGCTGCCCCGCCGAGGGCGACACCGAGTCCGCCGAGCGGGGCGCCCGTCACGCTCGCGAAGCGGATCGCGAGGCCGCGCATGCCCTGGACCCGGGCGAGCTGGGACCTGTCCGCCAGGCGGGCCGGCAGGGCGCCGACGGCGGGCAGGAAGACCGCGTCGACGGTGCCGAAGACGACCGCGAGGGCGGCCAGCAGCCACAGCCCGGGGCTCGCGAGCAGCAGCAGCGCGGCCACGGCGAGCACGGCGGCGCAGCGCACGGTGTCGCTGCCGATGACGACCCTGCGCGGTCCGAGCCGGTCGGCGAGCACTCCCCCGCCGAGCATCAGAACGGCGCGCGGCACGGCGCTGACGGCCATCACCGCACCGGCCTGCGCCGGCGACCCGGCCTGGACGGCGGCCCAGGACAGGGCGATGTAGTAGACGCTGTCGCCGACCATGGAGGACGTGTAGGCGCTCAGCCAGCGCAGGACGTTCGGGTCGCGGTGCGCGGGGCGTCCCGGGGCGGGCGCGGTGCGGGCGGGGCGCGCTTCGGTCGTGGCGGTCACGGTGGCGTCCTCCTCAGACACGGAACGGGAATCCTGTGACGTGCAGTGCGACGTGCTCGCGCCCCTCGGTGTCACCGGCGGCCTCGGCCGTCCGGCCCAGCTCGTCGTACTTGCGGGCGAGAGCCAGCAACTCCTCTTGCAGTGCGCCGAGTTCGCCGGCATTGAGGCGCAGCCACGACTCGCTGTCGCAGACGGCCGCGTTCCACGCGTCGCCCCAGGCGGACCTGCTGTCGAGGTAGCGGCGGTAGAGCTCGCCGCGCTGCTCCTGGAAGAGGCGGACGGCGGCGGTGTGCGCGGCGGCCTTCTCGGGGGCGTCGCGGAAGTCGGCGTTCTTGATGCTGACGCCGTCGTAGGCGGGCTGCCACCAGCGTTCGCGGCCGTCCCCGCTGCGCGGCTCGGCCGCCTCGATCAGGCCGTGGTCGGCGAGCTTGCGCAGGTGGTAGCTGACCAGCGAGACCGCCTCGTCGACCTGCTCGGCCAGCTGGGAGGCGGTCGCCACGTCGGCCAGGCACAGGGCCCGGTAGAGGTCCGCGCGCAGCGGGTGGGCGAGCGCCTTCAGCGTGCCGACGTCGCCGATCCGGTGGTTCTCCTTCTTGCTTGCCATGAGGAGGAATCTAGATGCGCAAGAAATGTTGCGCAATATGTTTTGCGCAATTTTCCTTGCGCGTTTTGGTGCGCGCACACGACAGGACGCCCCGGTCCCCGAGCGATTCGCTCGGGGACCGGGGCGTCCGTCGTGTGCGGTCAGCGCACCGGGTTGCCCGCCTCGCGCAGCGTCTGCTTGACCTCGCCGATGCGCAGGTCGCCGAAGTGGAAGACCGACGCCGCCAGGACCGCGTCCGCGCCCGCCTCCACGGCCGGCGGGAAGTCGGTCAGGCGGCCCGCGCCGCCCGACGCGATGACCGGGACCGTGACGTGCTTGCGGACGGCGGCGATCATCTCCAGGTCGTAGCCGTCCTTCGTGCCGTCCGCGTCCATCGAGTTGAGCAGGATCTCGCCCGCCCCCAACTCCGCGGCGCGATGGGCCCATTCGACCGCGTCGATGCCGGTGCCGCGGCGTCCGCCGTGCGTGGTGACCTCGAAGGAACCGGTCTCGGTGCGGCGCGCGTCCACGGAGAGCACCAGGACCTGGCGGCCGAAGCGCTCGGCGATCTCGCGGATCAGCTCGGGGCGCGCGATGGCCGCCGTGTTGACGCCGACCTTGTCCGCGCCCGCCCGCAGCAGCTTGTCGACGTCCTCGGCGGCGCGGACGCCGCCGCCCACGGTCAGCGGGATGAAGACCTGCTCGGCGGTGCGGCGCACCACGTCGTACGTCGTCTCCCGGTTGCCCGACGAGGCGGTGATGTCGAGGAAGGTCAGCTCGTCGGCGCCCTCGGCGTCGTAGACCTTGGCCATCTCGACGGGGTCGCCCGCGTCGCGCAGGTTCTGGAAGTTGACGCCCTTGACCACACGGCCGGCGTCCACGTCCAGGCAGGGGATGACTCGGACCGCCAGGGTCATGAATCCACGGCTCCTCTGAATGCTTCCAGTTCGACGCTGACCAGGATGCGGGAGTCGACGAAGCCGTCCACGATCAGCAGGGTCGCGGCCGGGCGGGCCGCGTCGAAGATCTCCTTGTGGGCCCGCCCCACCTCGTCGACGTCGCGCGCGTGCGTCAGGTACATCCTGGTCAGGATCACGGACTCGGCACCGAGCCCGAACTCGCCTATCGCCTCGATGGCCGCCTTGAACGCGGCCTTCGCCTGCTCGTAGGGGTCGCCCTCCCCGTAGAGCACGCTGTCCTTGAAGGCCGTCGTGCACGCGACGACGACGCGGTCGCCCGCCGCCACGGCCCGTGCGAACCCGAAGTCGTCCTCCCAGGGACTGGTGCTCTGCACACGCCGTACGGCTTGGGTTGTCATGACGACACAGCCTCCAGGGCCTCTTCCAGGGTGAACGCCTTCGCGTACAGGGCCTTCCCGACGATCGACCCCTCGACACCGAGCGGGACGAGGGAGGCGATGGCCCGCAGGTCGTCGAGGGAGGAAACCCCGCCCGAGGCGACGACGGGGCGGTCGGTGGCCGCGCACACGTTCTTCAGCAGCTCCAGGTTCGGGCCCTGGAGCGTGCCGTCCTTGGCGATGTCGGTGACGACGTAGCGGGAGCAGCCCTCCTTGTTCAGGCGCTCCAGCGTCTCGTAGAGGTCGCCGCCGTCGCGGGTCCAGCCGCGGCCGCGCAGGGTGGTGCCCCGCACGTCGAGGCCCACCGCGATGCGGTCGCCGTGCTCGCCGATGACCTTGGCGACCCACTCGGGGCTCTCCAGGGCGGCGGTGCCGAGGTTGACGCGGGTGCAGCCGGTGGCGAGCGCGGCGGCGAGGGTGTCGTCGTCGCGGATGCCGCCGGACAGCTCGACCTTGATGTCCATGGCGCCGGCCACCTCGGCGATCAGCGCGCGGTTGTCGCCGGTGCCGAACGCGGCGTCCAGGTCGACCAGGTGCAGCCACTCGGCGCCCGAGCGCTGCCAGGCGAGGGCGGCTTCGAGGGGCGAACCGTAGGAGGTCTCGGTCCCGGACTCGCCGTGCACGAGACGCACGGCCTGGCCGTCACGGACGTCGACGGCGGGGAGGAGTTCGAGCTTGGCCATGGTCTACAGGGTTCCGATCCAGTTGGTGAGGAGCTGGGCGCCGGCGTCGCCGGACTTCTCGGGGTGGAACTGGGTCGCCCACAGGGCACCGTTCTCGACGGCGGCGACGAACCGCTCGCCGTGCGTCGACCAGGTCACCTTCGGGGCGCGCAGGAGCGGGTTGTGCAGTTCGAGGTTCCACTCGTGCACGGCGTAGGAGTGCACGAAGTAGAAGCGGGCGTCGGCGTCGAGGCCCGCGAAGAGCTGGGAGTCCTCGGGGGCGTCCACGGTGTTCCAGCCCATGTGGGGCACCACGTCGGCCTTGAGCGGGCCGACCGTGCCGGGCCATTCGTCGAGGCCCGGGGTCTCCTCGCCGTGTTCGATGCCGCGCTCGAACAGGATCTGCATGCCGACGCAGATGCCCATCACCGGGCGTCCGCCGGCCAGGCGGCGCCCCACGATCCAGTCGCCGCGCGCCTCCTTGAGGCCCTTCATGCAGGCGGCGAAGGCACCGACACCGGGCACGAGCAGGCCGTCGGCGTTCATGGCGGTGTCGTAGTCACGGGTGATCTCGACGTCGGCGCCCGCGTGGGCGAGGGCGCGCTCGGCGCTGCGGACGTTGCCGAAGCCGTAGTCGAAGACGACGACCTTCTTCGCGCCGGAGGTCAACTCCACACCCCCAGCCGCATGACGCCCGCGACGAGGCACAGGCCCGCGCCGAGGGACAGCAGCACGATGAGCTGGCGCGGCATCTGCTGCTTGGCGAAGGAGATGATCCCGCCGACGAGGAAGAGGCCGACGAGGATGAGGACGGTGGACGTGCCGGTCACAGCGCACCCTTCGTGGAGGGGAGGATGCCGGCCGCGCGCGGGTCGTGCTCGCTGGCGTAGCGCAGCGCGCGGGCGAGGGCCTTGAACTGGCACTCGACGATGTGGTGGGCGTTGCGCCCGTAGGGCACGTGCACGTGGAGCGCGATCTGCGCCTGCGCGACGAAGGACTCCAGGATGTGCCGGGTCATGGTGGTGTCGTACTCGCCGATCATCGGCGCCATGTTCTCGGGCTCGGTGTGCACCAGGTAGGGGCGGCCGGAGAGGTCGACGGTGACCTGGGCGAGCGACTCGTCCAACGGGACGGTGCAGTTGCCGAAGCGGTAGATGCCCACCTTGTCGCCGAGCGCCTGCTTGAAGGCGGCGCCGAGCGCGAGGGCGGTGTCCTCGATGGTGTGGTGGGAGTCGATGTGCAGGTCACCCTCGGTCTTCACGGTCAGGTCGAACAGACCGTGCCGGCCGAGCTGGTCGAGCATGTGGTCCCAGAAGCCGACGCCGGTGGAGATGTCGGTGCGCCCGGTTCCGTCGAGGTCGATCTCGACGAGTACCGAGGTCTCCTTGGTGGTGCGTTCGATTCTTGCGCGGCGGCCCTGGCCAGTCATGCGCTCTGCTCCTTCTTCAGGTCACGTACCGCGTCGAGGAACGCGTCGTTCTCGGCGGGGGTGCCGGCGGAGACCCGCAGCCACCCCGGCACTCCGTTGTCCCGGACCAGGACGCCCCGGTCGAGGATCTTCCGCCATGCCTCGTGGGCGTCCGCGAAGCGCCCGAACTGCACGAAGTTGGCGTCGGACGGGGTGACTTCGTATCCCGCGCCCTTCAACTCCTCGACGATGCGGTCCCGTTCGGCCTTGAGCTGCTCGACGTACCCGAGGAGGGTGTCGGTGTGCTCCAGGGCGGCGAGCGCGGTGGCCTGCGTGACGGCGGACAAGTGGTAGGGCAGGCGCACCAGTTGGACGGCGTCGACGACCGCGGGGGCGGCGGCCAGGTAGCCCAGGCGCAGTCCGGCCGCGCCGAACGCCTTCGACATGGTGCGCGAGACGACCAGGTTCGGGCGGCCCTCGATCAGCGGGAGCAGCGAGGCTCCGTGGCTGAACTCGATGTAGGCCTCGTCCACGACCACCATCGACGGCTTCGCGGCCTGGGCGGCCTCGTACAGCGCGAGCACGGCGTCGGCCTCGACGGCGGTGCCGGTGGGGTTGTTGGGGCTGGTGACGAAGACGACGTCCGGGCGGTGCAGCGCGATCGCCTTCTCGGCCGCGGCGACGTCGATGGTGAAGTCCTGGTTGCGCGGCCCGGAGATCCAGCCGGTGCCGGTGCCGCGGGCGATGAGCCCGTGCATCGAGTACGACGGCTCGAAGCCGATCGCGGTGCGGCCGGGCCCGCCGAAGGTCTGGAGCAGCTGCTGGATGACCTCGTTGGAGCCGTTGGCCGCCCAGACGTTGGCGGTGCCGACGCGGTGGCCGCCGGTGCGGGTGAGGTAGTCGGCGAGTCCGGTGCGCAGCTCCACCGCGTCCCGGTCGGGGTAGCGGTTGAGGCCGCGGGCCGCCTCGCGCACCCGCTCGGCGATGCGCTCGACGAGCGCGTCGGGCAGCGGGTACGGGTTCTCGTTGGTGTTCAGCCGGACGGGGACGTCCAACTGGGGTGCGCCGTAAGGGGACTTGCCGCGAAGCTCGTCCCGTACGGGAAGATCGTCGATGCCGCTCACTTGCTCTCCGGTACCTTCCAGCCGAACCGTGCCTTGACCGCCGCGCCGTGCGCGGGCAGGTCCTCCGCCTCCGCGAGGGTCACCACGTGGTGGGCGACGTCGGCGAGGGCGTCGCGCGAGTAGTCGACCACGTGGATGCCGCGCAGGAACGACTGCACGGACAGGCCCGAGGAGTGGCAGGCGCAGCCGCCGGTGGGCAGCACGTGGTTGGAACCGGCCGCGTAGTCGCCGAGGGAGACCGGCGCGTACGGGCCGACGAAGACGGCGCCGGCGTTGCGGACCCGGTCGGCGATCCGGGCGGCGTCCGCGGTCTGGATCTCCAGGTGCTCGGCGCCGTACGCGTCGACGACCTTCAGGCCGTCCTCGACGCTGTCCACGAGGACGATCGCGGACTGCCGGCCGGCGAGCGCGGGGCGGATGCGGTCCTCGACGTGCTTGGTCGCGGCGACCTGCGGCTCCAGTTCCTTCGCCACGGCGTCGGCCAGGTGGACGGAGTCGGTGACGAGCACGGCGGCGGCCAGCGGGTCGTGCTCGGCCTGGCTGATCAGGTCGGCGGCGACGTGCACCGGGTCGGCGGTGTCGTCGGCGAGGACGGCGATCTCGGTGGGGCCGGCCTCCGCGTCGATGCCGATGAGGCCGGTGAAGTACCGCTTGGCGGCGGCGACCCAGATGTTGCCGGGGCCGGTGACCATGGCGGCGGGCGGGCAGGACTCGGTGCCGTACGCGAACATCGCCACGGCGGTCGCGCCGCCGGCCGCGTACACCTCGTCGATGCCGAGCAGTGCGCACGCGGCGAGGATCGTGGGGTGCGGCAGGCCGCCGAACTCGACCTGGGCCGGGGAGGCGAGGGCGATCGAGGGGACGCCGGCCTCCTGCGCGGGGACCACGTTCATGATCACGGAGGACGGGTAGACCGAGCGGCCGCCGGGCGCGTACAGGCCGACGCGGTCGACCGGCACCCACTTCTCGGTGACCGTGCCGCCGGGCACGACCTGCGTGGTGTGCGTGGTGCGGCGCTGGGCGCGGTGCACGAGGCGGGCGCGGCGGATCGACTCCTCCAGGGCGGCGCGGACCGCCGGGTCGAGCCCCCCGAGCGCCTCGGTGAGCGCCTCGGCGGGCACCTTGACGGAGGTCAGGCGCACGCCGTCGAACTTCTCGGCGAAGTCGACCAGTGCCGCGTCGCCCCGATGGTGCACGTCCTCGCAGATCGGACGCACCTTGTCGAGGGCGGCCTGCACGTCGAAGTCGGCTCGGGGCAGCAGCGCGCGCAGGGCGGCACCCTCGGGGAGGGCGTCGCCGCGCAGATCGATTCGGGAGATCACGGTCTCAATTCTCGCAGACCCGCCGGGACCGCCGTCCGCGCGTATCAATGGCTGATACAGAATCCGGGCCGGATCCGGGTCCGGCCCGGGGTCGGACGCGGCCCGGATCCGGGCCGCCGGAGGAGTAGCCGCACGGGGCGCGTCCGCGGGGCCGCCCGCCGGGCCCGGCGCATTACCCGCCCGCGCCCGCGACCTGGCGTTTCCACAGAACACCCACAGCGTCCCCACATTTGTTGAACAGTAAAGTTTGCCGTGGCTTGACCGGTGCCCGTACAACTTTCCCGGGTTACCCGAACGTGCTGGCACCCCCGCTCCCCCGGCCCTTCAATGAACCCCACCATGGCACTGCTCAGCGGCCTCGCCCGTGCACCGCGACGGCGGAGGAACACCTCTCCCGGGTCCGCCCCGCACGCGTCCGGGCTGCCCGCCGACGACGACGTCCTGCTCGACGTCCCCGAGGAACCCCTGGGCCCGGCCCTGGTCGCCGCCGCGCGGGGCGAGCACGGACCCGCGGCGGACCTGCTGGCGGACACCCGCGCGCGTGCCGCGTGGGACGAGCGCGACCGGTACACGCGGCGGCTCGCCGCGTTCGCCGGCCCGCGCCCCGCATGGTTCGAGCGCTGGCTCGCCGCCGCCCCGGCCGACCCGGACGCGCTGCTCGTCGCCGCCCAGCTCGCCGTGGACCGGGCCGGCCGCTCACCGGCGCGTGCCGAGGCGCTGCGCGCGGTCGGGCCGCCCGTCGGGGCGGCGGCGGCCGGGGGCGACGCGCGCGACCCGGTGCCGTGGCGGATCGCGCTGGACCACGCGGGCGGGACGGACGCGCCGCCGGAACGGTTCGCGCGGCTGTGGGAGCAGGCGGTGCGCCGCGCCCAGCACCACTACGGCTGCCACGTGGCCGCCCTCGGGTACCTGTCGGCCGCCTGCCGCGCGGCCGGGTCCGGGTCCGGCACCTGCGCGTGCCTCGACTTCGCGGAGCCAGCGGCCCAGGACGCCCCCGCCGACTCGCTGCTCCAGGCGCTCCCGCTGCACGCCGCCCTCGGCCGCCTGGCCGGCGGGAACCCGTACGGGCCCGGGGAGCGGCCCGGCCCGCAGGCAGGGGCGGGACCGGGGCCGGGCGCCCGGCTGGACGCGGCGGCGGACCGGGCGATCGCGCTCTCGGCCCGGTTCGCGCCGGGCGACCCCTGGCCGGCCCCGGTGCGCAACCAGCTCGCGTACGTCCTCGTCCGGCTCGGGCGGCGTGCCGACGCGCTGGAGCAGTTCCGGCTGATCGGGCCGCACGCCACCTCCGCGCCGTGGGACCTCGCGACGGACGACCCGCTGGGGCACTTCCTGCGGGTACGTCACGATGTGGGCGGCCCGGAGCAGGTCTGACGGAGCACGGCGGGACGGCCCGCGGGGGCCGTGCGGCCGGGCCCCGCGGGCGCGGCGGGACCGTCCGGGCGCGGCCGCGGCGGGAGCGCAGACCGTGCCCGCCCCCAGGGCCATTAGGCTTTCGCGTCGTGACCACCGTCCGGCTTCCGCTCTTCCCGCTGAACTCGGTGCTGTTCCCGGGACTCGTTCTTCCGCTGAACGTCTTCGAGGAGCGCTACCGCGCGATGATGCGCGCCCTCATGAAGACCCCCGAGGACGAACCGCGCCGCTTCGCCGTCGTGGCGATCCGCGACGGCCGCGAGGTCGCCCCGACCGCGTCCGGCATGCCGGACGGGTCGGCACCGCCCGACCTCGGCCCCACCGCCGGCTTCGGCCCCGACCCCGCCAAGGTGCTGCACGGCGTGGGCTGCGTGGCCGACGCCGCCACGATCCGGGAGCGGCCCGACGGCACCTTCGAGGTGCTGGCGACGGGCACGACCCGGGTGCGGCTGCTGTCCGTGGACACCTCCGGCCCTTACCTGACCGCCGAGTTCGAGGAACTGACCGAGGAACTCGGCGAGGAGGCGGGCGCGTTGGCCGAGGGCGTGCTGCGCGCCTTCCGCCGCTACCAGAAGCGGCTGGCCGGCGCGCGCGAGCGGTCGCTGACCACCGGGGCCGAGCTGCCGGACGAACCGGCCGTCGTCTCCTACCTGGTGGCCGCCGCGATGATGCTCGACGTCCCGGCCAAGCAACGCCTGCTCCAGGCACCGGACATCGCCTCGCGGCTGCGTGACGAACTGGGCCTGCTGCGCGCGGAGACCGCGATCATCCGCAGCCTGCCGTCCCTGCCCGCGGCGGAACTCACGCGCGGCCCGACAAGCCTCAACTAGCCACCCCGGGGCGCCGGTCGACGGTGCCGCGCCCCGACTCCCCATCCCCCGAGGGAAGAACGGGAAGAGCGCGCCCCCATGGTGAAGAAGTCCAAGAAGCAGCAGCCCGGCGGCACGCCCGCGACGGTGGCCCTGACGGCCGCGGGAGTGCCGTTCACGGTGCACGCGTACGAGCACGACCCGGCGCACCCCTCGTACGGGGAGGAGGCGGCCGAGGCGATGGGCGTCTCCCCGGAGCGGGTCTTCAAGACGCTGGTGGCGGACGTCGACGGGAGCCTCACGGTCGCCGTGGTCCCGGTGGCGGGGTCGCTGGACCTGAAGGCGCTGGCCTCGGCGGTCGGCGGCAAGCGCGCGGCCATGGCGGACCCGGCGCTCGCCGAACGCACCACGGGTTACGTCCGCGGCGGCATCTCCCCGCTGGGCCAGCGCAAGCGGCTGCCGACGGTGCTGGACGACTCGGCCTCGGCGCACGCCACGGTCTGCGTCTCGGCGGGGCGGCGCGGCCTGGAGGTCGAGCTGTCCCCCGCCGACCTCGCCCGCCTGACGGACGCGGTCGTGGCGCCGGTGGGCCGGGCGTAGACGGAACCCGTACGCGGGCCCTCTCGACGCGGTGCGCGTTCTCCGTTAAGCACGGAGGGCATGGCGAAGAGGACGCGCAAGCGGAAGTGGCGCACCAGGAAGGGCCGGGCGAACCACGGGAGGCGCCCCGCGTAGGCACGCGGGTCCGCGGCGCACGGACCGGGCCCGTCGCGTCGGCGCCCCCGGAACACGGCTCGGCGGCGCACCCGGGCCCCGGCGGGCGGACGGTGGCGCGGCCGGCGTCCTACTCCGCCGTCGGCAGCGTCAGCGGTTCGTCGGGGTGGAAGGGCTCCGGGTCGCGGGGCCCGAACAGTGCCGTCAGGCCGAGGTGCACCACCAGCGCGGCGATCGGCCACGCGAGCAGGGCACCCTTCGCGCCGAGCTTGAGCGGGGCGGAGAACGTCACGTTCTTGCCGACGTCCTTGGCGTGCGCGACGACGTCCGAGGTGGGGCCGAGCCACACCCCGAGCCGCCAGGCCACGACCGAGGCGAGCAGACCGCCCACGGTGAGCGCCACCACCAGCGGCACTCCCCCGCGCCTGCGCAGCAGGAACACGGCCGCCGCGGTCACCGCCCCGAAGGCCAGGGCGAGCAGAGTGAACGTTCCGTCGACGCCGACGGCCTGCTCGCCCTCGGAGTCCTTGAGGTAGACGACCCAGCTTCCCTCGGTGACGTCGCCGACCAGCGGCACGTGCGGGGCGAGCCACCACCACAGCAGGCCCAGCAGGACGCCGCAGACCGTGAGTCCGAGGGCGATCAGGACGGCGTCCCGGATCTCGGTCCTCAGCCCGGGGCCGTCCTGTTCGTGGCCGGCCGACCCGGCGCCGGAACCGGCGTGGGCCTGCCCGGTCCGGTCCTGGGAGGGCTGGTGGTGCGGCGGTGGCGGCGGAGTCAGCGGTGCGGTCACCCTGACATCGTGCCAGGCGCGTCTGTGCGGCGCGTCACCGGACAGCCGCCCGACGGTACGCCCACGTCGCGACGGCGAGCGAGACGACCCCGACGCCCGCGCACACGGCGAGGTCGCCGAGGACGAAAGCCCAGTCCGGGTGGGGTCCGAAGGTCCGCGCGAGGGCCTCTACGCCGTACGTGGACGGCAGCAGGTCGCGGGCCAGGCGCACCACCTCGGGCAGCCGGTCGGGCGGCAGCACGCCCAGGAGCAGGGCGCCGGACATGCCGAGCTGGCCAAGCAGGGTGGCCAGTTCGGGCCGGGGCGCGAGCAGCCCGAGGGCCGCCCCGAGTCCGGCCAGGGCGGCACCCGCGAGCGGGATCACCGCCACCAGCACCCACAGGTGGGCCATCGGCAGCCCGAACAGCACGCACCCGAACACCGCGGTCACCACGGTCCCGGGCACGGTGAACGAGGCGTACGCGCCCGCGGCGCCCAGGACGACGGCGGCGGGCGGCACGGGCAGCGTGGCGTAGTGGTCGAGGCCGCCGCTGGCGCGGAGCTGGCCGAAGTACTGGGCGAGCAGGTTCAGCGCGACGAACGCGACGACCAGGACGGCCGAGCCGGCCACCACGGACCGGGCCTCCTCGCCGCCGTCGACGACCCCGCGCATCAGGACCATGATCCCGACCGACTGGAACGTCGCGACGAACAGCAGCGGGATCCGGGCCACCCGGGCGCGCGAGAGCTGCGCCCGGTACACGGCGGCGAGGCAGGGCCACAGCCGGGCGCGCGGCCCGAGCTCGGCCTCCTCGCGGACGCCGCGCCCGGCCACGGCCCCGACGCCGGGCAGAACATCGACGGGTACGGCACTCACCTCGGGCTGCTCCTCATCCCTGACGGCTGACTGCGGTTCCGGGGCGCGGCCCCGGAGGTGTGGTCCCCGGGGACCTGTCGCACGGCGTCGGGCACTCCCGCGCCCGGACTCCGGCGCGGGCTCCCGTACGGACCATACGGACACGGCGGCTCCCGCGCTCACACCCGCCCGCGGTCACGCCTTCACCAGTCCCCGGGTGTCGCCGCCGAGCGCCAGGTACACGTCCTCCAGGCTCGGCGTCGCGAGGGTGAAGTCGTCGAGCGCGGCGAAGGCGGCGCCGCCGGTGACGGTGGCGACGGCCGCGCGGGCCTCGTCCGGGGCGAGCCGCAGCGTCCAGCGGCGCCCCGACTCCACGGCGCGGTCGCGCAGCGCGGCGACCGCGGGGACCTCCAGCGGGGCCCGCTCGCGCCACACCAGTTCCACGCGCACCTCGCCGGCGACGCTCTCCTTGAGGCCGGCGGGGGTGTCGCAGGCGATGACCCGGCCCCGGTCCAGGACGGCGACCCGGTCGAGGACGGTCTCCGCCTCGATGACGTTGTGGGTGACCAGCAGCACCGTCGTACCGCTCTCGGCGCGGCGCCGGTTCACGGCGGCCCACACGGCGCGGCGGGCGACGGGGTCCATGCCGGTGGTCGGCTCGTCCAGGACCAGCAGCGGGCGTTCGCCGACGAGGGCGGCCGCGAAGCAGGCGAGGCGGCGCTGGCCGCCGGAGAGCTTCTTCAGCGGGCGTCCGGCGAGCGCGGTGAGGCCCAGTTCGTCGAGGACGGCGTCCCGTTCGGCGCGGGCCTGCCGCAGTTCGAGGCCGCGCAGCCGGCCGGTGGTCTCCGCGGCGAGGGAGACGGTCAGCTCGTCGAGGGCGGTGGACTCCTGGCCCAGGTAGCCGAGGATGCGCGCGGCGCGCTCCGGGTGGCGCACGATGTCGTGGCCCAGGATCTCGACGGTGCCCCGGTCGGGCCGCATCAGCCCGGTGAGCTGGCGCACCAGCGTGGACTTGCCGGCCCCGTTGGGTCCGAGGAGGCCGAAGATCTCGCCGCGCCGGATGTCGAGGGTCACCTCGTCGGTGGCCCGGATCTCGGGGGCGGCGGGCACGCCGCGGCGGGCGCGGACGGCGGGATACGTCTTGGTCAGTCCGCGCACCGCGCACACGACAGCGTCCCCGTGTCGAAGTGCCTGTGCCGTGCGCGTACTCACAAGGGACGAGAGTACGTGGTCCGCGGGCGCCGCCCGTTCCCGGGGCGGCCCGGGGGCACGAACCCGCCACGCCCGACAAAGCTCCCGTCACGGGTCGCACAGGGGACGGCACACGGACGGTCAGGAACCGGCAAAGGGGGCCGGGGGCGGGTGGGCGGGAGGCCGGGCGCCTTCCGGGTCACTCGGCGGCGGGGGCGTGTTCCGGGGGCGCGGGGACGTCGACCACCCGCCAGAAACCGGCCCGGATGGCGTAACGGTCGTGCTCGTCGATCTGGTCGTCCTTGTGCGCGAGGAGGCCGAACCGGGCCGCGTAGCGCAGCAGCTCGCCGTCGACGCGGTGCGGGATGCGCGGGTACATCGTGGACAGCTTCTGGAGGTGGACCTGGTCGCCGAGGCGTTCCACCCAGCGCCGGGCGAAGACCTGTCCGACCTCGTAGGGGTCGCCGCCGACCGTGGTGATGTCCTCCTCGCGGTCGGCCCAGCGCTGCTCGGCGGTGGTCAGCTGCGCGAGGGTGGGCAGCGACGCGGCCTCGGGCGGTTCGAAGGACGACCCCGGGCGCTCGACCCACCCTTTGTCGGAGGACCAGCGCAGGGTCGCGTTGGCCGGGGCCTGGGCGGGCGCGGCGGCGGGGGCGGCGGTGCCGGGGGCGCGCAGCGCGGCCAGGTCCTTGGGCGTGGGCACGCCCTTGGTGGCCTGGACCCGTTCCTCCGCGGTGTCGCGGGAGACGGGCGCGGTGTGTTCCGCGCGCTCGGCGCGGCGGTCGCCGCCGCCCGCGAGGCCGGACGACTCGGGCAGCGGCGCGGAGAGGATCGCGGCGATCTCGGGGCGCGGCACGGGCTGCGGGGCGCAGATCCCGCCGACCTCCTTGGCGCGGACGGCCTGGGTGATCCACGCGCGGTCCAGGACGCGGCGTTCGTCGGCCTCGGCGACGAGGTCCTCGGACTGGTTGTAGTCGCCGTCGGCGGCCTGCACGGCCCAGAGGTGGACGGCGACCCCGTGTTCCTTGGCGGCCATCATGCCGGGCAGCAGGTCGCCGTCGCCGGTGACGAGGACGACGTCGGAACAGGCGCGGTTGCGGGCCAGTTCGGTCAGTTCGGCGTGCATCGCGGCGTCCACGCCCTTCTGGGCCCAGCGGCCGTCGCTGCGGGTCAGCGCGCCGAGCCGGACGGTGACGCGGGGCATCACGCGCAGCCTGCGGTGCTCGGGCTGCGGGACGCGGTCGGGGGCGCCGTCGAACCAGTAGATGCGCAGCAGGGGCCGCTCGGTGTCGGCCTCGGCGCGCTCGCGCAGCCCCTGGACGAGGGCGGTGTGGTCGACGGTGATGCGGGACCGCGAGGGTTCCCCGGCGAGGAGGCTCGCGGCGGCCCCCAGCAGATACCCGGCATCCACCAGGACGATGCAGCGGTCCACGCGGTCCACCCTCTTTCCGGGAGGTTTGCTTCGGGCTTGCTTCGAGTCTGCCCGACGGCGCCGGGGTTAACGGCTCGAACTCGATCTTCGGCGTGGCGTTTCGCACGCTCGTGTGCCGACATGCCCTGTCACAGACGGTGATTGTCCAAAATGCGACTCATCTCAGCCTATGTGAATCTGGTCGCGGCCCTGGCCCCTAATCCCCGCTGGAGGCAGATCCCCATGGCCAAGAACAAGAACAACCGTGATCGCAAGCAGCAGTCGGAGCGCGCGCAGCAGTCCGCGGAGCAGTCGGCCGTCGAGTCGCGCGTCAAGTCGGCCGTGGAGGCGTCGCCTTCGGACGTGGCCCGCAAGCACCGGGAGCGTCGTTTCGGCCACAACTGACAACGGCCCAAAGGCCGTTGAAGCCGGACACACGGCAACGAGGGGCGTACCCGGTGCGGGTGCGCCCCTCGTCGTGCGGGATCCGGCGTTCAGCCGGCCAGGCAGGCCGGGCCGAGCAGTACCTTCAGGTCGCCGAACAGCGCCGGGTCGGGCTTCACCCGGTGCCGGTCCAGGCGCAGGACCGTGGTCTTGGTGGGCCCCTGGAGCTTGATGCGGACCTCGCTGTCGCCGCGGTGGTGGGTGAGGATCTCGCCGAGGCGGCTGACCATCGGCGGGGTGACCCGGGTCGCCGGGATGGTGAGGATCACCGGTGCGTTGGTGCCCGCGTTGGACAGGTCGGGCACCTGGAGCTCCATGGCGACCAGGCGCGGCACGTCCTCGCGCTTGTCGAGGCGCCCCTTGACGAACACCACGGCGTCCTCGACGAGTTGGGTCGAGACGAGCTGGTAGGTCGCCGGGAAGAACATGCACTCGATGGAGCCGGCGAGGTCCTCGACGGTGGCGATCGCCCAGGCGTTGCCCTGCTTGGTCATCTTGCGCTGGAGGCCGGAGATGATGCCGCCGATGGTGACGACCGCGCCGTCCGAGTGCTCGCCGCCGGTGAGTTGGGAGATGCCGGCGTCGGCCTTGTCGGAGAGGACGTGCTCAAGTCCGAACAGGGGGTGGTCGGAGACGTAGAGGCCGAGCATCTCCCGTTCCTGCGCGAGGAGATACGTCTTGTCCCACTCGTCGGTGGTGAACTCGACGTCGAGGCCGAAGCCCGGTTCGTCCGCGCCCTCGTCGCCCATGCCGCCGAAGAGGTCGAACTGCCCCTCGGCCTCCTTGCGCTTGACCTGGACCACGTTGTCGATCATCGGCTCGTACTGCGCGGTGAGGCCCTTGCGGGTGTGCCCCATCTCGTCGAACGCGCCCGCCTTGATGAGGGACTCGGTGGTCCGCTTGTTGCAGACGACCGCCTCGACCTTGTCGAGGTAGTCGGGGAAGGAGACGTACTTCCCCTTGGCCTTGCGGCTGCGGATGATCGCCTCGACCACGTTGGTGCCGACGTTGCGGACCGCGGAGAGGCCGAAGAGGATCACGTCGTCGCCCTGGGCGGCGAAGTTGGACATGGACTCGTTGACGTTGGGCGGCAGCACCTTGATGCCCATGCGGCGGCACTCGTTGAGGTAGACGGCCGACTTGTCCTTGTCGTCCTTGACCGAGGTGAGCAGCGCCGCCATGTACTCGGCCGGGTAGTTGGCCTTGAGGTACGCGGTCCAGTAGGTGACCAGGCCGTACGCGGAGGAGTGCGCCTTGTTGAACGCGTAGCCGGCGAAGGGGACCAGGACGTCCCACAGGGCCTGGATCGCCTCGTCCGAGTAGCCGTTCTTGCGGGCGCCGGCCTGGAAGATGCCGAAGTTCTTGGCCAGTTCGTCGGGCTTCTTCTTGCCCATCACGCGGCGCAGGATGTCGGCCTCGCCGAGCGAGTACCCGGCGACGATCTGGGCGGCCTTCTGCACCTGCTCCTGGTACACGATGAGGCCGTAGGTGAGGCCCAGCGTCTCCTTCAGGGGCTCTTCGAGCTCCGGGTGGATCGGCGTGATCTCCTGGCGGGCGTTCTTGCGCTCCGCGTAGTTGGTGTGGGAGTTCATGCCCATCGGGCCCGGACGGTACAGGGCCGAGACGGCGGAGATGTCCTCGAAGTTGTCGGGCTGCATCTGGCGCAGCAGCGAACGCATCGGGCCGCCGTCGAACTGGAAGACGCCGAGCGTGTCGCCGCGGCACAGCATCTCGTAGGTCTTCGGGTCGTCGAGCGGGACCGACAGCAGCTCCAGTTTGACGCCCTTGTTGGCCTCCACCATCTTGACGGCGTCGTCCATGATCGTCAGGTTGCGCAGGCCCAGGAAGTCCATCTTCAGCAGGCCGAGCGACTCGCACTGCGGGTAGTCCCACTGCGTGATGGTGACGCCGTCGGAGTGCCGCACCCAGATCGGCGCGTGGTCGACGATCGGCTCGCTGGACATGATCACGCCGGCCGCGTGGACGCCCATCTGCCGGACCAGGCCCTCGACGCCCTTGGCGGTGTCGATGACCTTCTTCACGTCCGGTTCGTTCTCGTACATCCCGCGGATCTCGCCGGCCTCGCTGTAGCGGGGGTGCGCGGGGTCGGTAATGCCGGAGAGGTCGATGCCCTTGCCGAGGACGTCGGCGGGCATGGCCTTGGTGAGCCGGTCGCCCATCGCGTACGGGTAGCCCAGTACGCGCGCGGAGTCCTTGATGGCGTTCTTCGCCTTGATCTTGCCGTAGGTGCCGATCATGGCGACCTTGTCGGCGCCGTACTTCTCGGTCACGTACCGGATGACCTCGACGCGTCGGCGTTCGTCGAAGTCGATGTCGACGTCGGGCATGGAGACGCGCTCGGGGTTGAGGAACCGCTCGAAGATCAGGCCGTGCTCGATCGGGTCGAGGTCGGTGATGCCCATGGCGTACGCGACGATCGAGCCGGCCGCGGAACCTCGGCCGGGGCCGACCGCGATGCCGTTCTTCTTGGCCCACATGATGAAGTCGGCGACGACGAGGAAGTACCCCGGGAACCCCATCTGGATGATGACGTCCATCTCGTACTCGGCCTGCTTCTGCCGGTCGTCGGGGACGCCGCCCGGGTAGCGGCGGTCCATGCCGACCCGGACCTCCTCCTGGAACCAGGTGACCTCGGTGAAGCCCTCCGGGATGTCGAACTTCGGCATCAGGTCGCGCTTCTCGAACATCCCGGCGGTGTCGATCTGTTCGGCCACCAGGAGCGTGTTGGCGCAGCCCTGCTGCCAGGCGTCCGAGGAGTCGACGGCGTACATCTCGTCCGTGGACTTGAGGTAGTAGCCGGTGCCGTCGAAGCGGAAGCGGTCCGGGTCGGAGAGGTTCTTGCCGGTCTGGATGCACAGCAGCGCGTCGTGCGCGGTCGCCTCGTGCGCGTACGTGTAGTGCGAGTCGTTGGTGACCAGCGGCGGGATGCCGAGCTTCTTGCCGATCTCCAGCAGGCCGTCGCGGACCCGGTGTTCGATGTCGATGCCGTGGTCCATCAGTTCCAGGAAGTACCGGTCCTTGCCGAAGATGTCCTGGTACTCGGCGGCGGACTTCAGCGCCTCGTCGAACTGGCCGAGCCGGAGCCGGGTCTGGAGCTCGCCCGAGGGGCAGCCGGTGGAGGCGATGAGCCCCTCCGACCACTTGGAGATCGTCTCCTTGTCCATGCGCGGCCACTTCTGGAGCCAGCCCTCGGCGTACGCGTCCGAGGACAGCTTGAAGAGGTTGTGCAGTCCGGTGCTGTTCGCCGCCCAGATCGTCTTGTGCGTGTAACCGCCCGAACCGGACACGTCGTCGCGCTTCTGGTGCGGCTGGCCCCACTGGATCTTGCGCTTGTTGCGCCGCGACTCGGGCGCCACGTACGCCTCGATGCCGATGATCGGGGTGACGCCCGCCTTCTGCGCGGTGTGGAAGAAGTCGTACGCCCCGTGCAGGTTGCCGTGGTCGGACATCGCGATGTGCGTCATGCCCATCTCGTTGCACGCGTTGAACATGTCCTTCAGCCGCGCGGCACCGTCCAGCAGGGAGTACTGGGTGTGGACGTGCAGGTGCGTGAACGGCGGCTTCGACACGGCTGGGGCCTCCGGGGCGGGACGGGAGCGGGGTCAGCTCGGAAGTCTATGCCTCGCCACCGTCACCGCGCGGGCTCCCCCGCGAGACCCGGCGAGGTTCCCCGGCGGCTCGCGCGACGGCACTCCAACGGCTTGTCCGCGCGCGTTCGCCCGCGCGGGACGGGCACTCCCGCGTAGGTTCGTCCGTTGGAAAAAGTGGCGCGGGCGGCGCGCCGCCGGCTCCCGGCCGGCCCCGCCCCGGCAGTAACTTCCGTCACGTTCGTCCCGCACCACCGCACCAGGAGGCACCCAGCGATGTCGGTCCCGCAGCTCAGCGCCGAGCAACGCGGCGAGGAGATCCTCGCCGTCTTCGACACCGCCTTCGGCGAGCTCCTGGCCGCCGATCCGGCCGCGTTCCGGGTCAAGTTCCGCAAGATGGCCGCCTCGGCGTTCGCCTTCTACCGCGGCACGGCGGCGCTCTTCTACCACGACGTCGACCCGGAGAAGCGCGGCGGCCCGTTCCTGGACGAGCGCACCTCGCGGGTGTGGATCCACGGCGACCTGCACGCGGAGAACTTCGGCACCTACATGGACTCCAACGGGCGCCTGGTCTTCAACGTCAACGACTTCGACGAGGCGTACGTCGGCCCCTTCACCTGGGACCTCAAGCGCTTCGCCGCGTCCGTCGCGCTCCTCGGGTACGCGAAGGCGCTGAGCGACGGGCAGATCGGCGACCTGGTCACGGTGTACGCCACGGCCTACCGCGAGCGGATCCACGCGCTGGCCACCGGCGCCAAGAGCGACGAGGTACCGCCCTTCACCCTGGACACCGCGCAGGGGCCGCTGCTCGGCGCGCTGCGCGTGGCCCGTTCGCTGACCCGTTTCGAACTGCTCGACTCGATGACGGAGATCCGCGACTTCGAGCGCCGCTTCGCGCCCGGCGGCGGCTCGGTCGAGCTGGACGCCGCCACCCGCTACAAGGTGCTCGCCGCCTTCGACGGGTACCTGGAGACGCTGCCGGAGTCGTCGCTCGCCCGCCCGGACTCCTACCGGGTCAAGGACGTCGTCGGCCGCCGCGGCATCGGCATCGGCTCGGCGGGCCTGCCCTCGTACAACATCCTCCTGGAGGGCAACAGCGACGCCCTGGAGAACGACGTGGTGATCTACGTCAAGCAGGCGCAGACCCCGGCCGTCTCGCGGCACGTCACGGACGCGGCGGTCCGCGGCTACTTCGAGCACGAGGGCCACCGCACGGTCATCTCGCAGCGCGCCCTCCAGGCGCACGCGGACCCGTGGCTGGGCTGGACCGAGCTGAGCGGCGCCGGACAGCTCGTCGCGGAGGTGTCGCCGTACGCGGTGGACCTCGACTGGAGCGACATCGACGACCCGGAGGAGATCTCCGCCGTCGTCGCCGACCTGGGCCGCGCCACGGCCGCCATGCACGCGGCGGCGGACGACCAGTCCGGCGAGTCCCTGGTGCCGTTCTCCACCGAGCGGGCCATCGACGCGGCGATCGCCGCCGACGAGGAGGGTTTCGCCCCCCTGCTCGTCGATTTCGCCCACTCCTACGGGGCCCGCGCCCGTGCCGATCACCAGGTGTTCGTGGATCTCTTCCGCAACGGTCGGATTCCGGGGCTGTAACCCTTGTCTCTCTCAGCACACTTTCAGTGACCCTTTAGGGGTTGCTTACCGGGGGGCGTGACAGACTCTCCTCCGCTATGGACATATCCGGGACCCAGCTCAGAGCCGTGCGCGCGGCGCTGTTCACGGCTTTCGTCGTGACGCTCAGCTCCGCGTCGCACGTGCTGCTGTCCCGGGCCCCCCTGCCGTCGGCCACGGTGGCCGCGACCGCCGCCGCCGTGTTCGCCGTCGCCTACGCGCTGGCCGGCCGCGAGCGGGGCTTCCGCCGCATCGCCGGGCTGCTGATCCCGCTGGAGCTGGCCGCCGACACCGTCTTCACCAGCGGCCAGCACTTCTGCTACGGCAGGTCCGGCGGCCCCGTGACGGGCGCGCTGCGCTCGGTCGGCTTCGACCTGCTGTGCGGCGGCTCCACCGACGTCGGCATGCCACTGACCCGGGTCACCGACACGGTCACCGGCGCGGGCACCGGCCGGCTGCCCGCCCTGCTCGCCGACGCGAGCCCGGCCACCGCCTGGCTGCTGCTCGGCGCGCACGTGGGCGTGGGCCTGCTGGCCGCCGCCTGGCTGCACCGCGGGGAGCGCGCCCTGGAGCAACTGCTGCGCGCGGTCGCCGCCACGACGTTCCGCCCGCTGCTGCTCGCCGCCGCCGCCTTCGGCGCGCGGCTCGCCCCGGTGCGCCGCATGCCGCGCCCGGCGGCACGGTCCCTCACCCCTCGCGCCCGGCTGCTGGTGCACTCCCTGGGACGGCGCGGACCGCCGTGCTCGCCGGTTCTCGGCTGAGGATTCGCACACCCCGGAGACCTCGCGGGCCGGCGACTCCACGACACCCGTCGCCCCGCCGCGAACTCCGCGCGACACCACGAGCACCACCCGTCCCCACCCGTATCCCGCGCACCGGACGTGCGCGTCCCACAGGGAGACCTCCACCATGAGCAAGCGGAACAACCAGGCCTCGAAGACCGCCGCCCGCGAGCGGCTGCGCCTGGAGCGCGAGCGGCAGGCCAAGCGGGCCAAGGCCAAGCGGCAGGCCATCGTCGCCTCGTCGGTCGTCGCGGCACTGGTCGTCGCGGCCGGCATCGGCTACTTCATCGTGCAGGCCAACAAGCCCGACCGCTGGGAGTCCGTGAAGGGCGACAAGATCGTCGCCCCGGCCAACACCTCGGGCACCAACGGCACGGTTGTGACGATCGGCAAGGCGGACGCGCCGAAGACCCTCAAGATGTACGAGGACCCGCGCTGCCCGATATGCGCCCAGTTCGAGCAGACGGTCGGCTCGACGGTGACGAAGGACGTCGCCGCCGGCAAGTTCAAGATCCAGTACATCGGCGGCGCGTTCCTCGACGACTCGCTCGGCGGCGAGGGCTCCAAGGACACGCTGAGCGCCATGGGCGCCGCGCTGAACGTGAGCCCCGACGCGTTCGCCGCGTACAAGTCGGCCCTCTACTCGAAGAAGTGGCACCCCGAGGAGACCGACGACAAGTTCAAGGACGACTCCTACCTGATCAAGGTGGCGAACACCGTCCCGGCCCTCAAGAACAACGCGGCCTTCCAGAAGAACGTCAAGAGCGGCAAGTACGACGCCTGGGCGCTCGCCATGTCGAAGACGTTCACCAACAACAAGGACAAGGTCACCGGCACCCCGAGCCTGGTCATGGACGGCAAGATGCTCCAGACCTCGGACGGCAACCCGCCCATGACGGTGGCCGACTTCAACAGCCTGATCACCCCGGCCCTGGCCTCCTGAGCCGGCGCCGGCATCCCGCCCGGGACCGGCGACATCCGGACGAAGAGCGGGCGAACTCTGCGGAGTTCGCCCGCTCTTGGCGCGTACCGGTCAGTAATCTCGTCGCCCGTGACGAGTCGACAGAGATCCCCGCAGAGCGCCCCCGCCGCCCGGGAAGCCGCTTCCGGCACTCCCGCCGCCCCCACGCCGTCCCCGCGCCGCCGCACCGTCGTCAAGGCGGCCGCCGCCACCGCGGTGCTGGCCGCACCGCTCGCCGCCGCGCTGCCCGCCCGCGCCGCCGGGGCACCCGCCTTCCTGCACGGGGTCGCCTCCGGCGATCCGCTGCCCGACGGCGTGCTGCTGTGGACGCGCGTCACACCGGTGCCCGAGGCGGTGCCGGGGTCCGGGCTCGGCCCCGACACCGAGGTCGGCTGGGTCGTCGCCACGGACCGCGCGCTGACCGGTGTCGTCGCGCGGGGTTCCGTCACGGCGAGCGCGGCGGGCGACCACACCGTCAAGGCCGACGTACGGGGTCTGGCGCCCGCCACGGACTACTACTTCGGCTTCACCGCCGGACCGGCCGTCTCGCCGGTGGCCCGCACCCGGACCGCGCCCGCCGCCGACGCGAACGTGTCCGGACTGCGCTTCGGTGTGGTCTCCTGCGCGAACTGGGAGGCCGGGTACTTCTCCGCCTACCGCCACCTCGCCGCCCGCACCGACCTCGACGCGTGGCTGCACCTCGGCGACTACCTGTACGAGTACGCGAGCGGCGAGTACGGCACCCGTGACACGGTCGTCCGGCCGCACTCCCCCGCGCACGAGATCATCACCCTCGCCGACTACCGCACCCGGCACGGCCGTTACAAGACCGACCCCGACCTCCAGGCGCTGCACCACCGGGCACCGGTCGTCGCGATCTGGGACGACCACGAGTTCGCCGACAACGCCTGGTCCGGCGGCGCGGTCAACCACACCGAGGGCGCCGAGGGCAGCTGGACCGACCGCAGGGCGGCGGCCCGGCAGGCGTACTTCGAGTGGATGCCGGTGCGGCAGGCCGTCGAGGGCACCACCTACCGGCGGCTGCGGTTCGGCAGGCTCGCCGACCTGTCCCTGCTCGACCTGCGGTCCTTCCGCTCGCAGCAGGCGGCCTCCGGCAGCGCCGCCGTGGACGACCCGGGCCGCACGATCACCGGCCGGGCCCAGCTGGACTGGCTGAAGGCCGGCCTCGCCGCGTCCGACACGGCCTGGCGGCTGATCGGCAACTCCGTGATGATCGCGCCGTTCGCCGTCGGCGCGCTGCCGGCGAGCCTGCTGGCGCCGCTGGCCGAGCTGCTCGGGCTGCCCCGGGGCGGCCTCGCGCTCAACACCGACGAGTGGGACGGCTACACCGCCGACCGGCGCGAGCTGCTGGCCCACCTGCGCTCGCACGCGATCCGCAACACCGTGTTCCTGACCGGCGACATCCACATGGCGTGGGCCAACGACGTGCCCGTGGACGCAGGTACGTACCCGCTGACGCCCTCCGCCGCCACGGAGTTCGTGGTGACGTCGGTGACCTCCGACAACCTCGACGACACCGCGAAGCTGCCCGAGGGCACCGTCGCCGCGCTCGCGGAACCGGAGATCCGGCTCACCAACCGGCACGTCCACTGGGTCGACACCGACCGGCACGGCTACGGCGTCCTCGACGTGACCGCGGACCGGGCGCAGATGGACTTCTACGTGCTGTCCGACCGTACCGACCCGGCCGCGACCTCGTCCTGGATCCGCTCGTACCGCACCCGCAGCGGCACGCAGACCGTGGAGCGGGCGAGCGCGCCGGTGGCCTGAGCGGACGGGGCGCCGCCGGCCGCTCAGGCCACCGGCGTCCGGAGACCGTCGAGGAAGCCGAGTGCCACCCGCCAGGTGGCCTCGGCGGCCTCCTCGTCCCAGTCCGGCAGCTCCGGGTCGGTGTAGAGGTGGCCGGCGCCCGCGTACCGGTAGATCTCGACGTCCGCGCCGGCCCGGCCCATCTGGAGGTACCAGGCGCTCAGCCAGTCGTCCGTCTCGAACGGGTCGGGCTCGGCGACGTGCAGCTGTACCGGCAGCTCGTCGAGCGTGACGTTGGGCGCGAGGTCCGAGGTGCCGTGCAGGAGCAGCAGGCCGCGGGCCTTCTCGTCGCCGAGGGCGAGGGTCTGGGCGATCGAGGCGCCGAGCGAGAACCCGGCGTAGACCAGTCCCCGTTCCGAGTAGGGCGCCGCGGCGAGGACCGCGCGGCGCAGCAGCTCGTCCTTGCCGATCTCGTCCTTGCGCGCCATGCCGTCCTCGACGGTGTCGAAGAGGGCGCCCTCGAACAGGTCGGGGGTCCAGACCTCGTGCCCGGCCGCGCGCAGCCGCTCGGCGGCCTGCCGCACCGCGGGCCGCAGGCCGTAGGTCGAGTGAAAGAGCACGATGTTCATGGGGCCATCGTGCCAGCCGGGACGGACGTGCCGTATCTCACGGTCCCCGCCGCGTCGCCGGGCCCTACCCAGGAACGCGCGGAAGTCACATGTTCATCACCCCCGCGTCCCGGTTACGTTCGCAGGCATGGAGAACGTACTGCGCCCACTCGTCGTGGTGGGGGGATCGGTCGTGCTCACGCTGTTCTTCGGCTGGGCGATGGACCTTCTGCTGCGCAAGGCGGACGAGCGTCACCGGGAGACCCCGCTGTGGGGTCTGCTGCGCCGGGGACGCGTCCCGTTCCAGCTCGTGCTGTTCGTGGCACTGCTCAGAGGCTCGTTCGACCAGGCGAAGCTGCTGGTCGAACACCGGGTCGGCATCGGCCAGGCGCTGACGCTGATCCTGATCGGCGCCACCGCCTGGCTGGTGATCCGTATCGCGTCGGCTGTGGTGGAGACCTCGTACAGCCGGTACGCGCGCGTGCACCACGACGCGGCGCGGGTACGGCGGGTGCGCACCCAGGTCTCGCTGATCATGCGCGTGGTCGCGGCGGTCGTCGGAGTGGTGGCCGCCGCGTCCATGCTGCTGACGTTCCCCGCGATGCGCGCGGCCGGTGCCTCGCTGCTGGCGTCGGCGGGCATCCTGGGCATCGTCGCCGGTGTCGCCGCGCAGTCGACGCTGGGCAACCTCTTCGCGGGGCTCCAGATCGCGTTCGGCGACATGGTGCGCATCGGCGACACCGTGGTGGTGAACGGCGAGTGGGGCACGGTCGACGAGATCACGCTGACCTTCCTCACCGTGCGGACCTGGGACGAGCGCCGGATCACCATGCCGGTGTCGTACTTCACGTCGAACCCGTTCGAGAACTGGTCGCGCGGCGGTGTGCAGATGACCGGCATCGTCTACTGGTACCTCGACCACAACGCGCCCCTGGAGGCGATGCGCGGGAAGCTCAAGGACATCCTGCGTCACTGCGCCGCGTGGGACGGCCGCGCGCACGGTCTCGTCGTCACCGACTCGACGCCGAACACCATCCAGGTGCGGGCACTGGTCACGGCGAAGGACGCCGACGACATCTTCACGGTGCGGGTCACGGTCCGCGAGGAGATGATCCGCTGGCTGGCGGAGGAGCACCCCTACGCCCTGCCGCGCGTCAACACCGCCGACGCGGTCGTGCCGCCGGGTGCGGCCCGGGGGCACGAGGCGCCGGACGGCCCCGGCGGTTCCGCCGGCGTCGACGGCTCCCCCGCCGGGCACAGCCTGTCGAAGGAGAGCGGTCCGGTGGAACGGGGCCCGGTGGACGACCGCCCCGGCGAGTACCGGGACGGCTTCCGCGAGGACATCCGCGACGGGCACGAGCGGGACGGCCACAGCAGCGGGCGGCGCGGTCCGTTCCGCGAGAAGCGCCGCACCGCGGGCGACGGCGCGATGGCCGGCCGCTCCAAGGACGGCCCGCGCTGGGGCCGCGACTGATCCCGCGCCCCCCGCGTCAAGTCCCTTTGTCCGGTCAGGATCTGACGGCACGTCAATGACCGCGCTCGGCGCCCCCGTTGACCTGCACGACCTGTGAAGTGATGTGCGCGGCCCCCGCCGACGCCGGCCAGTGGAGCGTGGCACCGACGTCGCCGGGGGTCGCCGCCCGCCCGGTGGAGGTGTCCGCGATCAGCCGGGCGCGCCGCTCCCCGGTCATGCGGTCACCGAAGAACTCGGTGTCCTCGACATAGCCGGGCGCGACCACGTTCACGGTCACCGCGCGCGGCCCCAACTCCCGTGCCAGGTCGTGCGCGTAGGGGTGCAGTCCGGCCTTGGCCGCGCCGTACGCGCCGCTGCCCGAGCCCCGGTACGCGGCGATCGAGCCGACGAACAGCACCCGGCCGCCCGGTGACGCGAGCCGGTCGCGCAAGGCCTCGGTGAGCAGGGCCGCGGTCAGCGCGTTCTGCCGGAAGTTCACCGTCCAGTCGTGCGCGACGGCGTCGAGCGGGTCGGCGCCGTCCGCCGGGGGTTCGAGGTTGCCCGCACCGCCCGCAGCGTTCACCAGGACGTCGACGGTACCGAGCCGTTCGGCCACGAACCGCTCGACGCGGCGCACCTGTCGCGGGTCGGTGAGGTCCGCGGGGAGGGTGAGCGCACCGGGCACGGCGGCCTTCTCCAGGACGTCGGCCCTTCTGCCGAGCAGCAGCACTTGATCCCCGTCGGCCGCGAAGAGTCCGGCCGTCGCGAGCCCGATCCCGGTGCCACCGCCGCTGATCACCACGTCACGAGTCACGGCCCGACCCCGGCCGGGGTCCACCGCAAGGGAATTGGTGTCCCGGGCGTCCAACCCGCCGTCACGACAGGGCACTTGGCGCCCGGCTCACCGCAGGCTGCGCACGTCCAGGTGGCGCAGCACGCGGTCCACGATCTCCGGGTTCGCGCCCGGTTCGCTGCGGGCCGCGAGCACCTCGTGCCGGGCCGCGCTCAGCATCTCGCTCTGGATGCGGCGGATCCGCTTGACCCGGCGCACGCGCTGGATCTGCGCCTCGCGGCGCTCCTCGTCGCCGAGGTCCGGGCTGATGCGCAGGCCGATCTCGGCGGCGCGGCGCAGCATCTGTTCGGAGACCTCCTCGGGCAGGTCCTCGACGGCCTCGATCTCCTTGAGCCGCTGCCGGGCCGCCTTGGCCGCGCGGACGGCGAGTTCGTGTTCGAGCTGCTTCTCGACCTCCGTGTCGGACTGCACCCCGAGCCGTCGCACCAGCCACGGCAGGGTCAGCCCCTGGAGCACCAGCGTCGCCATGATCACGCCGAACGCGATGAACACGATCTCGTCGCGGTCGGGAAAGGCGTCGCCCGCGTCGGTCTCCAGCGGGATGGCGAGCGCCAGCGCCACGGAGGCCACGCCGCGCATACCGGACCACCACATGACGACGGTCTCCCGCACCGTCATCGGGATGTCCTCCTCGGTGTTGCGGCGCGCGTGCATGCGTTTGGTCAGCCAGGACGCCGGCAGCAGCCACAGCAGCCGGACCAGGACCACCACGGCGACCACGGCCCCCGCCCAGCCGAGCAGTTCGCCCCAGCGCCCGGACGCCGTGCGCAGCGCGTTGTGCAGTTCGAGTCCGATCAGGCCGAACGCGACGCCGGTGACGAGGGTGTCGACGACGTCCCAGAAGGTGTGCCCGGCCAGCCGGGTCAGCACGTCGTCCGCGTCGGTGGCGTACTCGGCGAGGAACAGCGCGGTCGTCAGCACGGCGAGCACGCCGGAGCCGTGCAGTTCCTCGGCCAGCACGTACGAGGCGTACGGCACGAGCAGGGTGAGCCCGATCTGGAGGGTGGAGTCGTCCAGCATGCTCATCAGCTTGTTGGCGCCCCAGCCGAGCGCGAACCCGATCGCCACCGCGACGACGGCGGACAGGACGAGGTCTAGCCCCGCGCGCCAGGGCGAGAAGGTACCGCTGACGGCCGCGGCGATGGCGACGTGGTAGAGCACGATGGCCGTCACGTCGTTGAACAGGCCCTCGCCCTCCAGGATGGAGACGAGCCGTCGCGGCAGCCCGAGCTGGCCGGCGACGGCGGTCGCGGCGACCGGGTCGGGCGGGGCGACCAGCGCGCCGAGCGCGACGGCGGCGGCGACGCCGAGCCCCGGCACGATGGCGTGGGCGACGAGCGCCACGCACAGGGTGGTGACGAAGACGAGCGCGACGGCCAGCAGGAAGATCGGCCGCTTGTTCGCGGTGAACTGACGCCACGACGTCCGCCGGACGGCCGCGTAGAGCAGCGGCGGCAGCAGCGCGGGGAGGATCAGCGCGGGCGGGATGTCGACGTTGGGCACGAAGTCGAGCACGGCCAGCACGATGCCGAGCAGCGTCATCAGCACCGGGGCCGGCAGCCTCAGCCGTTCCCCGACGGGCACACTGATCACGGCACCGAGCAGCAGCACGAACAGCAGGGCCAACTGGTCCACGACGAGGGCTCTCCGAGCGCTAGACGATCAAGGACATCCGGACGTCCAGCGTGCCACGCGCGTCCCTTTTCCGCCGGATGCCCAGCCGCCGCCGGGCCATGCCCTGCCACGACGGCGGCGACCCTCGGGCGGCGCCGCGTTCGGGGGGCGGTCGGGGGCGGTCGGGGGCGGTCGGGGGCGGTCGGGGGCGGTCGGGGGCGGTCGGGGGCCCTGAACGGGGCGTACCGGTCCGGAGGTTCCGGCCGGGGCCCGACCGGGCGTCCCGGTGCACCGGCGGGCCGCGACGCAAGGCCCGCGTCGGGCAACTTCGTCACAGGTATGCCCAGGCACCCGGGCGGACGCCACCGTCGCAGGGCTGCCCGATGCCCAGGTCGGACGGCGCACTCGTAAGTCCCGCCCGACGCCCGGGGCGAACACCGCTGTCGCGGTCTCCGACACCGCTCCCGGACAACCCGGACACAGCTCGCGCGGGACGCGGGACGCGGGCGCGCGGGCGCGCGGGCCTCGCCCGAGGACGCCCCGCTCAGACGTCCCGGCGCATCGCCCGGTGCGGGATGCCCGCGTCCGGGAACTCCGGTCCGTAGGCCGTGTATCCGAGCCGCTCGTAGAAGCCGAGGGCATGCGTCTGCGCGTGCAGGTCGACGGCTCTCAGGCCGTGCTCGCGGGCCGCGTCCTCGACGGCCCGGACGAGGGCGGCGCCGACGCCCAGGCCGCGCGCGGCCTTCGCCACCGCGAGCCGGCCCAGCGACCCGACGTCGGGGTCGCCGCCGTTGCGGGACGCCGCGGCCTCCCCGCGGAGCAGCCGGCCGGTGCCCAGCGGCAGCCCGTCGGCGCGGACCGCGAGGACGTGCACGGTGCCCGCGCCGGCCGCGTCGTAGGCGTCGTACTCCAGGTCCTCCGGCACGCCCTGCTCGTGGACGAAGACCTCCTTGCGGACCGCGAAGCACGCCTCGCGGTCGGCGGGTGCCTCCGCGAGGCGGACGGTGTACGCGGGGTTCTCCGCGGAGGCGCGGGGTGCGGGCGGTGTGGTCATGCGAGCGGCTCCGGCTCCTCGCGGCCGTACGTCTCCTCGCGCACCCGGTCGAGGGCCTGCTGGAGGTCGGCGGGGTACTCGCTGGCGAACTCCACCCACTCCCCGTCGCCCGGGTGCTCGAAGCCGAGCCGCACCGCGTGCAGCCACTGCCGGGTCAGGCCGAGGCGCTTGGCGAGGGTCGGGTCGGCGCCGTAGGTCAGGTCGCCGACGCAGGGGTGGCGGTGGGCCGCCATGTGGACGCGGATCTGGTGGGTGCGCCCGGTCTCCAGCTTCACGTCGAGCAGGGAGGCCGCGCGGAACGCCTCGATGAGGTCGTAGTGGGTCACCGACGGCTTGCCCTCGGCGGTGACGGCCCACTTGTAGTCGTGCTGCGGGTGCCGGCCGATGGGGGCGTCGATGGTGCCGCTGGTCGGGTCGGGGTGGCCCTGGACCAGGGCGTTGTAGCGCTTGTCGACCGTGCGTTCCTTGAACTGCCGCTTCAGCGACGTGTACGCGCGCTCGGACTTGGCGACCACCATCAGCCCGGAGGTGCCGACGTCGAGGCGGTGCACGATGCCCTGGCGCTCGGCGGCACCGGACGTGGAGATGCGGTACCCGGCCGCGGCGAGACCGCCGATGACGGTGGTGCCGGTCCAGCCGGGCGAGGGGTGGGCGGCGACGCCGACGGGCTTGACGATCACCACGATGTCGTCGTCGTCGTGCACGATCTCCATGCCCTCGACGGGCTCGGCGACGATCTGCACGGGCGCGGGCGCCTGCGGCATCTCGACCTCCAGCCAGGCGCCGCCGTGCACGCGCTCCGACTTGCCGACCACCGCGCCGTCGACCTGGACCTTGCCCGAGGCGGCCAGCTCCGCCGCCTTCGTACGGGAGAAGCCGAACATCCGGGAGATGGCGGCGTCGACGCGCTCGCCCTCCAGGCCGTCCGGCACGGGCAGGGTTCTGATCTCGGGAAGGGTACTCACCCGTCGAGTATGCCGGACGGGCGAGGCGCCCCCGTCTGCGAGGCTCCCGGCCGGAGCCCGGCGGCCGTGGGCCCGGTCACACGTGACGTGCTCAGTCCTTGTGGACGGTGCCGTCCGGGTCGAGGCCGCGGAAGGACAGCAGCACGATGAGGATGCCGCCGCAGACGATCGCCGAGTCCGCCAGGTTGAAGACGGCGAAGTGCTTGGGCGAGATGAAGTCGACGACGGCGCCCTCGAAGACGCCGGGCGAGCGGAAGATGCGGTCGGTGAGGTTGCCCAGGGCACCGCCGAGCAGCAGCCCGAGGGCGATGGCCCACGGCACGCTGTAGAGCTTGCGGGCCAGCCGGGCGATGACGACGATGACGGCCGCCGCGATCACCGTGAAGATCACGGTGAACGCCTCGCCGAACCCGAAGGCCGCGCCCGCGTTGCGGATGGCTTCGAGCTGGAGCCAGTCGCCGTTCACGAGGGAGATCGGCGCGTGGTGCTCCAGCTTGGCGACCACGATCATCTTGCTGACGAGGTCGCAGAGGTACGCGAACGCGGCGACCGCGAACAGCACCGCGACCCGCCGCTTGCCGCGGGGAAGCGGGCCGGCCCCGGGACCGGCGGAACCGCCGTCCGCCACCGTCGCCCCGGACACCCCGGCGCCGCCTGCGGGGTCCGCCGGGCCGGAGGCGTCCGCCGCCGTGCCGTCGCCGGGCACCGGGCCGGCTCCCGCCGCTTCCGGAGTCTCCGGCGTACCGATGATGCGCTCCGCCTCTGCCACGTGAGTCCCTCAACCTAGGTACCTGACTGAGGACGAGGGTACGGCACGCCTCCCGGCCCTCACAGGCGCAGGCGGCGTACCGGTGCCCGCCGTGATCAGGTCTTTACCGGCCCGGCGGACGCGCCGCGGACGCCCCGGCGCGTCAGTAGCGGCGCTCCTGCTTCTGCTTGCACTCGACGCACAGCGTCGCGCGCGGGAAGGCCTGCATCCGGGCCTTGCCGATGGGGTTGCCGCAGTTCTCGCAGAGGCCGTAGGTGCCGGCCTCCAGGCGTTCGAGGGCGCGCTCGGTCTGCTGGAGCATCTCGCGGGCGTTGGCGGTCAGCGCCATCTCGTGCTCGCGGGTGATGTTCTTCGTCCCGGTGTCGGCCTCGTCGTCGCCGGCGCCGTCGCCCGAGTCGCGCATGAGGCCGGCGAGGGACGCCTCGGAGGTGCTGATCTCCGTCCGCAGGCGCTCGCCCTCGGACGCCAGTTCCGCGCGGGCCTCGTCGGCCTCCTCGGGTGTCCAGGGGTCCTCGCCGGGGCGGACCGCGAGCTCACCGGCGTCCACCGCGCCCGCCCGCGCCTTGGGAAGGGCGGTCTTGTCCGCCGTGGCCGTGCCAGGGGTCTTCTTCGCAACCACCGTCGTGGCTCCTGTCTGCTTCGCGGCCTGCGCCGCGCCCGCCTTAGTGGCCGTGCTCTCGGGCTTGCTCTCGGGCTTGCTCTCGGGCCTGCTCCGGGACGTGCCCGGGGAGGTGCTCCGCTCCGTGGTCCGCTTCGCGGCGGCCTTCCCGGACGCGGTGCCGCTCCCGGACGCCTTCCTCGCCGCGGTCCTCCCGGCGGTGTGCTCGCGGGCGGTCCCCGCGGACGCGGAGCCCCGTCCGTCCGCGCCCTCGTCCGGGTCCGCACCCCTGCCGGGGGCCGCGCTGCCGGACGCCGACTGCTGTGCGGCGGTCTTCTTCGCCGTCATGGCCGCGGCCCCTTCACATATGTGATCTTCCTCGCGTATCGTGCTGGGACGATAAATCGACTTGAGTCCCTCGGCAACGGGGCACGCCGCCCGGTACGACCGCCCCGGAGGCCCCGCGCGGTCGGCCTGCATCCGTATTGCCCAGCCCGTCGCCGGGTAATCCGGCGAGCCGCGGGCCCGGCACGGCGGTGCCCCGGGGGTGGCCATTCGGGTCACCCGGTGCGCGCGTACGGGCCCGCTCCAGGGGCCCGGAAAACCGGTCGGGCGGGGCTCGCCGGGCGCCGTACACTGGCCGGAGCGAAAAGCTTTGATGGGGACGAGTAGCGGCGTGAGCGGCCAAGAGCGACCCGGGGACGGTGGGAGCCCGGGGGCGAGCGCGACGTGAAGATCACCCCGGAGCCGCCGGAAGAACGCCCCGAGAAGGACCGCGGGGCCGGTAGACCCGGTATCGCGACCCCAATGAGGGGGCTCGCCGGAGCACACGGAGCACCGGAGGGCCAAGGAGGGTGGTACCGCGGGAGCGCGCCGTACACGGCGCCCGGAGATGTCCGGCTCTCGTCCCTCCGACGGAAGGAAGTACGTCCGCCGGAGGAAGATCGATGACGCAGTACCGCCAGGTACCCGCCCAGGTCGACCTGCCCGCCCTCGAGCACGCCGTGCTCGACTTCTGGCGCGAGCAGAAGATCTTTGCCAAGAGCCTGGAGCGGTCCGAGGGCCGCCCTGAATGGGTCTTCTACGAGGGCCCGCCCACCGCCAACGGCATGCCCGGTGCCCACCACATCGAGGCCCGCGTCTTCAAGGACGTCTTCCCCCGGTTCCGCACCATGCGCGGCTACCACGTCGCCCGCAAGGCCGGCTGGGACTGCCACGGGCTGCCCGTCGAGCTGGCCGTCGAGAAGGAGCTGGGCTTCAGCGGCAAGCCGGACATCGAGGCGTACGGCATCGCCGAGTTCAACGCGAAGTGCCGCGAGTCGGTGACCCGGCACACCGACGCGTTCACCGAGCTGACCAACCGCATGGGGTACTGGGTCGACCTCGACGACGCGTACCGGACCATGGACCCCGAGTACGTCGAGTCCGTCTGGTGGTCCCTGAAGGAGATCTTCAACAAGGGCCTGCTGGTCCAGGACCACCGCGTCGCCCCCTGGTGCCCGCGCTGCGGCACCGGCCTCTCGGACCACGAACTGGCCCAGGGCTACGAGACGGTCGTCGACCCGTCGGTCTACGTGCGCTTCCCGCTCACCTCGGGCCCGCTGGCCGGCGAGGCCGCGCTCCTGGTGTGGACGACCACGCCGTGGACGCTGGTCTCCAACACCGCCGTCGCCGCGCACCCCGGTGTCACCTACGTCGTCGCGACCGACGGCACCGAGAAGGTCGTCGTCGCCGAGCCGCTGGTGGCCAAGGCGCTCGGCGAGGGCTGGGAGACGACCGGTGAGTCCTTCACCGGCGCCGAGATGGAGCGCTGGACCTACCAACGCCCGTTCGAGCTGATCGAGTTCCCGGCCCCCGCGCACTACGTGGTGAACGCCGAGTACGTCACGACCGAGGACGGCACGGGTCTGGTCCACCAGTCCCCCGCCTTCGGCGAGGACGACCTCAAGGTCTGCCGCGCGTACGGCCTGCCGGTCGTCAACCCGGTCCGCCCCGACGGCACGTTCGAGGAGGACGTCCCGCTCGTCGGCGGCGTCTTCTTCAAGAAGGCCGACGAGAAGCTCACCGAGGACCTCGGCGCGCGCGGCCTGCTGTTCCGTCACCTCCCGTACGAGCACAGCTATCCGCACTGCTGGCGCTGCCACACGGCGCTGCTCTACTACGCCCAGCCGTCGTGGTACATCCGCACCACCGCCGTCAAGGACCGGCTGATCGCGGAGAACGAGAAGACCAACTGGTACCCGGAGACGGTCAAGCACGGCCGCTACGGCGACTGGCTGGACAACAACATCGACTGGGCGCTCTCCCGCAACCGCTACTGGGGCACCCCGCTGCCCATCTGGCGCTGCGGCGAGGACCACCTGACCGTCGTGGGCTCGCGCGCGGAACTGGGCGAACTGACCGGCACCGACCAGTCGGCGCTCGACCCGCACCGCCCGTTCATCGACGACGTCACCTTCACGTGCCCGCAGGACGGCTGCGACGGCACGGCCGTACGCGTGCCCGAGGTCATCGACGCCTGGTACGACTCGGGTTCGATGCCGTTCGCGCAGTGGGGCTACCCGTACAAGAACAAGGAACTGTTCGAGGCCCGCTACCCGGCGCAGTTCATCAGCGAGGCCATCGACCAGACGCGCGGCTGGTTCTACACGCTGATGGCGATCGGCACGCTGGTCTTCGACAGGTCGGCGTACGAGAACGTCGTCTGCCTCGGCCACATCCTCGCCGAGGACGGCCGCAAGATGTCCAAGCACCTGGGCAACATCCTCCAGCCGATCCCGCTGATGGACCAGCACGGTGCCGACGCCGTGCGCTGGTTCATGGCGGCCGGCGGCTCCCCGTGGGCCGCGCGCCGGGTGGGCCACGGCACCATCCAGGAGGTCGTCCGCAAGACGCTCCTGACGTACTGGAACACGGTCGCCTTCCAGGCCCTGTACGCGCGTACCGCGGGCTGGGCGCCGAGCGAGGCGGACCCGGCCCCCGCCGACCGCCCCGTCCTGGACCGCTGGCTGCTGGGCGAACTGCACGCGCTCACCGACCAGGTGACCGAGGCACTGGAGGGCTACGACACCCAGCGCGCCGGCAAGCTGCTGTCCGCGTTCGTCGACGACCTCTCCAACTGGTACGTGCGCCGTTCCCGCCGCCGCTTCTGGCAGGGCGACAGGGCGGCGCTGCGCACCCTGCACGAGGTCGTCGAGACGGTCACCCGGCTGATGGCCCCGCTGACCCCGTTCATCACCGAGCGGGTGTGGCAGGACCTGGTCGTCCCGGTCACCCCCGGGGCGCCCGAGTCGGTGCACCTGTCGTCGTGGCCCGAGGCGGACACGACGGCCGTCGACACGGAGCTGTCGCGGCAGATGGCGCTGGTGCGCCGCCTGGTCGAGCTGGGCCGGGCCACGCGCGCGGAGTCCGGGGTCAAGACGCGCCAGCCGCTGTCGCGGGCGCTGGTCGCGGCGACCGGCTTCGACACGCTCGACCCCGAGCTGCACGCGCAGATCACCGAGGAGCTGAACGTCGCCTCCCTGGCCTCGCTCTCCGAGGTCGGCGGTTCGTTGGTCGACACCACGGCGAAGGCCAACTTCCGGGCGCTGGGCAAGCGTTTCGGCAAGCGCGTGCAGGACGTCGCGAAGGCCGTCGCCCAGGCCGACGCCGCCGCGCTGTCGCTCGCCCTGCGCGAGGGCACCGCGTCGGTCGAGGTCGACGGCGAGACGGTCACGCTGACCCCGGACGAGGTCATCGTCACGGAGACCCCGCGCGAGGGCTGGTCGGTGGCCTCCGACACGGGCGCCACGGTCGCCCTCGACCTGGAGATCACCGAGGACCTGCGCCGCGCCGGCCTCGCCCGTGACGCGATCAGGCTGATCCAGGAGGCCCGCAAGAACAGCGGCCTGGACGTCGCCGACCGCATCGCGCTGCGCTGGACGTCGACGGACCCGGCGGTGATCTCGGCCCTGTCCGAGCACGCCGAGCTCATCGCAGACGAGGTCCTCGCCACGGACTTCGCCCAGTCCGAGGCCGACGACACCTACGGCCGGACGTTCACGGACGAGCCGCTGTCCCTGACGTTCCGCCTCCGCAAGGCGTAACCCGGTCCGCGACACCACAACGGCCCGGTGCCGCCGAGGACTTCCTCGGCGGCACCGGGCCGTTCGCCTTCTGCCCGCGTCCGCCCCTTCGGCCCGTCCGGCGTTCGAGGACGAGGCCGTTCAAGCCGCAAAGGGACCCGCCCCTCGACCCCCGGCCGGACAAGGCCGTTCAGGCCCAACCCGGGCCCATGGCCACAGGCCGCACCCCTCAGCCCGTCCGGCGCTTGAGGACAAGGCCGTTCAGGCCGAAGGGGGGTCCGGGGGCGCAGCCCTTGGGGACGGGAAGGGGCGGCGGGGGCGGGACGACGGCCCGGACCGGGCCGCCGCACACGGCAAAGGGCCGGGCCCGGATCGAAGTCGATCCGGGCCCGGCCCTGAAGGCTGCCGACGCCTCCGGTCACCGCGCGGCGAAGTCGCCGCGCGCGCCGGTCAGTTGTCGTCCTCGTCGATGAGGAACCCACGCATCGGGGAGGGCGCCTGCCCCATCGGGGACGGCCCCTGCGGCCGTACCGGCGCCATCGGCTGGGTCATCGCCGGCGACATCTGCTGCTGGCCACCGCCGTAGGACGGGCCGCCCTGCGAGGGGCCGCCGCCCATGCCCTGGTTGCCGCCGCCGTAGGACGGGGCGCTCGCGCCGGCCGGTGCCATCGAGGGCGCCGGCGACGGCGGCAGGGACGCGGCCGCGGGGGTGCGCGGCGGGGCGAGGGAGTCGTCGGCCTGGGTCTCCAGCTGGCGCAGCTGCGACTCCAGGTAGGACTTCAGACGGGTGCGGTACTCGCGCTCGAAGCCGCGCAGGTCCTCGACCTTGCGCTCCAGCGTGGCGCGGGCGGACTCCAGGGAGCCCATCGCGACGCGGTGCTTCTCCTGCGCGTCCCGCTCCAGGGCGTCGGCCTTGGCACGGGCGTCGCGCTCCAGACCCTCGGCGCGGCTGCGGGCCTCACCGACGATCTTGTTGGCCTCGGAACGGGCCTCGGCGATCGCCTGGTCGGCGGTCTGCTGCGCGAGCGACAGGACGCGGGCCGCGCTGTCGCCGCCGGGGCCACCCTGACCGGGGCCGCCCATGGGACCGCCCATCGGGCCACCCATGGGGCCGCCCATCTGCTGCTGCATCGGGCCGGGACCCTGCATGCCGCCCTGGCCCATGTGACCGGGACCCTGGCCCATACCGCCCTGACCCATGCCGCCCTGGCCCATCGGACCCTGACCCATGCCGCCCTGCATCGGGCCCTGGCCCATCGGACCCTGACCCATGTGACCGGGACCGCCGGGACCCTGGCCCATCGGGCCGGGACCCTGCTGGCCGCCCTGGCCGCCGGGGGGCAACTGCGGTGCACCGCTCGGCAGTTGCGGCGGACCACCCATGGGGCCGCCCATCTGCTGCGGGGGACCGGATATCCCGGCGGGCACCGGGGCGCCCGGACCTCGCATGCCCTGCGGGGGCTGCTGCTGGTCCTGGCCCTCGGGCGGCTTGCGCATGTTCTGCTGGTTCTGCGCGGCCGCGCGCGTAGCGGCGGCGAGCTTGGCGCGCAGGTCCTCGTTCTCGCGCAGCAGCCTGGTCAGTTCGGCTTCGACCTCATCGAGGAAGGCATCGACCTCGTCCTCGTCATAGCCTTCTCGGAGGCGGACGGTCGTGAACTGCTTGTTCCGCACGTCCTCGGGGGTCAACGGCATCTCTTCACCTCAACGTAGTCGTCGGCATTCGGCAAGACCGTAGTTCACATCGCTCATACCCGGCTCACGATCGAGATCAGGATGTAGACGATGATCATCAGTACGAAGAAGGACAGGTCGAGCGCCACGCCCCCGAGACGTAGCGGCGGGATGAACCGCCGCAGAAGCTTGAGCGGTGGATCAGTAGCAGTGTAGGTGGCCTCCAGAACGACCACCATCGCCTTGCCGGGCTGCCATGAGCGGGCGAACTGGAAGACGTAGTCCATCACCAGCCGGAAGATGAGCACGATGAGGAAGCACATCAACGCGATGTAGATCACGTCCAGGAACACGCTCATGACCTGCTGCTTCCCTCTCCCCTGTTCCTGCGTCCACCGGTGGTGCGTCTCAGCTCTGGTTGAAGAACCCGCCCTCTGCGATACGGGCCTTGTCCTCCGCCGTGACATCGACGTTAGCAGGCGACAACAGGAACACCTTCTGCGTCACCCGCTCGATGCTGCCGTGCAGGCCGAAGACCAGACCGGCCGCGAAGTCGACAAGTCGCTTCGCGTCGGTGTCGTCCATCTCCGTCAGATTCATGATCACCGGGGTGCCCTCACGGAAGTGTTCCCCGATGGTACGGGCCTCGTTGTAGGTCCGCGGGTGAAGCGTGGTGATCCGGTACGGCTCTCGTTCCGACACGACCTTGGGCATGATCACCGGCGCGTTCTTCTCCAGGCTCTGGCGTTCTTGTGTGATGGACGACACGGGCGCGATTCGCGCCGGACGTCCGGATTCCGCGGCGAGCGAAGCGGACGGCGCCACGGGCTCACGCTGCGCCGGAGGCTGCACCACTCGCACCGATTCGTCCCTTTGGGACTGATGCGAGACATGTGACTGATGTGACGGTTCGTGCCGTCGGCGGTCCCGCTCGGGTTCCGGATCCAGTTCGGGTTCGAAGTCGTCGTCGGGGTCGAAGCCCCGGCCGTCGTACCCATCGTCCTCCACGAGGCCGAGGTAGACCGCCATCTTGCGCATCGCGCCGGCCATGCTCTGAGTCCTCCGCTCTGTGGTGGATCGGCTGACGAACTGCCAGGTGCCCGCGATCCACGAGGTCGTTCAGCCCGCCTTCCGGCGGTATTGACCATATTTTCTGCTGTGGTCCGACTTCTTGGCGACGTTACCCGAGCCTGGGGCGGACACCGAGTACCGCACTGCCGACGCGCACATGTGTCGCTCCGGCCGCCACGGCCTGCTCAAGGTCCGCACTCATTCCTGCTGACACCATGTTCGCAGCCGAATGGGCTCGGCGCAGGTGAGTCGACAAATCCATCAACCGCTCGAAGGCGGCCTGTTGGCGCCCGGCGTACTCGCCGGTCAGGGGTGCCACCGTCATCAGCCCGTCGAGCCGGAGACCGGGAGCCGCAGCGACCAGATCGCCCAACTCCCCGACGCCGCCCGGCGCGACGCCCCCGCGCTCGCCCCGCCCGTTCTCGCCGGCGTCGAGCGCGACCTGGATCAGGCAGCCGATCTCGCGGCCGGTCCGCGCGGCCTCCTTCGACAGCGCCGTCACCAGTCTCGCGCGGTCCACGGACTGGACGAAATCGGCGTAACCGGCAACAGAACGGACCTTGTTGGTCTGCAACTGGCCCACGAAGTGCCACGTGAGCGGCAGGTCCGCGCACTCGGCGGCCTTGGGCGCCGCGTCCTGGTCGCGGTTCTCCGCGACGTGCCGCACGCCGAGTTCGGCGAGGAGGCGCACGTCGCTCGCCGGATAGGTCTTGGTGACGACGATCAGCGTCACGTCCTCGGGCCGGCGCCCCGCCGCCGCGCACGCGCCCTCGATGCGTTCGCGCACCTTCGCCAGGTTCGCGGCGAGTTCGTCCTTACGGTCCGTCATGCCCCATCAGTCCAGCCAGACATAGCCGGCGAGCCGGCCGGTGGCGCGGTCGCGCCGGTACGAGAAGTGGTCGTGCGATTCGAGGGTGCACACCGGCGACCGCTCCCGGTCGCGCACCCCCAGCCGTTCGAGCTGCGCGTGCACTCCGGCGGTCACGTCGACCGCCGGCGTCCCCCAGCTCGTCTCGGCGTGTGCCGCCGGTTCGACGGCGGCCACCTCGGCGCGCATCGCCTCCGGCACCTCGTAGCAACGGCCGCACACGGCGGGGCCGGTGCGCGCGACGATGCGGGCGGGGTCGGCGCCGAAGGAGACCATGGCCCCGACGGCGGCGGGGACGACACCGGCGACCATGCCGGGCCGTCCGGCGTGCGCCGCGGCCGCGACCCCGGCGACCGGGTCGGCCAGCAGGACGGGGGTGCAGTCCGCGGTGAGCACGGCGAGGGCGAGCCCGCGCCGCGCGGTGACCAGGGCGTCGACGGACGGAACGGGGGCGTCGCCCCAGGGTTCCTCGACGACGGCGACGCCGGCGCCGTGCACCTGGTTCATCCAGACGACCGAACTCGCGTCCAGACCCAGGGACTTGGCCGCGAGCTCACGGTTGGCGAGCACGGCGCCGGGGTCGTCGCCGACCGCGCCGCCGAGGTTGAGCTCCTCGTACGGAACGGCGCTCACCCCGCCCCACCTGTCGGTGAAGGCGAAGTGCGCGCCGTTCGGCGTGCTCGTTGCGGAGCGGTGTCCTATCACTTCAGGAAGTCCGGCACGTCCAGTTCCTCGGCGGCGCTGTCCGAGTAGGACCGCGACGGCGGGACCGGCGGGGCGACCGGGAGGTCGCTCACCGGCTCCGGCGCGGGCTCGTGGTGCTCCTCCTTGGGCGTGACGCTGCCGAGGGACCCGAACGAGGGCCGGCTCTCGGGCTGCTGCCGCACCGGAGGCTCCTCGCGCTTGACCGAGGACGAGCCGAGGATGTTGTCGCGCTTGGCCGGGGGCTGTCCGCCGTCGAAGCCGGCCGCGATCACGGTGACCCGCACCTCGTCGCCGAGGGCATCGTCGATGACCGCGCCGAAGATGATGTTGGCCTCGGGGTGCGCGGCCTCGCTGACCAGCTGGGCGGCCTCGTTGATCTCGAACAGGCCGAGGTCGGAGCCGCCGGAGATGGAGAGCAGGACGCCGCGGGCGCCGTCGATGGACGCTTCCAGGAGCGGGGAGGAGATCGCCATCTCGGCGGCGGCCACCGCGCGGTCGTCGCCGCGGGCCGAGCCGATGCCCATGAGGGCCGAACCGGCCTCGGACATGACCGACTTGACGTCGGCGAAGTCGAGGTTGATCAGGCCGGGCGTGGTGATGAGGTCGGTGATGCCCTGAACACCGGAGAGCAGGACCTGGTCCGCCGACTTGAACGCGTCGAGGACCGAGACCTGGCGGTCCGAGATGGACAGCAGCCGGTCGTTCGGGATGACGATGAGGGTGTCGACCTCTTCGCGGAGTTCGGCGATGCCGTCCTCCGCCTGGTTCGCGCGGCGCCGTCCCTCGAAGGTGAACGGGCGCGTGACCACGCCGATGGTCAGGGCGCCGAGGGAGCGTGCGATGTTGGCGACGACGGGGGCGCCGCCGGTACCGGTGCCGCCACCCTCGCCGGCCGTCACGAAGACCATGTCGGCCCCCTTGAGGACCTCCTCGATCTCCTCGCGGTGGTCCTCGGCGGCCTTGCGGCCGACTGCCGGGTTGGCTCCGGCGCCGAGTCCACGGGTGAGTTCGCGGCCGACGTCGAGCTTGACGTCGGCGTCGCTCATCAACAGTGCTTGTGCGTCCGTGTTGATGGCGATGAACTCGACACCCTTGAGACCGACCTCGATCATCCGGTTGATGGCATTGACACCACCGCCGCCGACACCGATGACTTTGATGACTGCGAGGTAGTTCTGCGGTGCTGCCACGTCGAAGGCCTCTCGCCTCGAGTTACGTGTCGCCGTGCCGCGGTGCTCCGCGTTCCGACGACTGATGCCGAATGGGACGGTCCGTAGCGCCGACCCGAACCCTAACGCTGAAGTTTAGGGTTACCAGTGTGTCTGTTCCCTGGTTCTTCTGAACAGGACACTAAGTCGACAAGTGGCGCACGTTCAACGAACACGCCGAACCTCCCGTTTTTCTTTTCACCCTATGTGATCAGCCGTAGCGCACCACAACCAGGGTGCTGGCCTGCGCGTATGTGCGTCAACTCCCCGCTGACGAGGGGGCGGTGGGAACACTGACGTCGAAGTGCCCCGCCCCGGAAGCTGCTTTCATGAGAGCGGTGAGAGCCCGCGCCTTCTCGGCGCCCTTCTCCGCGCTCCCCCACTCGACGGTCCTGCCGCGGGTCAACTCCAGCGAGATGTCGTCGTAGGAACGGACCTTGACGGTTCGGGTGTCGCGGGCCACGGCCGCCGGAATCGCGCCGGCCACGTGGACCGCCTCGCGCACGAGACGGTTCTCGTCGAAGCGCCGCAGGCTCGCGGCCGCCGGGCCGGTGCTGGACAGCGAGAGATCGAGCAGCGGAACTCCCTTGGGCGCGTGGGAGATTGAGGCGAACCGCACACCCTCGTCGTCGACTTCTGTGTATTTACCCTTATTTTCAGGGTTTTGGACAATCAGAACGGGCGAACGCTCGGTCACCTTCAGGCTGATCCCGTGCGGCCAGGACCGCGTCGCCTCCACGGAGTCGATGCGCGGCAGGGCCCGGCGCAGCCGGCTCTCGATCGCCCCGGTGTCGACGGAGGCCAGCGGCCGCCCGGCCGGCACGTCCGCAGCGGCGCGCACCTGGGCGGGTGTCAGGACTCGGGTGCCGGAGACCGACACCCGTTCCACGCGCAGCCATTGGGACCCGTAGAGCAGCCACACGGCCCCGGCGCCCACCACGGCGCAGCCGGCGGCGAGCGCGACGGCCGCGCGGAACCTGGGGCGTTTCCACGGCGGCCGCCGCACGGGCGGGCCGGACGACTCCTGCTGGCGTTCTCCGCGCTCGGCGGTCGTCGGTCCGGCCACGCTCCCTGCCTTCCGTCGTGCGTCAGTGGCGCTGCGCGCGCTTGGCGGCGATCGCCTCGTACACCATGCCGACGAGCAGCTCGTCGGCGTCCCGGCGGCCGAACTCCCCGGCCGCGCGCGACATCTCGTACAGCCGGTGCGGGTCGGCGAGGACGGGCAGGACGTTCTGCTGGAGCCACTCCGGCGTCAGTTCCGCGTCGTCGACCAGCAGTCCGCCGCCCGCCTTCACCAGCGGCTGGGCGTTGAGCCGCTGTTCGCCGTTGCCGATGGGCAGTGGGACGTAGGCGGCCGGGAGCCCGACGGCGGAGAGTTCGGCGACGGTCATCGCGCCCGCGCGGCAGAGCATCATGTCGGCCGCGGCGTACGCGAGGTCCATCCGGTCCAGGTAACTTACCGGGATGTAGGGGGGCATGCCCGGCATCTGGTGCACGCGCGGCAGTTCGTTCTTCGGGCCGACCGCGTGCAGGATCTGGATGCCCGCCTGCTGGAGCCAGGGCGCGACCTGCTGGACGACCTCGTTGAGGCGCCGGGCGCCCTGCGAGCCGCCGGAGACCAGCAGGGTGGGCAGGTTGGGGTCGAGGCCGAACGCCGCGCGGGCCTCGGGGCGCGCGGCGGCGCGGTCCAGGGTGGCCACGGAGCGCCGCAGCGGGATGCCGATGTACTTGGCGCCGCGCAGCTTGCTGTCGGGGGTGGAGACGGCGACCTGCGCCGCGTAGCGCGAGCCGATCTTGTTGGCGAGGCCGGGACGGGCGTTGGCCTCGTGGACGACGATCGGCACTCCCAGCCGCTTGGCGGCCAAGTAGGCGGGCAGCGCCACGTAACCGCCGAAGCCGGCCACGGCGTCCGCCTTGGTGCGCTCCAGGATCTGCTCGGCCGCCTTGATGGTGCCGCGCAGCCGGCCCGGAACGGTGATCAGTTCGGGGGTGGGCCTGCGGGGCAGCGGCACCGCCGGGATGAGCGCGAGGTCGTAACCCCGCTCCGGGACGAGCCGGGTCTCCAGACCGCGCTCCGTGCCCAGGGCCGTGATGCCCGTGGTCGGGTCCTGCCTGCGCAGGGCGTCCGCGAGGGCGAGCGCGGGCTCGATGTGGCCGGCGGTCCCCCCACCGGCGAGTACGACATGCACCGAAATTCACCGCTCTCCGGACGAACGCGCCGCCGAGGCACGCCGTCTCATCGTGTTCCATCTCCGAGGCCCCCGGTCGGACGCTGAGCCTCCAGCCCGCTTTCTACCAAAGCGGGTCTGCCGCATCGCAAGCGCCGCCCGCGCAGCGGGATCGTCGCGTGCGAAGGCGATCAGCAGCCCGATGGCGAACATGGTCGGAAGCAGGGCGGAACCCCCGTAGGAGAACAACGGGAGGGGAACTCCGGCGATCGGCAGCAGGCCGAGCACCGCTCCGACATTGATCACCGCCTGCGCGGTGATCCAGGTCGTCACACCTCCCGCGGCGTACCTCACGAAGGGGTCCTCCGTGCGTCCGGCCACGCGGATACCCGCATAGCCTAGAGCGGCGAACAGGGCGAGGACGGACAGCGTCCCCGCCAGACCCAGTTCCTCGCCGGTGACGGCGAAGATGAAGTCGGTGTGGGCCTCGGGGAGTTGACCCCATTTCTCCACACTCGCGCCGAGTCCGGAGCCGAACAGGCCGCCCGAGGCGAGGGCGTAGATGCCGTGCACCGCCTGCCAGCAGGAGTCGTTCTTGCCCGGGTCGGTCGCGCCGATGCAGGCGAGCCGGGACATCCGGTTGGGGCTGGTCTTGATGAGGATCGCGCCGAGCACGAGGGCCACCGAGAGCACGCCGACGAACAGCCGGGTGGGGGCGCCCGCGAGCCAGAGCAGGCCGAACAGGATCGCGGTCAGGATGATCGCGGTGCCCATGTCGCCGCCGAGCATGATCAGTCCGAGCAGCATGAACGCGGCGGGCACCAGCGGGACCAGCATGTGCTTCCACTGCGTGAGCAGCTTGCGGTCCTGCTTGCGGGCGAGCAGGTCCGCGCCCCACAGCACGAGGGCGAGCTTGCCGAACTCGCTGGGCTGGATCTGGAAGGAGCCGCCGAGCGAGATCCAGTTCTGGTTGCCGTTGACCGACATCCCTATCCCCGGCACCTGGACCAGGGCCATCAGGAAGACCGCGCCGGCCAGGATCGGGTAGGCGAGCGCCCGGTGCAGCCGTACCGGCATCCGGGCGGCGGCGAACATCAGGGCGCCGCCGATGACCGCGGCGAGGAACTGCTTGCGGAAGAAGTACGAGCCGGGCAGCGAGAGCTGGAGCGCGGTGATCTGGGAGGCGGAGTAGACCATCACCAGGCCGAGCACGGTGATCAGCAGGCTGCCGCCGAGGATCAGGTAGTACGCGGTGAGCGGCCGGTCCCAGGCGCGGCGGGCCCGCGTGTACAGGGTGGCCACGGGGTTCTCCCGGGTCTGCCGCTGCCGGGCGGGTGCGGGGCGCCGGGGGGCCCGCTGGACGGGCGGGCGGCCGGTACGGCTAGTGGGCATCAGCGCCTCCGCTTGAGGTCGGCCACGAGCGTCTCACGCGTCCCTCCCAGGGTCGCCCGGCGGGCGGCCGGGTCAGGCGCCGAGCTCGCGGACCGCCTCCGCGAACGCGTCACCGCGCTTGTTGTAGTTGGCGAACATGTCCATCGACGCGCAGGCCGGGGCGAGCAGTACGGTGTCGCCGGGCCGGGCGAGCCGGCTGGCCTCCAGGACCGCCGCGGACATCGCCCCAGTGTCGGTCCGGTCGAGGTCGACGACGGGTACCTGCGGCGCGTGTCGCGCCAGGGCTTCGCGGATCAGCGCGCGGTCGGCGCCGATCAGGACGACGCCGCGCAGCCGGGGTGCGGCACCGGCCACGAGTTCGTCGAACGTGGCGCCCTTGGCGAGGCCGCCGGCGATCCAGACGATCGGCTCGTAGGCCGCCAACGAGGCTTGTGCGGCATGGGTGTTGGTGGCCTTGGAGTCGTTCACGTAGGCGACGCCGTCGACGTCGGCGACGTGCGCGATGCGGTGCGCGTCCGGGGTGAACGCCCGCAGTCCGTCGCGCACGGCGGTGGCCGGGACGCCGAAGGAGCGCGCGAGGGCCGCCGCGGCAAGGGCGTTGGCGATGTTGTGCGGGGCCGGCGGGTTCACGTCCGAGACCTCGGCGAGCTCCTGTGCGGTGCTGTGCCGGTTCTCGACGAAGGCGCGGTCGACCAGGATGCCGTCCACGACGCCGAGTTGGGACGGCCCGGGGGCGCCGAGGGTGAAGCCGACGGCCCGGCAGCCCTCCTCTACGTCGGCCTCGCGCACCAAGTCCTCGGTGGCCTTGTCGGCGAGGTTGTAGACGCAGGCGACCCGATTGCCCTCGTAGACACGGCCCTTGTCCGCGGCGTACGCCTCCATGGAGCCGTGCCAGTCGAGGTGGTCGGGCGCCAGGTTGAGCACGGCGGCCGACTCGGCGCGCAGCGAGGGCGCCCAGTGCAGCTGGTAGCTGGAGAGTTCGACGGCGAGGACGTCGTACGGCTCGTCGGCGAGGACGGCGTCGAGCAGCGAGACGCCGATGTTGCCGACCGCGGCCGTGCGCAGGCCCGCCGCCGCGAGGACCGAGGCGAGCATCTGCACGGTGGTGGTCTTGCCGTTGGTGCCGGTCACGGCGAGCCAGGGGGCGGGGGTGCGGCCGTCCAGGGTCCGCAGCCGCCAGGCGAGTTCGACGTCGCCCCAGACCGGCACACCGGCCGCGGCGGCCGCGGTGAACAGCGGCTTGTCGGGCCGCCAGCCGGGGGCGGTCACCACGAGGTCGGTGCCGTCGGGCAGGGTCGCGCCGTCGCCGAGGCGCACGGTGACGCCCAGGGACGTCAGTTCGGCGGCCTGCGCGCGGGTCCGTTCGTCGTCGCCGTCGTTGACGACGGTGACGCGCGCGCCGAGGCCGTGCAGCACCTTCGCCGCCGGGACGCCGGAGACGCCGAGTCCGGCGACGGTGACGTGCTTGCCCGCCAGGTCGCTCCCCTGCCAGTCGGTCACTTGTCTGCTGCCCATCCCGCGTAGAAGAGACCCAGGCCGACGATCACGCAGATGCCCTGGATGATCCAGAAGCGGACCACCACAAGGACTTCGGACCAGCCCTTGAGTTCGAAGTGATGCTGGAGTGGCGCCATGCGGAAGACGCGCTTGCCCGTCATGCGGAACGAGCCGACCTGGATGACGACCGACATCGTGATGAGGACGAACAGGCCGCCCAGCAGCGCGAGAAGCAGTTCGGTGCGCGAGCAGATCGCGAGGCCGGCGAGCACACCGCCGAGCGCGAGCGAACCGGTGTCGCCCATGAAGATCTTGGCCGGCGAGGTGTTCCACCACAGGAAGCCGAGGCACGCGCCCATCAACGCCGAGGAGACGACGGCGAGATCGAGCGGATCTCGCACTTCGAAGCAGGCGTTGGGGTTGGTGAGCGTCGTGGCGTTGGCGCACGACTCCTGGAACTGCCAGACGCCGATGAAGGTGTAGGCACCGAAGACGAGGACCGAGGCGCCGGTGGCGAGACCGTCCAGACCGTCCGTCAGGTTCACGCCGTTCGACATGGCGAGGATCATGAACAGCGCCCAGACCACGAACAGCACCGGGCCGATGGTCCAGCCGAAGTCGGTGATGAACGAAAGCTTCGTGGACGCCGGGGTGTTGCCGCGGTTGTCGCTGAACTGGAGCGACAGGACCGCGAAGGCGATGCCGACGGTGAGCTGGCCGGCCATCTTCGCCTTGGCCCGCAGGCCGAGCGAACGCCGCTTGACGATCTTGATGTAGTCGTCGAGGAAGCCGACCAGACCCATGCCCGCCATCAGTCCGAGCACCAACAGGCCTGAGAACGTGGGCGTGTAACCGGTGATCAGCTTGGACAGGAAGTACGCGGCGATCGTCGCGAGGATGAACGCGATACCGCCCATCGTCGGCGTACCGCGCTTGGCGTGGTGCTCGCGCGGGCCGTCGTCGCGGATGTACTGGCCGTACCCCTTGCGCGCCAGGAGCTTGATCAGCAGCGGCGTGCCGATCAGCGTCAGGAAGAGGCCGATCACTCCCGCGAACAGGATCTGCTTCATCATCGGGCGGAAACCTCACCCTCGGCACCGGTCTCCAGGATGGCCTGCGCCACGCTCTCCAGACCGACCGAACGGGACGCCTTCACGAGCACGACGTCTCCCGGGCGCAATTCGCTGCGCAGCAGGTCGACCGCCGCCTGTGCGTCGGACACGTGCACCGACTCCTCACCCCACGAACCCTCGTTATATGCGCCCAGTTGGAGCCAGGACGCTTCCCTGCCCCCGACCGCGACGAGCTTGCTGACGTTGAGTCGGACGGCGAGCCGCCCCACCGCGTCGTGCTCGGCGAGCGCCTCGTCCCCCAGCTCGGCCATCTGACCGAGCACCGCCCAGGTCCGCCGCCCCTTGCCCATCGCGGCCAGCGCCCGCAGGGCGGCCTTCATGGACTCGGGATTGGCGTTGTAGGCGTCGTTGACGACCGTCACGCCGTCCGGGCGCTCGGTGACCTCCATCCGCCAGCGGGAGAGGGAACCCGCCTCCGAGAGTGCGGTGGCGATCTCTTCCGCGGACATGCCCAGCTCATGGGCGACGGCGGCCGCGGCGAGCGCGTTCGACACGTGGTGCTCACCGTACAGGCGCATGGTCACGTCACTGCACCCGGAGGGTGTGAGAAGGCTGAACGCGGGCTGTCCGCTGTCCGTGAGTCTCACGTTCTCGGCGCGAACGTCCGCTTCGCCGGACTCTCCGAAAAGGATCACCTTCGCCTTCGTACGGGAGCTCATGGCCCGTACGAGCGGATCGTCCGCGTTGAGGACCGCGACGCCGCCCTCCTCCGCCGACGGGAGGCTCTCGACGAGTTCACCCTTCGCCTGTGCAATCTGCGCACGGCCGCCGAACTCCCCGATGTGGGCGCTGCCGACGTTGAGGACGACGCCGACGCGGGGCGGGGTCAGCCCCGTGAGGTAGCGGATGTGGCCGATGCCGCGGGCGCCCATCTCCAGTACCAGGAAACGGGTTTCGGCGGTCGCGCTGAGCGCGGTGAGCGGCAGCCCGATCTCGTTGTTGAGGGAGCCCGGGGTGAAGACCGTGGGCGCCTTCGCGGTCAGCACCTGGGCGATCAGGTCCTTGGTGCTGGTCTTGCCGGCCGAGCCCGTGAGCGCGACGAGGGTCGCGCCGAGGCGGCCGACGACGTGCCGGGCGAGGGCGCCGAGCGCGGACTGGACGTCGTCGACGACGATCGCGGGCACGCCGACGGGACGCGACGCCAGGACGGCGACCGCGCCCGCGGCGACCACCTCCCGCGCGAAGTCGTGGCCGTCGACGCGTTCACCGACGAAGGCGACGAAGAGGGTGCCGGGCGCCACGTCGCGGGAGTCGCGCACGACGTCCCCGGTGACGAGGACCGACGGATCCGGTATGTCGTGCGTCTGCCCGCCGACGACGCTGGCGATCTCGGCGAGAGAGAGGGCGATCACAAATTCATCCCTGGGTTTTCTGGATAGCTTCGCGAAGCACCTGGCGGTCGTCGAAGGGACGGACCACCCCGGCGATGTCCTGGCCCTGCTCGTGGCCCTTGCCCGCGACGAGGACGGTGTCCCCGGGTTCGGCGCGGGCGACCGCCGCGGCGACGGCCGCCGCGCGGTCCTCGAAGACCTGCACCTCGCCGCGCTCGTGCGCGGGTACGGAGGCCGCGCCTTCGAGCATCGCGGCGAGGATCGCGAGGGGGTCCTCGGAGCGGGGGTTGTCGGAGGTCAGTACGGCGGTGTCGGCGAGCCGTGCCACCGCGGCACCCATCGGGCCCCGCTTGCTGCGGTCGCGGTCGCCGCCGCAGCCGAGGACGACGTGCAGGCGGCCCTCGGTGATGCGGCGCAGGGCGCGCAGCACCGACTCGACGGCGTCGGTCTTGTGGGCGTAGTCGACGACCGCGAGGTAGGGCTGGCCGGCGTCCACGCGCTCCAGCCGGCCGGGCACGCCGGGGACGGCGCCGACGCCCTCGGCGGCCTTCTGCGGTTCCAGGCCGGCGGCGGCCAGGGCGACGATCGCGGCGAGGGTGTTGGCCACGTTGAACGAGCCGGGCAGCGGGGCACGGGCGGCGATCCGCTCGCCGCCGGGGCCGGCCGCGGTGAACGTCGAGTCCATCGGGCCCACCCGCACGTCCTCCGCGCGCCAGTCGGCGTCGGGGTGCCCCTCGGCGGAGTAGGTGACGACGGGGACGGTCGCCTCCTTGGCGAGCCTGCGCCCGTACTCGTCGTCGGCGTTGACCACGCCGAGCCTGCTGCGCGCGGGGGTGAACAGCTGCGCCTTGGCCCGGAAGTAGTCCTCCATGTCGGAGTGGAACTCCATGTGTTCCGGGCTGAGGTTGGTGAAGACCGCGACGTCGAAGACGCAGCCGTCGACCCGGCCGAGGACCAGGGCGTGGCTGGAGACCTCCATGGCGACGGCCTCGACGCCGCGCTCGCGCATGACGGCGAACAGCGCCTGGAGGTCGGTGGCCTCGGGGGTGGTGCGCTCGGACTTGATGCGCTCGTCGCCGATGCGCATCTCCACGGTGCCGATGAGCCCGGTGGCGCGGACCGTGCGCAGGCCGCCCTCGACGAGGTAGGCGGTGGTGGTCTTGCCGGAGGTCCCGGTGATGCCGATCTGGAGCAGGTCCCGGCCGGGGTGACCGTAGAGGGTGGCGGCGAGTTCGCCCATCCGTCCCCGCGGGTCGTCGACGACGAGGACCGGCAGGCCGGTCGCGGCGGCGCGTTCGGCGCCGCCCGGGTCGGTCAGCACGGCGGCGGCGCCGAGGCCGGCGGCCTGCGCCGCGAAGTCGGCGCCGTGGGCGCGGGCCCCGGGCAGGGCCGCGTAGAGGTCGCCGGGGCGCACGGCCCGCGAGTCGTGGGTGATTCCGGTGACGCCGGCGGTGGTGTCCGGCCGGGCGACGCCGAGCTGATCGGCGAGTTCCGCGAGGGGGGTAGCGGTGACGCGCACCGGTCGCGGCGGTCCCGGGTGGTTCACAGGAACGCCCTTCTGGGTGGTTTGGTTCTGATCAGCGTGTGGCACGGCGGTGAGCGTACCGGGCCTGCCGGGTGCGTCGCGAAGTGAGGACGCGGGGGGCGTCCGGTTCCCGGGATCGGGGGTGATCGTTGTCACGGGCTGGTTCCTGGTGGTGTGTCCGGTGATGCCGAGCGGGTTCCGGGCAATGCGGTTCGGGGACGGTGCCGTGCGGGCCGGGGCGGGTCAGGGGCTGTAACTGACGGGCAGGTTCGCGGCCTTCGCCCCGGTGGGCGGGACCTGGAGGGACTTCAGGGCGAACTCCATCACCTTCTTGTAGACGGGTCCGCAGATCTGGCCGCCGAAGTAACTGCCCTTGGTGGCGTTCTGGATGGCGCAGTAGACGGTGACACGTGGCTTGTCGGCGGGGGCGAACCCGGCGAACGACGAGGTGTAGCCGCTGTACTTGCCGGTCGCGGGATCCACACGGTTGGCCGTACCGGTCTTGCCCGCGACCCGGTAGCCGGGGATGCGGGCGAGGGCGCCGGTGCCCTGCTCGTCGTCGACCACGGACTCCAGCATCTGCGAGACCTCCTTGGCCGTCTTCGCGCTGACGACCCGTGTCTTCTTCGGTTCGGCGGCCGGGGTGAACTGCCCGTCGGCTCCCTTCGTGCCGCGCACCAGGGTCGGTTCGACGCGGACGCCGCCGTTGGCGATCGTCGAGTACACGGAGGCGGCCTGGAGGGCGTTGATGGAGACGCCCTGCCCGAACGGGATCGTGTACTGCTGCGACGTGGACCACTTGTCGGGGGGCGCGAGGATGCCCTTGGTCTCGCCGGGGAAGTCGAGGCCGGTGTAGCTGCCGATGCCGAACTTGCGCAGGTACTTGTAGAGGACGTCGTCCGCCTTGCGCTGGGTCGTGCCGAGCTGGCCGGTGGCCAGGATCGTGCCGATGTTGCTGGACTTGGCGAGCACGCCGTTGAGCGTGAGGTACCAGGTGGCGTGGTCGACGTCGTCCTGGAAGAGGCGGTCGCCGCGGTGCAGCCGGTTGGGCACGACCACGTGGGTCAGCGGGGTGGCGGCGTTCTCCTCCAGCACCGCGGCCATCGACATGACCTTGGCGGTCGAGCCGGGCTCGTAGGCGTCCTGGAGCGCGGCGTTGCCGAGGGCGGAGGAGCTGGCCGTGGAGAGGTCGTTGGGGTCGAAGCCGGGCGAGTTGGCCATCGCGAGGATCTGCCCGGTCTGCGTGTCCTGCACTATCACGTAGCCGCGGTCCGCCTTGGACTTGGCGACCTGGTCGCTGATGGCGTTCTGCGCGGCCCACTGGATGTCGCGGTCGATGGTCAGCTCGACGTCGGAGCCGGGCACCGCGGGCGTCTCGGTGGACCCGGCGGTCGGCACCTCGCGGCCGCCGGACTGGGCGTAGCGGATCTTGCCGTCCTTGCCGGACAGCTCCTTGTCCAGCTGCTGTTCGACGCCGCCCGCGCCCTTGCCGTCGGCGTTGACGAAGCCCAGTATCCCGGCGGCGAGGTCGCCGTTGGGGTACACGCGTTTGCTGCTGGGGTCGGAGAAGACGCCGGCGAGGACGTTGACGGTCGAACTGTCCGTCTCCGCCTTCTTGTTGAGCGCCGACTTCAGGTCGCTGATCTGGTTCCAGACCTGCGGGGTCTGCCGGCGGGCGAGCAGCACGTACCGGGTGTTCTTGGTGGCCAGCTTCTTGGCGAGGGTGTCCTGGTCCTGCCCGAGGATGGGCGCGAGGAGGGCGGCGGCCTGCTGGGGACCGTCACCGATCTTGAGCTGCTTGCGGGTGAACATGGTCGGGTCGGCCGTGATGTCGTCGGCGTCCACGCTGGCGGCGAGGGCCACGCCGTTGCGGTCGGTGATGCCGCCGCGCTCGGCGGCCAGCGTGTGGACGACGTACCGGTTCTGCTCGGCCTTCGCGGCGTACGCGCTGGACTCGACGGCCTGCACCTGGAGCAGCCGGACCACGAACACGGCGAGCACCATGCCGAGCGCGACGCCGACCAGCCGCAGCCGCGGGCGCGGACTGCCGAGCCGGATGACGCGCGGAGCGGCCGGGCGGGGGCCGCCGGGGCGCCGGACCGGACGCGCTCCGGGGCCGGGGCGGCGCCGCGCGTCGGGACGGGCGGGCCGGGCGGGGGCGGGCACGCGGCGGCGCGGCGGTTCCCTGTCGGACACTTCCGTCACCTGCCGGTATTCGTTGCGGACGGGACTGCGGACGGGGCCGCGGACGGGAGGGAGGCAGCCTGCGACGGGACCGGCGTCGTCACCGACGCGACGGTCTCGGGCGGGCGGAGCGCCACGGGAACGGCGGCCGAGGACCGCAGGGCCGCGCTGGAGGGGACGCCCTTCACGGTGCCGTCGGGTGTGAGGAAGGCCGGGTCGCCGCCGGGCACCATGCCGAGCTCCCGGGCGCGGCGCACCAGGGCGTCGGGCGCGGAGTAGGCGTCGACGTCGCGCTGGAGTGCCTGTTCCTCGTCGGTGAGGTTCTTGGTGTCGCTCTGGAGGTCGTTCAGCTTGAACGATCCCTCACTGAGCGCGGAGTTGAGCACGAGCAGACAGATCAGGCCGCCGCCGAGGAGCAGCACGACGAGGAGGACGAAGGGGGTCCGCGCGGCGTGCGCGGAGCCGGCCGGCAGCAGCCGGGCCAGTCGCGCGGCGCGGCCCCGGAGCGCCGGTTTCCTAGGCACGCGGCCCCCCGTGGGCGCGGGTCCGCGGCGGGTGCTCCCCGCGGGCGGGGGCCGCGCTGCCGCGTGCCCGCCTCGTCGCCAGCCTCACTCGACGTCCTCCCTGATCCGTTCGGCGCCGCGCAGCCGGGCCGGCGCCGCCCGCCGGTTCTCGGCGATCTCTTCCTCGGTGGGAAGTTCGGCACCACGGGTGAGCAGCTTGAGCCGCGGCTGGTAGCGCTCGGGCACGACCGGCAGTCCGGGCGGGGCGGTGTTGGCCGCTCCGGCCGCGAACACCTGTTTGACCAGGCGGTCTTCGAGGGACTGGTACGCCAGCACCGCGATCCGTCCGCCGACCGCCAGGGCGGCGACGGCGGCGGGCACCGCCCTTTCCAGCACGGTGAGTTCACCGTTGACCTCGATGCGCAGCGCCTGGAAGGTGCGCTTGGCCGGGTTGCCGCCGGTCCGCTTGGCGGCCTGCGGCAGCGCGTCGCGGATCAGTTCCACCAGCCGGGCGCTGTTCGTGAACGGCTCCCGCGCCCGCTCCCGCACCACGGCGCCGACGATCCGCTTCGCCTGCTTCTCCTCGCCGTACGCGCGCAGGATGCGCACCAGTTCGCCGGGCGCGTAGGTGTTGAGCACCTCGGCGGCGCTGATGCCGGTCGTCTGGTCCATCCGCATGTCGAGCGGGGCGTCCTGCGCGTAGGCGAACCCCCGGTCGGCCTCGTCGAGCTGCATGGACGAGACACCGAGGTCGAACAGCACGCCCTGCACCCGGGGGACGTCCAACCGGTCCAGCACGTCCGGGAGTTCGTCGTACACGGCGTGCACCAGGGTGGCGCGTGCGCCGAAGCGGGCCAGGCGCTCGCCGGACAGCCGCAGTGCCTCCTTGTCGCGGTCGAGGGCGACGAGCCGGGCCTCGGGGAAGCGGGTGAGCAGTGCCTCGCTGTGACCGCCGAGCCCGAGCGTGCAGTCGACGACGACCGCGCCGGGGCGCTCCAGAGCGGGCGCCAGCAGGTCGAGACAACGGTTCAGCATGACCGGGACGTGCCGGTCGTGGCCCGTCCGTCGCCCGTCGCCGCCGTCGTCCGGAAGCGCTTCGCGCCCTGTCACTTGGGGCCCTCTCAGGTCCGGCGCGGACACACGCACCGCCGGGGCCCCGCCCGCTCGTGAAGGGGAAGGGCGGCCGGCACCCGAGGCGCCGGCCGGCCGGGAGCGGGAGGAGGCCGAGCCGTACGTACGCGCCGCGCACGTGGGGAGATCTCCGCACAACCACCGGGGTCCACCGGGGTCTTCGGGAGTTTGATCAGCAGCGGGAGCCTCGCCTCCCGCTTCGCGTCACTTTAGTCCACGGTGTCTCCCGGTCAATCTCCCGGCCTGCGCGTCGCCGGGCCCTGTCCGGCCGAACCCGTGACGCGGTGAGGATCACCCGTTCGGATGCGGGGCCGTCCTGCGGTCGGCTCAGTGTGGGTCGCCTCACAACAAGTCACGATGGCGTTCTTTGTCCCTCCTCACAGCAGGCCCGGACCACGCGTGACCAGTACCGTCGTCCTCATGACGACTTCTGCAGCAGCTCCCACCGGCCCCGAGGGCGCCATAACCCGCGGCGACGCCGTGACGGACCGCCTCGTGGAGGCCAACCAGCGGTACGCCGCCGCCTTCGACGACCCCGGCATGGACGCCCGCCCCGTTCTGCGCGTCGCGGTCGTGGCGTGCATGGACGCCCGCCTCGACCTGCACGCCGCGCTCGGCCTGGAACTCGGCGACTGCCACACCATCCGCAACGCGGGCGGTGTGGTGACCGACGACGTGATCCGCTCGCTGACCATCAGCCAGCGGGCGCTGGGCACCCGCAGCGTGGCGCTCATCCACCACACCGGCTGCGGCCTGGAGTCCCTCACCGAGGAGTTCCGGCACGACCTGGAGATGGAGGTCGGCCAGCGCCCGGCGTGGGCGGTGGAGGCCTTCCGGGACGTCGACCAGGACGTGCGGCAGTCGATGCAGCGCGTGCGGACCTCCCCGTTCCTGCTGCACACCGACGACGTGCGCGGCTTCGTCTTCGACGTGACGACGGGCCTGCTGCGCGAGATCGACCCGGCCTGACCCCCTCCCGAAAACCGCCGAACCTGTCGTTTCCGGGGCGTACCGCGCGCCCCGGGCACGACAGAGTGCGGTCAGTTGTCCACAGGCGAGTGACACGAATCGGTAACGGCAGCAAGAATGCGGGGGTGACGTCGCGCGGGACCGCTCCGCGGGGTGTCCGTCTTTCGGGGTGGGCCGGTCCGCCATGGCGTGCCGGCCCGGAACAGTACGGGCCGAGGAGGGCCGGGTGACGACCTATGACGCTCGATCGGAGCACGGGGGTGCCCCCGCGCGAGGGCATTCGGGCGTGGGGCTGAGTCTGACCGCGACCGCGGAGCGCATCCGCGGTTCGGTCGAAGAGGTGATCGAGGGCAAGCCGGAGGTCGTGCGCCTGTCGCTGACCGTGCTGCTCGCCGAGGGGCACCTCCTGATCGAGGACGTCCCCGGCGTCGGCAAGACCATGCTGGCCAAGGCGCTGGCCCGGTCCATCGACTGCTCGGTGCGGCGCATCCAGTTCACGCCCGACCTGCTGCCGTCCGACATCACCGGCGTGTCCATCTGGGACCAGCAGCGCCGCGACTTCGAGTTCAAGCCGGGCGCCGTCTTCGCGCAGATCGTGATCGGCGACGAGATCAACCGCGCCTCGCCGAAGACGCAGTCCGCGCTGCTGGAGTCGATGGAGGAGCGCCAGGTCACCATCGACGGGCAGACGTACGAACTGCCCAGCCCCTTCATGGTGGTCGCCACGCAGAACCCGGTCGAGATGGAGGGCACCTACCCGCTGCCCGAGGCGCAGCGCGACCGCTTCATGGCCCGGGTCTCCATCGGCTATCCCAGCGCCGAGGCCGAGCTCCGGATGCTCGACGTGCACGGCGGCGTGAACCCATTGGACGACCTCCAGCCGGTGGCCCACGCCCACGACATCCTCAAGCTCGTCGAGGCGGTGCGCGGCGTGCATGTCGCCGACCCGGTGCGCCGGTACGCGGTCGACCTGGTCGCCGCCACGCGCACGCACCCCGATCTGAGACTCGGCGCGTCACCGCGCGCCACCCTGCACCTGCTGCGCGCGGCGAAGGCGTCGGCCGCGCTGGACGGCCGCGAGTACGCGCTGCCGGACGACGTCCAGGCGCTCGCCGTGGCGGTGCTGTCCCACCGGCTGCTGCCCACCGCGCAGGCCCAGCTCAACCGGCGCACCTCGGAACAGGTCGTCCAGGAGATCCTCCAGCGCACCCCGGTGCCGACCGCGCCCGTGCAGGGCGGCGCCCTTCCGGGCCGGTCGTACGGCCAGCAGCCGCCGCGGAGGATGTGATGAGCGCCGGGGGGACGGCGCAGGTCGCGGAGGGCGACCGGGGCGGTGAGGGCGGCCTGCGCACGGCGCTGGCCGGTCTGACCACTCGCGGCCGCTCGTTCCTCGCCGCCGGTCTCGCGGCCTCGGTGTGCGCGTACGTCCTGGGCCAGGGCGACCTGCTGCGCGTCGGGCTGCTGCTCGCCGTGCTGCCGCTGGTGTGCGCGGGGATGCTGTACCGCACCCGCTACCGGGTCGCCGGCAGCCGCCGGCTCTCCCCCGCGCGGGTGCCCGCGGCCTCCGAGGCCCGCGTCCACCTCCGGGTCGACAACGTCTCGCGGCTGTCCACCGGGTTGCTGATGCTCCAGGACCGGGTGCCCTACGTCCTCGGGCCGCGGCCCCGGTTCGTGCTCGACCGGGTCGAGCCGGGCGGGCGGCGCGAGGTGTCCTACCGGGTCCGTTCCGACCTGCGCGGGCGCTATCCGCTCGGGCCGCTGCAACTGCGGCTCACGGACCCGTTCGGGATGTGCGAACTGACGCGCTCCTTCTCGGCGTTCGACACCCTGACGGTGATACCGCGCGTCGAGCCGCTGCCCACGGTGCGGCTGAGCGGCGAGGCCAAGGGGTACGGCGACGGGCGGCAGCGCTCGCTGGCGCTGGCCGGCGAGGACGACGTGATCCCGCGCGGCTACCGCTACGGCGACGACCTGCGCCGCGTCCACTGGCGCTCCACCGCCCGCTACGGCGAGCTGATGGTGCGCCGCGAGGAGCAGCCGCAGCGCGCCCGCTGCACGGTGCTGCTGGACACGCGGGGCGGCGCCTACGCCGGGCAGGGGCCCGACTCCGCCTTCGAGTGGGCCGTCTCCGGCGCCGCGTCGGTGCTCGTGCACATGCTGGAGCAGGGCTTCTCCGTACGGCTGCTGACCGACACCGGCATGTCCGTGCCGGGCGAAGGCGCCGACGGTTTCGCCGGCGCCAGCCAGCAGTCCGCGGACGCCGCCGGGCTGATGATGGACACCCTCGCGGTGATCGACCACTCCGACGGCGCGGGCCTGTCCCGCGCGTACGACCTGCTGCGCGGCGGCAACGAGGGGCTGCTGGTGGCGTTCTTCGGCGAGCTCGACGAGGAGCAGACGGCCGTCGCCGTACGGATGCGGCAGCGCGGCGGGGCGGCCCTCGCGTTCGTCCTGGACCCCGAGGACTGGAGCCGCGAACCGAGCCCCCAGCAGGCGGCGGCCGCCCGCGCCGCGGACCGGCGGCGGACGCTGCGGGACGCGGGCTGGACAGTGGTCCCGGTGCCACCGGGGGCCCCGTTCGCCGAGCTGTGGCGGCACGCGGACCGCGAACGCGCGGGGCTCGCGACGGCGGGCGGAGAGGGACGGTCATGAGCGGGCGCGCCCGGATCACGGTGTTCTCGGCGGCGGCGACGCTGATGACGGCGACGGCCCTGCTGCCGCTGGTCTCCCCCGTCGTGTGGGTCTTCCAGGCGACGCTGCTGCTGACCGTGCAGAGCGCCGTCGGCGCCGCGACCCGGCGGGTGCCGCTGGCGCGGCCGCTGACCGTGGCCGTGCAGGCGCTGACGGCACTCGCCCTGCTGACCCTCTCGTTCGCCCACCGGCAGGCGCTGTTCGGCGTGGTGCCGGGCCCCGACGCCTTCCGGCACTTCGCGGACCTGTTCCAGCAGGGCACGACCGACGTCGGCCGCTACTCGATACCGGCCCCGGCGTCCGACGGCATACGGCTCATGCTGGTCGGTGGTGTGCTCGTGATCGGCCTGGCGGTGGACACCCTCGCGGTGACCTTCCGCAACGCCGCGCCCGCCGGCCTCCCGCTCCTCGCGCTGTACTCGGTGGCCGCCGGGCTGTCCGACGGTCCCTCCGACTGGCTGTGGTTCCTGCTGGCGGCGGTCGGCTACCTGATGCTGCTGCTCGCCGAGGGCCGCGACCGGCTCACCCGCTGGGGCCGCGTCTTCGGCGGCAGCTCGCGGGGTTCCGCACGGTCCGCCGAGGCGGGCGGTCCACTGGCGCCGGCCCGCGCCGGACGCCGGATCGGCGTCGTCACGCTGGGGCTCGCCCTGATCGTCCCGCTCGCGCTGCCCGCGGCCCAGGGCGGACTGCTGGGGGGCCTGGGCAAGGGAACCGGGAGCGGCACGGGCGGCGACGGCACCGCGACCGGGGTCAACCTGCTGGTGTCCCTGCGCGACAGCCTCAACTCGGTCGACGACCGCCAGGTGCTGTCCGAGCGCACCGACGGCACCAGCTCCGGCACGTATCTGCGGATCGTGTCCCTCGACGACTTCGACGGCATCACCTGGAAGCCCTCCGACCGGCGCCACGAGGCGCTCCCCGACAGCCTGCCCGACCCGACGGGCCTCGGGCAGGACGTCAGGCGCACCGAGGTGACCACCCGGATCGCGGCGGCCGACTGGTACGCCCAGAGCTGGCTGCCGATGCCGTACCCGCCCAGCGGTGTGCGGGTCGAGGGCGACTGGCGCTACGAGCCCGTGGACATGGCCGTCGTCGGCGACCACGGCCAGGACACGCACGGCCTGACGTACGAGGTCTCCAGCCTGGAGGTCCAGCCCACCGCGCAGCAGCTCGCCGCCGCCCCGGCGCCGCCGGACGACCTGGAGCGCGAGTACACGGCCCTCCCGAAGTCGCTGCCGTCGGTGGTCGCGAAGACCGCGCGCGAGGTGACCGCCGGTTCGGCCAGCCACTACCAGGAGGCGGTGGCGCTCCAGAACTACTTCACCCAGACCGGCGGCTTCACGTACGACACGACGGTGCAGGTCGGCAGCGGCTTCGAGGCGATCGCCCGGTTCCTGAGGGACAAGCGCGGCTTCTGCGTCCACTTCTCCTTCGCGATGGCGGCGATGGCCCGCTCGCTGGGCATTCCGGCGCGGGTCGCGGTGGGCTTCGCACCCGGGACGCAGCAGGCGGACGGCTCGGTGTCGGTGGGCCTGAAGGACGCGCACGCGTGGCCCGAGCTGTACTTCCAGGGCGTGGGCTGGACGAGGTTCGAGCCGACCCCGACCCGCGGTTCGGTACCGGCGTACACACTGCCCGACTCGTCCGGCAACAGCGTTCCCGACCCGGCGCTGCCGTCCCGGTCCACCAGCGCCGGGCCCTCCACGGCGCCGTCGGCGAGCGAGAGCTGCTCGGCCGTCGACCGGAAGAACGGGGGCTGCGCGAGCGAGTCCCCGGAGGCCGCCGTCACGCCGGGCGGGGGCGGCCCCGGGACGTCCGACGTGCTGGCCTGGACGCTGGGCGGGCTGGCCGCGATCGGCCTGGTCCTCTCGCCCCTGCTGTGGCGGGTCCGCAGACGAGCCGTACGGCTCGGCGGCGCGCGGGGGCACGCCCTGCCGGCGGGCGCCCGCGAACACGCGGAGGGGACCGACCCGCGGACCGGCGCACCACCGGGTGCGCGGGGCGGCCCGGCGGTCCGGCACACCCTGGCCGTCTGGGACGAACTCACGTGCACGGCATGGGACTTCGGGATCCTCCCGGACGACTCCCTGACCCCGCGCGGCGCGGCGGCCCGGATCGTCCGCCGGGGCGGTCTCACCGGGGAACCGGCGGCGTCGGTGCACCGGGTGGCGAACGCCGTGGAGCAGGTGCTGTACGCGCCGCACCCCTACCCGGCGGCGGGCCTCGCCGCGGACGCCCGGCTGGTGACGGCGGCCCTGCGCGCCTCGGCGAACCGCCGGGCACGACTGCGGGCCACGTTCGCCCCGCGTTCGGCCGTACGGGTGCTGTGGGCGGCCTCGGCCCGCTGGACCGAGACGAAGACCCGCCTCTCGACAGCGAAGACCCGCATCCACCCACGCCGCGGAACGGGCCACCCCCGGGGGCAGGAAGGCTGAGGCGGAACACCCGGGGCAGCCGGGGAGCAAGGTGTTGCCCCCCGGGCCGGGGATCGCCGAGCGGGGAAGTGCACCGACGGCCGGGCGGCAGGGGCTGCGCGGCGCCAGTGGCTGTCGGCCTGCGGCTCCCTCGACCCACCATCCGGGGCGGAGCACCCACCGCGGCCAAGCGGCCGGCAGCAGCAGCCGCGCGGCCGCAGGCCCGGGGTCTGCCCGGGACCCGGGCGCGGCCGTGCCCACGGAAGCGGCGCACCCCGCGGCGGCCACAGCGACGCCGCGACCACTCGCGCCCCGCCTGCGCGGCCACCCGGCGGCTCCCCCCGACCGGCGGCCGCTGAGCCTCTCCAGGCCGGGCCGGGCCGGGTCAGTGAGCCGCGAGCCGGAGCCGTCCCGCCGCGCATGCCCCGGCCCTGCGCGGAGCGTCCCGTGCCCCGCCCGGAAATGTTTCGTACCGGCTGGTCCGACCGGGCGCCGGGGCATGCGTGAGGGGTGGACACCTGACCGGTGTCCACCCCTCGGCACGTGAGACGGAGAGCCGCGCCGCGCGGCGTGCGTACTGCTGTCAGTGGCCCTGTTCGTCGCGGCGGCGCTGCCAGCGCTGTTCGATCCGGTCCATCATGGAGCGGCGCTGCCGGACCTGACGGGGCGCGGCCTGCGCACCGCCGACCGGCTGCTCACCCGGCTTGGGCGCCTTGCGCCAGCTGGTGACGGCGAGGACGGCACATCCCAGCATGACGAGGAAGCCGACAACGCTGACCCAGATCTGCTTGGCGACCATTCCGGCCATGAGGAGCGCGATACCAACGAGGAAGCCCACGACCGCCTGGTAGACCCGTCGCCGGGTGTACGTGCGCAGCCCGCTTCCCTCAAGCGCTGTCGCGAACTTGGGATCTTCGGCGTACAGCGCTCGCTCCATCTGCTCGAGCATGCGCTGCTCGTGCTCCGAGAGCGGCACGGAGTCCTCCTCATCGTGCAGTCGCCGGGGCGACCCGGGGGGTCCCTTCAGGATAGGCAGGGAATCGCCCCCGTGAAACCCGCCCCTCTGCGCCAATTGGCCAACCGCGATCCGTCGTGCCCGTCTCGGCCCGCTGAGGCTTCCATTCCCCGGGGGCCGACCCGTCATGCGGGGCGGTCACCCCCGATCATACGGCGGCGGAGCCGCTCCCGGGGGGCCTGTGGCCCAGTCCGTGCGCAGCCAATGGCCTGATCAACGGCGCACCACGGGACGGCTCAGGCCTCTTCGGTCCCGCGCACCTCGCCGAGCACGTGGAGCTGCGTGGCCACGGAGTGGAAGGCCGGCAGTTCGGCCGCCGCCGCCTCCAGCTTGAGCAGGGCGTCCAGCGCCCCGGGCTCGGTGTCGACGAGGACGCCGGGCACCAGGTCGGCGAAGACCCGCACGCCGTGCACCGCGCCGACGCGCAGGCCGGCGCCCTCGACGAGCGCGGTGAGCTGGTCGGCGGTGAAGCGGCGCGGTACCGGGTCGGCGTCGCCCCAGCGTCCGTCCGGGTCGCCGAGCGCCTGCCGGGCCTCCGTGAAGTGGCCGGCGAGGGCGCGGGCGAGGACGGCACCGCCGGTCCCCGCGGCGAGCAGGCTGAGGACGCCGCCGGGGCGCAGGGCGGCCACCACGTTGCTGACGCCGACGGCGGGTTCGTCCACGTACTCCAGGACGCCGTGGCACAGCACCGCGTCGTACCCGCCGCGCTCGGCGACGTCGAAGAGACCGTGGGCGTCGCCCTGGATGCCGCGCACGCGGTCGGCGACACCGGCCTCGCCCGCCCGGCGCTCCAGCGCGAAGAGCGCGTTGGGGCTGGGGTCGACGACGGTGACGCGGTGGCCGAGGCGGGCGACCGGCACGGCGAAGTTGCCGCTGCCGCCGCCGGTGTCGAGGACGTCCAGCGACTCCCGGCCCGCGGCCTTGACCCTGCGGTCGAGGGCCTCCTGGAGGACCTCCCAGACCACGGCGGTACGGAGGGAGGCGCGGGGGCGCATCGGGTCCGGCACGGCAGTTGACTCCTCGGCGCGGCACCGCCGCTTGCGCGACGGGCGATCGGGCGGCCGCCCGGACCGGGACGACGGTACGGGGGCTGGGACCTGGGCCGGGGCGGCTGCGCGCTCCGGCGCTGCCCACCCTATGGCCTCCGGCCGCGGACCCGGCCGACCGTCTCGCGCGCCGGACCGGGGCCGCCGGGCGGCGCGTGACCGCCCGGTGCGTCCGACGCCTCGGCCGGGGGCCGTGCCGGAACCTCCCGACCGTCCGCGCCGCGGACCGGCCGCCCCGGTCGCCGGCTCCGGCCCGCCTGCGAGAGGCGGGCGGGCGAACGCCGGGCCACGCCGGACGCGGCCCGGCGCATCGCCCCGCCCCGCCCCGCCGCGTCCGAGGAGGCCGCCGCCCGGCGGGGCCATGCGCTCACCCCGCCTCCGGCACCCCCCGGTCGCGGTGCCCGCGGCGGGGGCCCGCGGTGTCCTCGTCCTGGCGGGGCTGCGGGAGGACCGGCTGCGGGGCCAGCATGCGTTCGACGATGCGCAGGAACATCGCCACGTCCCGTACGAGGTCGTCGGCCTCGCGGCGGCCGACCGCGCCCCGGATGCCTGCCTCGGCACGGGCCCGGCGCTGGGCGCCCGAGGCGAACAGGGCGCTCCACTCGGTCAGTTCGGGGGCGATCTCCGGCAGCACCTCCCACGCGGGCCTGATGCGGGCCCTGCGCTTCGCGGTGGACTCGGGGCGTCCGCGCACCGCGAGGACGGCGGCGGCGGTGCGCAGGGCGGCGAGGTGGGCCGCGGCGTAGCGCTCGTTCGGTGTTTCCAGGACGGCGGCCTCGTCGAGTCCGGCGCGGGCCTGGGCGAGCAGGTCGAGGGCGGCGGGCGGCGCGGTGGCCCGGCGCAGTACGGGGTGGACGTCGCTCGCCGGGCCGGTCAGTGAGGGGGCAGGGCCGGGGACGCGGCGCCGGTGTGCGGCTGCTGCGGGGTGGTTGGCCATGACGAACCTCCTGTCGTCTGGGTGACGGCACTGTGGCCGTATGTGCCCATCGTGCGGTATGGCACTGACAATCCGTTCTGACCTGGACTTTTGCTTCGCGCGCTTGTTCGGTCTACTTTTGCACTGACCAGTCAGTTCAAATTCTGTCGCGGATGCGGAATACGGGAGGGAGCGCCGTGGGCGAGCCGTGGGGGGCCGGGATCTCCGCCCGGGGGTTGGGGGTCAGGGGCCCGCGCGGGTGGGCGTTCCGCGCGGTCTCGTTCGATGCGGAACCCGGTTCGCTGCTCGCCGTTGACGGATTGTCAGGTTCCGGCCGGACCTGTCTTCTGCTCGCGATCACCGGACGTATGCGTCCCGCCGAGGGAACCGCGGTCGTCGGCGGCCTCCCGCTGCCCCGGCGCATGGCGGCCGTGCGGCGGTTCTCGGCGCCCGCGCACATGGCCGGCGTGACCGATCTCGAACCCGCGCTGACCGTCGGCGAGCACCTGCGTGAACGCGCCCTGCTGCAACGGCGGTTCGGCGACGCGCCGGGCGGTGTGCTGCGCGGTCTGCTGCGGTCCCCCGCCGAGCGCGCGCGTGCCGCGCGGGAGCGGACCGCGGCAGCGCTGGACGCCGCCGGCCTCGACGTCGCGGCCCTGCCCAAGGGGCCCCGCACCGCCGTGCGCGACCTGGAGCGGCTGGAGGCGCTGCGGCTCTCGGTGGCGCTGGCGCTGGTGGGACGGCCGCGGTTGCTCGCCGTGGACGACGTCGGGCTGAAGCTCTCCGACGAGGACCGCGACCGGGCGTGGGCGCTGCTCGCGGACCTGGCCCTGGAGGGCACGACCGTCGTGGCGGCGGGCGAGGGCGCGCCCGAGGGCACCCCCGCCGTCCGCCTCGGGGAGGCCGGAAGCACCACCGACGGCGACTCCCGCGACTCCGACGACTCCGACGACTCCGACGACTCCGACGACTCCGACGACTCCGACGACTCCGACGAGAAGGGACCCGCCCGTGCGTCTGCCGAGGCTCGCCGCGCTTGAACTGCGGCGTTTCACCCGCGGCCGGCTGCCGCGCGCCGCGCTCGTGGCGCTCATGGTGCTGCCGCTGCTGTACGGCGGGCTCTACCTGTGGTCGTTCTGGGACCCGTACGGGCGCCTGGACCGCATCCCGGTGGCGCTCGTGGACGACGACAGGGGGGCGACGGCGGACGGGAAGCGGATCACCGCCGGTGACGACATCACCGAGGAGCTGCTGAAGAGCGACACCTTCGCGTGGCACCGGGTGAGCGCCGCCGAGGCCCGGCGCGGTGTCGAGGACGGCACCTACTACCTGTCGCTGACCATGCCGGCCGACTTCAGCGCGCGCGTGGCGTCCAGTTCGGGGGACTCGCCGGAGACGGGCGCGCTCCAGGTGCGCACCAACGACGCGAACAACTACATCGTCGGGCAGATCTCCAAGACCGTGTTCGGCGAGGTGCGTTCGGCGGCGTCCGCGAAGACGTCGCGGGGTTTCCTCGACCGGATCTTCGTCTCGTTCTCCGACATCCACGGGCAGACGGTGAAGGCGGCCCACGGCGCCGACCGGCTCGAAGCGGGGATCGACAAGGCGGAGAAGGGCTCCAAGGACCTCGCGGACGGCCTCACCGAGGCGAAGAAGGGCAGCTCGAAGCTGGCGAAGGGGCTCAAGAAGCTCAACAGCGGGGCCGGCGACCTGGAGACCGGTTCGCGGCAGGTCGCCGACGGCACGCAGACCCTCGCCGACTCGGTCGACGGGGCGGCGGCACAGGTGCGGCCGTTCCTGAAGGCCAACCGGAAGACCATCGGCGACACGGCCCGTCTGGTGGCCGACTCGGCGGGTGCCGTGCGCGACAACCTGGACACGCTCGCGAAGACGGCCCCGGCGGCGGCCAAGGGCGCGCGCGCCGCGTCGCGGACCCTGGACGACGTGTACACGGCGCGGTGCGGGAAGGCCGGGACGGCCGTCGGCACGGACGGCACGACCACCACGAGCGGCACGGACGGCGCGGACGACCCCGACGCCGCGTGCGCCGACCTGAAGCGGGCGAAGGACGCCGCCGCGGACGTCTCGGCGGTCGCGGACGACCTGAACACCCTCGTCGCCGACCAGGACGGCGACCTGAGCACGCTCAGCAGCGGCCTCGGCACGCTCCAGCGGCAGGCCGACGCCCTCGCGGACCGGGCGCCGCACCTCACGGACGACCTGGACGACGCCGTCAAGAAGATCGACGCGCTGAACGCGGGCGCCGCCGAGGTCGCCGCCGGCGCGAAGACCCTGCACACGGGGCTCGGCACCGCGCGTACCGGCGCCACCGACCTGAACACCGGGCTCGGCACCCTCAAGTCGGGCGCCGGAGAACTGCACGGCGGCCTCTACAAGCTGGCCGACGGCTCCGCGACGCTGGCCGACGGACTGCACGACGGCGCCGGGAAGATCCCCGACTACGACACCGCGGACCGCGACAGGCGCACCGGCGTGATGTCCGACCCGGTGCGCCTCGCCTCGCAGGACCTGCACGCGGCGCCCAACTACGGGACCGGGTTCGCCCCTTACTTCATCCCGCTGTCGCTGTGGGTCGGCGCGATGGTGGCGTACATGCTGATCGCCCCGCTCAACCGGCGGGCCCTCGCGGCGGGGGCGCCCGCCTGGCGGACCACGCTCGCCGGATGGCTGCCGGTGGCCGCGCTCGGGGTGCTCCAGACGGCGGCTCTGATGGCGGTGCTGCACTGGGCGGTGGGTCTGGAGATGGCGCGGGCGGCGGCGACCGTGGGCTTCCTGTTCCTGACGGCGGCCTGCTTCGCGGCGGTCGTGCAGTGGCTGAACGCCCGCTTCGGCGCCGCGGGCCGCATCCTCGTACTCGCCCTGCTGATGCTCCAGTTGACCTCCGCGGGCGGCACCTACCCGGTGGAGACCAGCCCCCGTTTCTTCGGCGCGCTGCACCCGTACCTGCCCATGAGCCACGTCGTCGAGGCACTGCGGCGGCTGATCACCGGCGGCGGCACGGGCCCGGTGTGGCGGGCCTGCGCGGTGCTCGTGGCGTTCACCGCGGGCGCCCTCGTGCTGACCGCGCTCACGGCCCGGCGCCGGCAGGTGTGGACGCCCGCCCGGCTGCACCCCGAGCTGAGCCTGTGAGTACGGGGGCGGCGGGGCTGTGACAATCGGGCCCATGGAAAGCAGCAGCGTCACGCCGGGCGCCAGCCCGCGCCGCGAGGCCACCCGGCAGAAGCTCTACGAGGCGGCCGTCACGCTCATCGCCGAACAGGGCTTCTCCGCCACCACGGTGGACGAGATCGCCGAGCGGGCGGGCGTCGCGAAGGGCACCGTCTACTACAACTTCGCGAGCAAGTCGGTCCTGTTCGAGGAACTGCTGCGGCACGGCGTCGGTCTGCTCACCGCGTCCCTGCGGGAGGCGTCCGGGGAGGTCGCGCGGGCGGGCGGCAGCAAGGTGGACGCGCTGGACGCGATGATCCGCGCGGGTCTCGGCTTCATCGCCCGCTACCCCGCCTTCACCCAGCTCTACGTGGCCGAGCTGTGGCGCACCAACCGCACCTGGCAGTCGACGTTGATGGTGGTGCGCGGGCAGGTCGTCGCGGCCATCGAGGACGTCCTGCGGGAGGGCGTGGCGGGCGGCGAGTTCAGCGAGGAGATCGACGTGCCGCTGACGGCCGCCGCGCTGGTCGGCATGGTGCTGGTGGCCGCCCTGGACTGGCAGGCGTTCCAGCCCGAGCGCTCCCTGGACGACGTGCACGCGTCGTTGTCCCGGCTGCTCCAGGGCCGGGTCAGCGGAGGCCGCTGAGCGCGGTCCGCCGACCCGGCCGGAGTCCGGCCGGGCAGCTCCCGCGCGTCCGTCAGGATCACGCCGGGAGCACGGTCCGGGGGCGCGCCGTTCCGCAGCCCCGTGCCGGCGGTGCCGGCGCCGCGCCCCTTCCCGTGCCCCCCACTGTCCCGTCCGCGCGGGTCCCGTCCCATCCGCGCACGTACTCAACCCGCCCCCTGAGTACACCTACGCGAATCCGAGTGCCCAACCCCTGGGACGTGTGTGCGAGTACTGGCTACGATCTCCCGCATGTCCGTACTCCCCCTGGTCTTCACCAGCGGCTGGGCCAGCGGCATCAACGCGTACGCGGCGGTGCTGCTCCTCGGCCTGTTCGGCGCGACCGGGCTCAGCGACGACGTGCCCGCGGCGATGCAGCGCCCCGAGGTGCTGATCGTCGCCGGTGTGCTGTTCCTGTGCGAGGCGGTCGCCGACAAGATCCCGTACGTCGACTCGGTGTGGGACTCGGTGCACACCGTGATCCGGCCGGTCGCCGGGGCCTGGGTCGGCGCGCTGCTCGCCGGCCAGAGCGGCTCGCTGTCGGAGGTCGCGGCCGGCGTGATCGGCGGCTCGACGGCGCTGGCCAGCCACACCGTCAAGGCCGGTACGCGCATGGCGGTCAACACCTCGCCCGAGCCGTTCAGCAACGTGGTGGTGAGCCTCGCCGAGGACCTCGGCGTGGGCGGCATCGTCACGTTCTCGATGTTCCATCCGGTGGCGGCGGCGATCGTCGCGGGCGTGCTGCTCGCCACCGGGCTGGTGGTGGTCTGCTTCCTGGTCTCGCGGATCAGGCGGTTCCGGCGGCGCCGCGCCGAGCGGCGCGAACGCAAACGGGCCCTCGCCGAGTGGCCGCCGCAGGAGCCCCCGCCGGCCTGACCCGGCGCCCGCGGACCCGCGCGCGGTGGCCGCCGGAGGCCGCGGCCGGCGCGGCCGATAAGGTCCCCGCATGGCACGGATTGCGGTGATCGGCGCCGGGACGGGCGCCATGGGGGCTGCCGCCCGGCTGGCCGTCGCGGGCCACCGGGTGACGGTGTACGAGCGCACACAGACGTACGGGGGCGCCCTGCGGCGTCTCGAACGCGACGGTTTCGCCTTCGACACCGGGCCGGGGCTGCTCCCGCTGCCGGCGGTCTACCGCGACCTGTTCGTCAAGACCGGCAAGGAGTCCATGGAGGGCTCCGTCGACCTCGTGCAGGTCGACCCGTCCGCCCGGCACGTGTTCGCGGACGGTACGCGCGCGGACCTCCCCAACGCCTCGCGCGCGGGGGTCGTCTCCGCCCTCGACGACGCCCTCGGCGGCGGTGCGGGCCGGCGGTGGGGCGACTTCCTGGTACGGGCCCGCGAGGCCTGGGACCGCACGCGCCGGCCGCTCCTCGAAGAGCCCCTGTGGCCCAACTGGCAGGTGCTGGCCGAGCGCGAGCCCTATCCGGCGGTCCCGCGCAAGCGGCTGCTGCGCACCCGCCTGGCCGCCACGCTCACCGAGGTCGGCGACCTGGAGCTGCGGGACGCACGGCTCACCGCCCTGCTGGAGAGCTACGCGGTCACCTACGGCCTCGACCCGCGCACCGCGCCCGCGTCGGCCGCCGTACTGCCGTACATGGACCACGCGTTCGGCACCTGGTACGTCCGCGGCGGGCTGCGCGAGCTGGCCCGCGCGATGTACGAGCGGTGCGCGGCCCGGCGGGTGGAGTTCGTGTTCGGCGCGGACGTCGTGCGCGTCCTGGAGAAGGACGGCCGGGCGGCCGGTGTGGAGCTGGCCGACGGCACGGTGGCCGGGGCGGACCACGTGATCGGCGGCGCCCCGGCCCGCCTCGCCGCGATGGTCCCGGGGCGGGCCCTGTTCCCGGACGGCGTCCCCTCGCCCGGCGCCGAGGACACCGTGCCGGGCCGGGTCGTGGTGTGCCTGGCGCTGCGCGGCGCCCGCGACCGGGACGCCGTGCACCGCACCGTCGTGCACACCCGGGACCGGGAGGACGAACTGGGCGCCCTCGCGGCGGGCAGGCCCGCGGCGGACCCGACGGTCGTCGTGTACCGGCCGGACGATCCGGCGCTGCGGCCCGACACGGCGCACGAGTCGGTGGTGCTGACCGCGACGGTGCCGTCCCTGGCCCGTCACGACTGGGCCGCGCCCGGCGCCGCCGACGCGTTCGCCGACCGGATGGTGGCCGCCGCGGCGCGCGCGGTGCCGGACCTCGCCGGTCGCGTCCTGTGGCGCGAGGTGCGCACGCCCGTGCACACCCGCGAGGAGACGGGCGCGGAGGCCGGCGGAGTGCCCGCGCCCGCACTGGCCGCCGCGGCGGGCTCCCTGCTGCGCCCGCCCAACTCCACTGCTCTGCCAGGGCTGTTCACGGCCGGCGGCTGGGCGCACCCCGGGGGCGGGCTGGCGCACGCGGGGATGTCGGGCGCGCTGGTGGCCGGACTGGTCGTGGAGGGCCCGGACTTCCGCGGCTCGCAGTGACACGCCTCCGCCCCCGGACCGACGGTCCGGGGGCGGAGGGCCCGGCGGGAGCGGACCGCCGGGGCCGACTCCCCTGCGGGGAGGCTCAGTAGCGGTACTGCTCGTCGTAACCGGTGTTCTGCGCCTGCCCGTTGTGCTGGTTCTGGCTCTGATCGTGGTTCTGGTACGGGTAGTTCTGCTGCTCGGGCGGCAGGTCGCCGTCGGCGTAGCTGCCGTCGGCGTTGCGCTGCTGCGGGACCCAGACCCCGCCGGCCGGGGTGTCCCCGTAGTTGCCGTACTGGTCCTGGTTGTACTGCTGCTGCTCGTACGGCTGTTGCGGAGCGTAACCGCCGTTGCCGTACTGCTGCTGGCCGTCGTACGCCTGGGTGCCGATGTACGGGTCGGAGTAGGCCGCGTACTGCTGCTGGGCGCCCGTGTCGTAGCCGTACTGCTGCTGGTCGTAGCCGGAGTAGTTGTCGTACCCGTAGTTCTGGTCGCCGCCCTGGCCCGCCGCGGCGTACGCCTGGTCCTGCTGCTGGCCGGCCGCCGCGTAGGAGGTGTCGGCGGCGCCCGCGAAGGTGCCGTCGCGGTAGACCCCGTAGGAGCCGGTGTCGTCCGGCAGCGGCTGCGGCTCGTACACGGAGTTCGCGCCGGTGTCGCCGGGGTGGGTGCCCGCGTAGGCGTTCTCGTGGTGGTAGCCGTCGCCCTGGCCGTAGGCGTCGTCCCCGGCCGGGCCGGGTGCCTCGGCGCGGTGGTCGTCGTCCTCCGGCACGGGGCCGCGGCCGTCGGGGCCCGGCCCGTCGTGGTCGTGGTCGGGGTCGTGCTCGTGTTCGCGCTCCCGCTTCTGGGCGTCGGCCTCGCGGCGGCCGGGCAGCGCCCAGCCCTCGTCGAAGCCCCGGCGGAAGGACAGCGTGACGTAGGTCTGGCCGACGGCGAACGCGACCGCGCCGAGCGCGATGACGAGGACCGACGGGATCAGTACGCCGAGGACGACGAGGACGAAGCCGCCGAAGGCGAGCAGCCGCCAGCGCAGCCGTGCCTTGTACTGCAGCAGCACCTCGCCGAGCAGCCAGAGCGCGACGACGCCGAATGCGATGTAGAGGACCGTCCAGCCCATGTACGCCCCTCTCCCAGTGGCCGCTACGCAGTGTGGCGCATTCAGGTGCGGCCGGTCTAGGCCTGTGGTCGGTGGTGCGGATCGTGCAGACCCAGGTTCTCGTGGATCTCCAGCGTCGCGGTGGAGTTGTTCAGCGTGATGAAGTGCAGCCCCGGCACTCCCTCGGCCAGCAGCCGCGCGCAGAACTCCGTTGCGACGTCGATGCCAATGGAGCGTACCGCCGCCGGATCGTCCTTCGCTGTGTGGATCCGGTCCGCGAGGGCGGACGGGATGGCCGCGTTGCTCAGCTGGGGCAGCCGTTCCAGCATCCGCACGCTGGTGACCGGCATCACTTCGGGGATGACGGGGGTGTCACAGCCTGCGGCGGCGAGGCGGTCGCGCAGCCGGAGGTAGGACTCCGGCTGGAAGAACATCTGTGTGATCGCGTAGTCGGCGCCCGCCCGGCACTTGGCCACGAAGTGGGCGACATCACTGTCCCAGTCGGCGGAACGGGGGTGCATCTCGGGGAACGCGGCGACGCCGACGCAGAAGTCACCGGCCTCCTTGATGAGGCGCACCAGGTCGGCCGCGTACTCCAGACCGGTCGGGTGGGCGGTCCACTCGCCCATCGGATCGCCGGGCGGATCGCCACGCAGAGCGAGCATGTTGCGGATGCCCGCGTCGGCGAACTGGCCGACGATGTTGCGCAGTTCGGTCACGGAGTGGTCGATCGCGGTGAGGTGGGCGACCGGCGTCAGCGTGGTGTCCGACACGATCTGCTCGGTCTCCCGGACCGTGCCGGCCCGGGTGGAACCGCCGGCCCCGTAGGTCACCGAGACGAAGTCCGGGGCGACGGCCTCGACGCGGCGCAGCGCGCTCCACAGGTTCCGCTCCCCCTTGGGGGTCTTCGGCGCCGAGAACTCGAACGAGATCGTCGTCTTGCCGGAGGCGAGCATGTCACGCACGGTAGGTGCGTGATCCGTCCGGGTGGATGCGGTTCCGAGGGCCATACCCGCAGGTTAGCCAGGGGACGTCGGTCGCCCAACCGGATGAGGGTTTTTCACCCGGTTCGTCGCCTTGTTGTCCACCCCTCGGACAGCCGTGGACACCGCGGCGCGGCTCAGCGCTCCCGCAGCCGCTTCGCGAAGGCGGCGGCGGCCGCGCCCGGGTCGTCGGCGCCGGTGATCGCGCGGACGACCACGACCCGGCGGGCGCCCGCGTCGAGCACCTCGTCGAGGTTGCCGAGGTCGATGCCGCCGATGGCGAACCACGGGCGGGCGGTGCCGAGGCCCGCGGTGTACCGGACGAGCCCGAGGCCGGGGGCGGTGCGGCCGGGCTTGGTGGGGGTCGGCCAGCAGGGGCCGGTGCAGAAGTAGTCCACGCCGTCCTGGACGGCCGCGGCGGCGGCCTCGGACTCGGCGTGCGTGGAGCGGCCGATCAGGACGTCGTCGCCGAGCAGCGCGCGGGCCGCGGGGACCGGCAGGTCGCCCTGCCCGAGGTGCAGCACGTCGGAGGCGGCGGCGTGGGCGACGTCGGCCCGGTCGTTCACGGCGAGGAGCGCGCCGTGCCGGGCGCAGGCCTCGGCGAACACGGCGAGGTGCGCCAGCTCCTCGGCGGCCTCCATGCCCTTGTCGCGCAGCTGCACGACGTCGACCCCGCCGGCCAGGACCGCGTCCAGGAACTCGGGCAGGTCGCCCTGCCGGGTGCGGGCGTCGGTGCACAGGTACAGGCGGGCGTCCGCCAGCCGGGCGCGGGCGGTGGTGGCGGTGTCGGACATGCTCAGGTCCCCCCGGGGACGGCGCCCCGGGCGCCGTGATGGTCGTGGCGTGCTGGTGTCGCGCGGGCCCGGCCCGCGGGGCGCGGCCCTGGCGGGCGCGCCCCGGGGGCGGGGCGGTCGGGCGCGGTCGTCAGAGGGCGAGCGCCTGGGCGCGGCGCTTCACCTCCGTGCCGCGGTTCTCGCTGAGGGCCTCGGCGGGGGTGCCGGGGAGGCTGGGGTCGGCCGTGAACAGCCACTCCAGCATCTCTTCGTCGGAGTAGCCGTCGTCCCGCAGGAGCGTCAGGGTCCCGGTCAGGCCCTTGACGATCACATCCCCGTCGATGAAGGCGGCGGGGACGTGCAGCGCGCGGTTCTCCCCGCGGCGCACGGCGATGAGCTGGCCCTCCTTGACGAGCTGGCGGACACGCGTCACCTCGACGCCGAACTTCTCGGCGATGTCGGGGAGGGTGAGCCAGGCGGGGACGAGAGCATCGATCTTGGTGTCAATCTCGGTCACCCCTCAAGCCTGCCATCCCGCACCGACAGCCGGAAGCCGACCCCGTCCGACCGGGCGGCGGCGGACACCGTCACGCGGTCGCCGCTCCTCCGGCGTCGCCGCCCGGTCGCCCGCCCCCGCGCCCTACGCCGTCGCCGTCTTCAGTGGCATGGAGGGGTCAGCGAGGCGTTCCGCGTCCATCACCGCGCCCGCCTCGATCAGCTTGCGGCCCTGCGCCAGGTCGCGCGGACGGCCCACCGCGAGGAGGGCGACGAGCCGCCCCTCGCGCAGCCAGCACACGGTCCACGCCGGTCCGGCGGGGTCGCCGCGCCACACGGTGGTGTCGCCGTAGGGGTGGTGGCCCGCGTACTGGACGAAGCGGCCGAACTGCTCGGACCAGAAGTACGGGACCGGGTCGTAGGCCGCCGGGGCGTCGCCGAGGATGTCGGCGGCGACCGTGCGCGGCCCCTGGAGGGCGTTGTCCCAGTGGTGCACGAGCAGGCGCTCCGCGTACCGCTCCGAGGGGAAGGACGCGCAGTCGCCCACGGCGTGCACGTCCGGGACGGAGGTGCGCAGGCGGGCGTCGGCGAGGACCTCGCCGTGCGCGCCGAGCGCGACGCCCGAGCCGGCCAGCCACTCGGTGACGGGCCGGGCGCCGATGCCGACGACGACGGCGTCCGCGGCCAGCCGGGTGCCGTCGTCGAGCACCACCGCGCCGTCCTCGACGAGGGCCACGCGCGCGTGGGTGCGCAGGTCCGTGCCGCTGTCGGCGTACCAGTGCGCCATCGGGGCGGCGACCTCGGCGGGCAGCGCGCCGGCCAGCGGCCGGTCGGCGGCCTCGACGACGGTGACGGCGCAGCCCGCCTCGCGGGCGGCGGTGGCGAACTCGGCGCCGATCCAGCCGGCGCCGACGACCACGATGTCGCGCTGGGCGGCGAGCACCGGCCGCAGCCGTTCGGCGTCGTCCAGGGTGCGCAGCACGTGCACGCCGGAGGCGCCCTCGGTGCCGGGCAGCCGGACGGGCCGGGCGCCGGTGGCGACGACCAGGGCGTCGTACGGGACGGGCCCGGCGGACGTGTCCAGTTCGTGGTCGCCGGGGCGCACGCCCAGGGCCTCGGTCCCGAGCCGCAGTTCGATGCCGAGGGCGGCGAAGTCGATGTCGAAGGCGGAGCCGTCGGCCTTGCCGAGCAGGACGGCCTTCGACAGCGGCGGCCGGTCGTAGGGCGGGTGGGTCTCGGCGCCGATCAGGGTGACGGTGCCGTCGAAGCCCTGTTCGCGCAGGGCGACCGCGGTCTGCACCCCCGCCATGCCCGCGCCCGCCACGACCACGCGCCGCGGGTGGGGGGCGCCCCCCGACGTGCGCCGTTGCTGCGTCTGCTCGCTCACGTGATCACCATAGACAACTGACATCGCGTCAGTCACCGGCGGTGACCGGTGCTCCGACGCGCCGTACCCGTCCCGCCGCCCGTCCACGACTGCCACTGCCGTCTCCTTCGCCCGTACCCGGCCGCCGGGGACTCCCCGCGGCCCACGCCGACGAGCGCCCGTACGCCGTGGTCCGCCGGTGGTCGGCCGCGCGTGACGGAGATCGGGCGGTCGCTGTCCGCCTACCCGGTGAACGTTCCCGTACGGCACCACAGGGCCGCCGGAGCGCGGAGCGCGCGCCGGGGGCGGCTCCCCGGGGCGCCGGGCGGCGGGGCTAGGGTGGTTTCCGAAGAGCACACGCGGGAGTCCGGGCGCACCGGGCTGAGAGGGAGGCTGGCGGCCTCCGACCGTACGAACCTGATCCGGGTCATGCCGGCGAAGGGAGGGGCTGGACACCCATGTCGACATCCGTATCCGTCGCACCATCCGCTGTTCCGTCGTCCGACGTCCTGGTCGTGGGCGGTGGCGTCATCGGCCTGGTCACGGCCTGGCGGGCGGCCCAACGCGGCCTGTCCACCGCCGTGCTGGACCCCGGGCCGGGCGGCGGCGCCGCGCAGGTGGCCGCCGGGATGCTCGCGGCCGTCACCGAACTGCACCACGGCGAGCAGACGTTGCTCGGTCTCAACCTCGAATCGGCGCGCCGCTACCCGGAGTTCGCCGCCGAGCTGACGGACTGCACGGGGCACGACCTCGGGCACCGCCGGTGCGGCACGCTGGCCGTGGCGCTGGACGCCGACGACCGCGCGCACCTGCGCGAACTGCACGTCCTGCACAACGCGTCGGGGCTCGGCTCCGAGTGGCTGTCCGGACGGGAGTGCCGCCGCCTGGAGCCGATGCTGGCGCCGGGCGTGCGCGGCGGGCTGCGGGTGGACGACGACCACCAGATCGACCCGCGGCGGCTCGCGGCGGCGCTGGTCGTGGCGTGCGAACGGGCGGGGGTGGTGTTCCACCGGGTGTGGGCCGAGCGGCTCACCGTGGCGCGGGGCCGGGCGACCGGCGTGCTCGGCGCGGACGGCACGGCGTTCGCCGCCGGCCAGGTCGTGCTCGCGGCGGGTTCCCTGAGCGGGCGGCTCGCGGGGGTGCCCGCCGAGGCGCTGCCGCCGGTACGGCCGGTGAAGGGGCAGGTGCTGCGGCTGTCCGTGCCCGCGCGGTACGCGCCGTTCCTGAGCCGGACGGTACGGGCGGTGGTGCGCGGCAGCCAGGTGTACCTGGTGCCCCGGGAGAACGGCGAACTGGTGGTCGGGGCGACCAGCGAGGAGTTGGGCTGGGACACGACGGTGACCGCGGGCGGCGTGTACGCGCTGCTGCGCGACGCGCACGAACTGATCCCCGGCATCACGGAGTTGCCGCTGACCGAGACCCGGGCGGGACTGCGCCCCGCCTCCCCCGACAACGCGCCGCTGCTCGGCCCCACCGCGCTGCCCGGCCTGCTGCTGGCCACCGGGCACCACCGCAACGGCGTGCTGCTCACCCCGGTCACCGGCGACGTCCTCGCCCACGTCCTGACCACGGGCGAACTCCCGGAGCTGGCACGGCCGTTCACCCCGCGAAGGTTCCGGACCGCGGACCGGGCGGTGCAGCCCGCGTGAACGTCACCGTGAACGGGGAGCCCCGCGAGGTCGCGCCCGGCACCGCCCTCGACACCGTCGTGCGGTCCCTCACCCCGGCGCCCTCGGGCGTGGCCGCCGCCCTCAACGAGACCGTCGTCCCGCGCACCCGGTGGGCCGCCACCGCGCTGCGCGAGGGCGACCGCGTCGAAGTCCTGACCGCAGTCCAGGGAGGCTGACCGTGGCTGACGATCCCTTCGTCCTCGGCGGTACGACGTACTCGTCCCGCCTGATCATGGGCACGGGCGGGGCACCCAGCCTCGACGTGCTGGAACGCGCCCTGGCGGCGTCCGGGACCGAGCTGACGACGGTCGCGATGCGGCGCGTCGACCCCTCGGTGAACGGCTCGGTGCTCTCCGTCCTGGAGCGGCTGGGCGTGCGGGTGCTGCCGAACACCGCCGGCTGCTTCACGGCCGGCGAGGCGGTGCTGACCGCCCGCCTCGCGCGCGAGGCGCTCGGCACGGACCTGGTCAAGCTGGAGGTCGTCGCCGACGAACGCACCCTGCTGCCGGACCCGGTGGAGACCCTGGAGGCGGCGGAGACGCTGGTCGACGACGGCTTCACGGTCCTGCCGTACACGAACGACGACCCGGTGCTCGCGCGGCGGCTGGAGGACGTGGGGTGCGCGGCGGTGATGCCGCTCGGCTCCCCCATCGGTTCCGGGCTCGGCATCCGCAACCCGCACAACTTCCGGCTCATCGTCGAGCACGCGCGCGTCCCGGTGATCCTGGACGCCGGGGCGGGCACCGCGTCGGACGTGGCGCTGGCGATGGAGCTGGGGTGCGCGGGTGTGATGCTCGCCTCGGCGGTGACCCGCGCGCGGGAGCCGGTCTTGATGGCGGAGGGCATGCGGCACGCGGTCCTGGCGGGCCGGCTGGCCCGGCGGGCGGGCCGCATCCCGCCCCGCCACTTCGCCGAGGCGTCGTCCCCCGCCGAGGGCCTGGCACGGCTCGACCCGGAGCGCCCCGCCTTCTGACCGGACGCCCCCGGGGCCGGCGCCGGTGCCCGCCCGGGAGCGGCGGCCGTGTGCGGTCCGCGTCACAGGACGGCTTCAAGAAGGGTCCCGAAACGGGCGAAGGGGCGGCCAAACGGGCGACGGATCGTACACTCCCTGGGTGGACACGACCCTGGAAGACCCTCTCGTCGGCCGCGTGCTGGACGGCCGGTACCGCGTCGACGCGCGGATCGCCGTCGGCGGCATGGCCACGGTCTACCGGGCCGTGGACCTGCGCCTCGACCGCGTCCTCGCGCTCAAGGTGATGCATCCGGCGCTCGCCGCCGACGGGTCGTTCGTCGACCGGTTCATCCGCGAGGCGAAGTCGGTCGCCCGGCTCGCGCACCCGAACGTCGTCCAGGTCTTCGACCAGGGCACCGACGGCGGTTACGTGTACCTCGCCATGGAGTACGTCGCCGGCTGCACCCTGCGCGACGTGCTGCGCGAGCGCGGGGCGCTGGCGCCGCGCGCCGCCCTGGACATCCTGGAGCCGGTGCTCGCGGCGCTGGGGGCCGCGCACCGGGCGGGGTTCGTGCACCGCGACATGAAGCCGGAGAACGTCCTGATCGGGGACGACGGCCGGGTCAAGGTCGCCGACTTCGGCCTGGTGCGGGCCGTGAACACCGTCACCGACACCACCGGCACGGTCCTCGGCAGCGTCTCGTACCTCGCGCCCGAGCAGATCGAGCACGGCTCCGCCGATCCCCGCGTCGACGTGTACGCGTGCGGTGTCGTCCTCTACGAGATGCTGACCGGCACCAAGCCGCGCCGCGGCGACTCCCCCGCGCAGATCCTCTACCAGCACCTCAACGAGGACGTGCCGCCCCCGTCGGCGGCCGTCCCGGGGCTGCCCGCGGAGCTGGACCGGCTGGTCGCCGAGGCCACCGCGCGCACCGCCGCCGTTCGTCCGCGCGACGCGGCGGCACTGCTCGCCCGGGTCCGCGAGACGCGGATCGTGCTCGGCATGGGCGACTCGGACGAGCCGGCACCGCCCGCCGCGGTGGCCGGCCGCGACATCGCCGGGGACCGCACGAGCGTGCTCCCGATGCCGCCGCCCGCCGCGCACCCCACACCCGCGTACGGCACCGGCGGCCCCGACGACGTGAACCGGACCAGCGTGCTCGGTTCCGTGGCCCCGCTGCCGCCGCGCCACTCGCGGTCCCGGCGCGGGTTCGTGGCGCTGGTGACCGCGGTGCTGCTGGTGCTCGGGCTGGGCGCGGGCGTCTGGTACATCAACTCGGGCCAGTTCACGAAGGTCCCGCCGCTGCTGGCCAAGACCGAGGCGCAGGCCCGGGACCGGCTGTCCGACGACGGCCTCGACGTCAAGCGCGTGCGGCACGAGTACAGCGACACCGTGCGGCGCGGCCAGGTCGTCGGCACCGACCCGGCCGCCGGCGCCCGCATCCGCCGCAACGACGGCGTGGTGCTGACCGTCTCGGACGGCCCGGAGACGGTGAAGGTCCCCGACCTCGCCGGTACCGGTCTGGCCGCCGCGCGCGCGGAGCTGAAGGAGAAGGGGCTCGCGCCGGGCATGGTCACCCGGGAGTTCAGCGACGACGTGCCCCGGGGTTCCGTGGTGCGCACCGACCCGGACGCGGGCACCACCCGGCACGCGGGTTCCGCGATCGCGCTGACCGTCAGCAAGGGCAGCCCGGTGGACGTGCCCGACGTCACGGGCGAGGACCTCGACGACGCGAAGGCGGACCTCGCGGACGCGGGCCTGAAGGTCGAGGTCGCCACCGCCGAGGTCACCTCCGAGTACGACAAGGGCCAGGTCGCGCGGCAGTCCCCGGACAGCGGTGCCGAGGCGGCCGAGGGCGACACCGTGACCCTGACCGTGTCCAAGGGGCCCGAGATGGTCGAGGTGCCGGACGTGGTCGGGGACAGCGTCGACGAGGCGACCGAGACCCTCCAGAACGCGGGCTTCGACGTGGACGAGGACCGCGGGCTGCTCGGCCTGTTCGGCGACACCGTCAAGGCCCAGTCCGTCGACGGCGGCGACACCGCGCCCAAGGGGTCCACGATCAAGATCACGATCCGCTGACCTGCGTGCCGCGCGGGCGTGGCACCCTTGACCGGTGACCAGTCCGCACTCCCCCGCCCTCGCGCCCGGCGCCCCGCGCAACCCCGTCGGGGGCCACGTCCCGGTGGCCGGCGGCCTCAGCTCGGTCGGCCTCGCCTACGCCCGCGACCTGGGCGCCGAGGCCGTACAGGTCTTCGTGGCGAATCCGCGTGGGTGGGCCACACCGGCCGGGAACCCGCGCCAGGACGAGGCGTTCCGCGCGGCCTGCGAGGCCGGGTCGATCCCCGCGTACGTGCACGCCCCGTACCTGATCAACTTCGGGTCGCACACGGAGGCGACCGTGGAGAGGTCGGTGGAGTCGCTGCGGCACTCGCTGCGCCGGGGCCGTGAGATCGGCGCGCTCGGCGTGGTCGTGCACACCGGCAGCGCCACCGGGGGCCGCCCCCGCGAGGTGGCGCTGGCCCAGGTCCGCGCGCACCTGCTGCCGCTTCTGGACGAGCTGACCCACGACGACGACCCGTACCTGCTGCTGGAGTCCACCGCGGGGCAGGGCTCGTCGCTGTGCTCCCGCACCTGGGACTTCGGCCCGTACTTCGACGCGCTGGACGCCCACCCGAAGCTGGGCGTCTGCCTGGACACCTGCCACATCTACGCGGCCGGGCACGACCTGGCCGGGCCGGACGGGGCGCACAAGACCCTGGACATGCTGGTGGACACCGTGGGCGAGGGGCGGCTGCGGCTGATCCACGCCAACGACTCCAAGGACGTGACGGGCGCGCACAAGGACCGGCACGAGAACATCGGCGCCGGGCACATCGGCGAGGACCCGTTCCGCGAGCTGATGCGGCACCCGGCGACCGCGGGCGTCCCGCTGGTCATCGAGACCCCGGGCGGCAAGGAGGGGCACGCGGCGGACGTGGCCCGGCTGAAGCGGCTCCGGGACGGCTGACCGTCCGGCGGCACGGCCGGGTCAGAGACCGGGGCCGTCGCCCGCCTCCTCCTGGTACGAGTAGCGCTGCTCCCGCCAGGGGTCGCCGATGTTGTGGTAGCCGCGCTCCTCCCAGAAGCCGCGGCGGTCGGCGGTCATGTACTCGATGCCGCGGACCCACTTGGGGCCCTTCCACGCGTACAGGTGCGGGACGACGAGGCGGAGCGGGAAGCCGTGCTCGGCGGTCAGCAGTTCGCCGTCCTTGTGGGTGGCGAACACCGTGCGCCCGTCCTCGAAGTCGGCCAGGCGCAGGTTGGCGCTGTAGCCGTACTCGGCCCACACCATCACGTGGGTGACGGCCGCGGCGGGCGGCGCGGTCCTGAGGATGGTCCGGGCGGCGACCCCGCCCCACTCCGAGCCGATCATGCTGAACTTCGTCACGCAGTGCAGGTCGGCGACGACCGTCTCGTACGGGAGGGCGGTGAACTCGTCGTGGTTCCAGCTGCGCTTGTCACCGTCGGCGGTGGCGCCGAAGACCCGGAAGTCCCAGCGCTCGGGACGGAACTTGGGCACCGGCCCGTAGTGCGTGACCGGCCAGCCGCGTTGCAGGCGCTGGCCCGGCGGCAGCTCGGGCCCCACCCCCTGCCCTGACGCACGCTCCTCCGGTCGAACCATGACTCCATCCTGACAGACCGGGGAAGGCGCACAGAATCGGGCGCCGGGGCGCCTCCCCATCACCTCAACCACTACTAAGCATGCGTTTACTTACTAAGTATGCACTTACTGGACGATCTTCCCGGCCGGTGCAATAGTGCGGCCTCGGCACTGCCTGACGACCCCCGACTCCACCCCCGCTGGAAGGAGCCTCTGCGATGCAGGGCGACCCCGAGGTCATCGAATTCCTGAACGAGCAGCTGACCGCCGAGCTCACGGCGATCAACCAGTACTTCCTGCACGCCAAGCTGCAGGACCACAAGGGCTGGACGAAGCTCGCGAAGTACACCCGCTCCGAGTCCTTCGACGAGATGCGGCACGCGGAGATCCTCACCGACCGCATCCTGCTCCTGGACGGCCTGCCGAACTACCAGCGGCTCTTCCACGTCCGCGTGGGCCAGACCGTCACCGAGATGTTCAAGGCGGACCGCGAGGTCGAGGTCGAGGCGATCGACAGGCTGCGGCGCGGCATCAAGGTCATGCGCGAGAAGAACGACATCACGTCGGCGAACATCTTCGAGGCGATCCTGGCCGACGAGGAGCACCACATCGACTACCTGGAGACGCAGCTCGACCTCGTCGAGCAGCTCGGCGAGTCGCTGTACCTGTCGACGCTCATCGAGCAGACCCAGCCGGACGCCTCGGGTCCGGGCACCGGCAGCCTCTAGGTTCCGCGGGCCCCGGGCGGGGCGGCCGGCTACGCCGCTTCGGGATACGCGGCGGGGCGGGGCCCGGCGGGCAGGACCGGCGTCTGCGGCAGTGACGGCGCCTGCGGCTGTACGGGTGACGGCGGCAGCTCGGTGAAGGCCGGGCGGCCCTCCTCGACGAGCTCGCGGCGCGGGCAGGCGTCCCGGCCCAGCAGGGCCTGGATGCGGCGCACGCAACGGCCGCAGTCGGTACCGGCCTTGCAGGCCGACGCGACCTGGCGGGGCGTGCAGGCACCGTTGTCCGCGTGCTGCTTGACCTGTTCCTCGGTCACACCGAAGCAGTTGCAGACGTACACGCGGGCTCACCTCCCGTCGGGACCTGTGGTTCGCCGTCCCGAAGCTCGGTGAGGCTAACCTAACCTTACCCGGGGCACAGATCGCGCAAAAGCGGGGTGGGGTGCGGATCGCATGTGATCCGCACCCCACTTCGCGTTCCGGCCGCCCGGCCCGGCGTCCGCCGGGCCACGGCGGCTACTGGTCGCGGTACATCTCGGCGACGAGGAAGGCCAGGTCGAGCGACTGGCTGCGGTTCAGCCGCGGGTCGCAGGCCGTCTCGTAGCGCTGGTGCAGGTCGTCGACGAAGATCTCGTCGCCGCCGCCCACGCACTCGGTGACGTCGTCGCCGGTGAGCTCGACGTGGATGCCGCCCGGGTGGGTGCCGAGGCTCTTGTGCACCTCGAAGAAGCCCTTGACCTCGTCGAGCACGTCGTCGAAGCGGCGCGTCTTGTGCCCGGAGGCCGCCTCGTAGGTGTTGCCGTGCATCGGGTCGGTGACCCACGCGACGACCGCGCCGGACGCGGTGACCTTCTCCACCAGCTCGGGCAGCCGATCGCGGACCTTGTCCGCGCCCATGCGCACGATGAAGGTGAGCCGGCCCGGCTCGCGCTCCGGGTCCAGGCGCTCGACGTACTGGAGCGCCTCCTCGGCCGTGGTCGTCGGGCCGAGCTTGATGCCGATCGGGTTGCGGATGCGGGAGGCGAACTCCACGTGCGCGTGGTCGAGTTGGCGGGTGCGCTCACCGATCCACACCATGTGGCCCGAGACGTCGTACAGCTCGCCCGTGCGGGAGTCGACCCGGGTCAGGGCCGACTCGTAGTCGAGCAGCAGCGCCTCGTGCGAGGAGTAGAACTCGACGGTCTTGAACTCCTCCGGGTCGGTGCCGCAGGCCCGCATGAAGTTCAGCGCGCTGTCGATCTCCCGGGCGAGCTGCTCGTAGCGCTGGCCGGAGGGGGACGACTTCACGAAGTCCTGGTTCCAGGCGTGCACCTGGCGCAGGTCGGCGTAGCCGCCGGTGGTGAAGGCGCGCACCAGGTTGAGCGTGGAGGCGGACGCGTTGTACATCCGCTTCAGGCGCTCGGGGTCCGGGATCCGCTCGGCCTCGGTGAAGGCGAAGCCGTTGACGGAGTCGCCGCGGTAGGTGGGCAGCGTCACACCGTCGCGGGTCTCGTCCGGCTTCGAGCGGGGCTTGGAGTACTGGCCGGCGATACGGCCGACCTTCACGACCGGCACCGACGCGGCGTACGTGAGGACGGCACCCATCTGGAGCAGCGTCTTGAGCTTCGCCCTGATGTGCTCGGCGGACACCGCGTCGAAGGACTCGGCGCAGTCGCCGCCCTGGAGCAGGAACGCCTCGCCGCGCGCGACGGCGGCCATCCGGGCACGGAGCTGGTCGCACTCGCCGGCGAACACCAGCGGCGGATAGGTCTCCAGCTCGGCGATCACATCGCGCAGAGCCTCGGCGTCCGGGTACTCGGGCTGCTGCGCCGCGGGCAGGTCTCGCCAGGTGTTCCCGGCGCTGGCGCTGGTCTTCACGTTCACGGTCACCCCGCAAACATTACGGGGTCGTGTCGGTGGTTCTGTCCGCCGCTCGACTGGTGAGACACGCGGCACAGCCCGCGGAACGCACGCAGCGTGTTGTAGGGTGCACCGCATGTTCGCGCACTCGACCCGCTCCTGGTGGTGGACCGCTCATCCGGCGGCCCGCTGACTGCGCGTACTCGAACGCTTCGCGAAGGCCGCCCCGAGGGGCGGCCTTCGGTGTTTCCGCGGCCGTTCCTCCCCGCTCCGTACGTCACGTGGTGAACCACGGACCCGCACGGAATCCGCACGGAAGAGGAACCGCCGATGACACCCGTGGACCTGCCCCGCCTCCTGGCGGGCGACGACCGCCCGTTCGCCCTGCTGCACCGCCGCGCCCCCGGCCACGACCCGGACACGGTCGAACTGCTGATCGGCCCGGTCACCACCCGCGAGCGGCTCGCCGACCTGCCGGACACCGGTCTCGCGCTCGTCCCGTTCCGGCAGATCCGCGAGCGGGGCTTCGACGTCCGGGACGACGGGACGCCGCTGGCCGTGCTCGAACCGGAGGAGACGTACACGTTCGCGCTCGCCGACGTGCTCGGCGCCCTGCCGGGGCACCGGGTGCGGGTCGAGGACGGCGGGTTCGACGTCGCCGACGAGGAGTACGCGGAGATCGTCGGCCGGGTGCTGCGCGACGAGATCGGGCGCGGCGAGGGCGCGAACTTCGTGATCCGGCGCACCTACGGCGGCCGGATCGCGGACTTCTCGCGGGCCGACGCGCTCGCCCTGTTCCGGCGGCTGCTGGCGGGCGAACGGGGAGCGTACTGGACGTTCGTGGTGCACACCGGCGAGCGGACGCTGGTGGGCGCGAGCCCCGAGGTGCACGTGCGGATGTCCGGCGGCACGGTCGTCATGAACCCGATCAGCGGGACCTACCGCTACCCGGCCGAGGGCCCGACGCCCGAGCACCTGCTGGAATTCCTCGCCGACGGCAAGGAGGTGGAGGAGCTGTCGATGGTCGTCGACGAGGAGCTGAAGATGATGTGCACCGTCGGCGACCGGGGCGGTGTCGTCGTCGGGCCGCGGCTGAAGGAGATGGCGCACCTCGCGCACACCGAGTACGAACTGCGCGGCCGGTCCTCGCTGGACGTGCGGGAGGTGCTGCGCGAGACGATGTTCGCGGCGACGGTGACCGGGTCGCCGGTGCGCAACGCCTGCCGGGTCGTCGAGCGGTACGAGCCCGCCGGGCCGGACGGCGCGGGCCGCGGCTACTACGCCGGCGCGCTGGCGCTGCTGGGCCGGGACGCGGGCGGGGCGCAGACCCTGGACTCGCCGATCCTGATCCGTACGGCGGACATCGCGGCCGACGGACGGCTGCGGGTGTCGGTGGGCGCGACGCTGGTGCGCGGCTCGGACCCGGCGGCCGAGGTCGCCGAGACGCACGCGAAGGCGGCGGGCGTCCTCGCCGCCCTCGGAGTGGTCCCCGCCCGCCCGCGTCCGGCGCGGGCCCCGGCCCGGCTGGCGGACGACCCGCGCGTACGGGCCGCGCTGGACGGACGCCGGGCGGCCCTCGCCCCGTTCTGGCTGCGGATGCGGGGCGCGGCGGCCGAGGCCGCCCCGGCCGTCGCCGCCGAGCCCGCCGCGCACGCACTGGTGGTCGACGCGGAGGACACGTTCACCGCGATGCTCGCCCACATGCTGCGCTCCTGCGGGCTGGCCGTGACCGTGCGCGCGTTCGACGAACCCGGGCTGCGGGCGGCCGTGCTCGCGCACGACGGCCCGGTCGTGCTGGGCCCCGGCCCCGGCGACCCGTCCGACACGGCCGACCCCCGGATGCGGTTCCTGCGGGCGCTGACCGCGGAGGTGATCGCGGGCGGCCGGCACGGGGTGCTCGGCGTCTGCCTGGGGCACGAGCTGATCGCGGCCGAGCTGGGGCTGCCCGTCGTCCGCAAGGCGGTGCCCTTCCAGGGCGCGCAGGTGGAGGTCGACCTGTTCGGGCGCCGCGAGACCGTCGGCTTCTACAACAGCTTCGTGGCCCGGTGCGACGACGAGGCCGCCGCCGAACTCGCCGCGCACGGCGTCGAGGTGAGCCGCGACGCGAACGGCGAGGTGCACGCGCTGCGCGGGCCGGGCTTCGCCGGGGTGCAGTTCCACCCCGAGTCGGTGCTCACCCTCGACGGGGTGACGCTGGTGCGGGACCTGACGGAGCGGCTCGGTCAGCTCTCGCGCGGCACCAGGACGTTCGCCGAGCGGCGGCCCGCCAGGTAGTCGAGGACGTTGTCGACCGTGGTCGCGACGATCTGCGAGACCGCCTCCACCGTGTAGTAGGCCTGGTGCGAGGTGACCAGGACGTTGGGGAAGGTGACGAGGCGGGCCAGGGTGTCGTCGTCGACGGCGTCCAGGGACCGGTCGACGAAGAACAGGCCCGCCTCCGCCTCGTAGACGTCGAGACCGACGCCGGTGAACCGGCCCTCGCGCAGTTCGGCGACCAGGGCCTGCGAGTCGACGAGGCCGCCGCGGCTGGAGTTGACGAGGATCGCGTCGTCCTTCATCGACTTCAGCGCGGCGGCGTCGATCAGGCGCTCCGTGGCCGGCATCAGCGGCACGTGCAGGCTGATCAGGTCGGACTCGGCGAGCAGGTGCTCCTTGGACACGTACCGCATGCCCAGCTCCATGCACGCCGGGTTCTCGGCGACGTCCCAGCCCAGCAGCTTCATGCCGAAGCCGTGCGCGATGCGGGCGAAGGCCTCGCCGATCTTGCCGGTGCCGAGGACACCGGCGGTGCGGCCGTGCATGTCGCGGCCGAGCAGTCCGTCGAGGCGGAAGTCGAAGTCGCGGGTGCGGGTGGAGGCCCGCACCACGCGGCGGTTGACGGCCATCGCCAGGGTCCAGGCGAACTCGGCGACCGAGTACGGCGAGTAGGACGAGACCCGGGCGACCGTGATGCCGAGGTGCTCGGCGACCGGCAGGTCGATGTTGTTGAACCCGGTGGAGCGCTGGGCGATCATCCGCGTCCCGCCGGCCGCGAGGGTCTTCAGGACGGGCGCGCCCAGGTCCGCGTTGACACTGGTGGAGACGACCTCGTGGCCGCTGGCGATGGGCGCGGTGTCCTCGTTGAGGAACACGTCGAGGCAGCGGACCTCGTGGTGGTCCTGGAACGCCGCCTCGATCAGGGGTTTCTCGTCCGCCTGCACGCCGAAGGCGAGGATCTCCACGTCGACTCCCGTTCCGCTGCCGCACCGTATCCGGTAGGAATACGCCGAATATACGACTTCGGGGGCGAGTCCGCCGTCGACCGGTGACCGCTGGCCCTTGACCGTTGACCGTTGACCGTCAGCCGAAGAAGACGCCGACCTCCTCGTACAGCTTCGCGTCGACCGTCTTCAGTTCGGAGATCGCGTCCACGATGGGGACGCGGACGATGTCGGTGCCGCGCAGCGAGACCATCCTGCCGAAGTCGCCGTCGCGCACGCAGTCGATGGCGTGCAGCCCGAAGCGGGTGGCGAGCCACCGGTCGAACGCGCTGGGCGTGCCGCCGCGCTGCACGTGCCCGAGGACCGTGGTGCGGGCCTCCTTGCCGGTGCGCTTCTCGATCTCCTCGGCCAGCCACTCCCCCACGCCGGACAGCCGGACGTGCCCGTACGAGTCGAGCGCCTGGTGCTTGAGCACCAGGTCGCCGTCCCGCGGCACGGCGCCCTCCGCGACGACCACGATCGGCGCGTACGAGGCCCGGAACCGGGAGGTGACCCAGGCGCACACCTGGTCGACGTCGAAGGGCCGCTCGGGGATGAGGATGACGTTCGCGCCGCCCGCCAGCCCCGAGTGGAGGGCGATCCAGCCGGTGTGCCGGCCCATCACCTCGACGACCAGGACGCGCATGTGGGACTCGGCGGTGGTGTGCAGCCGGTCGATGGCCTCGGTGGCGATGCCGACGGCGGTGTCGAAGCCGAAGGTGTAGTCGGTGGCGGAGAGGTCGTTGTCGATCGTCTTCGGGACCCCGACGCACGGCACCCCGTACTCGGTGTACAGCCGCGCCGCGACGCCCAGCGTGTCCTCGCCGCCGATCGCTATGAGCGCGTCGACCTCCATGCCGGCGAGGGTGTCCTTGATCCGGCGCGCCCCGTCGGCCTCGGTGAACGGGTTGGTGCGGGAGGAGCCGAGGATGGTGCCGCCGCGCGGCAGGATGCCGCGCACGGAGGGGATGCCGAGCGGTACCGCGATCCCTTCGAGGGGGCCGCGCCAGCCGTCGCGGAACCCGGTGAACGCGTATCCGTACTCCTGGACGCCCTTGCGGACGACGGCCCGGATGACGGCGTTGAGTCCGGGGCAGTCGCCGCCACCGGTCAGTACTCCCACGCGCATTGGAACGTCCCTTCGCCGCGGATGCCTGGTGAAGGTCACGCTAATGGTGACCCACGTCACATGGGCATGCCCGGGACGGTCAATTCCTCCGCAATGTCCGAGAGTTGATCTACGTGACGGTCAACCGCCTTTTGTCGGACGGCTGTTCACGCCTCGTCGAGGCCGCGCTCGATGGCGTACCGGACCAGCTCCACCCTGTTGTGCAACTGCAGCTTGCCCAGGGTGTTCTGGACGTGGTTCTGCACCGTGCGGTGCGAGATCACCAGGCGCTCCGCGATCTGCTTGTAGCTCAGGCCCTTGGCGACCAGGCGCAGCACCTCGGTCTCGCGGTCGGTCAGCCGGGGCGCCCCGGGCTCGTTCGTGTCGGGCGCGGGGGCGGGTTCGGCGGCGAGCCGCCGGTACTCGCCGAGCACCAGCCCGGCCAGGCCCGGGGTGAAGACGGGGTCCCCGACCGCCGTACGGCGCACGGCGTCGATGAGTTCCGCGGTGGACGCGGACTTCACCAGGTAGCCGGTGGCGCCCGACTTGACCGCCTCCAGCACATCGGCGTGCTCGCCGCTCGCGGAGAGCACCAGGACGCGCAACGACGGGTCGGCGGCCACGAGTTGGCGGCAGACGCGGACGCCCGGCAGCAGCGGCAGGTTCAGGTCGAGGACGAGCACGTCGGGCTTGGCGGCACCGGCCCGGCGCACCGCCTGCTCCCCGTCGCCCGCCGTGGCCACGACGTCGAGGCCGGCCTCGGCCAGGTCGCGGGCGACGGCGTCGCGCCACATGGGGTGGTCGTCGACCACCATCACCCTGACCGGGCCGCGCCGCCCGGTCTCCTCGCCCTGGTCGCCCTGGTCGCCCTGGTCGCGCTGTTCGCGCCCGTCCGTCGTCATCGCCGTTCCGCCTTCCCCCGGGGGGCCTTCGGTAGTTTCAGTTCGACCTCGGTGCCCTGGCCCGGCACCGACACCAGTTCGGCACTGCCGCCGAGGTCGCGCAGCCGCCCCCGGATCGACAGGGCCACGCCGAGCCGGCCCTCGCCCTCGGCCTGCGCGAGCCGGCCGTCGGGGATGCCGGGGCCGTCGTCGCGCACGGTGACGACGATCTCGCCGGGCTCGTCCTCGACCAGGATCCACGACCGGGCGCCCGTTCCGGCGTGCCGGCGGACGTTGTCCAGGGCGGCCGCGACGGCCGCCGCGAGTTCCGCCGCCGCGGGCGGTGCCAGCAGCACCGGGGCACCGGGTTCGGCCAGGCTGACGTCCGTGGTGACGTGCCGGGCCAGCAGGGCGCGCAGGTCGACGGGTTCGCCGTCGTCGGCGGGGGGCCGGCCGGACGCGGTGCGCCCGGAGGGGTCCGCGACGGCGCCCGCCCCGCGGGGCACCGGGACCATCGCCCCGGACACCAACGTCCGCAGCGCCGCCTCCTGTTCGCCCGCCATGCGGCCCAGCTCGGCGGCCTCCCCGCCGATGACCGCGCCCCGGCGCTGCACCATCGCCAGCACCTGGAGGACGCCGTCGTGGATGTCGCGCGCGAGGCGCTCCCGCTCGCGGGTGGCGGCCTGGATCTCCAGGGCGCGGGCGAGGGTGCGCTCGGAGGCGCGGGCCACCTCGACGACGTAGCCGATGGCGATGGACGCGACCCACACGAGGAGCACGTTGTGCAGGGTGTCGCGGGCCGGGGCGCCGCGCTCCACGAGGTTGGCCAGCGCGACCGCGGTCGACGCGAACGCCGCCCACCGCCAGCCGCCCTTGACCGCGAACGCGAGCACCGAACCGGCGGTCCATATCGACGGCAGGGTCGGGCCGCCGGCCACGATGTGCTCGTGGGAGTAGGCGTACCTGGTGAGCAGGATGCCGGCCACGGCCAGCCCCAGGTCGGCGGCGAGGAACCACCTGGCGCACGCCGCCGCGTTCGCGACCCGGGGCAGCGTCGCCAGGGTCCACACGAACAGCACGGCGAAGTAGCCCGCCGCCGTCCAGGGGTGCGGGTAGTCCTCGGTGGCGGTGGCGAACAGACCGATGGCGTACAGCATGGTCAGCACGCGGTAGCCGGCGAGCGCGCGCCACAGCGGCTGCTCCACCGACATCCTGATGACTCTGTCCTGCTCGGGCATGTCCCCCACCCCGTCGCGTCCCCCGTGCCGGCCTGTCCCGGCCCCGGCGGGCCCGTCCTCGTGGGACAGAGCACCCACGGTGCCCCCTGATGCACCGGCGCCCCACCGCCCGCCGCGCACCGCTCACCGCCGGATGACGTCAACCATCGTACGAGGCAGGGAAGTTGCTCCCGGAGGCGGCAGGGCCGGGGCGGCCACGGAAGGTCAGGCCGCCTGCCCGGGGCCGGCGTCCTTCGCGTCCTTCTCCGCCCTCTCGGCCTTCTCCGCCTTCTCGGCCTTCGCCGCCTCCGCGATCCGGCGCTTGGCGGCCGTCGCGTAGATGTCGACGTACTCCTGGCCGGACAGCCGCATGATCTCGTACATCACCTCGTCGGTCAGCGCGCGCAGCACGAACCGGTCGTGCTCCATGCCCTCGTACCGGCTGAAGTCGAGGGGCCTGCCGATCCGGATGCCGGGCCGCATCACCTTGGGCAGCACCTTGCCGGGCGGCTGGATCTTCTCCGTGTCGATCATCGCCACCGGCACGACGGGCGCGCCGGACGCGAGCGCCACGCGCGCGAGGCCGCCGGGCTTGCCCCGGTAGAGCCGGCCGTCCGGCGAACGGGTGCCCTCCGGGTAGATGCCGAACAGCTCGCCGCGCTCCAGGACCTCCACCCCGCTGCGGATCGCGGCCTCACCCGCGCCGCGTCCGCCCGAACGGTCCACCGGGAGCTGTCCGACCCCCTTGAAGAAGGCGGCGGTCAGCCGTCCCTTGACTCCCGGGGTGGTGAAGTACTCGGCCTTCGCGATGAAGGTCACCTTGCGGTCGAGGACCGCGGGCAGGAAGAACGAGTCGGAGAACGAGAGGTGATTGCTCGCCAGGATCGCGGGCCCCTCCGCGGGCACGTTCTCCAGGCCTTCCACCCAGGGCCTGAAGGTGACCTTCAGCGCTCCTCCGACGGATACCTTCATCGCGCCGTACAACACCCGCGTGCCTCCTGTGTCGGTAGCTCAGACCTTAACCCGCCTGCCCCCGAAGAGCCGGACGACCCTGGTCGGTGTCAGTGCGGTCGCGTACGGTGAAGTACCTGCATTTCGACCTGCCGCCGTTCCCCGTCCGATTTCCCGCGCCCGCCGCGCGCGCGTCCTCCAACGAACAGGAGACCGAAGGTGCCGGTCCTTCCTGGAGCCGAGCCGTTCCGCCACGAGGGCGGGGAGGTCGGTGTCCTGCTCTGCCACGGTTTCACCGGTTCCCCGCAGTCGCTGCGCCCCTGGGCGCGGTACCTGGCCGGCCACGGCCTCACCGTCTCGCTGCCGCTGCTGCCCGGTCACGGCACGCGCTGGGAGGACATGCAGCTCACCGGCTGGCCCGACTGGTACGCGGAGGTCGACCGCGAGCTGCGCCGGCTGACCGACCGCTGCGCCCGGGTGTTCGTGGCGGGCCTGTCCATGGGCGGCGCGCTGGCGCTGCGGCTGGCCGCCCGGCACGGGGACGCCGTGGCCGGCGTGGTCGTCGTCAACCCGGCGAACAAGCTGCACGGCCTGTCCGCGTACGCCCTTCCGGTGGCCCGGCACCTCGTCCCCTCGACGAAGGGCATCGCGAGCGACATCGCCAAGGAGGGTTCGCAGGAGCTCGGGTACGACCGGGTGCCGCTGCACGCGGCCCACTCGCTGCGTGCCTTCCTGCGCACCGTCGACCGTGAACTGCCGCAGGTCACCCAGCCGCTGCTGCTGCTGCACAGCCCCCGGGACCACGTGGTTCCGCCCGCCGACTCCGCCCGCGTCCTCGGCCGCGTCTCGTCCACCGACGTGACGGAGATCCTGCTGGAACAGAGCTACCACGTCGCGACGTTGGACCACGACGCGGACCGGATCTTCGAGGAGAGCCTCGCGTTCATCGGCCGGCTCGCGCCCAGCGTCGGCAAGGAAGGGACGGCCGCAGGTGGCTGAGCAGAACTCGGACCGTGAGGACCGCGAAGACCGCGAGGACCGCGACAAGCACGAGCCCGCGGCCGAGGAGAAGGCGGTCCCGTTCGACGAGGAGGCGGCGTGGGCCGCGATCGTCGCCGGGTACGGCCAGGAGCCGCCGGACCCGCCGGGTGCCCGGCCCTACGCGTCCGTCGAGGACCTCGCGGCCCGGGAGACGGGCAAGGCCGACAAGGCCGGCAAGGCCGACGACGAGGAGGCCGGGCCGAAGCCCGCGCTGGGCGGTTCGGTCGCCTTCGCGCCCGGGGTCGGCCCGCGCGACCACTCCCCGGCGGAACCCTCCGACGACGACGCGCACGACGACGACAGTCACTTCGTACCGCCGGAGCCCCCGCCGCTGCCCGCCGCCGACACCACCGCCAAGTTCGCCTGGCTCGCGGTGCTCGGCGGGCCCGTGCTGCTCCTGCTCGCCGTGCTGCTGCGCTGGGACATGACGTGGTGGCTGGCCACGCTCGGCGTCGGCGGCTTCCTCGGCGGCTTCAGCACCCTGGTGACCCGGATGCGCACGGACGACGAGGACGGCGACGACCCCGGCCGCGGCGCGGTGGTCTGACCCTCCGGCAGGACCGCGGGCGCGGCGGCCGGGGCGCGCGCCCGCCCCCGCTCAGTTCGCCGGGACGCGGAGCGCCGCCAGCACCGGGAGGTGGTCGGTGGCCGCCGCGAGGTCCGCGCGCGTCACACCGGGCAGGCCGGTCGGCACCCCGCAGCCCAGCACCTCGACGCCCGGCGAGGCGAAGACCGCGTCGATGCGCTGCCGGGGCGCGGCCGGCGTCGACGTGTACTCGCCGCCCCAGGGCGTGGTGGCCCAGCCGTCCTGGAGGGAGTCGGCGAGGCGCCGGAAGGTGGCCCCGTCGGGGCGTTCGTTGAGGTCGCCGCCGGCCACCACGTGGTCGACGCCCATGCCGGCGAGCCGGTCGAGCAGCATCCCGCCCTGCGCGTACCGCTCGTCCTTCCGCAGGCTCAGGTGACAGCTCAGCACGCCGATCCGGGCGCCCCCGAACCGGACCACGGCCGTGGCGAACCCGCGGCGGTGCTGGCCCGGGGTGAGCGGCAGCAGGACGTCCTCGGTGCGCTCGACGGTGGCCCGCAGCGAGCAGAGCAGCGCGGGCCCGGCGGCCGTGCCGCCGCCGGAGAGGATCACCTGTCCGGAGGCCGCGGCGAGGCGGGCCAGCTTCTTGCGCCAGCGGAAGAAGCGGGGGGCCTCCTGGACGAGCACCAGGTCGGGGGCGCAGGCACCGATCACGCGGGCGAGCGCGGCGGTGTCGTCCCGCATCGAGCGGACGTTGTAGCTGAGTACCCGGACGACGGCGGAACCGTCGGACTCGGTGCGGGACTCGGGAAGCAGCGTGGTGGTCGTCGCCATGGCGATCAAGATACGCGGTGCCCGTGCCCGTCCCGCCGCTCGGTCCCGCCTCCCGCGCGCGGCCCCGCCGCCGGGCTCCCGTACCGCCGTACGGCCGCGCCCGCCACCCCGTGCGGGGTGGCGGGCGCGGCCGTACGGTGCCGGGGACGCGCGTGCGTCCCCCGCCGGGTCACATGACCGGGTCGGGCTCCCGGGCCAGGTCCGCGGCGCCGACCATGCCGGCCTTGTTGCCGAGCTTGGCGGCGATCACGTCGGCCACGGGGCGCCAGTTGCCGCCCACCAGCCAGCGCTTGTACGACTTGCGGATCGGGTCGAGCACCAGCTCGCCCTCGTCGGAGAGGCCGCCGCCGACGATGAACGCGGAGGGGTCGAACAGCGAGGCGAGGTCCGCGAGGCCGGCCCCGGCCCAGCGGGCCAGCTCGCGGTAGGAGTCGACCGCGACCGGGTCGCCCTGCCGGGCCGCCATGGAGATGTGCTTGCCCTCGATGCCGTCCGGGTCGCCGTCGCCCAGGGACAGCAGCAGCTCGGCGTTCTCCGGGGTGGCGTTGGCGCGCTGCTTGGCGTACCGGACGAGCGCGCGCCCGGAGGCGTACTGCTCCCAGCAGCCCTGCGAGCCGCAGCCGCACAGCAGACCGTCCGGCACCATGCGGATGTGGCCGAACTCGGCGGCGACGCCGAAGTGGCCGCGGCGCAGCTTGTTGCCGATGATGATGCCGCCGCCGAGGCCGGTGCCGAGGGTGATGCAGATGACGTTGCGGTGCCCCTTGCCGGCGCCGAACTTGTACTCGCCCCAGGCCGCGGCGTTGGCGTCGTTCTCCACGACGACCGGAAGGCCCACGCGGCCCTCGACCTTCTCCTTCAGCGGCTCCTGGCGCCAGTCGATGTTCGGCGCGAAGTAGACGGTGGAGCGCTGCCGGTTGACGTAACCGGCCGCACCGATGCCCACGCCGACGATGTCGTGCCCCGCGCGTGCGCCCTCCACCGCCGAGGCGATGGCGTCCACGATCGCCTCGGGCGTGGTGGGGGTAGGCACCTTGAAGGTCGAAAGGATGTTGCCTTCCTCGTCGACCACGCCGGCCGCGATCTTGGTGCCGCCGATGTCGACGCCGATGGTGAGTCCCATGAATCCCTCAGTTCCGGTCGAGCCCCGCTACGGCCAACCGTACCCGAGGGGGGCTCAGTCCAAGTCGATGCGCTCCCCCGGACCGGCGTCGTCGCCGTCGTCGCGGCGGGACTCCGGCGGGGCGGTGGGCCGCGGGCCGGAGGCACCGGTGTCGGCGGCGCGGGCCGTCCAGCGCTCCTCCTGCTTCTGGACGGCCGAGCGGTAGGCGGCGAGGATCTCGTTGCCCGCGGCGGCCAGGTGGTCGAAGACGTCCGGGTTGCGCTCGATGACGGGCTCGACCGCCGCCTTCGCCTGCTGGACGACCTGCCGGACCATCTGCTGGGCGGCGCCCTGTGTCGCGGCGCCGAGCAGCGGCGAGCCGGCGGAGGAGAGCGACGTGAGTCTGTCGGCGACCGTGTCGACGAGCCGGCGCAGTTCCTCGGCGGCCGAGCCGGGCGGCGGCCCGTGCTGCCCGCGGCGGCGGGCCTTCTCCTGCGCGAGGTCCTCGGCGCACGCGGTCGACCACGCGTCCGCGTCGAAGGCCGCGCCGTCGTCCGGCGTGGGGCGCTCTTCGCGCTCTTCGCTCATGAGGGGCTCCTGACGGCTCCTGACTGGTCCTGCAACGGATGCCCCTTCGACGTTACCCGAACGGCGGCCGGCGGTTCACCGTGTCTTCGGCCAGAGATCCGGGTCCGGGGCGAACCGCACACGCAGGGTGCCGTCGCGCAGCCCCGCGCCGTCCACCGCGCACCGGCGCAGGGCCGACGGCAGGGCGAGGACGCGGCGGAACTGCCCGGCGGTGACGACGAGTTCGTCGCCGCGCCGGACCAGGTCGAGGTCCTCGCGGGTGACGCCGGGCAGCGGGAGGTGCCACACGAGCATCCGCTCGGCGCCGGTGCCGTCGCCGTCGGTGACGGGCCACTCGACCGGGGCGGTGTCCGGGTTGACGGCGGGCACCGCGAGCGCCGCGAGGTCGTCGGTGCCGCGGGGGTCGCGGCCCAGGTGAGCGACGCGGTGCACGGGGTGCGTCTCATGCCATTCGTCCAGGGTCTTGCGCTGCTGGGCGGCGAGGCAGGCGGCCCAGGTGTCCGCCGTCGCCTCGGGCAGGACGCGGTTGGCGGCCACCGACTCGACCGGCAGGCGGCGCAGGGCGAAGCCAAGGGCGGCCTCGCGGACCGCGTCCGCACCGGCCGGGCCGGGCTCGGCGACCAGCCGGACGGCGGTGCCCGGGTCGGCGACGACGGCCTCGACGGCGGCCAGTTCGACGTCCCAGCGGGCGACGGCCTCGTACAGCCCCTCGGTCGGCATGGGCACCCCGGCGAGGCGGCCGAGCACCGGGCGCAGGGCGCGGGCGGCCTGCCGTTCGGGCGGCAGCAGCCGGCGCAGGTAGCGGCGCAGTTCCTCGGGCAGGGCGAGCAGGGCGAGGGCCTGCGGGGCCGGCGGCAGGTCGACGACGAGGAGGTCGAAGGTGTCGGAGAGGGCGGCGTCGCGCAGGGCGCGCAGCAGGGCGAGTTCCTCGGCGCCGGGCAGCGGCGTGAGTTCGTCGGCGTCGAGACGGGAGGCGCCGAGCAGGCCGAGCGCGGAGGCGGCGCGGTCCTGGAGCGCGGTGAGGTCCTCGCGGAAACGAGCGGCGGCGTCCGGGCGCCAGGCCGACAGCGTGGGCGTCACGGCGACGGGGTCGCCGCCGGTTCCGACGCCGAGCACCGCGCCCAGGGTGTCCGTGCGGTCGGCGCTCAGGACGAGGGTCCGGGTGCCTTCGCCGGCCGCCGCCAGGGCGACGGCCGCGGCGATGGTCGTACGGCCCGAGCCGCCGGGCCCGGTGATCAGGAGGGTGCGCATGGGGGTGACGCTATCGAAGGCGCCGGGGGCGTCCCCGACCCCGGCCCGGCCCCGGGGGCGTCCGGGGCCGGTCGCGGCCGGCCGGGGAGACCGCCGGGGCCGACGCCCCCTACTTCTCGCCCGGTTCCGCCGAGGCCGCCGGGGCGTCGCCCCGGCCGCCCGACTCGACCCGCTTCTTCAGGCCGGCCAGCGCGCGGTCGATGATGACCTTCTCCGCCTTGCGCTTGATCATCCCGAGCATCGGGATCTTGACGTCGACGGTGAGGCGGTACGTGACCTCGGTGGCACCCGCGCCCGCGGCCCGCAGCAGGTAGGAGCCGTCGAGGGAGCGCAGCATCTGGGACTTGACCAGGGTCCAGGACACCTCGTCGGGCCCGGTCCAGGTGTACGCGAGGGTCTGGTCGTCCTTGATGGCGCCGGCGTCCATGACGAGGCGCACCTGTTCGGCGCGGCCCTGTTCGTCGGTCCTGAGGACCTCCGCCTCCTTCACCTCGCCGGTCCAGTCCGGGTAGCGCGCGAAGTCGGCGATCACCCCCATCACGTCGGCCGGTGCCGCCTCGATCGTGATGCTCGAACTGGTGTGTTCCGCCATCGGTGTGGCTCCTCCGGATGCGGGCGGTGCGACGTGAATGCGCACGTGTGTGCAGCGTGAAGGCTACCGCGCAGGGCGGCGGCCGACGTCACCCCGTCCGCGCTCACCATTCCATGACCCACGGCCTTCCCGACCGGGCGAAGTGGCCGACGTTGACGCACTCGGTGGAGCCGACCCGCATGCGGCGGACCAGCGGCTGGTGGACGTGGCCGAAGAGCGAGTAGCGGGGGCGGGTGCGGCGGATGGCGTCGAGCAGGGCCCGGCTGCCGCGCTCGAAGCGGCGGGCGACGGTGTCGTACACCAGCTCGGGCACCTCCGGCGGGATGTGCGTGCACAGCACGTCGACCTCGCCGACCGCCTCGATCTTCGCCGCGTACTCCTCGTCGCCGATCTCGTACGGGGTGTTCATCGGGGTGCGCAGGCCGCCGCCGACGAAGCCGAAGACGCGGCCGCCGATCTCCACCCGCTCCCCGTCGAGGACGGTGGTGCCGGGCCGGGCGAACTCGGGCCACAGCGGCGGCACGTCGACGTTCCCGTAGGTGGCGTAGGTCGGGGTGGGGAAGGCGGCGAACAGTTCGGCGTACTGGCGGCGGATCGCGCCCTCCATGGCGGTGGCGCGGTCCACCTCCAGCCCGGCCCACAGCCCGGCGCCGAACTCGCGGGCCTCCGCGAAGCGGCGGGCGGTGCGCAGCTCGACGATGCGGTCCGCGTTGGCCTCGCCGAAGAGGTCGGGGAAGATGCCGCGCGAGTGGTCGGCGTAGTCGAGGAAGAGGATGAGGTCGCCGAGGCAGACCAGGGCGTCCGCGCCCTCCCCCGCCCTGGCCAGGTCGGTCGCGTTTCCGTGCACGTCGCTGACCACGTGGACGCGGGTCCCCGCGCGGTCGCGGGCGGGTGTGGGAGACATGGCGATCAAGAGTAGGCGCGTGCGGCATTTGTGAACAGGGGCGGCCGGACCTGCGATTACTGGCTCGCCCGAAAGGCCGTCGACTACTGTGCGCGCTGGAGAACCCGTCCGTGTGACGCAGCGAACATCTCGCCGGGACCCCCTGTCGCGGTGGCCATACCGACCGGTAACGTCCAGGCAGTCCAGTCGTGCTCAGTCGTCGTCCGGTTCCTCGGACCCCCGGAGCACCTGCCCGAGCCTTGGACCGCACCGTCGCATCACACAACGTCGTGGCGCCGGCGCACTATGAGGAGCAGCAGTCTTGCGCGAGTTCAGCCTTCCCGCTTTGTACGAGGTCCCCGCGGACGGCAACCTGACCGACATCGTCCGCCGCAACGCCGCGCAGCATCCCGAGGCTGCCGTCATCGCCCGCAAGGTGGACGGTGTGTGGCGGGACGTGAACGCCGCCGACTTCCTCACCGAGGTGCGCACCGCCGCCAAGGGGCTCATCGCCTCCGGTGTGCAGCCGGGCGACCGGGTCGGTCTGATGTCGCGCACCCGGTACGAGTGGACCCTGCTGGACTTCGCGATCTGGAGCGCGGGCGCGATCACCGTGCCCGTGTACGAGACCAGTTCGCCGGAGCAGGTCGAGTGGATCCTCTCCGACTCGGGCGCGACCGCGTGCGTGGTGGAGCTGGACGGCCACGCGGCCACCGTCGAGTCGGTGCGCGAGAGCCTGCCCGTCCTCAAGCACGTGTTGCAGATCGAGGCCGGCGGTGTCGAGGAACTGGGGCGCCTCGGCGCGGACATCACCGACGCGGCCGTCGAGGAACGCAGTTCGATCGCGAAGGCGGACGACCCGGCCACCATCGTCTACACCTCCGGCACCACGGGCCGCCCGAAGGGCTGCGTGCTGACCCACCGCAGCTTCTTCGCCGAGTGCGGCAACATCGTGGAGCGGCTGCGCCCGCTGTTCCGCATGGGCGAGTGTTCGGTGCTCCTCTTCCTCCCGCTGGCGCACGTCTTCGGACGCCTGGTGCAGATCGCGCCGATGATGGCGCCGATCAAGCTGGGCTGCGTCCCGGACATCAAGAACCTCACCGACGAACTGGCGTCCTTCCGGCCGACGTTGATCCTCGGTGTGCCGCGCGTCTTCGAGAAGGTCTACAACTCGGCGCGCGCCAAGGCGCAGGCGGACGGCAAGGGGAAGATCTTCGACCGCGCGGCGGACACCGCGATCGCGTACAGCCGCGCGCTCGACACCCCCTCCGGCCCGTCCCTCGGCCTGCGCGTCAAGCACGCGGTCTTCGACCGGCTCGTCTACAGCAAGCTGCGCGCGGTCCTCGGCGGCCGGGGCGAGTACGCGATCTCCGGCGGCGCCCCGCTCGGCGAGCGGCTCGGCCACTTCTTCCGCGGCATCGGCTTCTCGGTCCTGGAGGGCTACGGGCTGACCGAGTCCTGCGCGGCCACCGCCTTCAACCCGTGGGACCGCCAGAAGATCGGCACGGTCGGCCAGCCGCTGCCCGGTTCGGTGGTGCGCATCGCGGACGACGGCGAGGTGCTGCTGCACGGGGAACACCTGTTCAAGGAGTACTGGAACAACCCGGCGGCGACCGCGGAGGCGCTGGCCGACGGCTGGTTCCACACCGGGGACGTCGGCACCCTCGACGAGGACGGCTACCTGCGGATCACCGGCCGCAAGAAGGAGATCATCGTCACGGCGGGCGGCAAGAACGTCGCCCCCGCGGTGATCGAGGACCGCATCCGGGCGCACGCGCTGGTCGCGGAGTGCATGGTGGTCGGCGACGGACGGCCGTTCGTGGGCGCGCTGGTCACGATCGACGAGGAGTTCCTCCCGCGCTGGGCCGCCGAGCACGGCAAGCCGGCCGGGTCCACGGCCGCGTCGCTGCGCGAGGACCCCGATCTGGTCGCGGCGGTCCAGTCGGCGGTGGACGACGGCAACTCCGCCGTCTCCAAGGCCGAGTCGGTGCGCAAGTTCCGGGTGCTGGGCTCGCAGTTCACCGAGGAGTCGGGCCACCTGACACCGTCGCTGAAGCTCAAGCGCAATGTCGCGGCGAAGGACTTCGCGGACGAGATCGAGGCGATCTACCGCAAGTAGCCCCGCGCGAGCGGGACATGACGGCCCGTCAACCACCGCACGGGGACGGGCCGTCGGCGTTCCGCGGCCCGGGACGCCCGTCGGCGGCGCCGCTCAGAGCAGGTCGCGCAGCTTCTGGGCCAGCAGGTCCCAGCGCCACTTCTCCTCGACCCAGGCGCGCCCGCGTTCGCCCATCCTGCGCCGCAGTTCGGGGTCCTGGAGCAGGGCGGTGATCCGGTCGGCCGCGTCCTCCGGGGAGTCGCCGCGCACCACCCAGCCGGTCTCGCCGTCGAGCACCGCGTCGGGGGCCCCGCCGGAGTCGCCCGCGACCACCGGCAGCCCGGTCGCGGACGCCTCCAGGTAGACGATGCCGAGCCCCTCGACGTCGAGTCCGCCGCGCCGGGTGCGGCACGGCATCGCGAACACGTCGCCGGCGCCGTAGTGCGCGGGCAGTTCGGCCCACGGCACGCTGCCGGTGAAGCGGACCGAGGCGGCGACCCCGGTCTCGTCCGCCAGCCGCCTCAACTGCCGTTCGTACGGGCCGCCTCCGACGATCAGGAGGACCGTGTCGGGCTCGCGGGCGAGGATCCGGGGCAGCGCGAGGATCAGGGTGTCCTGGCCCTTGCGCGGCACCAGCCGGGACACGCACACGACCACGGGCCGGTCGGTGAGGCCGAGCCGGGCCCGCACCTCGGCGCCGCCGGACCCGGGGTGGAAGGTCTTCTCGTCGACGCCGGGCGGCAGTTGGACCATGCGGGCCGCCGCGTCGGGGGTGAGCGCGCGGGCGATCCGGGACCGGGTGTACTCGCCGAGGTAGGTGATCGTGTCCGTCGACCCGCCGATCCTGCGCAGGAGTTGGCGGGCGGCCGGGAGCTGGGCCCAGCCCGCCTCGTGGCCGTGCGTGGTGGCGACCAGGCGCTCGGCGCCGGCCCTGCGCAGGGCCGGCGCCATCAGGCCGAGGGGCGCCGCCGCGCCGAACCACACGGAGGTGCAGCCGTGGGCGCGCAGCAGGGCCGCCGCCTGCCGGGTCGCGTCCGGCGTCGGGAGCAGCATCGTCGTGCGGTCGCGGACGACGGTGAAGGGCTGCTCGGCGTCGAACGCCGCGGTCGCCTCCAGTCCCTCGCGGCTGCGCTTCCAGGTGGAGGCGTAGACGAGGAACCGTTCGGGGTCCAGGCGCAGTGCCATGTTGTGCAGGAACGACTGGATGCCGCCCGGCCGGGGCGGGAAGTCGTTGGTGACGATGAGGGTCTTGTGCATCGCCGCCGACCCTATCCAAGATGCGACGGGGGTTCCGTGACGGCCGCGCTTCATGGCTCTCGCACAGTGCTTCGGGGGATCATGGCCCCTTCAAGTCGACGGCGTCCGGACGAACAGGGGTTGTGGTGGAGACGGTGAACACGAGGCGATCGGCGGCAGGGCTGCTCGCCACCTGGAGCGTGACGCGGCTGGTGCTGCTGCTCCTGGTGCTCAAGGTGTTCGTGTTCCCCGGCCCGGACGTCACGAGCGACGTCTCCGTGATCTACCGGGGCTGGTTCGAGGTGCTGCGGCACGGGACCTTCCCGATGGACGACGTCACCTGGCAGTACCCGCCTGCCGCCGCGCTCGCGATCCTCTCGCCCGCCCTGCTGCCGTTCCTCGACTACGCGACGGCGTTCTTCGTCCTCGCCTTCCTCGCCGACCTGGCCGTCCTCGGCCTGCTGCTGCACGCGGGCCGACGGCCCGGCCGCACCCGGCGCGGCGCCTGGGTGTGGGTGGCGGGCGTGCCGCTGCTCGGCCCGACCGTGTACGCGCGCTACGACGTGATGGTGACCGCGGTCGCCGTGGCCGCCCTGCTGGCCGGGGCACGGCGCCCGAAGCTGATGGGGGCGCTGACCGGGTTCGCCGCGATGCTGAAGGTGTGGCCGGTGCTGCTGCTGGTGGGCGCGGTGCGGCGGCGGGCGTGGGCCGCCGCGGCGGTGAGCGTGGGCGTGCTGGGGGTCGTGTTCGCGGCGGCGATGCCCGGGGCGTTCGCGTTCCTGACGTTCCAGAGCGAGCGCGGCACCGAGGTGGAGTCGCTGGGCTCGCTCGTCTTCCACGTGGCCCGGCAGTACGGCTGGAGCGGCGAGGTGCTGCTCAACTACGGCTCGGTGGAGTTCCTCGGCCCGTACGTGAACGTGGTCAGCACGGTCGCCCTCGTGCTGAGCGCCCTGGCGTTCGGCTGGCTGCTGCTGTGGCGGCTGTCGGCGACCCGGTTCCTGCCGCGCACCCTCGCGGAGGCCGCGTTCGTGGCGGTGCTGATGTTCACGACGACGAGCCGGGTGATCAGCCCCCAGTACATGGTGTGGCTGGTGGGGCTCGCGGCGGTGTGCCAGTGCTTCCGCGGCGGCCGCACGGGGCTGCCGACCGCCCTGGTGCTGGTCGCGTCGTTCGTGACGCTGCTGGAGTTCCCGCTGTGGTTCGCGCACGTGGTGGCGAGCGACGCGCTGGGGGTGACGCTGCTGTTCGTCCGCAACGGCCTGCTGGTGGCGGCGACCCTGGTGGCCGCCCGCCGGCTGTGGCGCTCCACGGTGTCCGTCCCGGCGGTCGTGGCGGTCCCGGCGGACTCCGGCCCGGACCCGGACCCGGCGGACCGTCCGAGGGAGCCGTCGGCCTCCTCGTGACCTGGCGGGGCGCCGGGCTCCGGGTCTCACGGCTCAGCCCAGCACCTCGCCCACGTACGCGCGCCAGCGCTCGGTGAACTCGTCCGGCGTCGTGTGCAGGACGTCCTTCAGGGCCGCCTCCACCGCGCCCGCGCGCCTGTCGTGGGTGCCGACCGAGCGGTAGAACGCGCCGAGGTCGGCCTCGCCCCACTCGTCGGCGATCAGCCGGCAGGCCAGCCAGCCGCCCTCGTACGCCTGGGCGAGTTCGGTGGAGTCCGAGGTGAAGCCGAAGTCCTTGTCGGTGGGCAGCGTCGTGGGAGCGTCGCCCCCGGCCACCGCGTTGGCGAGTTCCGGGGCGATCTCCCGGGGGGTGCGGTCGGCGGAGCGGTAGCCGATCCAGTCCGCGTAGCCCTCGGAGAGCCACAGCGGGGTCGCCGCGCCGGTGTGCGCCCGGGTGGCCACGTGGGTCGTCTCGTGGGTGAGCACGACCTGCCTGCCGAGCGCGCCGAGGATGCCGTACGCGTCGGGGTTGACGATGACCCGGTCCGCGGGGGCGCTCGTGGTGCCGCCCGCCTCGCCGGTGGTGACGGCGGCGATCCCCCGGTACGAGGAGGCGGTGGAGGCCAGGAGGCCCGCCATGGCGTCCAGGGAGCCGGGGACGAGCACGACCACGTGCCGGCTCCAGTCGGTCCCCCACGCCCGCGTCACGGCCGGTACGGCCTCGTCCGCCAGGTCCGCGTAGCCGCGCAGCGCGGTGCCGGACTGCCCGACGCCCAGGACGAGGCTGTGCGCGCCCCGGACGGCGGTGACCTTCCCCTGGTCCCAGAGCTGCTGCGGGGCCTTCCTCGCGGGCCGGTCGGTGAGCACGGTCCAGCGTCCGCCCGCGGCGCGGGCCAGGGTCAGGGTGCGGCCGACGGTGACCGGCGACCTGTCGTAGCCGGTCAGCCGGTAGCTGAGGTCGGCGGCGGCCGTCGCGCGGTCCCCGGTGCGGTGCAGCGAGGTGAGGCGGTACGACCAGGCGGTGAGGGGCACCGCCGCGATGTTCGCGAAGGGGGTGCCGGTGCCGGTGCGGGCGTACGCGCCGGCGTCGTGGGCGAGCACGGCCGCGGCCCGCCGGTCGAGGACCCGGCGCACGTCGGCACGGGTCCCGTCGCCCGTCGCGGCACCGTCGCAGCCGCCGACCAGCGCCACCAGGGCGAGGGCGAGCGCCGCCGCCCCGGATCTCCATGCCCGCCTTCTACCAGCCACGTCGCCGATCGTACGGGCACGGCGTGCGCGCGGCCCGCGGCCGCGGGCACCCGGTGCGGGGCGCCCGGGGGCGCGGGGCGGCGCTCAGACGCGGGTGACCGAGGAGACGGGCATCATGCCGACGGGGTCGTACCGCACGGGCGCCCCGGGGTAGGGGGCGTGCACGACCTGGCCGTTGCCGACGTACATGGCGACGTGGCTCGCGTCGGCCCGGTAGACGACCAGGTCGCCGGGGCGGGCCTGGGAGAGCGGGATCTGCCGGCCCGCGTACCGCTGTTCCTGCGAGGTGCGCGGGAGATGGACCCCGGCCTGCGCGTACGACCACTGCATGAGGCCCGAACAGTCGAAGCCCGTGGGCCCGTTGGCGCCCCAGACGTAGGGGCGGCCGAGGGCCGAGCGGACGGCGGCGACGGCGGACGCGGAGCGGCCGGAGGCGGCCTCGCCGCCCCCGCCGGGGACGGGCAGGTCGGCCCGCTCGGAGCGGTCGGCCCGGCCGAAGGCGGCGCGCTCGGCGGACGGCAGGGAGTTGAGCAGCCGCCGGGCGCGGGCGAGTTTCTGCTCGACGGTCCGCTTGTGGGCGGCGACGGCCTTGCGGCTCTTGTCGAGTTCGGTGAGTTCGCGGGCCGCCTCGGCCCGGTTCTGCGTGAGTTCGCGCATGGCTTCCTGCACGTCCCTGAGCTGGCCCGCCTGGTGGGCGGTGATCCGGTCGAGCACGGAGGCGCGGTCGAGGTAGTCGGCCGGGTCGTCGGAGAACAGCAGGGCCAGCGAGGGGTCGATGCCGCCCGCGCGGTACTGCGCGCCGGCCAGTGAACCCAGTTCCCTGCGCATGTCGTTGACGCGTGCCTGCTGCCGGGCGACGAGGTCCTGGGAGTCGCCGAGCCGGCGGCGCAGGGCGTCGGCGCGCTCGTCGGCCTTGTTGTAGGCCTCGGTCGCCTTCTCGGCCTGTGCGTAGAGACGGTCCACCTCGGCACGCGTGCCCTCGTGCGGCGCGGCCGCGGCCGGCGCGGCGGGCAGGGCGCCGAGGACAGCGGTGGCGGCGGACAGCAGGCAGGCTGCTGCGCCGGCGCCCCGGTCGAACCCGGACGGTGCAAGGCGGCGATGGAACCCCACGGGAAACCGCACTCCTTCCGCTGGCGGACAGTGACCGTCCCCCGTGCCGCCGACGGCAGGAGATCCGGGCGCTGGGGGAAACCCGGCAGACAGTAGCCGCGTGAGGGGGCACCGGCCAAAGACCGGCGCGGGCACGCACGGTGACGCCCCGCCTATGACGCAGGTCATGGGCGGGGCGTGGGGTCAGCGCGGCTTGTCGGGATTCGCCCGTTCGGGCGGCACGTGTCCCGGTTCGGACGTCAGATGCGGACGCCGAATTGGAAGGGCATGTCGCTCATCGCCTCGTAGCGGACGACCGCGCCGGTGTGCGGGGCGTGCAGCACCTGGCCGCCGCCGGCGTAGATGCCGACGTGGTGGAAGTCGCCGTAGAAGATCACCAGGTCGCCGACCTTGAGGTCGCTCTGGGAGTAGATCCGCGTACCGGCGTTGGCCTGCGCCTCGGACGTGCGCGGGATGGCGATGCCGGCCTGGGCGTAGGCCCAGGAGGTGAGGCCGGAGCAGTCGAACGAGGACGGGCCCGAGGCGCCGTAGACGTAGGGCGACCCGATCACGGACTGGGCGGCGGCGTAGGCGGAGGCGACCCGGCCGGAGGAGGCGGAGCCGGCGTTGAGCACCGCGCGGGAGCTGCTGCGGCTGGCGGCGGCCGCCTGCTCGGCGTCGAGGTCCGCCTTCTCCTTGGCGGTGAGGGTGTTGAGCAGCTTCTGCGCGGAGGCGAGCTTGCTCTTCACCTCGTTCTTCTTCTTCGACAGCTCGGCGCGGGTGGTGGAGAGGTCCTTGAGCTTCTCACTGGCCTCGGAGCGCTCCTGGGCCAGTTCGCGCTGCTTCTCCTGGATCTTCTTCAGCGCCTCGACCTGCTGACTGCTCAACTGGTCCATCGTGGACGCCTTGTCGAGGAAGTCGTCGGGGTCCGAGGAGAGGAAGAGCTGCACGGAGGGGTCGATGCCGCCCGAGCGGTACTGCGAGCTGGCGAGCGAACCGAGCGTGTCGCGAAGGGTGTTGAGGTCTTCCTGGCCGTGCGCGACGTTGTCCTGGATGGTGGAGATCTCCTTCTGGAGCTTCCCCTCCTTCTCCTTGGCGCCGTCGAGCTTCTCGGTGGCCTGCTCCGCCTGTTCGTAGAGCTTGTCGACCTTGGCCTTGACCTCGTCCTTGGACAACTTCTCGCTGGGCGCGGCGTTGGCCGCCTGCGAGCTCAGGACGACGGCAGCGGCGGCTGCGGTGGTCAGCACGGTCACACGTGCGCGGCTCGGCTGCTTGGGTCGACGGTGGGACGCCACGAAGGCGAGCTCCTTCTTCCTTCAGCCGCCTACCGACACGCCGGTGGGCGGTGCCCCTTCACCGTCACTCCCATGAGTGATCAACCGAGCGAAGGTTCGAGCTGACCTTAGTGACCTCATCGTGATCAGTTCAAATCCCCAGGCGAAAAATCACGGTCACGCAATGCATTCTTTGCACTCAACTCACATGCAGTGATGCCACTTTGACGCTACGTTGCGTAAGCATTACATCAATTCGGGCATTCCACTTGTATGTTGCGTTCGAGCTTTTGGTTGCCGAAGGGGTGTTCGGGGTAAGGCCGTCAGCCCCGGGTGAGGCGCTTCAGGAGCACCACCGACGCCACCGGGCGGGCACCCGCCTTCGCGATCCCGTCGGCCACCTCGCGGTCCGTGGAGGCGACGATGACGGGCCGCCCCGGCGGCTCCGCGCGGACCAGCTGGCGGATCAACTCGTCGGCGGTGACGCCCGGTTTGGAGAACAGCACCCGCACCCCGCGCGGCGGCGCGAGCAGCACGGGAGCGGCCAGCTCGGCACCGTCGAAGACGCACGTGACCTCGGCGCCGGTCTGCGCGGCGAGCTGCGAGAGCTGCCCGAGCAGCCGCAGCCGCTGCTTCTCCAACGGCATCTGCGGATAACCGGTCTTGGTCACGTTGTAGCCGTCGACGACGAGGTGCGCCTGCGGCAGCGCGAGCAACTGGTCGAGGATCGCGGGGTCGTGCTCGGACAGCGCCCGCGCCGCGATGTCCTTCGGGGTCATCCGGCCCGGCTCCACCGCGTCCACGGTCTCCGCGGGCCGCACCGACACGGGCGGCAGGGCCAGTTCGCGGCGCAGCCCCTGCGCCGCGTCCAGCACCGTGTCGAGCAGCAGCCGCAGCCGCACGTCCTCGACGCTGCGTCCCTCGCGGGCCGCGCGCCGGGTGGCCTCCAGGGTGGCCTCGACCTCCCCCAGACGGGACTTGAGGCGGCGGCTCTCGCTCTCGGCGGCGGACACCCGGCCCTGGCCCTCGGCGCGCTGCGTCTCGGCCTCGGCGCGCAGCTTGCGCAGCGCGGCCTCGCCGCGCTTGACGTCACTGAGCGCGGCACGCAGCTTGCGCTGAAGCGATTCGGCTTCCCGCCGGGAGACGTCCAGTTCCGCGCGCAGCCGCTCCGTCTCGGCGCGCACCGCGTCCCGGGCGGCGGCCAGTTCCTCCTGGAGACGCCGCACCTCGGCCCGGGTCTCCTCCTCGACGCGCTCCGCGTCCGCCCGCTGCGCCTCCTCGCCGGCGGCGGTCACGAGCTTCACCCAGCCCGTGGGCCGCAGCACGTAGGCCGCGGCCGCCACGTCCAGCGGGTCCGCGGCCGGGGGCGGCGAACCGGCGTCGAGGGCGCCGCACAGCTCCGGCTGCGCCTCTCTGAGACGCTCGCCGATGCGCTGGCGGAACAGCGGTTCGGTCTCCAGGGCCGCGGCCATGGCGTTACCGGCGAACCTGGCCCGCCGGTTCGGCGCGAACCGCGCGTACTGCCGCAGCTGGGACGGCAGTTCGGCGACCGTCAGGCCGCCGAAGCCGTCGGAGACGATCTGCACCACCCGGCGCCGCACGCCGTCGGGCAGCGGACGGTCGAGCATCTCGGCGGGGCCGTCCTCCGGCCCCCCGCCAGCGCTCTCCACCATCCGTCACCCCAATGTTCGCGGGGCCCGCTCCGTCAGGAGCCGGCGCCCGGCCTGTCCACGAGTTCCACCTTGTCCACCGCGTTGCACCAACGGCAGCGCACAGAGTCGATGGTCTCACTGACCACCTCGCGCTCCTCGACGTTCGGCTCGCCCGCGAGGTCGAGGTGGACGTACTCCACGACCTTCGAGGAGCGCGTCACGTCGAAACGGGTGAGATTTCCGCAGAGCGTGCAGCGCCACCGCGTCGCGGCGGTCGGCAGGGGAACCGTCATCGTGGCTGTTCGCTTCCTTCTGGTGTCCGTGACACGCCGGTCTCTCCCGCGTGTGTGGCTCGTAACCCTACGGCCTGGCGGGTACTCGCCGCTCGGCCGTCCGCGGCGGCGAGGCGGTCCGTCCGCACGCGTCCCGTTACGTCATGCTCTGTAGGCATGATCGGCATCGGTAAGTGGAGCGGGTGGACCGGGCGGGGCCCGTGGGCGGGCCGGTTCGCGGCGGCGCCCGTGACGTACGGGCTGATCGCCCTGTGCTGCCTGGTGTTCGCGGTCGGCCCGTCGTCGGGACTCGACCCGGCGTACGGCACGGGGGACGCGCTGGCGGCCGCGCAGCAGGCCTGCTTCCGCCGCTGGGGCGTGATTCCCGCCGAACTGTTCGAGGGGTCGCCCGGCTCGCTGGTGACACCGCTGACCGCCCTGTTCGTACACGGGAGCTGGGTGCACCTGCTCGGCAACATGCTCTTCCTCTACGTCTTCGGCGTGCTGACCGAGGAGCGGATGGGCCGGGTCGAGTACACGCTGTTCTACCTGGTCTGCGGGGGCCTGGCGCTGCTCGGCTACGCGATCGCCAACGCCTCCTCCGAGCAGACCCTGGTGGGGGCGTCCGGTGCGATCTCGGCGGTCCTCGGCGCCTTCCTCGCGCTGTTCCCCCGGGCCCGGGTGACGAGCCTGCTGCCGTTCCTGCTCTTCCTGCCGCTGCGCTTCCCGGCGTGGGTGGTGCTGCCGTTCTGGCTCGCCCTCCAGTGGACGGCCGCCCGGCAGGCACCGCAGGGTCCCGGGGTGGCGTACCTGGCGCACGTGGTGGGCTTCGCGCTGGGGTTCGGCTACGCGTGGGTGCGATTCGGCCGTACGACTAGAGTGAAAGCCGCCCTGCACAACGTCGCAGCGCCCGCCCCCGAGGGAGAGAACCTGCCGTGATCACCGCGATCGTCCTCATCAAGACCAGCGTGGATCGGATCCCCGAGATCGCCGAGGCGATCGCGGCGCTGGAGAGCGTCAGCGAGGTCTTCTCCGTCACCGGCACCTACGACCTGATCGCCATGGTCCGGGTGCGGGAGCACGAGGAGCTCGCGGACGTCATCCCCGGCCGGATCAGCAAGATCCCCGGCGTCGAGGGGACGGACACCCACGTGGCGTTCCGCACGTACTCGCAGCACGACCTGGAGGCGGCGTTCGCGATCGGCCTCGACGCCTGAGCGCGGGGCGCGGGAGCGTTCGAACGGCGGCGGCGCGGAACGGTGCGGGCGGTGGTCCGCCCCCGTTCCGCGCCGCCGCCGTTCACGCGGTCCGCGAGGGTGCTCAGACCGCCGGCACGCAGCGGCCCTCCTCGGTCCGGTACTGCCACTTGGCACCGTCCCGGACCAGCTCGGTCACCGCGGTGACGAAGCGCTCGACGTGCTCGTCGGGGGTGCCGGCGCCGAAGCTGACACGGATGGCGTTGAGCGACTTCTCGCCGGGCGCGGCCTCGGGGGCACCGCACTCGCCCTGGGTCTGCGGGTCGCTGCCGAGCAGGGTGCGCACCAGCGGGTGGGCGCAGAACAGGCCGTCGCGCACCCCGATGCCGTACTCGGCGGACAGCGCGGCGGCGAAGTGCGAGCTGTTCCAGCCCTCGACGACGAACGAGATGACGCCGACGCGGGGCGCGTCGTCCCCGAACAGCGACAGCACACGGACCTCGGGCACCCCGGCCAGCCCGGCGCGCACCGTGTCGATCAGGTGCTGCTCACGGGCGACGAGCGAGTCGAAGCCGGCCTCGGTGAGCGCCTTGCAGGCGGAGGCGATCGAGTAGGCGCCGATCACGTTGGGCGAGCCGGCCTCGTGGCGGGCGGCGCTGTCGTGCCACTCGACGTCCACTCCGCCGTCGGTGCGGCGGCTCACCCGGCGGCTCGCGCCACCGCCGGCGAGGTACGGCTCCGCCTCGCGCAGCCAGTCGGCGCGGCCGGCCAGCACGCCGGAGCCGAAGGGCGCGTACAGCTTGTGTCCGGAGAAGGCGACCCAGTCGACGTCGAGGTCCCGCACCGACACCGGGTGGTGCGGGGCGAGCTGCGCGGCGTCCAGGACGATGCGGGCGCCGTGGGCGTGCGCGGCGGCGGCGAGTTCGCGCACCGGCCACAGCTCACCGGTGACGTTGGAGGCGCCGGTGACGCAGACCAGGGCCGGGCCGTGCGGGTCGCGGGCGGCGAGGGCGCGCTCCAGGGTGGCGACGGCCTCGCCGGGGGTGCGCGGCGCGTTGAGGTAGGTGACGCGGGCGTCGCGCCACGGCAGCAGCGAGGCGTGGTGCTCGGTCTCGAAGACGAAGACCTGGCAGCCGGCGGGGACGGCCGCCGCGAGCAGGTTCAGGGAGTCGGTCGTGGACCGGGTGAAGATCAGCTGATCGTCCTCGCGGCAGTCGAGGAACTCGGCGACGGTGCGCCGCGCGTTCTCGAACAGGTCCGTGGAGAGCTGCGACAGGTAGCCGGCGCCGCGGTGCACGCTGCCGTAGTACGGCGCGTAGGCGGCCACGTCGTCCCACACGCGCTGGAGGGCCGGGGCGCTCGCCGCGTAGTCGAGCGCGGCGTAGGTGGTCTCGCCGCCCGTGACGAGCGGGACGGTGACGTCCCGGCCCAGCACCGGCAGCGGCGCACAGGCGGCCGGGTCGGCGGCGGCGGGCAGCTCGGCGGAGGCCGTGGCGGCGGCGACGGGGAGCTCGGCGGAGGCCGTGGAGGCGGTGGAGGCGGTGGAGGCGGTGGCAGAAGCGGTGACGGACATGGCTGAACTCCCGGAGACGGCAAGGCGAAGCCCGCCGTGCGGCCCGCGCACCCGGACAGGGTGGGGCACGGCACGGAGGAAGGGAAAAGGGTGTGCGGAAAGGGGGCTCGACGCCCTAACGCATTCGCTTGCTCACGAGAGACTCCCTCGGTGACCAGGACCCCTGGCCCCGCACTGGGGAGTGCGCGAGGGGTCCGCGCTTGCCGTGGACCTTGCTGTCCACCGCCTGGTCTTCACCCGGGGCACCCCGCCACGGACGGAGGGTTGCCGGACAGTCGGCCGGGGCCTCATGACTGTCACTCATGACCTGCCGAAAAACGTACGTGAGGCGTCCGCCGCCGCGCAACCCGCGTCCGGATGCCGGGACGGCCCCCTCGAACGGTGGACGTCCGAGGGGGCCGCGGGGTGCCGAGGGGGCGGGTACGAGGCGGGTACGCCGGTTCAGCGGTTGCTGGCCGCCGCCCAGCGCTGCAGCGTCTGCCCGGCCGCCCCCGAGTCGATCGACTCGGCGGCCCGCTCGATGCCCGTGCGGATGCGGTCCACGAGGGGCGCGTCGCCGCCGTCCAGGGCGGCCAGCGCCGCCGCGGTGTTCAGCAGCACGGCGTCGCGCACCGCGCCCTTCTCGCCGGCCAGCACGCGCCGCGCAACGTCGGCGTTGTACGCGGGGTCGCCGCCGCGCAGCGCGTCGACGGCCACCAGTTCGAGGCCGACGTCCCGCGGGTCGAAGGGCTCCTCGGTGACCTTGCCGTCCCGGACCACCCACACGCGGGAGGTCGCGGTCGTCGTCAGTTCGTCGAGTCCGTCGTCGCCGCGGAAGACGAGCGAGGTGTTGCCGCGCTCGGCGAACACCCCCGCGACGATCGGCGCGACCCGGGCGTCGGCGACTCCGACGGCCTGCGCCCTCACCCGGGCCGGGTTGGTCAGCGGGCCGAGGAAGTTGAAGGTGGTGCGGATGCCCAACTGGCCGCGGGCGGCGGCCACATGACGCAGCGCCGGGTGGAACTTCACCGCGAAGCAGAAGGTGATCCCGGCCTCCTCCGCGACCTCGACAACCCGCTTCGGGGTGAGCTGGAGGTTGACGCCGAGCCGCTCCAGGACGTCCGAGGCGCCGGACGCCGAGGACGCGGCGCGGTTGCCGTGCTTGACGACCTTCGCCCCCGCGCCGGCCGCCACGATCGCCGACATGGTGGAGATGTTCACCGTCTTCGCGCCGTCGCCGCCGGTGCCGACGATGTCGACGGTGGCGCCGGGGATCTCGATGACGTTCGCGTGCTCGTACATCGCCCGGACCAGACCGGTGATCTCCTCGACGGTCTCGCCCTTGGCGCGCAGCGCCACCGCGAACCCGGCGATCTGCGCGTCGGTCGCCTCGCCGCGCATGATGCGGTCCATCGCCCAGGCCGTGTCGTCGGCGCTCTGGTCGCGGCCCTCCAGCAGCCCGTCGAGCACGCGGGGCCAGGAACGGCCCGCCGCGGTAGTGCCTCCAGCGGGGGTCACAGCGCTCATTTCGCCGCTCCTGGGTTCCGTCCCCCTCGGGGGACACATGTCGGGGCACCCGTCGTCCCGACGGGCACGGGTCCACCCTATCCAGCCCCGGGCACGGCGAAGGGCCCCGCCCGGACAACCGGACGGGGCCCTTCGCCGTGGCGTGGCGACGCCTCGACGATCGGACGATCAGTGGTGGCCGTGGCCGCTCGTGATCTCCTTGTACTCCTCCGAGGTGGGCTTCGCGATCTGCCCGTCCTCGCCGTAGTACGACTTGCTCAGCTTGGCCCGGAGCTTCTCCGGCGCCCGCACCTTGCGCTCGACGCCGTTCTCGTCCGTGGTGGCACCGATCTCGGCGGGCGCGTACTGGTTGTGCGCGGTGAGCGTGTGCAGCTGCTCCTGGCTGAGCGGCTCGTGGATCTCGATGAACTCACCGTGCGGCAGGCGCTTGATGACGCCCGACTCGCGGCCGTGCAGCACCTTGTCGCGGTCCCGGCGCTGGAGGCCCAGGCACATCCGCTTGGTGGCGACGAAGACCAGCACCGGCACGACGAAGAACGCGATCCGGACGAACCAGGTGATCGAGTTGATCGACAGGTGGAAGTGCGTGGCCCACAGGTCGTTGCCACCGCCGACGAGCAGGACGAAGTACCAGCTGATCCACGCGGCGCCGAACGCGGTCCGCGTCGGGGCGTTGCGCGGGCGGTCCAGGATGTGGTGCTCGCGCTTGTCGCCGGTGACCCAGGACTCGATGAACGGGTAGACCGCGATCGCGACCAGGACCATCGGGAAGATCAGCAGCGGGACGAACACACCCAGGACGAGCGTGTGGCCCCAGAAGTTGATCTCCCAGCCGGGCATGACGCGGATCAGGCCCTCGGAGAAGCCCATGTACCAGTCGGGCTGGGCGCCGGTGGACACCATGTCCGGCCGGTAGGGGCCCATCTCCCAGATCGGGTTGATCGTGGCGATCGCCGCGATGAACGCGATGACACCGAAGACCAGGAAGAAGAAGCCTCCGGCCTTGGCCATGTAGACCGGCAGCAGGGGCATGCCGACGACGTTCTCGTTGGTCCGGCCGGGACCCGCGAACTGGGTGTGCTTGTGGTAGAAGACCAGGATCAGGTGGCCGACCACGAGCCCGAGCATGATGCCCGGCAGCAGCAGGATGTGGACCGAGTAGAACCGGGCCACGAAGTCCCCGCCCGGGAACTGTCCGCCGAAGAGGAAGAACGACAGGTACGTGCCGACGATCGGCACGGACAGGATCGCACCCTCCATGAAGCGCACACCGGTGCCGGAGAGCAGGTCGTCCGGGAGCGAGTAACCGGTGAAGCCGGTGAACATGCCGAGGACGAACAGCAGGAAGCCGAACAGCCAGTTGACCTCACGCGGCTTGCGGAAGGCACCCGTGAAGAACACGCGCATCATGTGCACGAACATGGCGGCCAGGAAGACCAGCGCCGCCCAGTGGTGGATCTGACGGATCAGCAGACCGCCGCGCACATCGAAGGAGATGTGCATCGTCGAGTTGAACGCCTCCGACATCTGCTGCCCCTGGAGCGGGACATAAGTGCCGTGGTACGTCACCTCGTTCATCGACGGGTGGAAGAACAGCGTCAGGTACACACCCGTGAGGATGATGATGATGAAGCTGTAGAGGCAGACCTCGCCCAACATGAACGACCAGTGGTCGGGGAAGATCTTGCGCATGTTGGCCTTGGCCAGGGAGTAGATCCCGAGCCGGCCGTCGGCCCAGTCGGCGATCTTCTCGCCGGCCGGAGCCTTCTCGCGCGACCGCGCGTCCGTGGTGGCTTGAGTACTCATCCGCGCTCCCAGAAAGCAGGACCGACGGGCTCCTCGAAGTCGCCGAGCGCCTGGAGGTAACCCTCGTCGTTCACACCGATGCGCAGCTGCGGCAGGGCGTGACCGGCGGGGCCGAAGATCACTCGGGCACCGTCGGAGAGGTCGAAGGTGGACTGGTGGCACGGGCACAGCACGTGGTGCGTCTGCTGCTCGTACAGGGAGATCGGGCAACCGACGTGGGTGCAGATCTTGGAGAAGACCACGATGCCCTCGTGTCCCCACTCCAGCTCGCGCTTGTCCTTGATGTTCTCCGGCTGGAGCCGGACGATCATCACGGCGGACTTGGCGATCTCGGTCTGGAAGTCCTCTTCCTTCTCCTCGAGCCCGTCGGGCTTGGCGAAGGTGAGCGAACCCACCGCGACGTCCGAGGGACGCAGCGGCTCGTTCGTGTTCATGTTGACGAGGAGCTTGCCCTTGGCCCACAGGGTGTGGCGGAGCTTGGTGCCCGGCAGGGTGCCGAGGTCGCGCAGCAGCATCACGCCGGACAGCGGCACCAGGGCCACCGCGCCGAACAGGGTGTTGCGGATCAGCTTGCGACGGCCGAACTGCGACTCCTTGGCGCCCTGCTTGAAGTCCGCGTGCACCTGCGCGCGGTCCTCGGGGGACGCCTCGATGGGGTGCCGCTCGGCGGGCATCTCGACGTCCGACATCAGGGTGCGCGCCCAGTGGACGGCACCCGCGCCGATCGCGAACAGCGCGACCGCGAGGGTCAGGCCGAGCGCGAAGTTCATCGCGCTGACGTGGCCGATCGGGAAGACGTAGATCGACTTGTCGTCCGGGATCGTCACGTACGAGGCGATGAAGCCGAGGGTGGCCAGCATCGAGATCACGAAGAGGAGGGCGACGTGGCGCTCGGAGCGCCGTGCCGCGGCCTCGTCGATGTCCTGGACACGGTGCTCGTGGGGCGGCAGGCCCGGGTCGGCGAACGGGTCCGCCTCGTTGGCCTGCGCCACGGTGCCGCCGTGGCCGTGCGCGTGCGCGCCGTCCTGCGCTGCCGGCAGGTGCTCTTCTGGAATGTCTTGGCTACTCATGACTTCTTGGCCTTTGCGGTCCGAGCGGCGACCCAGACGGCGACCGCGATCAGCAGGCCCATCCCGAAGATCCAGGCGAACAGACCCTCGCTGACCGGGCCGAGACCGCCGAGCGACAGACCGCCGGGGCTCTCGGCGTTGGTGCCGTTGACCTCGTCCAGGTACGCGATGATGTCCTTCTTGTTCTGCTCCGACAGGGTGGTGTCGGGGAAGGAGGGCATGTTCTGCGGACCCGTGAGCATGGCCTCGTAGATGTGCTTCGGCGTGCTGCCCTCAAGGCTCGGTGCGAACTTGCCCTCGGTCAGGGCGCCGCCCTTGCCGGTGAAGTTGTGGCACTGGGAGCAGTTGGTGCGGAACAGCTCGCCACCCCTGGCGATGTCCGAACCCTCGGGGCTGGTCTGGTTCTTCGTCGGCACGGCGGGGCCCGCACCGAGCGAAGCGATGTACGCGGCGAGCTGGTCGATCTCGGCCTGCGTGTAGATGTTCTTCTTCTTCTGGATCTGCACGCCCGGCTGCTGGGCAGGCATCCGGCCGGTGCCGACCTGGAAGTCGACGGCCGCGGCGCCCACGCCGACCAGGCTGGGCCCGTCGGACGAGCCCTGACCACCGGTGCCGTGGCAGCTGGCGCAGCCCACCGAGTAGAGCTTCTTGCCCTCCTCGATGGTGAGGGACTGGGCGGAATCGTCGGCCTGCGCCTTGGTCGCGGGCGCGAACGCGGCGAACAGCCCCCCGGTGGCCGCCAGCGCGAGGAGTAGGACGACGACCGCCGCCAGCGGATGGCGTCGTCGTGCGGAGAGCTTTTTCACGGATTACTCCGGTGTCAGGATCTTCTGTCGATGCTTCTGGAGATGTACTCGGTGGTCGTGGGCCGCCCGGAACCCCCGTCGAGATGCCTCGTCGGGGTGACCGGCCGCCTCTGCCGACGACCGACTACTTGATCAAGTAGATCGTGGCGAAAAGGCCGATCCAGACGACGTCGACGAAGTGCCAGTAGTAGGACACGACGATCGCGGCCGTCGCCTGCTCGTGCGTGAACCTCTTCGCCGCGTAGGTGCGGCCGAGGACAAGCAGGAAGGCGATGAGGCCGCCCGTCACGTGCAGGCCGTGGAAGCCGGTGGTCAGGTAGAACACCGAACCGTAGGGGTCGGAGGACAGCGAGAGGCCGTCCTCCTTCACCAGGTTCGTGTACTCGTAGATCTGACCGCCGATGAAGATCGCACCCATGATGAAGGTGACGATGAACCAGCCCCGGAGCTTCTTCACGTCCCCGCGCTCGGCGGCGAAGACGCCGAGCTGGCAGGTCAGCGAGGAGAGCACCAGGATCGTGGTGTTGGTCGCGGAGAACGGAAGATTGAGATGGCCCGCCATCTCCTTCCAGTGATCCGGTCCTGTCACCGATCGCAGGGTGAAGTACATCGCGAAGAGGGCCGCGAAGAACATCAGCTCGGAACTCAGCCAGATGATGGTTCCGACGCTGGTGAGGTTCGGCCGGTTGACCGACGGGTGCGCGTGCCCGGTTTCTACTGTCGTTGCTGTCGCCACGACCGACATTATGTCGGTCGCTTATCCCGCCCTCACTCCCGGGGGTGCCGTTCGGAGTGTCTGTGGGCTGTGTCCAGCCCGTATGGCCCATCGAAGGGCCCTGCGAACCGGTGTTGACGCGGTGTCGGAAGCGGTAGCATCCGCGCCACCGGTAGCCCGGGTTCACGACCGATCGGTGTCTTTCGAAACACGTGGAGGAACGATGCAGGCGACCGTCACGGTGCTGGTCTACAGCGACGATGCCAACACCCGGGAGCAGGTCCGCCTCGCCACCGGCAGACGGCCGGCGGCGGACGTGCCCCCCGTCGAGTTCGTCGAGTGCGCGACGCCCGAGGCCGTGCTGAAGGAGCTGGACCACGGCGGCATCGACGTCGCCGTGCTGGACGGCGAGTCGGTGCCGATGGGCGGCATGGGGGTGTGCCGCCAGATCAAGGACGAGATCTTCCGGTGCCCGCCGGTGCTGCTGCTGATCGGGCGCCCCCAGGACGCCTGGCTGGCCACCTGGAGCCGTGCGGACGCCGCGGTGACCCTTCCGGTGGACCCGGTGGAGTTCGCCTCCGCACTGGCCGCCCTGCTGCGCGGCAGGCGGGCGCTGAGCGCCTGAGGGACGGCGGGGGCGGCTGGGGCGGCCGTGTGCCGCCGTACGCCGCCCGGGAACGTCCGAGGGCCCGTCTGCGGGCCGCAGTCGGTACTGCGGCCCGCAGACGGGCCTCACGCGTCCCCTGCCGCTCCGTCTGCCGCTCCCCCGGGGCGTGTTGACGCTCCGGGCGGCGGCGGGTGCGGGACGCACGCTCAGGCGCTCTCCGGGCGCAGCCGGGCCTGATCCTCCGAGGTGGGCGCGTTGGGGTCGCCGACCAGGGCGCTGCCCTTGCGCCAGTCCTTCCAGCTGAGGTTCCAGTCGCCGAAGCCGTTGCCGAACGGCTCCATCTCGTCGCCGTAGGAGTTCTCGACCTTGACGATGTCGCCCTCCTCCACGGTGTCGAAGAACCACTCGGCGTTGCTGGTGCTCATGCCGGTGCAGCCGTGGCTGACGTTGGCGGAGCCCTGCGAGCCGACCGACCAGGGCGCCGCGTGCACGTACTCGCCGCTCCAGGTCACCCGGGTCGCCCAGTAGACGGGCAGGTCGTAGGAGTCCGAACTGCCCTCCGCGATGCCGACGGTGGTGCCGCGCATCCGTACGAAGGACTCCTTGCCGAGGACGACCTTGACGCCGTTGCGGGTCTCGAAGCCGGGCTTGCCGGTGGTGACGGGGATCGTGTTGATCTCCTCACCGTTCTTCCAGACCGTCATCTCGTGTTCCTCGGCGTCCGTCACCGCGATGACGCGGTCGCCCGTCTTCAGCTTCAGCGGCTTGACCTTGCCGCCCCACAGCCGGTCGGCGACCTTGATGCCCTCCAGGTTGCTGTGCACCTGGATGGAGGCGTGGGCCGGCCAGTACTCCCTGGGCCGGTAGTGGAGTTCCTTGTCGTCCACCCAGTGCCAGGCGCCCGCCACGGCGGGCGTGGAGTCCACCTTGAGGGCCCGCTCGACGATGGCGCGCTGCGCCTTGTCCTTGACGGGCTGGCTGAGCTCGGCGGTGATGGGCTGCCCGACGCCGTAGGTGCCGGCGTCCGGGCCGAACGTGACCCCCAGGTGCTTCTTGGTGGTGGGGGTGGAGGTGTCGAAGGCGAGGACCTTGCGGCCGGGGGCTCCGTCCTCGTCCTCCGTGCTGACCCGCACCGTGTAGTGCGCGCCGGCGGCCAGCGGTGAGGTGCTGTGCCAGCGGCTGCCGTCGGCGGCGAGTTCACCCGCGACGTGCCGGCCCGAGGCGTCCTGGGCGGTCACGTCCGTGATGCGTCCGTCGCCCTCGGCGGTCACTTCGAGGGGCTTGTCCGGGTCGGTCTTCTTCCCGTCGCCCGCGAGGCCGTTGAAGGAGATCTGTCCCGCCGCGTCGTGGGGCGCCGACATCGGGTTGCCGTCGGACCCGCAGGCGGTGACGCCCGCGCCGAGGGCGATCACCAGCAGGGTGCAGCCGACGGTACGGGTGCGCGGAGAGTGGCTCATGGCCTCACGCTAGGGAGCTTCGTCAGCGGGGGCGCGTTGGGTAACCCGTATGAGGGACAGACACTCCGGCATACGCAGGAGCCCGGACTCTCCTGACGGAGTGTCCGGGCTCCCGGCCGTGCGATGCGTGCTACTGGGTGCGGTTCTCACCGCGGTAGTACTCGAAGACCCAGCCGAACAGGCCGACGAGCAGCAGGGGCGCCGAGAAGTACAGCAGCCACCAGCCGAGTGCCACGCCCAGGAAGGCGAGCGCGCCGCCGATGCCGAGGGAGAGCGGCTGCCAGCTGTGCGGGCTGAAGAACCCGACCTCGCCGGCCTCGTCCGCGACGTCGGCCTCCTTGTTGTCCTGTGCGCCCGCGTCGGCCCGCCGGGCGGTGAAGCCCAGGTAGAAGCCGATCATGATGCACAGGGCGAAGGCCATGAAGAGGGCCGTGGTGCCCGCCGGCTCCTTCGACCACATGCCGTAGACGATCGCCATGACGAGCACGAAGACGCTCAGCCAGACGAACATCTTGCCCTGGATCTTCACTTGCCGGCCTCCTTGCCACCAGCGATGGCCTTGTCGCCGTGACCGGCGTTCTCCAGGTGGTCGAGCGCGGCGATCTCCGGGTGGTGCAGGTCGAACGCCGGGGACTCACTGCGGATGCGCGGCAGCGTGAGGAAGTTGTGCCGCGGCGGCGGGCAGGACGTGGCCCATTCGAGCGAACGGCCGTAGCCCCACGGGTCGTCGACCTCGACCTTCTTGCCGTACTTCGCCGTCTTCCACACGTTGTAGAGGAACGGGAGGATCGACAGGCCGAGCACGAAGGAGCTGATCGTCGAGATCGTGTTCAGGGCGGTGAAGCCGTCCGCCGCGAGGTAGTCCGCGTAGCGGCGCGGCATGCCCTCGGCGCCCAGCCAGTGCTGGACCAGGAAGGTGCCGTGGAAGCCGATGAACAGCGTCCAGAAGGTGATCTTGCCGAGGCGCTCGTCGAGCATCTTGCCGGTGAACTTCGGCCACCAGAAGTGGAATCCGGCGAACATCGCGAAGACGACGGTGCCGAAGACCACGTAGTGGAAGTGCGCCACCACGAAGTACGAGTCGGACACGTGGAAGTCCATCGGCGGCGCGGCCAGGATGACACCGGTCAGACCACCGAAGAGGAAGGTGATCAGGAAGCCGGTGGCCCACAGCATCGGTGTCTCGAAGGACAGGCTGCCCTTCCACATCGTGCCGATCCAGTTGAAGAACTTGACGCCGGTCGGCACCGCGATGAGGAACGTCATGAACGAGAAGAACGGCAGCAGCACACCGCCGGTGACGTACATGTGGTGCGCCCACACCGTCACGGACAGACCCGCGATGGCGATGGTGGCGCCGATCAGGCCCATGTAGCCGAAGATCGGCTTGCGGGAGAAGACCGGGATGACCTCGGAGATGATGCCGAAGAACGGCAGCGCGATGATGTACACCTCTGGATGGCCGAAGAACCAGAAGAGGTGTTGCCAGAGTAGGGCGCCGCCGTTGGCGGCGTCGAACACGTGGGCACCGAACTTGCGGTCCGCCTCCAGGGCGAACAGCGCGGCGGCCAGCACCGGGAAGGCCAGCAGGACCAGGACACCGGTGAGCAGCACGTTCCACGTGAAGATCGGCATCCGGAACATCGTCATGCCGGGCGCGCGCATGCAGATGATCGTGGTGATGAAGTTGACCGAGCCGAGGATCGTGCCGAAGCCGGAGAAGGCCAGACCCATGATCCACATGTCGCCGCCCACACCGGGCGAGTTGACCGCGCTGGAGAGCGGCGAGTACGCGAACCAGCCGAAGTCGGCCGCGCCCTGGGGGGTGATGAAGCCGCCCACCGCGATCAGCGAGCCGAACAGGTAGAGCCAGTAGGCGAACATGTTCAGCCGCGGGAACGCCACGTCGGGCGCGCCGATCTGCAGCGGCATGATCCAGTTCGAGAAGCCGGCGAACAGCGGCGTCGCGAACATCAGCAGCATGATCGTGCCGTGCATCGTGAACGCCTGGTTGAACTGCTCGGGCGACAGGATCTGCAGACCCGGCCGGGCGAGCTCGGCGCGCATGATGAGCGCGAGGATGCCGCCGATGCAGAAGAAGGCGAACGAGGTCGCGAGGTACAGCGTGCCGATGGTCTTGTGGTCGGTGGTGGTGAGCCACTTGATCACGGAGTTACCGGGCTGCTTGCGCCGGACCGGCAGTTCGTTCTCGTAAGAGTCCTCGGCTGCCGCGGCACCCTGGGGTTCGTTGAGGATGCTCACAGGTTGTTCGTCTCCCGGTTCTTCTCGTGGCTCGTCTGCGCGATGCCGGCGGGAATGTAACCGGTCTGCCCCTTCTTGGCGAGGTCCTTGAGGTGCTTCTGGTAGGCCTCGGGGGAGACGACCTTCACGTTGAACAGCATCCGGGAGTGGTCGACGCCGCAGAGCTCGGCGCACTTGCCCAGGAAGGTGCCCTCCTTGTTGGGGGTCACCTGGAAGGAGTTGGTGTGGCCCGGGATGACGTCCTGCTTCATGAGGAACGGCACCACCCAGAACGAGTGGATGACGTCACGCGAGGTGAGGACGAAGCGGACCGTCTCACCCTTGGGAAGCCACAGGGTCGGACCGGGGTTGTTGGTCTGGGGGTTGCGGGTGGCGGGCGTACCGACGTCGTAGACACCGCCGGCGTTCGCCGGGAAGTCGTTCTTGAACCGGTCCGGAATGGCCGCCAGGTTCTCGTCGGTCTTGGCGTCACCCGAGACACCGTCGACGTTCTCGACGTAGTTGAAGCCCCAGCTCCACTGGAAGCCGACGACGTTGATGGTGACGTCGGGCTTCTTGGATTCGTCGAGGAGCTTCGACTCGTCGCGCGCCGTGAAGTAGAAGAGGACCGAGACGATGATCAGCGGGACCACCGTGTACAGCGCCTCGATAGGCATGTTGTACCGGGTCTGCGGAGGAACCTCGACCTTGCTGCGGCTGCGCCGGTGGAAAAAGGCGCTCCACAGGATCAGGCCCCAGACCAGCACGCCGACGGCGAGCGCGGCAGCCCAGGAACCCTGCCAGAGGGAGAGGATCCGGGGAGCCTCTTCCGTGGTGGGGGTGGGCATACCAAGCCGGGGAAAGTCCTTGTAGGAGCAACCGGTCGCGGTTGCCAGGACCAGGCCCGCAGTCAGTGCCTGCAGCAGCTTGCGCCGCAACGGGCGCCGCGGCGTGGGGGTACCGCCCGCGCCCCCCAGGGCGTGGGGGAGGTCGGAGCCGTTGGGACTCACGTAGCGCCTTCCCGAGAGTCTCGCCCGCGCGGCTGCGGCCTTCTCGCTGGTCGGTCGCCGCCCTGCGTCGGGCAGGGGTTTGGATGTTTATGCGGACCAAACCCTACTGGACGCTATTTGAGGTCGCGCGGGGAGGGTGCCCAACGCGCCGCCCGACTCCCCGAAGGGAGGGAGGCAGGGGGGAAGAGTGCGATTGTGAACACCCGACTGGCCCCGTTCGGGCACGTTCTGACGGGGCTTCGAGGCCCGCGCCGGACACGTTAGCGTGACGGCGTGTCCTACTTCGACGCCGCCTCCGCGGCACCGCTGCATCCCGTCGCCCGTCAGGCCCTGCACGCCTCCCTGGACGAGGGATGGGCCGACCCCGCGCGCCTGTACCGGGAGGGCAGGCGGGCCCGGCTGCTGCTCGACGCGGCGCGCGAGGCGGCGGCGGACGCGGTGGGGTGCCGGCCGGACGAACTGGCCTTCACCTCCTCCGGCACACGGGCCGTGCACACGGGGATCGCCGGTGCGCTCGCGGGGCGCCGCCGCACCGGAGGTCACCTGATCGTGTCAGCGGTCGAACACTCGTCGGTGCTGCATTCGGCGGAGTTGCACGCCGGAAACGGCGGAACCGTCACCCAGGTGGCCGTGGACAGGGGCGGCGCGGTGTCCCCCGAGGCCTTCGCGGAGGCCCTGCGCGCGGACACCGCGCTGGCGTGTCTCCAGTCCGCCAACCACGAGGTCGGCACGGTCCAGCCGGTCGCCGAGACCGCCGAGGTCTGTGCGGCAGCGGGGGTCCCGCTGCTCGTGGACGCGGCCCAGTCGCTCGGCTGGGGCCCGGTCGGGGGCGGCTGGTCGCTGCTGGCGGCGAGCGCCCACAAGTGGGGCGGACCGCCCGGGGTGGGACTGCTCGCCGTGCGCAAGGGCACCCGGTTCGCACCGCAAGGCCCCGCGGACGAGCGCGAGTCGGGCCGCGCCCCCGGCTTCGAGAACATCCCGGCGATCGTGGCCGCCGCCGCGTCGCTGCGGGCGGTGCGGGCCGAGGCGGCCGACGAGGCGGTACGGCTGCGGGAACTGACGGACCGCATCCGGACGCGGGTGCCGCTGACGGTGCCGGACGTGGAGGTGGCCGGCGACCCGGTGCGCCGGCTGCCGGGCATCGTCACGTTCTCCTGCCTCTACGCCGACGGGGAGACCCTGCTGCACGAGCTGGACCGGGCCGGGTTCTCCGTGTCGTCCGGATCGTCGTGCACCAGCAGCACCCTGACGCCGAGCCACGTGCTGCGGGCGATGGGCGTGCTGAGCGAGGGCAACGTGCGCGTGTCGCTGGCCCCGGGCACGGCGGCGGCGGACGTCGACCGGTTCCTGGAGGTGCTGCCGGGCGCGGTCGCGGCGGTGCGGGCGCGGCTGGGGGCGCCGGGCGGTGCGGACCCGCGGCCGGCGGAGACGGAGACTGCCGAGACGCCGGAGACGGCGACAACGGGGACGAAGTCGGCGGGGGCGGACCGGGACGGCGCCGCCACCGCAGGCCCGCTGGTGCTCGACGCGCTGGGCAAGCTCTGCCCGTTGCCGGTCATCGAGCTGGCAAAGGTGTTCGGCGGGGTACCGGTGGGCGGCACGGTCCGGGTCCTCGCGGACGACGAGGCGGCCCGGCTGGACATCCCGGCGTGGTGCGCGATGCGCGGCCAGGAGTACGTGGGCGAGGAGCCGGCGGAGCGCGGGTCCGCGTACGTGGTGCGGCGGCTGTCCTGACGGGCGGCCGGGCCCGGCGGTGGAAGAGAGGAGGGGGCGCCCCGGGCGGGGCGCCCCCTCCTCGCGCTCGCGTGCGGTGCTCAGCCCAGGTGGGCGCTGACCTCGGCGGCGGCGTCGTGGCCGTACGCCTTCGTGAAGCGGTCCATGAAGTTGGTGCGGCTGAGCTGGTACTCCTGCGTGCCGACGGTCTCGATGACCAGGGTGGCGAGCATGCAGCCGACCTGCGCGGCGCGCTCGTGGCCGACGCCCCACACGAGGCCGGACAGGAACCCGGCGCGGAACGCGTCGCCGACACCGGTCGGGTCCGCCTTGCGGTCCTCCTCGGCGCAGCCGACCTCGATCGGCTCCTCGCCCGCCCGCTCCACGCGCACGCCGCGCGCGCCGAGGGTGGTGACGCGGTGGCCGACCTTGCCGAGGATCTCCTCGTCGGTCCAGCCGGTCTTGGACTCGATGAGCCCCTTCTCGTACTCGTTGGAGAAGAGGTACGTCGCGCCGTCGAGGAGCACACGGATCTCCTCGCCGTTCATGCGGGCGATCTGCTGCGAGAAGTCGGCGGCGAACGGGATGGAGCGCGAGCGGCACTCCTCCGTGTGGCGGAGCATCGCCTCGGGGTCGTCGGCGCCGATGAGGACCAGGTCGAGGCCGCCGATCCGGTCGGCGACGGTCTTCAGCTCGATGAGCCGGGCCTCGCTCATCGCGCCCGTGTAGAAGGAGCCGATCTGGTTGTGGTCGGCGTCCGTGGTGCACACGAAGCGGGCGGTGTGCAGCGTCTCGGAGATACGGACCGAGTCGGTGTCGACGCCGTGGCGCTGGAGCCACGCCCGGTACTCGTCGAAGTCGGAGCCCGCGGCGCCGACCAGGACCGGCCGGGTGCCGAGCTGGCCCATGCCGAACGCGATGTTCGCGCCGACGCCGCCCCGGCGCACGTCCAGGTTGTCGACCAGGAACGACAGCGAGACCGTGTGGAGCTGGTCGGCGACGAGCTGGTCGGCGAACCGACCGGGGAAGGTCATGAGGTGGTCGGTGGCGATGGAGCCGGAGACTGCGATGCGCACGGCGTGACTCTCCTGCGGCGGCGGGAAGGGCATGGACTCTTCACGCTACCCGGTCGCCACCCGTCGCGTGCCGCGGCGCCGAAGACGGGAAAATTACCCGATAGTAGCGGTTTCTTCGCGGGACGACTCGTGCTTACGGTGCCCCCATGACGAACCTTCAGGCTCCTCCCCCGGCCCTCGCCGACCTTGAGGGCGGCCTCGCGTCGCTGCGCGGCGACTGCGCGCGGATGGCACCCCACTGGACCGCGACGGCCGCCGTGTCCGGTCCGGGCGCCGCTCCGGTGACGGCCGCCGCACCCCTCACCGGCGTGACGGTCCCGTCCTCCTCGGCCCGGCTGCTGGAGGCGATGTCCGACTACGGGAACCACGGGAGCTGAGCGGGGCGACCGCCGCCCTCCTCTCAATTCCCTGGAACGCACGGCCAGTTCATGATCGGGTGACCGTCATGACTTCTCTCGTGCACCACATCACCGTCGACTGCGCCGACCCCTACCTCCTGGCGGGCTTCTGGGCGCAGGCACTGGACGGCTCGCTCGCCGACGACGACTTCCCGGGCGACCCGGAGGCGCAGGTCGTCGCCGGCTCGACCGCCCTGCTGTTCATCAGGGTCGACGACCCGAAGACCGTGAAGAACCGCGTCCACCTCGACCTCCGCCCCGAGGACCGCACCCGCGACGAGGAGTACGAGCGGCTGCTCGCCCTCGGCGCCACGCTCCACGAGGACCACCGCCGCCCCGACGGCACCGGCTGGGTGACGCTGCTGGACCCCGAGGGCAACGAGTTCTGCGTGGTGCGCAGCGCGGCCGAACGCGCCGACGACTGACTCCGTCGTGCCGCCCCGCTCCCCCGGGTGGCCGAAACCGGCGCGTCCGGTGGAACCGCGCGCTCCCCCGCCACGTCCCATCGCCGTCCCCCGCACGGGGGAACGGATGCGTACCCGTTCACGGCCCGTTTTGTCAGGGTCGGGTCATAACGGGTCGTCCGGGGCACCCGCCCCGGCATCCGGAACGCCCGGACAGCGAACCGGACTGGCGAAGGAGCGAAGCGGTGGACACCGAGCGAGCCGACAATGCCGAGGAGCCCGAGAACCCGCGGGGCGGTACGGGCGACGGCGGGGCACATGCCGAGTCCGGCGCCGCGGCGCGCGACGAGCCCCCCGTCCGGGCGCGCGACGACACCGGCGACCCCGATGCCCGTCCGGCCCGGCGCTTCTCGCCGGTGATCGTCGCGTCGGTGGCGGCGGCGGTGCTGGCCGTCGGGGCGGGCGGCGTCTACCTCGCGACGGCAGGTTCGCAGGGGCACCGGGACATCGACCACGCGGACCCGGCGGGCACCGGCACTCCCCCGCCCCTGGCCCTCGACGACGCGGCCGGCGGTGCGGCCGGCGCGGGGTCGGGTTCCGCCAACGGCATCGCGCCGGGCGAGCCCAACCCGTACGGGGTGACGTACCGCGCGACCGGCGACCTGCCCGGCGGCCCGGACACGGCGCCCGTCTACCTGGCCCGCGCCGGGGCGACCCGCGCGCAGGTGGTGCGGCTCGCCGCCGCCCTCGGCGTGACGGGCGCGCCGGTGGACGAGGGCGGGGCCTGGCGGGTGGGCACCGTCGCGGACGGTACGGGGACGACGCTGACCGTGGACAAGCAGGCCCCCGGCACCTGGACCTTCAACCGGTACACGCAGGGCGGCGACAACTGCAAGGGGACGACCTGCAAGCCGGGGTCGCCCGCGTCGTCCGGCCGCGCCCCGAGCGAGGCCGAGGCGAAGAAGGCCGCGGCGCCCGTGCTGAAGGCGGAGGGCCAGGACGACGCGAAGACGGACGCCGGCCAGGTGGTGGACAACCGCCGTGTGGTGAACGCGGATCCGGTCGTCGGCGGCCTGCCCACGTACGGCTGGACGACCGACCTGTCGGTCGCGGCCGGGGGCCAAGTGGTCAGCGGCAGCGGCCGGTTGACGCCGCTCACGAAGAGCGCCACCTACCCCGTGCTGGACGCGGACCGGACCCTCGACCTGCTCAACGGCACGGCGGCGGACACCGGCCGCCGGATGGGCCCCGGCGGGTGCGCGACGCCGGTGCCGCTGGGCGAACGACTGGAAACGCCCTGCGGACAGGGGAGTTCGGGGACGGGCACGCCGGGGCCGGGCGGAGCGCCGTCCGCGTCCGCCTCCACCGGGGAGACGGTCCCGGTGAAGGGCGCGGAGTTCGGACTGGCCACGCGTTCGGTGGCCGGGCAACCGGCGCTGGTTCCCGCGTGGTTGTTCCAGGTCACCGACCCGGACGGCACCAACTCCTCGCTGGGGTCGGACGGTTCGACGGTGGCGTACCCGGCGGTCGACCCGCAGTACCTGGTGCCGGCGGCCCCGTCGGGCACCGCGTCCGGGAAGCCCTCGGCGCAGGGGGACGGAAGCGGCACGACGGCCACGGTCCCGGCGGACGGCTACACGGCGTCCGCCTCCGGCGACAGGCTGACGCTGAGCTTCACGGGCGGGGTGTGCTCGACGTACACGGCGGCGGCGAAGGAGAGCGGCGGCAGGGTGACCGTCACGGTGACGTCGCACGGCCACCGGGGCAGGGTCTGCGTCACGCTGGCGCGGTTCTACGAGCGCACCGTGCGGCTGAGCGCACCGCTGGACGGCCGGAGCGTGGTCAACGCCGACGGCACCCCGGTCCCGGAGGGCACCGGGCAGCCGGCGCCCACGGAGGGGGCCGGCGGCGCGGGCCAGGAGACCATGCACCCGATGCAGCCCCGGTGAGGGCGGTGTCCCCGGCGCCGGGCAACGCGAAGGCGGCGGTCCCACCGTGGTGGGGCCGCCGCCTTCGGGTGTGGCCGTGATCGCGTGGCCGGTGCGCCCCGGCGGGCGGAACGGGCGATGCCCGCCGCCTCCGGGTACGGGTCCTAGCTGAAGGAGTCGCCGCAGGCGCAGGAGCCGGTCGCGTTCGGGTTGTCGATCGTGAAGCCCTGCTTCTCGATGGTGTCCACGAAGTCGACGGTGGCGCCGCCCAGGTACGGGGCGCTCATGCGGTCGGTGACGACCTTGACGCCGCCGAAGTCCTTCACGACGTCGCCGTCGAGCGAACGCTCGTCGAAGAAGAGCTGGTAACGGAGGCCGGAGCAGCCGCCGGGCTGGACGGCGACGCGGAGCGCGAGGTCGTCGCGGCCTTCCTGGTCGAGCAGGGCCTTGACCTTCGACGCGGCGCCGTCGGTCAGGATGATGCCGTCGCTGACGGTGGTGGTCTCGTCCGATACGGACATCTACATCTCTCCCGGGTTGTACGGAGACTGCTTGCCGACGAGTGCAACCGGCGGCGGCCCGGAATCATTCCGGTCCGGACACCGGCTTCTTCTCTTGTTCTTCATGCTCGTCTCCCTTTCATGCTCGCACATGCCCGGCGAAGCACGGGAGGGCCGGGATTCACGTCACATCGACGTTATCGGCGTCGTCAAACTGACGCGATGCGGTTATCATAGATAACGTCAATTCGACGAAAAGTCGAAACGGTGTCCCGAAAGTCCCGCCGGTCCGGTCTCCGTCCCGGCGAGCCGCAGAACAGAAAGGGTGCGTGTCGTGACCACCGCCCAGACCCAGGAGCTCGACGTCCAGCCGACGCCCCTCGCCCTGCTGCTGCTCGGCCGCGAGGCCGACCCGCGCAGTGAGCGCGGCGTCGAGTGCCCCGGCGACCTGCCCTCGCCCTCCGACCCGGACCTGGTCGAACGTGCCCGCGCGGCCAAGGAGAAGCTCGGGAGCAAGGTCTTCGTCCTCGGCCACCACTACCAGCGCGACGAGGTCATCCAGTTCGCCGACGTCACGGGCGACTCGTTCAAGCTGGCCCGCGACGCCGCCGCCCGCCCGGAGGCCGAGTACATCGTCTTCTGCGGTGTGCACTTCATGGCGGAGTCCGCCGACATCCTCACGACGAGCGACCAGAAGGTCGTCCTGCCCGACCTCGCCGCAGGCTGCTCGATGGCCGACATGGCGACGGCCGAGCAGGTCGCCGAGTGCTGGGACGTCCTGACGGACGCGGGCGTGGCCGACCGGGTCGTACCCGTCTCCTACATGAACTCGTCGGCGGACATCAAGGCGTTCACCGGCCGCCACGGCGGCACGATCTGCACGTCGTCCAACGCCGAGCGGGCCCTTGAGTGGGCGTTCCAGCAGGGCGAGAAGGTGCTGTTCCTGCCGGACCAGCACCTCGGCCGGAACACCGCGGTCCGCGACATGGGCATGTCCCTGGACGACTGCGTCGTCTACAACCCGCACAAGCCCAACGGCGGCCTCACCGTCGAGCAGCTCCGCGACGCGAAGATGATCCTGTGGCGCGGCCACTGCTCGGTGCACGGCCGCTTCAGCCAGGAGTCGGTCGAGGACGTCCGCGCCCGCGTCCCCGGCGTGAACGTCCTGGTGCACCCGGAGTGCCGGCACGAGGTCGTCGCCGCGGCGGACTACGTCGGCTCGACGGAGTACATCATCAAGGCGCTGGAGGCGGCCCCGGCCGGCTCGAAGTGGGCCATCGGCACGGAGCTGAACCTCGTACGGCGCCTGGCGAACCGTTTCGCGCCCGAGGGCAAGGAGATCGTCTTCCTCGACCGCTCGGTCTGCTTCTGCTCGACGATGAACCGCATCGACCTCCCCCACCTGGTGTGGACCCTGGAGTCCCTGGCCGAGGGCACCCTGGTCAACCGCATCGAGGTCGACCAGGAGACCGAGCACTACGCGAAGCTGGCGCTGGAGCAGATGCTGGCGCTGCCGTAGCTCCACGCCGGTCGGCGCACGACGCCGGAGTCCGCCGCCGGTCGCGGCGGCGGACTCCGGCGGAACCTCGCGTCGGTTTCCCGCCAGCACCTCGCGAGCGGTACCGCCACGCTGGTCGGCATGACCAGCGACTACCGGCCCCGGCCCATCCCCGCCACCGCCCTCAAGGAACTCCGGCTGCTCGACGACGCCGGGCGCCCCGCGCTCCCGTACCCGGACGACGAGGGCGGCGCCCCGCTCCGCTGCTGTCTGCGGCGCAGCCGCGTCGGCGAGCGGATCGCGCTCGTCTCGTACGCGCCGCTGCGCCGCTGGGCGGCGGAGACCGGGGCCGACCCGGGCGCCTACGACGAGCAGGGCCCGGTCTTCGTCCACGCGGAGGACTGCGCGGGCCCCGACCCGCACGCGACCGGCCACGCGTTCGCCAACTCCGGTGCCCTGCGCGTCTTCCGGCGCTACGACAGCCGGGGGCACATCGTCGGAGGGCGCCTGCTGAAGGTGCCCGAGGACGGCGACGCCGCCTTCGACCGCGCCCTCACCGAGGCCTTCGCCGACCCGGGGACCGCCCTGGTCCACGTACGGGCCGTGGAGCACGGCTGCTACCTCTACCGCGTCGACCGGCCCTGAACTCCCTTGCCGGACAAGGAACTACCGCACACGGAACCTGCGCGCCACCGCCCGGTCGGCGATCTGCCCGGCCCCGGCTCCGAGCGCGAGCAGGAGAAGGACGAGGCCGGCGTCGACGACGGGGTTCACCCAGCCCGGCACCAACTCCGTTCCCTCGCCCGCCTCCGTGACGCACCGGGCACTGACCGGCAGCGTCATCCGCGTCACGACGCGGTCGCCCGCGACCCCCTTGGCCGCGCACATCTGGTCGGGGTCGAGGATGTAGAAGCCGGACATCACGCCCCACGCGTACGCCCCGAGGGCGGCGGCCCCCGCCAGCACCGCGACCACCACCCATGCCCGGACGTACGGCACGTGCCACGGGGCGCCGGGCCCGCGGCGGCGGATCCTCCCGACGAGGGCCACGACGGCGCCGAGAACCACGAAGGGCGCGACGAACGGCGCGAGCATCAGCACGAGGACGACGAAGGTGGCCACGTCACACCAGATGACCGGCGGGGTCGATTGGTTGCGTGTCAACTACCGCCCCGAGTCCGGGAGTTCCGCTCGGCCGTCGCGCCGGGCATTCCCGGCGCGACGCCCCCCCCCGGCCGCCGCGTGGCGTCAGTAGCCTGATCCCCTGCGCGCGGCGGGAACGCGGTGCGGCACGGACGACGCATGTACACGGGGGTGTGCACGATGGCGGGGCGCGACACGGTGGACGACCTGGTGGTGGTCGTTCCCGGGATTCTGGGAAGCCGGCTGGCGGACGCGGACGGCAGGGAGGTCTGGGGACTGGTGACGGGACTGCCCGGCGTGGACGCGAAGTTGCGGCGGACGCCGTCGACTTCCGCCAGGAGCTGGCCTCTTCGGAGGCGGGACGACGGTACGACGTGGAGTACCTGCCGGTGAGCGGGGTGCTCCAGCCGACGCCGACCACCGCGGTGTGGGCCGAACGGCCCGGCCGCAAGGGCGGTTGGCGGCTGGAGGAGCTGCTGACGATCGACGGCGTCGACGAGGGCGGCGACGGCCGTGTCCCGCGCCTGTCCAGCGCCCATCTGCCCGGCCTGAGGCGCCCCGCCGCCACGCCCTGGAAGCAGCACGGCTCGTTGCAGAACAGCGACGCGGTGCGGTGGGAGCTGTGGGGCTGGCTGGCGCCCGTTCCGCCCACGCACCGGGGGCCGGACGACGGCGCGGTCCCGCTCGGCGTGCGGGCACCCGACCTGCTGCTGGCGGGCGAGCCGTGCGAGGCGGAGGTGACGGTGCCCGCGACCTCGCCGGACCACGACCAACTCGCCCTCACGGTACGGGTGGACGGCGAGCCGACGCCGCGCCCCGTGCGCAACCTCGGCGGCGGCCGGTACCGGACCGTCCTGCGGGACCTCGAACCCGGCCCGCACCGCCTGGAGTTCGCCGCGCGGCACACCCCGGGGTCGACGGTGACGGCACTGGTCCTGGTGGCGGAGGGCGAGCCCGGGGCCGACACCGGCGCCGGTGAGTGAACCGACGGCGACCGGGAGCGGGCCGGTCGGCCCTCCGCAGCACCCTGGCGCCGAACTCCCGTATCGGGCGACGGCGTTGTGCGTGGTCTGCGAGTCGTACGACGACGTCGCGACCTTCCCCCGGCTCAAGGGAGCGCGCGGGCAGATGCTCGGCATCGCGGCGCGGCTGCGGGAGTTGGGCTTCCACGTCCGGGTGGTCGGGGAGACCGAGGACCCGGACCTGGCGACGTTCAGGGCGGCCCGCGACTCCTGGCGCGCGCACTGGAACCGGGAGGGCGGCAACGGCCCGGCGCTGATCCTCTGGTCCGGGCACGGTGTGCTGGACGGCGGCCAACTGCGCCTCGCCCTGCGCGACCTCGTCCTGTCCGGGGCGGTGCTGCTGCTGGCCCGCCAGAGCCTGCGGGCGTTCGCCTCGGGGAACGTCGGCGGGCGGGGCGGGAGCGGTGCCCGCGCGGAGGGCGGCGAGGACCGCCGGGGCGAGCTGGAGGATCTCTGGCGGCGGGCCACGGACCACCCCCTCCCGCCCTGGCTGGACCTGTCCGAGGAGACGCTGAGCACGGTGTCGGGGTGGCTGGCGATCACGTCCTGGGAGGACAGCCGCGCGTACTGGGAGGACAACGCCGAGGTGCTCACGTCCGAGGACGCGGCGACGGCCCTGGCCGAAATGTCCCTCGTCGCCCCCCCCTCGCCACCGACCACCTGACGATTCGCGACCAGGTCCTCGCCCAGGGCCCCGGCACCGTCTTCCGCCTGCTCCACCTGAACCAGTTGCTGAACGGCTGGCTGGGCTGCAAGGACCGGGCCGCCTCCCGCGCGTTCCTGGAGACCCACTTCGACGCGCTCGCCCTGTCGGACGGGACGGCCCGCGCGATTCTGGCGGCCGTGTCCGCCCCGGACGCCGAAGTCAGGCTCCACGTCGCGCTGCTGGACGTGGCACGGGAGGAGGGCGTCGCCGCCGCGTACTCGTTACCTGACGGACCGGGACGCGCTGAACGCGCGCGTCGCCCGTGCCGTGGCGGAGGCCGACGCCGACGGGCTGGCCTCCATGGGCGCCATCGAGTACGCGGCCCACGGCGACGGCCTCTCCGCGAGCACCCACGTCCAGGCCGCGCTGCTGCTCACCGGGCGGGGCGGGGACCTGGTCCCGGAGAGCCTGGCGGCAGCGGCGGCCCAGGCGCGCCCGGAGACGAGGACCCGGCTGGTGACCGAACTCGCGCGGCTGAGCGCCCGGTCGGCCACGGCCGAGCACACGGAACTGTGGATGTCGCTGATCTGCGCGCTGAGCGGGCCGGCGTCGGCGGCGTAGACGTCACGTCCCGTCCTCGGGCTGGCGTCGAAAATGCCGTGGCTCCGGGACCTCGTTCTGCTTGTATGCGCCCATGATCACTGAACTCCCCGTCGGTTACGAGATATCCACCGACCCGGCCCGCCTCGACCGCGCGGCCGTCCACAAGTGGCTCTCCGAGGACGCGTACTGGGCCCTGGGACGCCCCCGGGACAAGCAGGACAAGGCCATCGACAACTCCCTCAACTTCGGTGTCTACAGCAGCAGTTCGGGCGCCCAGGTGGGTTACGCCCGCGTGATCACGGACAGCGCGACCTTCGCGTGGCTGTGCGACGTCTACATCGCCCGGGACAGCAGGGGCAAGCGCCTGGGGCACGCCCTGGTCGCGGCGGTACGCGAACACCTCGCCCCCTACGGCCTGCGCCGCATCCTGCTGGCCACGGCGGACGCGCACGGGGTGTACGCCGCGGAGGGCTTCGCGCCGCTTGAGCACCCAGAGAAGTGGATGACGCTCGGCGCCCAATAGGCGGCGCTGGGTCTGCACTTGGGCCACTCCCGCGCCCCCAGACCGTCGTCCCGCCCCTCACTCCCGCTCCAGCGCCAGCCGTCCCCCTCTGCTGCGGGCGATGAGCAGGGTGTCCTGCAACGCCTCGGCCAGGCGCAGGCCCGCGAAGCGCAACTCGCGCTCCCTGGACGCCCTTTCGCCCAACAGCGGGCGGGCCAGGTCCAGGACCGCTGCCGCCGAGTCCAGCAGGTCGGCCTCCACCTCGTCGGCCAGGCGGGCCACACGTCCACGGCCCGAGGTGTCCGAACTGAGGTAGCAGGGCCTTCCGTCGGGAGTCGTCCACGGCAGTAGCCGTAAGGGAGTTCCCGATCCGTCGTACGCCGTCATCGACCCGTGCCGCCCTTCCGTTGGAACCAAAGGGCCACAAATGCGTGCGAATTGTGAACCTCTGGATGAATGCACCGCCGTCCGGCTACTTTGTGCACCGTCATCATCGCGCTGCGCGCATGCCCTCAACAGGCATGCCGCGTCCCGACGTTGAACCCGGGACGCCGGTACGACCAGACCACCGGACACAGAAGGCGACACCATGGCGTTCACTCCACGGGCCCTCACGCCCTACCTCTCCGCCCGGCACTACTTCGGCTCCGAACTCCGGCGGCACCGCGAGACCGCCGGCCTCTCCCTCGTCCAGCTCGCCGGCATCGTCAACTCCTCCAAGAGCACCCTCGCCCGCATCGAGACCGCCGAGTTGATGCCGCCCCCGGACCTCCCCGACCGGCTCGACGCCGCCTTCGGCACGGACAAGCTGTTCCACGGCCTCTACCAACTCGCCAAACGGGAGGCCCATCCGGACCAATACCGGCGGTTCATGGACTTCGAGGCGGAGGCGGAGGTGGTGGAGAACTACGGCTCACAGGTCCTACCGGGCATCCTTCAGACGCGTGAGTACGCGGCCGAGTGGCTCGGGCTCCAAGAGCAGTTGCCGCGCGACACGGTGAAGTCACTGGTCGACGCTCGTATGTCACGTCAGGAACGCCTGCGTGCGGCCGACGCTCCACTGCGGTGGGCGATCATCGACGAGTCAGTCCTGCGCCGTCCCGTGGGCAGCCCTGACTGCATGCTCAATCAACTGGCCTCCCTGCTTGCACAGGTGGATACTCCGGACAGCAAGGTCCAAGTGATGCCGTTCAGTTCAGGCGCCTATTACCTGATGGGCGGCGCGCTGTCCTTGTTGACCCTTCCCAACGGCTCCACCGCAGCGTACGAAGAAGGCATCGAGGTCGGTCACCTCTACGAGGATCCGGACTCGGTGAAAAAGTGGCGTCGGCAGTACGAAGTGCTTCGTGCCAAAGCTCTGCCGCCCACAGCTTCGGGAAAGCTGATCCAACAGGTGATGGAGGACTACCAGCGATGCGAAACACCCCCGAGCTGAACACGGCCCGCTGGCGTCGAAGCACGTACAGCAACGCCAACGGAGGTGAGTGCGTCGAGATCACCGAGGACTTCCCCGGCGTCGTCCCCGTCCGCGACAGCAAGCGCCCCCACGGACCCGTCCTCGTCGTCCCAACCGCCGCGTGGGACACGTTCGTCAACTCCCTCAAGGCGTAACCGGAGGAGGACCGCTGTGCTCACCAACGCCCGCTGGCGCCGGAGCAGTTACAGCAACGCCAACGGCGGCGAGTGCGTCGAGATCACCGAGGACTTCCCCGGCGTCGTCCCCGTCCGCGACAGCAAGCGCCCCCAGGGACCCGTTCTCCTCGTCCCAACCGCCGCGTGGGACACGTTCGTCAAGTCCCTCGGGCGCTGAGCAGACGGCCGGGGCGGCACCCACCGTGTGGGTGCCGCCCCGGCCGTCGTGGGACGAGGGTCATCCCGGGATCAGCCCGCCGTCGCTGAGCAGTTCCCGGACCTCCTCCAGCGTCGCGTCCGGGGACGGGAGGATCAGTTCGGACGGCTCCAGGGAGTCGTCCGGGAGGGGTTCGCCGAGGTCGCGGACCCGGGACAGGAGTTCCCGGAGGGTGCGGCGGAAGCCGGGGCCGTCGCCCTTGTCCATCTCGGCGAGAAGTTCGTCGTCCAGTGCGTTCAGCTCGGCGAGGTGGCCGTTGTCCAGCCTCACCTGGCCCTCCCCCATGATCCGTACGATCATGTCGCCCTCCTCGGCGTGAGCCCTACTGCTTGTCGAACCGCGGGGTGTCCTGCGGCTGCTGCTGCGACTGGGGCTGCGCCTGGCCGGTGCCGCCCTCGATGGCCTGCTGGTCCGCGGACGAGCCGCCGGCCAGTTCGGCCTTCATGCGCTGGAGCTCCAGCTCTACATCCGTACCACCGGAGAGCCGGTCCAGCTCGGCCTGGATGTCGTCCCGGCTCGTGCCGGACTGGTCGTCCAGGGCGCCGGAGGCGAGCAGTTCGTCGATGGCGCCGGCACGGGCCTGGAGCTGCTGGGTCTTGTCCTCGGCACGCTGGATCGCCAGGCCGACGTCGCCCATCTCCTCGGAGATGCCGCTGAAGGCCTCGCCGATCCGGGTCTGCGCCTGGGCGGCCGTGTACGTGGCCTTGATGGTCTCCTTCTTGGTGCGGAAGGCGTCCACCTTGGCCTGGAGGCGCTGCGCCGCGAGGGTGAGCTTCTCCTCCTCGCCCTGGAGCGTCTGGTGCTGCGTCTCCAGGTCCGTCACCTGCTGCTGGAGCGCGGCACGGCGCGACAGCGCCTCGCGGGCCAGGTCCTCGCGGCCGAGCGCCAGCGCCTTGCGGCCCTGGTCCTCCAGCTTCGAGGACTGCGACTGGAGCTGGTTGAGCTGAAGCTCCAGGCGCTTGCGGCTGGTCGCCACGTCGGCGACGCCGCGGCGCACCTTCTGGAGCAGTTCGAGCTGCTTCTGGTACGAGTAATCGAGGGTCTCGCGCGGGTCCTCGGCCCGGTCAAGGGCCTTGTTCGCCTTCGCGCGGAAGATCATCCCCATACGCTTCATGACACCGCTCATGGGCTTCGCGCGCCCCCTTCTGACGGACTTCCCACTCCAGCACTGCGACAGAACCCACAGTACGGGCCCTGCATCCATTACCGCACTGTTCGAGGACGGATGCGGTCATCCCCAGGGACGACTGCGGGCGGTCCCGCTCAGGCCCAGGGAGTAGGCCGGACCCTTGGAAGGGCCCCGGCCGACCCCCGTGAAGGGTCCGGGACGCCCGGAGTCCGTCAGGAGACCCCGGAGCGCCCGTCGGGCGGAAAGCGCACGCAACGTCCGCTCTGTCCCTCCTCAGGACGCGTGGCGTTGCCGGATCGTTCCCCACCTGGCTGGGGTCCATGCCCCCGCACCCCGTACCCTTGGGTTTTGTGTTCCGTAGCCGCGCCAAGGATGAGAAGGCCCCGACCGCCGACAAGGCGACGGTGACCGACTCCAAGCAGACCCGTGACCCGCAGGCCCCCAAGGGCAGGCCGACCCCCAAGCGCAGTGCGGCCCAGTCGCAGCGCAGGAGCGTCGCCAGCACGCCCACGAACCGCAAGGACGCCTCCCGGCAGCAGCGCGAGCAGCGCCGTGCCGCGATGGAGCGCCAGCGCGAGGCGCTGGCGAACGGCGACGAGCGTTACCTGCCCGCCCGCGACAAGGGGCCGGTGCGCCGCTTCGCGCGCGACTTCGTCGACTCGCGCTTCAGCATCGCCGAGTTCTTCCTGCCGATGGCCGTGATCATCCTGGTCATGACCGTGGTGCAGGTGCCGGCGCTCCAGAACATCGGCCTGTGGCTGTGGCTCGTCGTGATCGTCATGATCGTCGTCGACTTCGTCCTCACCTCGTTCCGCCTGCGCAAGCGGATCGCCGAGCGCTTCCCGAACGAGAACCGGCGCGGCGTCGTGGCCTACGCGCTGATGCGCTCGCTTCAGATGCGCCGGCTGCGTCTGCCGAAGCCGCAGGTCAAGCGCGGAGAGCGGCCCTGAGCGCCGACTCCTTCTCCGGGGGCGCGCAGCAGTGGCTCGGCGGCCTGGGCGGTCTGCGCAACGCCGTACGCCAGGAACTGGTCGCCCGGCAGCTCGACGAGCAGATAGCCGGGCGGTTCCCGGTCGGGCAGCGGCTGCGCGTGCTCGACGTGGGCATGGGCCAGGGCACACAGGCGTTGCGGCTGGCCCGCGCCGGGCACCAGGTCACCGGACTTGAGCGCGACCGGAACATGATCGCCGCGGCACGCACCGCGCTCGCCGCCGAGCCCGAGGGCATCCAGGAGCGGATGCGGATCGTGGAGGGCGACGGCCGGGACACCGGCGTGCACTTCCTGCCCGGCAGCTTCGACGTGGTGCTCTGCCACGGCGTACTGATGTACGTCGAGGAGCCCGACCCGCTGATCGCCGGCCTCGCGCGGATGCTCGCCCCCGGCGGTCTGCTCTCGCTGCTGGTGCGCAACGCGGACGCGCTCGCGCTGCGGCCGGGCCTGGCGGGCGACTGGCAGTCCGCGCTCGCCGCGTTCGACTCGACCGCGTACCGCAACCGGCTCGGTCTGGACGTGCGCGCGGACCGGCTGTCCACGCTGACGGCGACCCTCGCCGGGATCGGCGCCCCGCTGCACGCCTGGTACGGCGTCCGCGTCTTCACCGACCAGGCCCCCGACGGCAGTCTGCTGTCCCACGACGCCGAGCTGCTGCTCGCGGCGGAGGAACGGGCGGGTCGCACCGACCCGTACCGCGCGGTGGCCGCGCTGCTGCACCTCTGCGGCGTCCGCGGCTGAGCGGCGTCCGCCGCCGCGACCCACCCGCCTCCCGGCGCCGTCCCGTGCCCGCGTACGGCCGGGGAGCCGTCCCGCCCGGGGCGGACGCGGGCACCGCGACAGCCGACTCCCGCACCGCGACCGGGGGCCGGGCCGCAGCGCGACGCCGCCGCACCCGGCCGCCGTGCTGAGCGGCGCCCGCCGCCGTCCCGTGCCCGCGTACGGCCGGGGAGCCGTCCCGCCCGGGGCGGACGCCGACACCGCGACGGCCGACTCCCGCACCGCGACCGGGGCCCGGGACCGCAGCGCGACGCCGCCGCACCGGGCCGCCGTACCGCCCTGGCGCACGCGAGCCCCACGCCGACTGCTCCCGCAGGGCGACCGATGTGCCTCCGCACCCGGCCGCGGCCCCACCGAGGCGCACCCACCGCGCGGCACGCGTTCGTCGCGAGCGAGCCGCCTCCCCGAAGCACGCGCCGCCCCGTCTCCCCCGCGCCCCCGCGCCTCCCGCGTCCCCTCGTTCGGGTGAGTACCGGGGGACGTGGTGACGCCCCCGCCGGGAGACTCGGGGCATGAACGCTTCCCGTGCGCGTACCAGCCACAGCCGCAGCAGCCGCGCTCTCCGGGCAGCCGTCCCCGCCGTGGCGCTCACGTGTCTGCTGGCGCTCGTCGGCGGCTGTTCCGGCGCGGACTCCGACGCCGCCGGTGCCGCGAAGAAGACGGCGAAGCCGGGGGCGACCACGGAACAGGCCGCCGTGCCGATGGCCGCCGACGACCTGCAGAGCGACTACATGAAGGTGATCAAGGACGTCCTGCCGTCGGTGGTCCAGATCCAGGCCAGCAACGACCTCGGGTCGGGCGTCGTCTTCGACGACGCGGGCCACATCGTCACCAACGCGCACGTGGTGGGCGACGAGAAGACCTTCCAGGTGACCACCGCCAACAGCGAGGACACCCTCACCGCCAGCCTCGTCTACTCGTACCCGGCGCAGGACCTCGCGGTGATCAAGCTGAACAAGGTGCCGGACGGGCTCAAGGCCGCGAAGTTCGCGGACTCCTCGAAGGTGGAGGTCGGGCAGATCGTCCTGGCGATGGGCTCGCCGCTCGGGCTGTCGTCCAGCGTCACGCAGGGCATCGTCTCGGCCACCGGGCGCACGGTGAGCGAGAGCAGCGACGGCGGCGGTACGGGCGCGACGATCGGCAACATGGTGCAGACGTCCGCCGCGATCAACCCGGGCAACAGCGGCGGGGCGCTGGTCAACCTGGACGGGCAGGTGATCGGCATCCCCACGCTCGCCGCGACCGACCCCGACCTCGGCGGCAGCGCGGCCCCGGGCATCGGGTTCGCGATCCCCTCGTCCCTCGTGTCCAAGGTCGCCGACCAGATCGTGAAGGACGGCAAGGTCACCGACTCGGGGCGGGCGGCCCTCGGCATCACCGGCCGGACCGTCGTCGACAACAGCTACCGGAGCTCCGGGGTCGCCGTCGTCAGCGTGACCGGCGGCGGGGCGGCCGACAAGGCCGGCATCAAGGCCGGCGACATCATCACGAAGCTGGGCGACTCCGACATCACCACGATCACGTCCCTGACGGAGGCCCTGGCGGGCGACGAGCCCGGACAGCGCACCACGGTGACGTACTCGCGCGGCGGCGACTCCAAGACCGTGAACGTGACGCTGGGCGAGCAGTAGCGCGGGCGGCGCGGGCCGGGAGCACCGCGAGGGCCCCGGTACGGGTGTGGTGCACGCCCGTACCGGGGCCCTCGCGGTGTCGTGCGCGGGTCGCGCCTACGCCTCGGCCTCCGCGGCCTCCGCGCTCTCGGCGGTGTCGCCCGGCTCGCCCGCGTGCAGGCTCATCGGGCCGTAGATCTCGGTGGTGTCCTCGAACAGACGGACCTGGTCGGCACCCCCGCTGAGCAGGTCCTTCCAGTACTCGCCGATCCAGGACTCGGCGTCCCCCTGCGTGGTGAACTCCTCCGGTTCCACCGAGGGCTGCACTTCCGCCCCGTCGGTCTTCTCGAACCGCCACGTCCAAGCCGCCATGTACGCCTCCAAGGTGTGAGCGCCCGTCCACGCGGGAGCCGGATCTTGGTCCCGCTCCTGCCCCCGAGCCTAGGGCCTGCCCGCCGATCGGCCGCTTCTTGGCCGGTTCTGTCCGGCCCGAGTGCCGCATCGGGCCCCCTCCGGGCGCGCAGGACCGGTGTCCGCGCGGGAAAATCGGTCCGTGGAACTGACTCTGCTCGGCACCGGCGCTCCCGCGGGCCTTCCCCGCCCCCACTGCCCCTGCGCGGCCTGCGCGACCGCGCACGGCGCGGACGCGCGCGCCGCGACCTCACTGCTGGTCGACGGTTCGGTGCTGCTGGACCTGACCCCGGGCGCGGCGTTCGCCGCCGCGCGGGCCGGGCGGTCCCTCACCGGCGTGCGGCAGGTACTGCTGTCGCACCCGCACGACGGCCCGCCGGTCGAGGTGCCCGCCGGGCTGCCCCGGCCGGGGCGGGTGCCGGACGGGCGGGAACTGGCGCTGCTGACCGGCCACCGGGTGCGGGCGGTGGCGCTGGACGCGCCGGGCACCGGGTACGCGGTGACCGGCCCGGACGGCAAGCGGCTGCTGTACCTGCCGCCGGGCGGCGCGCCCGCGGGTCTGGAGGCGAACGGCACCGGCGCGGCTGAGGCGTACGACATGGTCGTCGCGGACGTCCTCGGGCGCCCCGACGGGCTGGCTCGGCTGCGGGCGGTGGGCGCGGTGAACCCGGCCACGGACGTGATCGCCGTGCACCTCGACCACGACGTGCCGTCGGGCCCCGAGACGAGGCGCCGGCTCGCGGCGGCGGGCGCCCGCGCGGTGCCGGACGGGACGACGCTGGTGGTCGGGGTCTACGAGGACGTGCCGGACGTGCCGCGCCGCACCCTCGTGCTGGGCGGGGCCCGGTCGGGGAAGTCGGCCGAGGCGGAACGGCGGCTGGAGTCGTTCCCGGACGTGCTGTACGTGGCGACGGGCGGTACGCGCGGTGGCGACACCGAGTGGGCGGCCCGGGTGCACGCGCACCGGGAGCGGCGGCCGGGGTCTTGGCGCACGACCGAGACGTGCGACCTGGTGCCGCTGCTGGCCGAGGACGGACCGCCGCTGCTCGTGGACTGCCTGTCGCTGTGGCTGACGGACGCGATGGACGCCGTCGGCGCGTGGGACGACGCGCAGTGGGCGGACGGCGGCGAGAAGGCGCTGCGGGTGCGGACGCGGGAGCTGACGGAGGCGGTGCGCGCCACGCGGCGGACGCTGGTGGCCGTGACGAACGAGGTCGGCTCGGGCATCGTCCCGGCCACCGCGTCCGGCCGCCGCTACCGCGACGAACTGGGCCGCCTGAACGCGGAGTTCGCCCGCGAGTGCGAGCAGGTCGTGCTGGTCGTGGCCGGCCAGGCGCTGACACTGCGGGGGTGAGGACGCCTCCGGCGGACCGTCAGGGCGCCGTCGGGCGGCGTCGCCGGTCCCGGCGTCCGGCGCCCAACACGGTTGCCCCGCGCGCAAGTTCGGGACGTGCCCGGTCAGCAGGCCGGGCCCCTGCGCGCCACCACCCGGTACGTGTTGGCGAAGCGGGTGCGGCCGGCCAAGGGGCCAGGGCGAGGTCCAGGGCGCCGTCGGGCGGTGACGCCGGTCCCGGCGTCCGGTGCCCAACACGGTTGCCCCGCGCGCGAGTTCGGGCCGTGCCCGGTCAGCCGGCCGGGCCCCTGCGCGCCACCACCCGGTACGTGTTGGCGAAGCGGGTGCGGCCGGCCAGGGGGGCGAGGGCGTGGTCCAGGGCGCCGGCGGTCGCCACGATCGGGGCGCCCGCCCGGGTCACCGCCGTGCGCAGGCCGCGGCGCAGGCCGGTCGGCGGAGCCGGGCGCCACGGCGCGTCCGGCTCCGGGACCAGGCTGCCCAGGGCGAGCGCCGCCGCCGCGGCCAGGTCGTACGGCGTGTGGACGCCCGCGCTGCCCACGCTGAGCACGTCGCAGCCCTGGTCCTCCAGTTCCGCGCGGAGGTTGGCGCGCGGCGTCAGGTGCAGGTGGCCCGGCTGGCCGTGCGGTGCCCACCATCTGCCGAGCAACACCCCGAAGGCGCACCGGGGGTCGAAGACGTCGATCATCAAGTGGCCGCCGGGGCGCAGTACTCGGAGGGCGGCGCGCAGTTCGGCGCGGGGGTCGGGGACGCGTTCCAGGTGGTGGAACATGCTGACCACGTCGTAGCGCCCCCGCAGCCGCGCGAGGACGTCCGGGTCGGTGAGGGCGCCGATGTGCGCCTCCTCGACGTGCCCCGCCGCGCGGGCCCGCTGGACGGCGGACGTCGTGTCCAGGCCGTCGAAGGACGTGTACGGGAACACCGTCCGGGCTGCCCGCGGGAAGTGGCCCCGGCCGGTGCCGACGTCCAGCCAGCTCTCGGGCTCGGGGCGGTGCGCCAGCATCGCGCGGGCGGCGGCCCGGTGCCTGCGGTGCGAGGCGGGGGCGGCGGCCGGGAGGGACGACGCGGCGGCGGCCTCCGGTTCGTGGCCGCCGGTCCGCTGCCGCCGTGCCGCGGCGGCGGTGCGGGCGGCGGGCGGCGGCACCGCCGGGAGGCCCTGCGCGTAGAACGCCCGGCCCTCGGGGGTGAGCCGGGGGTTCTGGAACAGGTGGGCGCAGTCGCGGCACTCGTCGACGACGAACGTGCCCGGCTTGTGCTGGCGCAGGTCCGCCGTGCGCAGCCGGGTGCGCAGCCGCACCGAGCCGCACCAGGGGCAGTCGGCGCGGCGCGGCTCGTGGAACCGGCCGGTGCCGCGCGCGAGTTCGGCCGCGTAGGCGGCACGGCGGCGGTCGGCGGAGAGGGCCGGTACGGGCGCGGGTGCCGGTTCGGGCGACGGCATGGACGGCGGCGTGGACGACGGCACGGACGGCTCCCGGTGGGGCGGTGGGACTCGGGGCGGGCGGGGGCGGCACGGCGAACACCGCGATCCGTTCGATCACTTGGCCTACTTCGGACAATTCGCCGTAAACTGGAACGTAGGGGATCGCGATCTTGGGCGCAACGACGTCACGGGCGCGTGGTGCCCCTGTGGCGCGACCGTGTTCGAGTGCTGCCGGTACTGTTCGGCGAATGAGCACGCTGAATCTCGACGACTTCACCGACCTGATCGAGCGCCCCGACGGCGGTGTGCGCCGTGACGCCGAAGCGCGCAGGGAGCGTCAGATCGTGCCGCCCGGTTCGCTGGGCCGCCTCGACGAACTCGGCGAGTGGCTGGCCGCCGCGCAGGGCTCCGTACCGGTACGCGCGGTGGAACGCCCGCGGGTCGTGCTGTTCGCCGGCGACCACGGCGTCGCCTCGCTCGACGTCTCGGCCCGCCCGGCCGGCGGCACCGACCGGCTGGTGCGCGAGGTGCTGGAGGGCGGCAGCCCCGTGGCGGTGCTGGCCCGGCGGATCGGCGTCCCCGTGCGGGTGGTGGACATGGCCCTGGACTGCGACCCGGAGACGCTGCCCGCCGACGTCGTGCGGCACCGGGTGCGGCGCGGCAGCGGGCGCATCGACATCGAGGACGCGCTGACCCCGGAGGAGGCCGAGACGGCCTTCCGCACGGGCATGGCGATCGCCGACGAGGAGGCCGACTCGGGCACCGACCTGGTGGTCCTCGGCGACCTCAGCGTCGGCGGCACCACCGCCGCCGCCGTCCTGGTCGCCGCGCTGTGCGGCACCGACGCGTCCGTGGTGACCGGGCGGGGCGGCCTGGCCATCGACGACCTGACCTGGATGCGCAAGTGCGCGGCCGTGCGGGACGCGCTGCGCCGTGCCCGGCCCGTGCTCGGCGACCAGTTGCAGCTCCTCGCGACCGTCGGCGGCGCCGACCTGGCCGCGACGACCGGGTTCCTGCTCCAGTGCGCAGTACGCAAGCTGCCGGTGATCCTCGACGGTGTCGTGTCGGCGGCATGCGCGCTGGTCGGGCAGCGGGTCGCGTTCCGCGCGCCCGACTGGTGGCTCGCCGGGCACGACAGCGGGGAGCCGGGCCAGTCGAAGGCGCTGGACCGGATGGCGCTGGAACCGCTGCTCGCCCACGGCGTGACGGTCGGCGAGGGCGCGGGCGCGCTGCTGGCGCTGCCGCTGGTGCAGGCGTCCGCGGCGCTCATGGCACAGCTTCCCGAACGGCTGCCCGAGCCGGAGCCGGAGGAGGCGCCCGACGCCGCACCCGAGGCCGGGACCGCGCCGGAGGCCGGGACCGCGCCCGAGGCCAACGCCGCGCCCGAGGCCGGGACCGGCGGGTCCGCGGCGGCCGACGGGACGGACACCACCGCCTCCGCCGCCGCCTCCACCGAGGAGTAGCCCGGCGGGTCGCGCCGTGACCCGCGGGAAAAGGGCGGTTCGCCGGACCGGCACCCATATGATCCTCCGTCATGGGAGATGCCCGCATTGCCGTGACGCCGGACCGGGTGCCGGGTCCGGCGCCGGACCCGCTGCCGGCCGCGACGTCCGGTCCGGCCCCCGGCGGGGACCGTGCCGCCGACGGCCGGGCGCCCCGGCCGTCGCGCACGGCCCGCCCGTCGACCGCCCCGACGCGGCGGGCCGCCTCGTTCGCCGTCTGGTACCTGCGCCTCGTCGCGTTCGTCAACTTCCTCAGCGCGGTCTGGGTCTCCCTCGGACAGGACGTGCGGCGGCACAACCAGGCGAACCTCTTCACCCCGTACCTGCTCACCGCCGGTTTCGCGTCGGGCGTGTTCACGATGTTCCTGGCGGTCACGATGCGGCGCCGCAAACGGGCCGCGTGGATCCTCAACCTCGCGCTGAGCGGGGCGTTCCTGGCGCTGTTCGTGTTCGCCATGGCGTTCCCGGAGATCCGGCGCTACCCGCAGAACTGGGTGTCGCTGGCGCTCACCGCCGGTTTCGTGGGCACGCTGCTCGTGGGGCGGCGCGAGTTCTACGCCAAGGGCGACCGGTCCAACCCGAAGCTCGCGGGGGTCGTCGCGGCCGGCGGTCTGCTCGTCTGCTCGCTGCTCGCCGCACTGCTCGTCACCGTCACCAACCAGGCGGCGGACGCCGGGAGTTCGACGTTCGCGGAACGCTGGCGCTACGGCGTCCTGCGGCTGGTGTCCGTCGCCGCCGACCGGTCGAGCTTCCCCGGCATCGCCACGCCGAACTGGGCCGACGTCGCCGTCAACGTGCTCAGCACGGCGCTCGTGCTCGCCGTGTTCTACGCGGCGTTCCGCTCCCGCCGGGCCGTCGACCCGCTCACGGCGGACGACGAGCGGCGGCTGCGGGAACTGCTCGCCCGGCACGGCGAGCGCGACTCGCTCGGCTACTTCGCGCTGCGCCGCGAGAAGAGCGTCGTGTGGTCGCCGACCGGCAAGGCGGCCGTCGCGTACCGGGTCCTCGGGGGTGTCTCACTGGCGTCCGGCGACCCGCTGGGCGACCCCGAGGCATGGCCGGGCGCGATCGCGCCGTGGCTGGCCGAGGCCCGCGCGCACGGCTGGATCCCGGCGGTGATGGGCGCGGGCGAGGAGGCCGGGACGGTGTACGCGCGACACGGTCTGGACGCCCTCGAACTGGGCGACGAGGCGATCGTCGAGGTCGCCGACTTCACGCTGGAGGGGCGGGCCATGCGGACCGTCCGCCAGGCGCACAACCGGGTGCGGCGGGCCGGTTACACGGTGCGGGTGCGGCGGCACGCGGACGTGCCCGCCGCCGAGATGGCGCACCTGGTGCGGCGCGCCGACGACTGGCGGGACGGGGCCACCGAGCGCGGTTTCAGCATGGCGCTGGGCCGGCTCGGCGACCGGGCGGACGGGCAGTGCGTGATGCTGGAGTGCCGGTACCACGGCGGCGAGGGGCACGACCCCTCGGGCGAGGGCGAGTTGCGTGCCCTGCTGTCGTTCGTGCCGTGGGGACCGGCCGGGCTCTCCCTCGACCTGATGCGCCGCGAACGCGACGGCGACAACGGGCTGATGGAGTTCATGATCATTGAACTCCTGCGGTGCGCGGGCGAGTTGGGGGTCACGCAGGTCTCCCTGAACTTCGCCATGTTCCGCTCCGTCTTCGAGCGCGGTGCGCGGCTGGGCGCCGGGCCGGTGCTGCGGCTGTGGCGTTCACTGCTGGGGTTCTTCTCGCGGTGGTGGCAGATCGAGTCGCTCTACCGCGCGAACGCCAAGTACCGGCCCATCTGGGAGCCGCGGTTCGTGCTGTTCGAGAAGAGCGCGGACCTGCCCCGCATCGGCCTCGCGTCGGCCCGCGCCGAGGGCTTCCTCCAGGCACCGCGGCTGCCGCGGCTGCGGCGCGGCGGCGGCCCCGGGGCGTGACCGGCGCCCGCGCCCGTCAGTGGCCGCCGGGCAGCCGTGCCCGGACCGGGTCGGGCTTGCCGCCGATCCAGTCCTGGAGCGCGCGGCTCGGCCCCGCCCACCGGCGGTCGTGCCGGTACGCGCGCACGGTGGACCGGGCCCGCGCCCGCGGCCTGCGCCGGTAGAAGCGGCGGGCCCAGAGCGAACCCGGGCGGGCCAGGCGCAGCGCGCCGACGAGCGCGACGACCGGCACGATCACGCCGAACACCGCCGTACGGGCCTTGCCCTTGCCGAGGGCGATCAGGGAGAGGACGAAGTTGGCGGCCACCGTGGCGATCGCCTCGCCCCGGTCGTGGAGTTCGCCCCCGGTCATGTCGTTGACGCCGAACGGCAGGAACCCGGCGAGCATCAGGCCCACCAGGGCGGCGGTCACCACGACGACCTCGACGCTCTTGCGGCCCTCCTCGGTCCAGTAGACGTCGTCGAGGTGCAGGATCAGCGCGAACTCGTCCAGGACCAGGCCCGCGCCCATCCCGAAGACGACCGCGCTCGCCCCCGAGCCGAAGCCGTGCCGTCCGCTCGCGACCGCGCCGAAGCCGCCGACGACGGTCAGGAGGATGCCGGGGACCACGTGGTGGATGTGCAGGCCGCCGGTGCTGACGTTGCCGAAGGGGCCCTTGCCCGCGCGGATCATGCGGGTGACGACGCGGGTGAGGAGGAACGTCACGATGAACGCGGCGAGGGCCAGCAGCAGCGGCAGTTTGCCCGGTTCGACGATGTTCCGTTCCAGCCACTGTCCCATGTGCGAACTTTATCCCCGTGTCCCGTTCCCGGCCGCCGCGAGCGGCCCGGGGACCGCCCGGTAACCTGCGCCGATGTCCACGACCCCCTGGCCGGACGGCCTCCGCTTCGCCTTCGGCACTCTCACCGCGCTGCCCGTACGGGTGACCCGGTGGGACCGGGAGGCCGCGCGGGCCGGGATGCTGTGCGCGCCGGTGGCCGGTCTCGTCGTCGGCGTCTGCGCCGCGCTGCTCGCCTGGGTGCTGCTGCTGCTCGGCGCGGGCGCGCTGCTCGCGGCCGTCGCGGCGACCGCGGTGCCCGCCGTGCTCACCCGGGGGCTGCACCTCGACGGGCTCGCCGACACGGCGGACGGCCTGGGCAGCGGCAGGCCCGCCGAGGACGCGCTGCGGATCATGAAGCAGTCGGACATCGGCCCGTTCGGGGTGATCACCCTCGTCCTGGTGCTGCTCGCGCAGGTCGCCGCCTCGGCCCAGGCGTACGGCACGTCCTGGGGGCACGGCGCGCTCGCCACCGTCGTCGCGGCCTGCGCGGCCCGGCTCGCGCTCACCCTGGCCGCCCGCGCCGGGGTGCCGGCCGCCCGGCCCGAGGGGCTGGGCGCCGCGGTCGCCGGGGTGGTCCCGGCGGCGGGCGCGGCCGGGGCCGGACTGACCGTGGCGGTGCTGGCCGGGCTCGCGGGGGCACTGGTCGGGCCGGGCGACGTGATCCGCGCGATGCTCGCGGTCGTGCTCTCCACCTTCGCCGCCCAGTTCCTGCTGCGGCACTGCGTGCGCCGCTTCGGCGGGGTCACCGGGGACGTCTTCGGCGGCGTCGCCGAGACGGCGGCGACGGCCGCGCTGGTGGTGTTCTCGCTCTCCCCGGGCTGACCCCCGCCGGCCCGCCGACGCGGCTTCCCGGCACGGGAGTTGGTCAGCAGGCCCGGCGCCAGGCACCCAGGTCGTACTTCTTCAGCATCGAACTCAGGCCCAGCCTGCGGGAGTCGGCGCAGAAACGGGCCGTGGGCAGTTCGTACTCCACGTGGAAGACGGCCTTGTCCTCCGCGACGAACGGCTCGAGGTCGTCGCACTCCCCGTACTGGGCGCACTGCTCGTTGACCGCGAAGTCGAAGTCGCCGACGAGCGCCGGGATCTGGTCCAGGTCGTTCTTCAGGCCCACCGCCATGCCCCGCTCGTGGGCCAGCCGGGCCAGCAGGCGGTTGTAGCGGAGCTGGTCGGCGGCGGTGAGGGGGAAGCCGGTCCGGTTGCGGTAGCCGTCCATGTTGTCGGGCTCCACGGCGTCGAAGCCCTTGGCGCGGCACATGTCGAGGCGGGCCGCCATCAGCGGTTCCAGGACGTCGGTGCGGCGGATGTCGAGCCAGCGCTCCCCCTCCCAGCCGTTGCCCCGCCCGAGCACCGACCGGGGGAAGTCGTCCGCGTCGGGGCGGAAGTCCTCCCAGGCGCCGGTGGAGACGTAGCAGATCACCTTGCGTCCGTCGCGGTGCAGTGCCCGCACGGTGGCCCGGGTGTGGTCGAAGCCGTCGATGTCGTAGACCGGCACGTCGACGGACGTGTCGAGGTGTCCGCCGAGCTGCCACTGCCACGCGGTGCCGGGGCGCGGCTGCCAGCGGGCGTCCCGCGCCGCGTCGTCGCCGGGGCCGTCGGCGCACCCCGCGAGCAGGGTCAGCAGGGCGGCGACGAGCAGGGCAGGGCGTCTCACCGGTGGTCTCCAGGGGTGGGGAAGGGTGCCCGCACGATCATCCCCGAGCCCCGCGCCCGCCCGCGGGGCGCCCCCGCGCGGGGCGCCGGGGGCGGGTCCGCCGGGACCGCAAGGGGGAACGGATTCGCGGTAGTTCACACTTCCGTTCACATCCGCGCGGTCCCGGACACCCCGTCCCGGGACCGGCCGGCGGGCCTCCGCGGGGTGCTCCGGGAGCGCCCGGCGACGCGGTGGCCGCCGGGCGGTGAACACACCGGGACGAGCGGACGCGGCCCACGCGCGTAGGCTCGGCACGGGTGTGTTCGCCGCCCCCGGTGAGGACCGCCCCGCCAGGCCGGAATTAGGGTCGGTTCCCGGGCCCGGCCGACCCACACCGTTCGGCCTCAGCAACTTCACATCGGAAGCGAGATTCACCACCGTGACTGCTCTCACTCTCAGCACCGCCGCGGCGCCCGGCCTCCGGGCCGACGCGATCGTCGTCGGTGTCGCCAAGGGCGCCAAGGGCCCGGTCGTCGCATCGGGCGCCGAAGCCGTGGACAAGGCGTACGACGGCAAGCTCGCCGGCGTCCTGGAGACCCTCGGCGCCTCGGGTGCCGAGGGCGAGGTGACGAAGGTCCCCGCCCCGGCCGGCTTCAAGGCGCCGCTCGTGATCGCGGTGGGCCTGGGCGAGGAGCCGGGCGACGACGAGGTCTACGACACGGAGACCCTGCGCCGCGCCGCCGGTGTGGCCGCGCGCACCCTGGCCGGTGCGAAGAAGGCCGCCTTCGCGCTCCCCCTGACCGACGCCGAGGACGCCGGCGCGGTCGCCGAGGGCGCCGTGCTCGGCGGGTACTCGTTCGACGCGTACAAGGAGAGCGGCAAGGACCCCCGCGCCAAGGGCGGCAAGGCCCCGCTGGCCGAGGTCGCCCTGCTCGGCGGCAAGCCCCGCGACAAGGAGTACAAGGCGGCCGTCGAGCGCGCCGTCGCGCTGGGCGAGGAGCTCAACCGCGCCCGCGACCTGGTCAACACCCCGCCCAACGACCTGAACCCGGCGGCCTTCGCGGCCATCGCGCAGGCCGCGGGCAAGGAGCACGGCGTCAAGGTGCAGGTGCTCGACGAGAAGGCGCTCGCCAAGGGCGGCTACGGCGGCATCCTCGGCGTCGGCGTCGGTTCCTCCGCGCCGCCGCGTCTGGTGAAGGTGTCGTACACCAGCTCCAAGGCGAAGAAGCACCTGGCCTTCGTCGGCAAGGGCATCACCTACGACTCGGGCGGCATCTCCCTGAAGCCGGCCGGCCACAACGAGACGATGAAGTGCGACATGGCCGGCGCCGCCGCCGTGTTCGCCGCCGTCGTCACCGCCGCCCGGCTCGGCCTGGACGTCAACGTCACCGGCTGGCTGGCGCTCGCCGAGAACATGCCGTCCGGTTCCGCCACCCGTCCCGGTGACGTGCTGCGCATGTACAGCGGCAAGACCGTCGAGGTGCTGAACACCGACGCCGAGGGCCGCCTCGTCCTCGCCGACGCGCTGTGGGCGGCCTCCGAGGAGACCCCCGACGCGATCGTGGACGTCGCGACGCTGACCGGCGCCATGATGGTCGCGCTCGGCAGCCGCACGTTCGGCATCATGTCGAACGACGACGCCTTCCGCACCACCCTCCACGAGATCGCCGAGGAGGCGGGCGAGCCGGCGTGGCCGATGCCGCTGCCGGAGCACCTGCGCAAGGCCGGGGACTCCTCGGTCGCCGACATCTCCAACATGGGCGAGCGGATGGGCGGCGGCCTGTTCGCCGGCCTGTTCCTGCGGGAGTTCGTCGGCGAGGGCATCGCGTGGGCCCACCTCGACATCGCGGGCCCGGCGTTCAACGAGGGCGCGCCCTTCGGCTACACCCCCAAGGGCGGCACCGGCACCGCCGTGCGCACCCTGGTGGCGCTGGCCGAGGCGACCGCCGCGGGCGACCTGGGCTGACCCCCGCCGCACCTCCCCGACGGACGGCCGCCGCGCGAACACCCGCGCGGCGGCCGTCCGTCGGGCGTTCTCCCGGCGGCACGCGCGTCGCCGTACGCGCGTACCCGTCATGTCCGGTACGCGCGTACGGCGATGCGTTCCGCACCGGCAAAGCTTTCGCCTCCCGCGTACAAAGGTTTCACCGCCGCCGAAATCCGCGGGTTCGCGCGGGCCCCGCGCGACGCGACGTGACGGATCCGACGTCACGCACCCAGGGCCCGGCGTCTCGGACGCCGTCGACAAGTGCGAAGATGGGTTCTCGGCAGGACAGGGCCCCCTAGAGGGCCGAAGCAACAGCGGCCGGACACCAGCCGCCGGCCGGTCACCGCAGACCGGCACGGCGCACATGCATGGAGGACGTGACGTGGCGAACGACGCCAGCACCGTTTTCGACCTAGTGATCCTCGGCGGTGGCAGTGGCGGTTACGCCGCGGCGCTGCGCGGGGCTCAGCTGGGCCTGGACGTCGCCCTGATCGAGAAGGACAAGGTCGGCGGTACCTGCCTGCACCGCGGATGCATCCCCACCAAGGCCCTGCTGCACGCGGGCGAGATCGCCGACCAGGCCCGCGAGAGCGAGCAGTTCGGCGTCAAGGCCACGTTCGAGGGCATCGACGTCCCGGCCGTCCACAAGTACAAGGACGAGGTCATCTCGGGCCTGTACAAGGGCCTCCAGGGTCTGGTCGCCTCGCGCAAGGTCACGTACATCGAGGGTGAGGGGCGTCTGTCCTCCCCCACCTCGGTGGACGTCGACGGGCAGCGCATACAGGGCCGGCACGTGCTGCTCGCGACCGGCTCCGTGCCGAAGTCGCTGCCGGGCCTGGAGATCGACGGCAACCGGATCATCTCCTCCGACCACGCCCTCGTCCTGGACCGCGTGCCCAAGTCCGCGATCATCCTCGGCGGCGGCGTCATCGGTGTCGAGTTCGCCTCCGCCTGGAAGTCCTTCGGCGCGGACGTCACGATCATCGAGGGCCTCAAGCACCTCGCGCCGCTGGAGGACGAGAACTCCTCCAAGCTGCTGGAGCGCGCGTTCCGCAAGCGCGGCATCAAGTTCAACCTCGGCACGTTCTTCCAGACCGCCGAGTACACCCAGGACGGCGTGAAGGTCACCCTGGCGGACGGCAAGGTCTTCGAGGCCGAGGTGCTGCTCGTCGCCGTGGGCCGCGGCCCCGTCTCGCAGGGCCTGGGCTACGAGGAGGCCGGCGTCGCGACCGACCGCGGCTACGTCCTCGTCGACGAGTACATGCGCACGAACGTCCCGACGGTCTCCGCCGTCGGCGACCTCGTCCCCACTCTTCAGCTCGCGCACGTCGGCTTCGCCGAGGGCATCCTGGTCGCGGAGCGGCTGGCCGGTCTCAACCCCGTGCCGATCGACTACGACGGTGTGCCGCGGGTGACGTACTGCCACCCGGAGGTCGCCTCCGTCGGCATCACCGAGGCCAGGGCCAAGGAGATCTACGGCGCGGACAAGGTCGTCGCGCTGAAGTACAGCCTTGCGGGCAACGGAAAGAGCAAGATCCTCAAGACCGCGGGCGAGATCAAGCTCGTCCAGGTCAAGGACGGAGCCGTGGTCGGCGTCCACATGGTCGGCGACCGCATGGGCGAGCAGGTCGGCGAAGCCCAGCTGATCTACAACTGGGAGGCGCTGCCGGCCGAGGTGGCCCAGCTCATCCACGCCCACCCCACGCAGAACGAGGCGCTCGGCGAGGCGCACCTGGCCCTGGCCGGGAAGCCTCTCCACTCCCACGACTGACGCCTTCAGTCATCAGGCGCGACGACACAGACTTCCGCGATTCGTAAGGAGCAACCGAAACCATGGCGGTTTCCGTAACCCTTCCGGCGCTCGGTGAGAGCGTCACCGAGGGCACTGTCACCCGCTGGCTGAAGGCCGAGGGAGAGCGCGTCGAGGCCGACGAGCCCCTGCTCGAGGTCTCGACCGACAAGGTTGACACCGAGATCCCCTCGCCCGCCGCCGGCGTGCTGGCGTCCATCAAGGTCGCCGAGGACGAGACGGTGGAGGTCGGCGCAGAGCTGGCCGTCATCGACGACGGCTCCGGCGCCCCCGCCGCCGAGTCCGCCCCGGCCGCCGAGCCGGCGCCCGCCGAGGAGCCGGCCCAGGCCGCGCCCTCCACCGAGCAGGCCGCCCCGGCGCCCGCTCCCACCGCCGACGCCACCTCCGGCGGCGGCTCCGCCGAGGGCACGGACGTCGTCCTGCCCGCGCTCGGCGAGTCCGTCACCGAGGGCACCGTCACCCGCTGGCTGAAGTCGGTCGGCGACTCGGTCGACGCCGACGAGCCCCTGCTGGAGGTGTCGACGGACAAGGTCGACACCGAGATCCCGGCGCCCACCTCGGGTGTGCTCCTGGAGATCGTCGTGGGCGAGGACGAGACCGCCGAGGTCGGCGCCAAGCTCGCCGTCATCGGTGCCGCCGGTGCCGCTCCGGCCGCCGCCCCGGCGCCCGCCGCCCCGGCCCCGGCCCCGGCCCCGGCCGCCGAGCCCGAGCCCGCCCCGGCTCCGGAGCCCACCCCCGCCCCGGCGGCTCCGGCCCCGAAGCAGGAGGCCCCGAAGCAGGAGGCGCCGAAGCAGGAGGCTCCCGCCCCGGCTCCGCAGGCCGCCGCCCCGGCCCCCGCGGCTCCCGCCGCCAAGGCCCCGGCCGCGACCGCCGGTGACGACGGCGCCTACGTGACCCCGCTGGTGCGCAAGCTCGCCGCCGAGAACGGTGTCGAGCTGGGCTCCGTCAAGGGCACCGGCGTCGGTGGCCGCATCCGCAAGCAGGACGTGCTGGCCGCCGCCGAGGCGGCCAAGGCGCCGGCTCCGGCCGCCGCGGCCCCGGCCGCGCCCGCCGCGAAGAAGACCCCCGTCCTGGAGGCCTCCCCGCTGCGCGGCCAGACCGTCAAGATGACCCGCATCCGCAAGGTCATCGGCGACAACATGGTCAAGGCGCTCACCGAGCAGGCGCAGCTCTCCTCGGTCGTCGAGGTCGACGTCACGCGGCTGATGAAGCTGCGCGGCCGGGCGAAGGACTCCTTCGCCGCGCGCGAGGGCGTCAAGCTCTCCCCGATGCCGTTCTTCGTGAAGGCCGCCGCCCAGGCGCTGAAGGCCCACCCGGTCATCAACGCCCGTATCAACGAGGGCGAAGGCACGATCACCTACTTCGACACCGAGAACGTCGGTATCGCGGTGGACTCGGAGAAGGGCCTGATGACCCCGGTCATCAAGGGCGCGGGCGACCTCAACATCGCCGGCATCGCCAAGGCCACCGCGGACCTCGCGGGCAAGGTCCGGGCGAACAAGATCACGCCGGACGAGCTGTCCGGCGGGACCTTCACCATCAGCAACACCGGTTCGCGCGGCGCCCTGTTCGACACGATCATCGTGCCCCCGAACCAGGTCGCGATCCTCGGCATCGGTGCCACGGTCAAGCGCCCGGCGGTCATCGAGACCGAGGAGGGCACGGTCATCGGCGTGCGCGACATGACCTACCTGACCCTCTCCTACGACCACCGTCTGGTGGACGGCGCCGACGCGGCCCGTTACCTCTCGGCGGTCAAGGCGATCCTGGAGGCCGGGGAGTTCGAGGTCGAGCTCGGCCTGTAGTCCACCGCCCCGCGCCGGTCACCGGCGCGGCAGGTACGCACGGCGCCCCCGTCCGGAGTCCGACTCCGGGCGGGGGCGCCGTCGTGCGGGGCGGCACGGTGCGGTGCCGTGCGGTCCGGGCGCGGGTGCGCCGCAGGGCGGCGTGTAAGTCTCGTCTCACCTGCGTCAAAGCCCCGTCAGCACCTCTGACGACGGCCCCGGCGGCCGTATTGTCTAATCGTCAAACGCCCGCGGGGGCCATGAGCCCCTCCCTGAAGGAGCCCCTCATGACCGCGCCCGTCGTCCACTCGTTGCGCGAGCAGATCCGCGAGCACATCGTCGAGGGCATCGTCAGCGGGCGCTGGAAGCCGGGCGAGCGGATCGTGGAGCGGCGCATCGCGACCGAGCTGGAGGTCAGCCAGACACCGGTGCGCGAGGCACTGCGCGAGCTGGAGTCGCTGCGGCTGATCGAGTCGGCGCCCAACAAGGGCGTCCGGGTGCGGAACCTGACGGCGGCCGACCTGGAGGAGAGCTACCCGGTCAGGGCGGGCCTGGAGGCCATCGCGGCCGAACTCGCCGCCGCCCGGCTGGCCGAGGACTGCTCGGCGCTCGAACCCCACGTCGCGGCCCTGTACGAGGCGGACCGGGACGCGGACGGCACCGGCCAGGTGCGGCACACGGTGGCGTTCCACCGGGAGCTGGTGCGCGCGGCCGGCAACTCCGTGCTGCTGCACACCTGGGAGGGCCTGGGCATCGAGGTGTTCACGGCACTGTCGATCCGCTGGCTGGGCACCGTGCAGCAGTCGTACGCCGAGGAGCACGAGGAACTCGTCGCGGCGTTCCGCCGCCGGGACCCGCGCATCCCCGAGCTGGTCAAGGCGCACGTGCTGGGCTGCGCACCGCGCCCCTGACCCGTGCCCGCCCCTGCCCGCCCGCCGGGTCCGACAGCGGAGCGCGGTCGCGCTCATACGTCGGCCGACCTGCGCAAACCGCCGAAAATCACGGCACCGGGTGCCGATTCGGGAGGCACCGGGTGCCTACTTTCTCGTGATCAAGAGATTTTGACCTTCAACCCTTTGATCGATCATCGATCAGGGAGTTAGAGTCGCCGACGGGCTTCCACCGGAGCTCACGCCCTGTCCTGCCAAAGACCAAGGGCACCCCCGAACCCTTACCGATGAGGGAACCCCCTTCGACTGAGGAAGGCGGCGACATGACCGACCCCCACGCCATCCAGCCGAGCGAGCTCGACCAGCTCCCGGACCGCGACCCCGAGGAGACCGCCGAATGGCAGGCCTCCCTGGACGCCGTCACCCAGGCGGCCGGGCCGCACCGCGCCGCGTACCTGATGCGCCGCACGCTGGAGAGGGCGGAGGGCGCCGGCGTCGCGCTCCCCAAACTCCTGGAGACGGACTACCTCAACACCATCCCGACCGCCGCCGAGCCCGGCCTTCCCGGTGACCCCGAGCTGGAGAGCCGGATCACCGCGTGGAACCGCTGGAACGCCGCGGCGATGGTCAGCCGCGGCAGCAAGTACGGCGTCGGCGGCCACATCGCCACCTTCGCGTCGGCCGCGTGGCTGTACGAGACGGGCTTCAACCACTTCTTCAAGGGCAAGGAATCCAAGGATTCCCCCGGCTCCGGCGACCAGCTCTACATCCAGGGCCACGCCTCCCCCGGCATCTACGCCCGCGCCTTCCTCGACGGCCGCCTCGACGAGACGCAGCTCGACAACTTCCGCCGCGAGGCGGGCGGCAACGGCCTCCCGTCGTACCCGCACCCGCGCCGGCTGCCCTGGCTGTGGGAGTTCCCGACCGTCTCCATGGGTCTGGGCCCGCTCTCCGCGATCTACCAGGCGCGGTTCAACCGCTACCTGACCAGCCGCGGCATCAAGGACGTCTCCTCCTCGCACGTGTGGGCGTTCCTCGGCGACGGCGAGATGGACGAGCCGGAGTCGACGGCCGCACTCGCACTGGCCGTTCGCGAGGGTCTGGACAACCTGACCTTCGTCATCAACTGCAACCTCCAGCGCCTCGACGGCCCGGTCCGCGCGAACTTCAAGATCGTGCAGGAGCTGGAGGCCCAGTTCCGCGGCGCCGGCTGGAACGTCGTGAAGACGCTGTGGGGCTCCGCCTGGGACGAGCTGTTCGCGCTCGACACCACGGGCGCGCTGGTACGCCGGCTGCGCGAGGTACCCGACGCGCAGGTGCAGACGTACCAGACGCGCGGCGCCGCCTACATCCGCGAGGACTTCTTCGGCAAGGACCCGGCGCTCGCCGAGATGGCGAAGCTGCTGAGCGACGACAAGATCCTCGACTGCTTCCACCTCTCCCGCGGCGGCCACGAGCCCCGCAAGGTGTACGCGGCGTACAAGGCGGCCGTCGAGCACAAGGGCACGCCGACCGTGATCCTGGCCCAGACGGTCAAGGGCCACACCCTCGGCAACGGCTTCGCGTCGAAGAACGCCAACCACCAGATGAAGAAGCTCTCGGTGGACGAGTTCAAGACGATGCGCGACCTGCTCGAACTGCCCATCTCCGACGCGCAGTTCGCCGACGGCCAGGTGCCCTACGGCCACCCGGGCGCCGACTCCCCCGAGGTCCGCTACCTCCAGGAGCGCCGCGCCGCCCTCGGCGGCCCCGCCCCCGCGCGCCGCGTGCACCCCGTCGCTCCGCTGCCCGCCCCCGCCGACAAGGCGTTCGCCTCGTTCGACAAGGGCTCCGGCACGCAGAACCTGGCCACCACCATGGCGTTCGTCCGCCTGGTGAAGGACCTGGTCCGCGACAAGGAGACCGGGAAGCGCTGGGTGCCGATCGTCCCGGACGAGGCGCGCACCTTCGGCATGGAGTCGCTGTTCCCGTCGCTCGGCATCTACTCCCCCAAGGGGCAGACGTACGAGCCGGTCGACCGCGACCAGCTGATGTACTACAAGGAGGCCAAGAACGGCCAGATCCTCAACGAGGGGATCACCGAGGCCGGTTCGATGGCCGACTTCATCGCCGCGTCCACGTCGTACGCGACGCACGGCGAGACGATGATCCCGTTCTACATCTTCTACTCGATGTTCGGCTGGCAGCGTACGGGCGACCAGTTCTGGCAGCTCGGCGACCAGCTCGGCCGCGGTTTCGTGGTCGGCGCCACGGCCGGCCGCACCACGCTGACCGGCGAGGGTCTCCAGCACGCCGACGGCCACTCGCCGGCGATCGCCGCGACCAACCCGGCGGCGGTGACGTACGACCCGGCGTTCGCGTACGAGATCGGCACCATCGTCAAGGACGGCATGCGCCGGATGTTCGGCGAGGCGGCACCGGACGAGGACCAGAACGTCTTCTACTACCTCACCGTCTACAACGAGCCGCTGCCGCAGCCCGCGAAGCCGGCCGGCGCCGGTGTCGACGAGGGCATCGTCAAGGGCCTGTACCGCTACAACACGGCGGAGTCGGCGGGCCTGAACGTGGCCTCCGCCAACGCCCCGCGGATCCAGCTCCTCGGCTCCGGCACGGCGATCCACTGGGCGCTCGACGCGCAGCGCAGGCTCGCGGAGGAGTGGGGCGTGGCCGCCGACGTCTGGTCGGCGACGTCCTGGACGGAGCTGCGCCGCGACGCCATGGAGGCGGACGCCGCGCTGCTGCGCGGCGAGGAGCGGGTGCCGTTCGTGCGCCGCGCGCTCCAGGGCGCCGAGGGCCCGGTCCTCGCGGTCTCCGACTACATGCGCCAGGTCCCGGACCAGATCGCGCAGTGGGTGGACCAGGACTGGTCCTCGCTCGGCGCCGACGGCTTCGGTCTGTCGGACACCCGCGAGGCGGCCCGCCGCCACTTCGGTGTCGACGCCGAGTCGATCGTCGTCGCGGCCCTGGCCCAGCTCGCCCGGCGCGGCGAGGTCAAGGCCGCCACGGTGAAGGAGGCGCGCGAGCGCTACGGTCTGTAGAGACCGCCAGACCCCGCGAGGCCGGCGCCCCTTGAGGCTCGGTGACGCGGTGACCGCGCGAAGGGGCACGGCTTCGGCCGTGCCCCTTCGTCGTGCGCGGCCTTCGCCGGATCTCCCCCGTACGTGTACGAGGTGTTCGCCGCGCTCCGCGTGCGTGGGCGGGGCGCAGGAACCATGCTTGTCCCGTGATGGACGAGACGGAGTTCTGGGAGCTGGTGGACACCAGCCGCGAAGCCGCCGGGGGCGACCCCGAGGAGCAGGCCGACCTGCTGGTGGAACGGCTGCTGCGGCTGGACCCGGAGTCCGTGCTGGACTTCGCCCGTCATTTCGAGGCCCGCTTCAACCGCGCGTACCGCTGGGACCTGTGGGGTGCCGCGTCGATCCTGCTGGACGGCGCGGACGACGACACCTTCGACTTCTTCCGCTGCTGGCTGATCGGCCAGGGCCGCGAGACGTACGAGGGCGCCCTCGCCGAGCCCGACGCGCTCGCCGGGCTCCTGCCCGGCTTCGACGACGAGATCGACGGCGACGGCGAGGAGTTGGGGTTCGCCGCCGACGAGGCGTACGAACAGCTCACCGGCGCCGTCGCCGCCGACCTGGGCCTGCCCGCCGCGCCGGCCGAACCGGCCGGGCCGCCGCTCGACCTGGACGACGACGGCGCGCTCGCCGACCGGTTCCCGCAGCTCTGGGAGCGGTTCGGGGACTGAACCCCCGCACGCTCCTACGCGGTCGCCCGGCGCCGCGTGTCGGACGGCAGGTACGCCGGTGCCTGGTCGGCCCGCACCGCCGGGTGCGGCGGCGCCGCGTTGGCGAGGTCGAGGGCGGACGCGGTGACCGCGGCCGGGCCGAGCACGACCGCGACGGCCGCGCAGACCGCCGTCCAGGGGGCGCGCAGGACGCGGGTCCGGACGGCGGCCGCGGGTTCGTCCCCCGGCGCCCCCGCCGCCCTCGGCGCTCCCGGTGCCGCCGTGCTCACTCGGTGCTCGTCCTTCATGGTCCCCGCCCTCCGCTCGGTTGCCGGCTTCGACAACTCCGAACGTAGGGCGTGGAGTTCTGAGCACTCTGCGCACCCGCTGTGGTGTCGCTGTGGACCTCAGTCGCGGCCCTGGAGGTGGGCGGCGAGGCGGCGGACCTCCGGGAGGCGGACGCTGAGCGCGACGCCGGGGCAGGTGGTCGCGTAGCCCTCGTTGTGGCCGGAGAGCGCGGGCAGGGTGGCCTTGGTGCCCTTCGGGTAGCGGCTGAGGCTGTTGCTGGAGACGAGGTGCGCCTCGGAGCGCGGGTCGACGTCCGACATGCCGAGCTTCCACGCGACGATCGCGGCGATCGAGTCGGTCATCGCCTTCGGCACGTCCACTCCGGCCGTGAAGGTGCCGAGCGCGGCGATGCCGGCCGTGCGGTGGTTGAAGCCCTGGGTGTGCGCGCCGGTGACGGGGCGGTCCACGCCGCCGGCCCGGCCCTCGTAGATGGTGCCGCAGCGGTCGACGACGAAGTTGTAGCCGAGGTCGTCCCAGTGCCGGTTGTCGGTCTGCCCCGCGTACAGGGACTGGATGATGTCCGGCGCGTCCGCGCAGTCGTAGCCGTTCGGCGAGTCCGTGTGGTGCACGAACACGGCGACGACCCGGTCGTCGTAGCGCGGCGGCGGCTGGTGGTGCGCGGCGTCCTTCAGCCACGTGGAGCGCGGCAGGATGTGCGGCCTGGGCGCGGTGTGCCCGGCGGGGCGGGCCGCCGGCGCGGTCGTCGACCGCGCGGCCGACGGGCGACGGCCGCCGCCGCGCACGAACAGCGCGCCCACGACGGCGCCCGCGACCGCGAGGGCGGCCACGCAGGCGAGCAGGACGAGCACGCCGCGCGGGGGCCGGCCTGCCGAACGCCACGCGCGTACTCTCCGTGTCCACCTCGCCACGCCCATGGTCACCACTGTGGGTGCGTTCGGTTCGGCCCGCGATGTGTGCTGTGCCACCCGGTGGAACCATCGTCCCGGTCCGGCACGTTTTCGCAGGTGTCCGGAGCGTGCGCGCGCCGGTGCGGCCCGTGGCGTGCGTACGTGTCCGTGCACGCCCGTACGCGGCGCTCTGCATGGGTACGTTCCGGTACGCGTGCTCGTGTCCGTCGCGCCGCCGGGCCGTCCGACGAAAGGGGTTCCGTGGACCTGCTCGATGTCCTGCTGGTGCTGGTGATGGTCCTGTACGCCGCGTCGGGGTACCGGCGGGGCCTGCTGGCCGGCTGCGTGTCGCTGGCCGGGTTCGTGGGCGGCGCCGTCGTCGGCGTGTGGCTGCTGCCGTGGACGACGGGCCTGGTCACCGCCGGGACGAACACGGCGACGGTGGTCGCGGTGGTCACCGTGCTGGTGCCGGCGGCCGTGGGGCACGAGCTGGCCGGCCGGCTGGCGGTGAGGCTGCGGCACGGCGTGGACCGGGGCCCGCTGCGCGTGGCGGACGGGGTGGGCGGCGCGGCGGCGAACGCGGCGGCGGTGCTGATCGTGGCGTGGGTGGCCGCGAGCGTCCTGGCCGCCTCCTCGTCGTCCCTGCTGTCCACGGCGATCCGCGACTCGCGGGTGCTGGGCACGGTGCAGCGGGCGATGCCGCAGAGCACGCCCGCGTGGTTCTCCCGGGCCACCTCGGCGCTCGCCCAGGCGGGGTTCCCGCAGGTCTTCAACCCGTTCGAGAACGAGCCGGCCTCCGGGGTGTCCGCGCCGTCGGGCGACAGCGTCACCGCGAGCGCCACGCAGGCGGCGCGGCGCAGCACGGTGAAGGTCGAGGGCGTCTCCGGCAACCAGGGCCGCGAGGGCAGCGGTTTCGTGTACTCCGCCGCGCACGTGATGACGAACGCGCACGTGGTCGCGGGCATCGACCGGCCGACGGTACGGGTGGGCGGCACCGGCGAGTCGTACCCGGCGCGGGTGGTGCTGTTCGACCCGGACCGGGACGTGGCGGTGCTGTACGTGCCCGGCCTCTCCGCGCCCGCGCTGTCGTTCGACCGGAGCGCGACGCGCGGCGACCCGGCCGTGGTGGCGGGGTATCCGCAGGACGGCGACCTCAACCTGCGCGCGGCGACGGTCGCGAGCAGGGTGCGGGCGACGGGCCGGAACATCTACAGCGACGGCACGGTCACCCGCGAGATCTACTCGGTGCGCTCGGTCGTGCGGCCCGGCAACTCGGGCGGCCCGCTGCTCACCACCGGCGGCAGGGTGTACGGCGTGGTCTTCGCCCGCTCGACCTCGGACCCGGAGACGGGGTACGTGCTGACGGCGGGCGAGGTCGCCTCCGACGCGGCACGGGCGGCCACCGCGACGGAGTCCGTGGACACCGGGGACCTGGTGACGTCCTAGCTGGCCGCGCGGCCCCGCGGGTCAGACGAGGGAGAGCCCCATGGCCACGTCGTCGACGTACTTGCCGTCGAGGCAGAACTCCTCGCGCAGCACGCCCTCGACGACGAAGCCCTCCGACTCGTAGAGCGCGCGGGCGGGCGCGTTGTGGCCCAGCACGTGCAGCGTCATGCGGCGGGCGCCGGCGTCGCGGGCCTCGCCGAGGGCCGCGCGGATCAGGGCCCGCCCGACCCCGCGGCCGCGCGCCTCCTCGGCGACGACGAACCCCTGGATCTGCCGCACGTGCGCGTTGGAGGCGAGCGGCGTCGGGAACACCACGCGCACGTACCCGACGACCCGCCCGCCCAGCTCGGCGACGAGGTGCTCGCGCGGCCCGGCCCGGTCGGTGAAGAAGGTGTCGTCGTACGGCGGCCGCGGCCGCGGCTGCACGGCGTGCACGTACGACCAGGTGACGCGGTCGAGACGGGCCAGCGACGCCTCGTCGTCGGGACGCGCGGTACGTATGCGGGGCGGGTGCGGCTCGGACATGGGGGCAACGATACGACGGGCGGGAAGGGGGGCGGGGGCGCCCTCCGGGGCCTTTCCCGGGGGCCCGCGCGGTCCTCCGGCGGGGCCGCGTGCCCGCCGTACGGCCCCGCGGCCGGGAGGCACCCGCGCGGGTGGCGCAGGATGGGCGCATGGAACGTACGCGAATCGCGGTGGCCGGCGCGTCCGGACTCATCGGCAGCGCCCTGGTGGCGTCCCTGACCGCCGACGGGCACGAGGTGGTGCGCCTGGTGCGCCGCGCTCCCCGCGGCGCCGACGAGGTGCGCTGGGACCCGGAACGGCAGCACGTCGACGCGGCCGGGCTGTCCGGCTGCGACGCCGTGGTCAACCTGGCCGGCGCCGGCATCGGCGACCGCCGCTGGACCGACGCCTACAAGAAGACGCTGCGCGACAGCCGGGTGCTGGGCACGGCCGCCCTCGCGGAGGCGCTGGCCACCCTGGACCGGCCGCCGCGGGTGTTCGTGAGCGGCAGCGCGATCGGCTTCTACGGGGACACCGGCGACCGGGCCGTCGACGAGGAGGAGCCGCCCGGCGCGGGCTTCCTGCCGTCGATGTGCGTGGAGTGGGAGGAGGCCGCCGCCGCCGCGCAGGAGGCGGGCGTGCGCACGGCGTTCGTCCGCACCGGTCTGGTCGTCGCGCGCGGCGGGGGCGCCTGGGGGCGGCTGTTCCCGCTGTTCAAGGCCGGGCTCGGCGGGCGTCTCGGCAACGGGCGGCAGTACTGGTCGTTCATCGCCCTGCACGACGAGGTCGCCGCGATCCGGCACCTGATCGACACCGACGGCCTGTCCGGGCCGTTCAACCTCACCGCCCCGCACCCGGTGACCAACCGCGAGGTCACCGCCGCGATGGGCCGGGCGCTGCACCGCCCGGCGCTGTTCCCGGTGCCGGCACCGGCGCTGGGCGCGGTGCTGGGCGAGCTGGCGGGTGACGTGCTGGGCAGCCAGCGGGTGCTGCCGAAGCGGCTGACGGACTCGGGGTTCGTCTTCGCGTTCCCGGACGTCGACGGGGCGATCCGCGCGGCGCTGTGACGCGGGGGTGAACCCGGCGCGGCGCCCCGGTGTCCGCGGGGCGGCCCTCCCGTGGCCGGAAACGGTGCCGCGCCCGCCGCCCGCCCACGGGCGACGGTTTCCGCGCCCCCCTCCACCGGGATGCGACCACCGTGCGACCGTGCCCTGTTCATGCGCGTCTGCCGTGCGCCGGCCACCGGCCTACCCTCAAGCCGAACTCGGGTAACTCGGTTGATCCGAACGCCCGCCGGGGGCACGCGGCCCCCGGCGGCCGCGCAACCTCGGGGAGGGGCCACGTGCTTGAGCCCGTGTACGAAACCGATGTCGTCGTCGTGGGGGCGGGAGTCGCCGGACTCGCCGCGGCCCAACGCCTGAACAGTGCGGGAGTGACGACCACGGTCCTGGAGGCCGCCCCCGCGACGGGCGGCCGCGCGGCGACCGAGAAGGTCGACGGCTTCCGGCTGGACCGGATCGGGCAGCTCCTGACCGCTCCCGGCCCCGAACTCCCGCTGCCGCCGGGGCTCGACGCGCTCGTCCTGCGTCCGTTCGCCCCCGGGGTCCTGCTGCACGCCGACGGCCGCAGGCATCCGGTGGCCGTCCCGGCGGGCGGGGGGAGCGCGCGGGGCGCACTTCATGCCGTACGCGCCCTCGCGAGCGCCCCGCGGTCCGTACCGGCGCCGGTTGCCGGGGCGTTCGGGCGCCCGGGGGTGCTGGGCGGCCCGAGGGGGCCGGTGCGCGCGGGAGTTCGGGCCGGTGCCCGGACGGGCTCCCGCGGCGCGCACCGCGCGGAGGCCCGCGCCACCGCCCGGCCCGGCTTCCCGCTGGGCGGACCGCTCGACCAGGCCCGGCTCGCCGCCGCCCTCGCGCGCACGGCGGCCATGCCGGTCGAACGGCTGCTGGCCCGGCGGGAGTCGACCGCCCGGCAGGCGCTGGCGGACCGCGGTGTCCCGGCCCGCACGGTCGACGGGTTCCTGCGGCCGCTGCTGGCGGCCCTGTTGTGCGACCCGGACCTGGTGTCGTCCAGCCGCTGCGCGGACCTGGCGCTGCGCGCGTTCGCCCTGGGCGGCCCGTGCCTGCCCGAGGGCGGTGCCGAGGCGCTGCCGGTGCTGCTCGCCGAGTCGCTGCCGCCGGGCACCGTGCACACCGGGGTGCGGGTCACGTCGGTGTCCACGACGTCGGTGACGACCGCCGAGCACGGGGTGTTCCGCTGCCGCGCGGTCCTGGTGGCGACCGACGCGCGCTCCGCCGCCGAACTGCTGCCGGGGCTGCGCGTGCCGGACTTCCTGCCGGTGACGGTGGTGCACCACAGCACCGACGAACCGCCCACGACGGGCGCCGCCCTGCTGCTCGACGCCGACCGGGGCGGCCCGGTCGCGCACACCGCGGTCGTCAGCGAGGTCGACCCGAGCCGGGCCCCCGCCGGCCGCACGCTGGTCTCGTCCACGGTTCTCGGCGTGCCCCCGGCCGGTACCGACGCCGAGGTCCGCCGGCACCTGGCCCGGCTGTACGGCACGTCGACCGCGCGCTGGGAGACACTCGCCGTGCACCACGCCGCCGAGGCGGTCCCCGCGGCACGGCCCCCGCACGACCTGCGCCGTCCGGTGCGGCTGATGGCCGGCCTGTACGTGTGCGGCGACCACCGCGACACGGGCGTCGCGTGGTCGGCGCTGCACTCGGGCCACCGCGCGTCCGCCGCGATCCTCGCCGACCTGGGCGCCCGGGGCTCCCTGCACAGCGCGGAACCCGTTCGGAGCACCCCGGGCGACGGGCCGCGGGCGGCACGGGCGGCGTAGGACGGCCGGACCGTCACGGAGCGGGTGCGCCGGATCCGCCGCGGGGCCGGGTTCCATCCGGGTGAGTGCGCCGACGTGCCGTTTCGGCCGCGGAGAGCGCCGGGAAGGGATCACAGCGTTTTGCCCGCGCAGGACCCGAAAGTGAACTGGAGACGCTCATGCGTATTCGCTCTGTGGTGGCCGCGACCTTCATCGCGGCGGCCATCGCCGCCGTCGGCGCCGGCACCGCCTCCGCCCACGGCAACAACGACCACGACGGCTTCGTCGGCGCCGGCTACGCGCAGGAGTCCGGCTACGCCCACTTCTCCAACATCGGTGGCCCCTTCGGCATCACCGAGGGTCACTTCGGCGGCTCGGCCTCCGAGGGCGGCTTCATCGCCGCCGGTCACTGACCGACCGCTTCGCCCGGTGCGGGACCGGGAGCACGACGACGTGCCCCCGCCCCGCACCGGCGGTGCGTCCGGCACTCCCGCGCGGCGGGCCGTCGAGGCCGGTCCCGTCGCGCGGGGGCGCCGGACACATCGCCCGCCGGGTGCCTCCCCCCCAACAGGTGGAACCCGCAAGGGACTTGACGGCTCCGGGACGCCCGGGGCCGTCCGGCGCGTCCGGGACCCGCCGGCCCGCCCGGTCCCGCGCTCAACCCAGCGCGGCGACCTTGTCGCGGTACCCCCGCACCGGCGCCGCGTCCCGGTAGGGCTCCAGCCGGCGCTCGAAGTCGCGCACGTACTCGACCGCCCGCACCGAGCGCATCTCCGCCGCCTGGCCGGCCGCCTCCGCGCCGAGCTGGCAGGCCTGGTCGAGCTCGCCGAGCCCGAGCCGGGCGGTGGCCAGCACGACCCGGCAGAAGAGGCGGCTGCGCGCGTAGCCCGGCGCCCGCAGTTGCAGCGAGCGCTCGGCGTGCTGGGCCGCGACCCGGAACTGCTGGAGGTCGCGGTGGCAGTGCCCGAACTCGTCGGCGAGCTGGGCCTCGTCGAAGAACCTCGCCCACGGCGGGGTGTCCTCGCCGGACCCCGCGCTCTCCAGCGCGCGTTCGGCCCGCAGCAGCGACGCGGTGCAGGCCCGTGCCTCGCCGAGCACGCCGTGCGCCCGCGCCTCGGCCGCGTGCAGCAGGGACTGCACGATCGGCGGGGCCGCGCCGCCCGCGCCCTGCTGGGCGACCCGGGCGAGCTGCACGGCCTCCCGCCCGTGCCCGAGGTAGACGGCCTGCCTGCTCATCGTGACCAGGACGTACGAGCCGTACACCCGGTCGCCCGCGGCCTGCGCGAGCCGCAGCGCCTGGACGAAGTAGCGCTGGGCGAGGCCGTGCGCGGCGATGTCGTACGACGTCCAGCCGGCGAGCCGGGTGAGGTCGGCCGCGGCGGCGAACAGCCGGCGGCCCGTCTGCTCGCCGTAGGTGCCGCGCAGCATCGGGTCGCACTCGTGCTCCAGGTAGCGCACCAGGGCCTGCCGGGCGTGGCCGCCGCCGTAGGCGTCGTCGAGGGTGCGGAACAGCTCGCCCACCGAGCGCAGCGCGGCGATGTCCCCCGGGCCGACGCGCTGGGCGGTGCCGCGCTCCCCGTGGCCCCGCTGGCGCGGCACCGCCGGACGGCCCTGCACGGGGACGCGGACGGCCGCCTCGCGGACCGCCGGCTCGCAGCGGGCCACGTGGTCGTCGGCCCGGCCGATCAGCCAGTCGCGGCTGGGCACGACCAGGCCGGCCGCGGTGAACGCGATCTTCCGCAGTTCGGCATGACTGCCGGAGTCCTTGCGCCACAGTCCCCCGACGATGTCGACGGCCTCCTCGGGACTGCCGGCGAACTCCAGCCCCGCGTACACGGGGGCACAGGCGTCGAGGCCGAGGTCCTGTGCGGTGAGGCGGCGGCCGAGGCGGCGGGTGAACACCTCGGCGATGAGCGCGGGGGTGGTGCCGCGCGGTTGCTGCCCGCGCAGCCACCGGGTGACGGACGTCTTGTCGTATCGGAGATCCAGGCCGTGTTCCAGGCCGAGCTGGTCCACGCGACGGGCGAGACCTGCGTTGGAAAACCCCGCTTCTGCGATGAGCGCGGCGAGCTGGCGGTTGGGAGTGCGCTGCGCGGGTCGTTCCGTCATCTGCGGTGCGGTCTCCTGCCTTCCGGACCCTTGACGTGTCCGGATTGCCTGTGAGCAGCCCTTATGGCCTCGTGAACGGCGAGAATGTAGCGGAGGGTAAGCAGCCGGTAGCACTCTTGGACTTTCATTCATCCGATCGTGTGAGTATTGGCCTCGAAACTGACGCGAAAAGCGCGGACGTACAGTGGCGTGGGCGCTCCGGAAGCGCCCGACGCAGTCGTTGGTCGTGGTCGAGGGAGGCGCTTGCCGTGAGTGGGTTGCGGTTCGTCCGCATGGGGTTCGGCGCCGAGGCCGTCGACTACCAGGACGCCTGGGACGAGCAGCGCCGCGTGCACGCGGCCCGGTTCGCCGACGAGACCCCGGACACCGTGCTGCTCCTGGAGCACCCGCCCGTCTACACCGCGGGCAGGCGCACCCAGGACAGCGAGCGCCCCCTGGACGGCACCCCCGTCGTGGACGTGGACCGCGGCGGCAAGATCACCTGGCACGGCCCCGGCCAGCTCGTCGGCTACCCGATCCAGAAGCTGCCCCGCCCGGTGGACGTGGTGGCCCACGTGCGCCGCCTGGAGGACGCCCTGATCCGCACGTGCGCCGAGTTCGGCCTCGACACCAGCCGCGTCGAGGGGCGCAGCGGGGTGTGGGTGCTCGGCGACCCGGTGGAGCAGCGGCCGGCGGCCGGCGGGCTGTCCCTGGACTTCGACCCGCGGCTGGCCGACGAGGAGTTCGACCCGCGGCTCAACGGCCCGGAGTACGCGCCGTCCAACGCGGGCCAGCGCCGCGAGGACCGCAAGCTCGCCGCGATCGGCATCCGCGTCGCCAAGGGCGTCACGATGCACGGCTTCGCGCTGAACGTGAACCCGGACACCACCTGGTTCGACCGGATCATCCCGTGCGGCATCCGGGACGCCGGTGTGACCTCGATCTCGCACGAGCTGGGCCGCGAGGTGACCATCGCGGAGGTGCTGCCCGTCGTGGAGCGGCATCTGCGGGACGTGGTCGAGGGCGCCGAGCTGAAGCCGCGCGAGGTCGAACGAGCCACCGCGTAGGAATCGGCGGGCCCCGCGGGGTCCCGTGCCGACCCGGCGTCCGGGAGGTTCGCCCGGCGGCGGAGCAGCACTCGTACGGGCGTACCCTGGGTGTCGCCGTGGAATCGAAGCTACAGGGAGCCGATGTGTCCGCAGTCGCGCCGGACGGACGCAAGATGCTGCGCCTGGAGGTCCGCAACAGCCAGACCCCCATCGAGCGCAAGCCCGAGTGGATCAAGACGCGGGCGAAAATGGGCCCCGAGTACACCAAGATGCAGGGCCTCGTGAAGAGCGAGGGACTGCACACGGTGTGCCAGGAGGCCGGCTGCCCGAACATCTACGAGTGCTGGGAGGACCGCGAGGCCACCTTCCTCATCGGTGGTGACCAGTGCACCCGGCGCTGCGACTTCTGCCAGATCGACACCGGCAGGCCCGAGGCGCTGGACCGCGACGAGCCGCGCCGCGTGGGCGAGTCCGTGGTCACCATGGACCTGAACTACGCGACCATCACCGGCGTCGCCCGCGACGACCTCGACGACGGCGGTGCCTGGCTGTACGCGGAGACGGTCCGCCAGATCCACGCGCAGACCGCGGAGCGCGCCGAGGGCCGCACCAAGGTCGAGCTGCTGGCCCCCGACTTCAACGCCGTCCCGGAGCAGCTGGCCGAGGTCTTCTCCTCGCGCCCCGAGGTCTTCGCGCACAACGTCGAGACGGTCCCGCGCATCTTCAAGCGCATCCGCCCCGGCTTCCGCTACGAGCGCTCGCTGCGGGTCATCACCGAGGCGCGCGACGTCGGCCTCGTGACGAAGTCCAACCTGATCCTCGGCATGGGCGAGACGCGCGAGGAAGTCAGCGAGGCGCTGCGCCAACTGCACGACGCCGGCTGCGAGTTGATCACCATCACGCAGTACCTGCGGCCGACCGTGCGGCACCACCCCGTGGAGCGCTGGGTCAAGCCGCACGAGTTCGTGGAGCTGAAGGAGGAGGCCGAGCAGATCGGCTTCTCCGGCGTGATGTCCGGACCGCTGGTCCGCTCCTCGTACCGGGCCGGCCGCCTCTACCGGATGGCCGTCGAGAAGCGCGGCGCGTACGTCGCCTCGCAGGCCGTCTGAGAACGGCCGGGGCACGGCGCCAGCCGTGTGAATTCACGCACAAGGTGCTACCGGTGAGTAACCGGGCTGTCGGCGCGGGCCGCCGCCGTCCTCGCAGTTGAGGGCGTGCGGACGGCCCGCTTCGCGGTCGCGCACGATGCCGTCAGGGCTTCATGGCCGTTTGACCGCCCGGTCACGCCCTGGTAACACCAATCAGTGAGCATGGACTCACGCCACGTGCACCCACCACCCGCCGCCCTCACGAGGGGGACATCACCATGCAGGCCGCACCCGCCACCGCGTCCGTACGCGCCACCGCCATCCCGTCCTTCACCGGCGCCCTGCGTGCCGTCGAGTCCCTGCTGCTGAGCGGCGGACAGCGCACCGCCCGGCGCAACGCGTGGACCTCCGTGCTGGAGGACCGCCGCCGGGCCAAGGACCGGGTCGAGACGGAACGTGTCTTCGAACAGGTCCTCGAAGCCCGGCTCTGACCGCGCCCCGCCCGCTCCGGTCGTCCGCCGGTCCCGCCGTGCCCGTCCCCGCCCGCATTCCCCCGGGCACTGCCGTCGAAGGCGCTCGCGGGGGCACGTAGACTTCACGGCATGGCGAGGAAGGAACCCGCAGCGGACGCTGCGACGAACGGGCGACTCAAGCAGATCGCTCTGACCTACAAGATGACCCGCAAGGTCGACAAGAAGATCGGCCTTGTACTCGCGGCTGTCGGAATCGTCACCTTCGGTGTCTTCCTCGCGATCGGTTTCCTGATCGGGCACCCCGTCTATCTCGGCATCCTCGGTGTCCTGCTCGCCTTCCTGGCGACGGCGATCATCTTCGGACGCCGTGCCGAGCGGGCGGCCTTCGGACAGATGGAGGGACAGCCCGGCGCCGCGGCGGCCGTGCTGGACAACATCGGCCGGGGCTGGACGACCACTCCGGCGGTCGCGATGAACCGCAGCCAGGACGTCGTGCACCGCGCGGTCGGCAAGGCCGGCATCGTGCTGGTGGCGGAGGGCAACCCGAACCGGGTGAAGACCCTGCTCGCGGCCGAGAAGCGCCGGATGAACCGCGTGGTCGTCGACGTCCCCGTGCACGACATCATCGTGGGCAAGGGCGAGGGCCAGGTCGACCTGAAGAAGCTGCGCACCACGATGCTGAAGCTGCCGCGGGTGCTGGCCGGACCGCAGGTCACCAGCACCAACGACCGGCTGCGCGCGATGGGCGACCTGATGAGCAACATGCCGCTGCCGAAGGGCCCGATGCCCAAGGGCATGCGGATGCCCAAGGGCGGCCCGAAGACCCGCTGACCCGCTCCACCCACTCCGCTGCGCCCGATGCGCAGGACGAAGGGGGCGCCCCGAACCGAGGTTCGGGGCGCCCCCTTCGTCCTGCGCATCGGGCCGACGGCCGGTCAGATCCGGACCTCGACCGTGCGGGCCAGCCGGTCGTGCAGGCCGCGGCCGTCGCGGTCCCAGATCAGCGCGGGGATCGCCAGGCACAGCAGCACGGTGCGCACGACGGCGCGGGCCGGGCTGACCCGGCCGGTGCCGAGCGCCACGACGCGCAGGCCGAACAGCCGCTTGCCCGGCGTGAATCCGATGGTGCCGACCGTGAGCACCCCGAGGACCAGGAAGACCAGCAGCGCCCAGTTGCCGGTGGCGCTGTCGTAGCCGTGCGTCAACAGGCCGTATGCGATCAGCAGGCACAGGGCCCAGTCCACGACGAGGGCGCCGATCCGCCTCCCGGGACGGGCCACCGAGCCCGGCCCCTCCTCCGGCAGACCGAGCCGTTCGCCGCGGTACCCGAAGTCGTAACCAGCCTCTTCGGCGGCGGCGCGGGGTCCCGACAGCCACGATCCGATTGCTTGCCTGTTGTCCACCCGACCACGGTACTGCGCCCCTCCGGAGCCGTGGCACCTCGGGGTGCGCGCGGATCGGCCGTAAGCTGGCCTGGTTAACTTCTGCGAAACAAACGAGTCACGCCCGAGAAACCGCGCCTGCCTAGGGTCGGGCAAAGCGTGTGCCACCGCACTGGCCGCACGAACGAACTACCACCCCGGCGAGGACGGCCGGAAGTAGGAGGAGCTGGATGTTCCAGAACGCCGACGAGGCCAAGAAGTTCATCGCGGACGAGGACGTCAAGTTCGTCGACGTCCGCTTCTGCGATCTGCCGGGCGTGATGCAGCACTTCACGGTGCCTGCGGAGGCGTTCGACCCGGACGAGGAGCTGGCCTTCGACGGATCCTCCATCCGCGGCTTCCAGGCCATCCACGAGTCCGACATGGCGCTGCGCGCCGACCTGTCGACCGCGCGGACCGACCCGTTCCGCCGCGACAAGACGCTCAACGTCAACTTCTTCATCCACGACCCGATCACCGGTGAGCAGTACAGCCGTGACCCGCGCAACGTGGCGAAGAAGGCCGAGGCGTACCTGGCCTCCACGGGCATCGCCGACACCGCGTACTTCGGTCCCGAGGCCGAGTTCTACGTCTTCGACTCGGCCCGCTTCGAGACGAAGGCCAACGGCTCCTTCTACGAGATCGACTCCGAGGCCGGCGCCTGGAACACGGGCAAGGAAACGGACAACCGCGGCTACAAGGTCCGCTACAAGGGCGGTTACTTCCCGGTCCCGCCGGTCGACCACTTCGCCGACCTGCGCGCCGAGATCTCCCTCGAACTGGCCAAGTCCGGCCTCCAGGTCGAGCGCCAGCACCACGAGGTCGGCACCGCCGGCCAGGCGGAGATCAACTACAAGTTCAACACGCTGCTCGCCGCGGCCGACGACCTCCAGCTCTTCAAGTACATCGTGAAGAACGTCGCCTGGCGCGCGGGCAAGACCGCGACCTTCATGCCGAAGCCGATCTTCGGCGACAACGGCTCGGGCATGCACGTCCACCAGTCGCTGTGGAGCGGCGGTTCCCCGCTGTTCTACGACGAGGCCGGCTACGCGGGCCTGTCGGACATGGCCCGCTACTACATCGGCGGCATCCTCAAGCACGCCCCGTCGCTGCTCGCGTTCACCAACCCCACGGTGAACTCGTACCACCGTCTGGTGCCCGGCTTCGAGGCCCCGGTCAACCTGGTGTACTCGCAGCGCAACCGCTCGGCGGCCATGCGCATCCCGATCACCGGCTCGAACCCGAAGGCCAAGCGCGTCGAGTTCCGCGCGCCCGACTCCTCCGGCAACCCGTACCTGGCCTTCTCGGCGCTGCTGATGGCCGGCCTGGACGGCGTGAAGAACAAGATCGAGCCGGCGGAGCCGATCGACAAGGACCTCTACGAGCTGGCCCCCGAGGAGCACGCGGGCGTCGCGCAGGTCCCGACCTCGCTCCCGGCCGTCCTCGACCGGCTGGAGGCGGACCACGAGTTCCTGCTCCAGGGCGACGTCTTCACGTCCGACCTGATCGAGACGTGGATCGACTACAAGCGCACGAACGAGATCGCCCCGCTCCAGCTCCGTCCGCACCCGCACGAGTTCGAGCTGTACTTCGACGTGTGATCCGCCCCCGGTCCCGGACAGCCGTTCCGGGACCGCGGCCGTACGCGTGTGCCGAGGGCCGCGTCCGCTTCCCGCAGGGAGCCGGACGCGGCCCTCGGCCGTGAACGGGGTGCGCACATCACCCCGTTCACGGCCACCACTCGGCCGCCACCGCCGCCAGCCGGGCCGGGGTCGCGACCGGGCGGACCTGGACCTCCGGCGGCAGCCGGCGACGGGCCAGCCCGGTGAGGGTGGTGCCGGGGCCCAGTTCCAGGAGGCGCAGAGGGGCGCGGACGACCGTGGCCAGGGTCCGCATCGAGCCCGACCAGCGCACCGGCGCGACCAGTTGCCGCAGCAGCAGTGCGCGCCAGCGTTCGGGCTCGCCGCGGTGGGCGCGCGCGTCCACGTTGGCGATCACCGGGCAGTGCGCCGGGTGCAGCGCGGTCGCCGCGACGGCGGCGGCCAGGCGCGGGCGGGCCGCCGCCATCAGCGGGGTGTGGAACGCCCCGGCGACGGGGATGCGGATTGCCCGCACCCCGTCCGCCCCGTCCGCCGCGGCCTCCTCGGCGAGCGCGTCGACGGCCTCGGCGGTGCCGGAGACGACGACCTGCTCGGGGCCGTTGATGTTGGCCACCCACACCCGCGCGCGCCGGGTCGCGCGCAGCCGGGCGGCGAGGCGCTCCGCGCGGGCCGCGACGTCCGGGCCGACCAGCACGGTCATCGTGCCCGGGACGGCGCGCACCGCCTCGGCCATCGCCGCGCCCCGCTCGCCGACCAGGCGGCCGGCGTCCTCGACCGTGAGCACCCCGGCGGCCGTCAGCGCCGCGTACTCGCCGAGGCTGTGGCCGGCGCACACGGCCGGGCGCAGGGTCTCCACCGTCGCGCGCAGCGCGTCGAGGATCACCATCTCCAGGGTGAACGTGGCCAGTTGGGCGTTGTCCGTACGCATCAGCTCCTCGGGGCCCGCACGCAGCAGCAGCCGCCCGAGATCCCGGCCGCAGACGGCGGAGAGGCGGCCGACGAGTTCCCAGTGCGGGGTGTCCCGCCAGGGTTCACCCATGCCGGGCCGCTGCGCCCCCTGTCCCGGAAAGAGCAGGCCGGTGGCGAACGACGTGGGCGGCGGCACGGGCGCGGCCCTCGGGGGTGACGCCGGTGAAGTCGGTGCGGACAACGGTCCAGTCCTTTCCCAGTACGGCGACGGCGGCGGTGAACGGGCCGCCCGGTGAGGGGCGCAGCAGGGTCCAGTGCCCCGGCAGTCCGCGGGGCGTCCCGGACCCGTCGGGGACGACGACGCGGCGCGCGGCGGCCACGGTGACGCCCCGGCCGGTCGCCTTGAGGACGGCCTCCTTGCCGGTCCAGCGGCGCAGCAGCGCGGCCCTGCGCAGCTCGGGCGGCAGCAGGCGGTACGCGCGCAGCTCCGGCGGGGCGAGGACGGCCGCGGCCAGGTCGTCGAGGTCGCCGGGGCCGGGCGGACCGGCGGTGAGGTGTTCCAGGTCGGCGCCGACGGGCGCGCCCCGGCACACGGCGAGCAGGGCCAGGTCGCGGCTGTGGGTGAGGCTGAACCGCAGGGCGCCGCGCCCGGGTCCGGGCAGCCGGGGCTTGCCGTGCCGCCCGTAGGCGAGGGTGACGCGGTCGGGCGGTGTGCCGGTGCAGTGGGCGAGGACGGCGCGCAGCGCGACGCGGGCCGCGGTCCAGCGCCGCCGGTCCACGTCGGTCAGCAGGCGGGCGGCGCGGGCGAGTTCGTCCGGGGCGAGGACGCGGGGCGCGAGGGCGAGCGCCTCCTGGGCGGTGCTCCCGGTCAGCGGCACGCGCCACAGGTGCACGACTCCGGGGGCGGGGTCCGGACCGGCCGGCGCGGGGTGCGGGGGCCGCGGCAGGACCTCCGCCGCCGGTGGGGGAGCCGCCGGGGAGCGTCCTGCCGCGGTGGGGCGGGGCACGGCGGTCTCAGCTCGCCCTGGCCGTGGGGCCGGGCTCGCCGACGTGGGGCACCGGGGTGCCCAGGACCGAGCCGAGGAAGTCCGGCAAGGAGGCCCGCACCCCGGCGAAGGGTTCGTGGCCGCCGGGGTAGCGCTGCCAGGTCACCGGGTGTCCCCAGGAGGCGAGGAGGTCGCGCAGCCCCTCGCCGCTGCGTTCCGGGACGACCCAGTCCCGGGCGCCGTGCCCGATCCACACCGGCAGCCGCGCGTTGGCGGGCGCGGGCCCGCCGCCGGGCAGCAGCGCGGGCAGGTCCGGCGGCAGGTAGGGCGCGTACAGGGCGGTGCCCGCCAGGCGTTCGGGGTGGCCCAGCGCGAGGGTGAGGGCGACCGTCGCGCCCTGGGAGAAGCCGGCGACCAGGGTGCGGGCGGCGCCGACGCGGGCGGTCTCGGCGGTGAGCAGGGCGGTGAGCGGCGTGAGCACCGCGGCGAGGCCCTCGACGTCGATCCGGTCGAGCGCGAGGACGCTCTGCGGGAACCAGCACGACACGGGCAGTCCGGTCAGCAGGCTGGGCGCCGTGACGGGCGCGCGGGGGAAGACCCCGCGCACGCCCGCCCGGTCCAGCCGCAGCCGGTCGGCCACCTCGGCGAGGTCGCCGGGGACCTGGCCGATGCCGTGCAGCCACACCACGGTCGCCCGGTGCGGCCCCACGGGCTCGGTCACCTCCCGCTCCAGCCCCTCCACGGCGCTCACACCACCGCGGGCGCGGTGCGGGGCGCCCCCGGGCGGCGGAAGAACATCGACGCGTACTGGCCGCCGAAACCGAAGGAGTTCTTCAGCACGCCGGCCACGGGGCGCTCGACCGGGGTCAGCGACGTCTTCACGCCGCACGCCGGATCGGGCTCGGTGCACGTCGTCACCGGCGGGACGATGCCGCTGCACAGGGTGAGTGCCGCCACCGCCGTCTCCACGACGCCCGAGGCGGCGGAGCCGTGCCCGGTCAGCGACTTGACGGCGCTGACGTCGAGTCCGGCCATCCGCTCGCCGAAGACCTGGTGCAGGGCGCGCGCCTCGGTGACGTCGTTGAGGCGGGTGGAGGTGCCGTGCGCGTTGACGGTGTCGACGTCGTCGGGGGTGGCGCCGGCCTCGGCGAGGGCGGTGCGCATGACCCGTTCGATCATCTCGACGCGCGGTGCCGTCATGTGCGCCGTGTCCACGGCCAGGCCCCAGCCGCCGACGACGGCGTACGAGCGGTCCATGCCGCGCCGGGCGGCGTGCTCGGCGGTCTCCAGGACCAGCGCGCCCGCCGACTCGTTGATGACCATGCCGGTGCGCCGCCTGTCGAACGGCATGGACGCCTTCGCCGGGTCGCCCTTCCAGCGCGACAGCGCCATCAACTGCCCGTACTGGGACAGCACATAGGGGGTGTTGCGGGAGACGGCGGCGGAGACCACCGCGTACTGCGCGCGGCCCGAGCGCAGCAGCCGGGCCGCCTCGGCGATGGCGCGCAGACCGCCGGAGCAGGTGGCCTCCAGGCGCACCGGCAGCACGGCGGTGCCGAGCCGTTCGGCGATCTCCCTCGGGTAGGCCGACAAGTCCTGCGTCTCCAGAGTGAGTTGCTTGGTGCGCAGCCGGGCGAGGACTGCCGCGGGGTCGGTGCCGACGGTGTCGTAGCGCTCGGCGAGGTCCTCCATGTGCGTGACGTAGTCCTGCGGGAACGACCCGGTCGGGCCGGGCCAGACCCGCGCGTACACCAGGGCGGCCGGTCCGGCGGCGGGCGGCCGCGCCGCGAAGTCGGCGTCGGACAGGGCCTGTTCGACGCAGGCGTGCATGAGGGTGTCGCCCCAGGAGCGGTCGGCCGTGCCGTGCTCGGCGCGCACCTTGTCCTTGACGTCCTCCGGGATCAGCCCGGCGGTCCAGCCGCAGGGCAGCCCGGTGGTGTCCATCCGTTCCTCCAGGACGACCCCGGACCGGCCTTCGAGGTTGGCCGACCAGAAGGCGGGCACGTCGCCGCCGATGGGGGTGACGACTCCCAGGCCGGTGATGACGATGTCGTCGCCGTCCGCGTAACTTCCCTGCGAACCGGGGGTGTTGGTGTCCGTGCCGGTCATGTCCGTGCCTCTCCGGTGACGGGTTCGGCGGCGAGCACGACGGCTCCCGCCGCCGAGGCGCCGCGACCCTGGTTGAACGCGGTGAGCAGGGCGGTGGCGTCCGCCGGGAGCGGGCGGGGCTCCCCCAGCACCGGGTCGAGGCCGGCGAGCAGGGGGTCCGCCCGGCGCAGCAGCCCGATCGGGGGCAGTTCACGGCGGCCGAGGCTCTCCACGGTCAGGGCGGTGTCGATGAGCGCCGAGCACTCGAAGGCGTTGCCGATGGTGCCCTTGGAGCCGGTGACCGGCAGGCCCGCCCCGGCTGCCCCGGCGCCGGCGCCCGTGCGGCCGAGGACCGTGCGGGCCTCGACGGCGTCCAGGTGCGGGGAGCCCGCGCCGTGCGCCCACCACACGGTGGGCGCGCGGCCGGACGCGCCGAGGACGGCGTCGACGGCGAGCGCGGAGGCGGTCTCCGCGTCGGCGGCGGCCAGCACCTCGCAGCCGAGGAACCGGGCGAGCGCCGGGCCCCGCGCGAGGTCCGCCCGCTCCAGCAGGACGGCCGCGGCGCCCTGTCCGACCAGCGTGCCGGCCCGGTCCGTGTCGAAGGGGCCCGCCCCGGCGGTGGCGCGGGTGCCGAACGGGTCGTCCTGGTCGAAGGCGGCCATGGAGGTGACCGACAGCGGGGCGCCGACGCCGACGACGAGCACCCGGTCCAGCTCGCCGCTCTCCAGCAGCCGTGCGGCGAGCGCGAGGGCGCCGGTGCCGCCGGCCGCGGCCTCCCCGTACGCGGCGACGTTCGAGCCGCGGAAGCCGCTGGCCATCGAGACGAACTGGCCGAGCTGCGAGGGGATGCCGCGGATGTAGGAGTAGTCGGGGACCTCGTCGTGCAGGAACTTCGCCAGCGGGCGGGGGTCCTTGCGGAAGCGGGACGCCAATCTCGGTATGACGTCGCTGAGTTCGTCGCCGCTGCTGCCCACCGCCATGACAGTGCCGCCGCGCACGTCCTCGACCGCGCCGTCGATGCCGGCCTGCTCCAGCGCCTGCCGCGCCACGGCGACGGCCCACCGGGCGGACTGGTTCGCGTACTTGCTCGCGTCGGCCCACGAACGGCCCTCGGGCCAGCCGATCTCGGAGGTGTCCACGGCGGCCGACGGCCAGGGCAGCGCGGGGGCGGGCCCGTCGTGGTCACCGGTGCCGAAGAACGTCTTGCCGGCGGCCATGGCCTCCCACAGGCGGGCGGTGCCGAGGCCCGCCGGGGAGATCACGCCCGTACCGGTCACCACGACGGGCACGTGCCGCGTCCCCGGTTCAGACGGCACGCCGGCCTCCGCCGCTGATGCCGCCCCACAGGCGGTAGCCGCCGTCGACGGTGATGGTCTGCCCGGCGATCCAGGAGGCCTCCTCCAGGCAGAGCAGGGCCACCACGTCGGCGCTGTTCTCCGGCGTGGTCATCCGGTCGCCGGGCCACGGGGAGACGGACAGCTCCTTGGTGACCCCGTGCGCGAAGTCGGGGCGCACCTTGAACACGCCTGTCTGCACCAGGCCGGGGCGCACGCAGTTGGCGACGATGCCGTAGGGCGCCAGCTCGTAGGAGAGGTAGTCGGTCAGGGCCTCAAGACCCGCCTTGGCCGCCGCGAACAGACCGGCCCGCGGGATGATGCGCGTGGTCGTGGAGTTGGTGATGGTGATGAACCGGGCGCCCTGCCGGTCCCGCATCAGCGGCAGCGCGTGCTTGGCGAGCAGCCAGGTGGCACGGGAGTTGGTGTCCTGCACGAACTGCCAGTCGCCCAGGGAGGCTTCGGTGAGCCGGGCGAACTTCGTGGCGGCGGCGTTCTGCACCAGGATGTGCAGGTCCTGGTGGATCTCGCCGATCTCCGCCATCAGGTTCTCGATCTGCGCGGGGTCGCCGAGGTCGGCGCGGTGCAGGGTCACCTCGGTCCCCCGGTCGCCGAGTTCGGCGGCCAGCTCCTTGGCGGGCCCCTCCCGGTCGACGTAGTTGACGGCGAGGGTGGCGCCCCACTCGGCGAGCTTGCGGCTGATGCCCTCGCCGATGCCGCGCGATCCCCCGGTCACGAGGGCGACCTTGCCCTTGAGCGGCTGGTACTGGCTGTCCATCACTGAGCCCTTCCCGTCGTCGTGGCGGTGCGTGCCGCGGCCGCCGCGGGGCGGCCTGCGGTGGTGTCCGTCGCGGCGTGCCGCAGCAGCACGACGCTCATGCGTCCGATGGCGTACGTCCGGTCGTTCTCGTCGAAGACGCGGCGCGTGGTGTCGATCAGGCCGAGCCGGTCGTCGATCTCCGCGGCCCGGTCGGTGGCGGTGGTGAACCAGAACGGTGTGTCGGGGTAGAGGGGTCGTACGAAGTCCCAGCTCATGCGGCGCATGCCGACGATGGCCGCCGGTGAGCCGTGCTGGACGACCCAGCCCGAGGTGACCGAGTGGATGAACCCGCCGGGCACGATGCGCTGCCTGCGGTCCGTGCCGTGGGCGAACGAGTCGCTGTCGTGCACGGGGTGCTTCTCCCCCATCAGGTCCAGCAGCCGGTCCAGCAGCTCGGTGCCGAACACCACCGGCCCGAACGTGCGCACGGGCGCCTCCGCCAGGTCCTCCCAGTACTTCACGGCGCCCACGGCCGCACCTCCTCGTGTCGGGCGCTCACCGGCGGGACCGCCGGGGAGCACCGGCGCGCATGACCATGCGCCCGCCGTCGACGGTGAACGTCTGGCCCTGCACGTAGTCCGCCTCGTCGCCGGCGAGGAACGCGACCAGGCCGCTGATGTCCTCCGGCAGCCCCCAGCGGGTGCCGTCGCCGTCCGCGCCGAGCTGGTCGGCGACGGCGGCGGTCATCTCCGTGCGCACCTTGCCGGGGGCCACGCAGTTGACCCGGATGCCCTTGCGCCCCACCTCGACGGCGAGGGCGCGGGTGAGGGACTCGATGCCGCCCTTGGACGCCGCGTAGGCGCTCTGGCCGGGGCCGGGCGTACGGGCGGAGTTGGAGGAGATGTTGATGATCCGCCCCCAGCCCTGGTCGAGCATGGCCGGCAGGACCGCCCGGCAGGTCAGGAAGGGGCCGGTGAGGTTGGTCCGCAGGACGTTCTCCCAGCGCTCGGTGCGGGTCACGGCCAGCAACTGGTCGTCGATGACGGCCGCGTTGTTGACCAGGACGTGCAGGGCACCCTCCTGGTCGGTGACCGTGTCCACCAGGGCCTCGACCTCGGACTCCACTCCGACGTCCGCCCGGTGGAGCACGGCCCGGCCGCCGGATGCCTCGATCTCCTTGACCACCCGGAGCCCCGCGTCCGTGGCGCTGCGGCACACCAGGTGCACGGTGAGGCCGTCGGCGGCGAGCCGGTGGGCGATGGCGGCACCGATGCCGCGCGATCCGCCGGTGACCAGGGCGACGCGTGGCGCCGTCGCCGCCTCAGGCACGGCTGCCGGCGACGGCCGCCGCGATCGAGGCGACGCTGCGGTGGTGCTCGTCCGCCTCGGCGTTCCAGCTGTCGAGGTCGAACTCGGCGCCGAACTGGCGGTTGATGCGGCGCGAGAGCTGGAGCAGGTCGAGGGAGTCGAGGCCGAGGTCCTCCACCACCGACTGGTCCGCCTCGACCGTCAGGTCGGCGATGCCCGGCTTGACCTCCTTGAGCAGCTCGATGATGTCGTCGAGGGTGGCGTTGGATGCCGTGGTCATGGTGTTTCTCCTCTTGGATCGGACGGCTGGCGCAGCCGGGCCTCCCGGCGGCCCGACCATGCCAACAGAGCGCGGAATGCCATCGCAAGGCGTTCTCGGCGCGGGGCGCCGGACAGTTCCTCGGGCACCGTGGAGTCGACGCGGTAAAACACCCTGTCGGCACGGAGAATTCGTTCCTCCGCTTCCCGGACGGAATGAAACCGGTACGCGCCGCGAAGATCGGCCCAAGAGGCCGGTCGGGTAAAGCTGTGTAAAGTCTTCTTGACCCTTCATCTGCCCTGTCCATAAGGTTGATTCGATCGCACCCATTCCGGTTCCGATTCGATTCGTGCGGGCCGTGGAATCCGCCGCCTCCGGTACGCGGATGATTTCCGGGTGCGCCGTTCCTCCGGTCTTTGAAAAGCGCCGCACGTCCAGGGTTTCGCCATCCAGGGGAGCAGTGGTGGTTCGCAGCAGAGGACCGGTCCCGCAGTCCGCCGGCTACGACGAACTGGCGCAGTGGCTGCGCGCGCTGCGCCGTCGGGCGGGGCTGACCTACCGGCAGATGGCCGATCTCACGGAGCACGACAGGGTCGCCGCGCCGGGCTGTTCGGCCGTGACGCTGTGCCGCGCCGACAGCGGTACGGTCCTGCCGCGCCGGTCGGTCGTCGAGGCGTACGCCCAGGTCTGCGGGGCGACGCGGCGCGAGGCGCGGCTGCACTGGGAGCGTGCGGCGCAGCGGGCCGAGGGCGCGGGTGCCGGCCGGGAGACCGCGGCGGCGCGGACCGGGCGCAGGCTCGAATTCGTCTATCACCCGGCGCACCTGCTGGAGGCGATGCACCGGGTGCGGCTCGCGGCGGGCCAGCCGTCGTTGCGCGAAATGCAGCGGCGGGCCCGGGATCTCGGTGCGGGGCCGCTGCCGCGCAGTACCGTCGCCGATGTCCTGGCCGGTCTGCGGATGCCCTCGGAGGAACTTCTGATCGCCTATCTGCGCGCCTGCGGACAACAGGAGCAAAATCTCGCCCCGTGGCGGCAGGCATGGGCCCGCGCACTGGATTCCGACGCGGCGTGAGGGCGGCTGCCGGATGATCTCCCGAGGGTCGGTGGAAGAAGGCGGACCGGCCGTCGCCGGGCGTTCTCCGGGATGATCCGGAATTCCTCGGCACGGCATTCGTGAATCCTGTGAGTATTTCCAGGAACGAACACCGGATGGCGCACGGAAAATACGGCCGATATTCCGAACGGCCGATATTCGGCCGGATTCGGCCGGCCGCGGGGGATGTATCGCGGCCGGCGCATGGCCGGTTCTGTCCGCGGCGGCGCGGCGGACGGTGCCGGGCGGGCGCCGGCCGCGTCGGACGGGCCCGCCCGGCCGGGTCAGGCCGGGGCGCTCACGGAGGTCGCCACCGACCAGCCGAACGGGGGCAGGGCCACCGAACCGGTCACCGGGTCGACCGCGGTGTCGCCCGCCGCGTGCGTCCAGGGCGCCGCGGGAACGCCGACGGTGGTGTGGCCGGCGCCGAAGTTGAGGGCGACGGCGACGGACGCGCCGCCCTCCGGGTCCACGAGCGTGTAGGTGAGCGCCGCGTTGCCCAGGCTGTGGACGGTGGTCCGGGCCCGGACCAGCCAGGGGTGGCGGCGGCGGACACCGATCAGGGTCTGGTGCAGCCGTTGCAGCGGCAGCCCGTCGTCGCCGAGGCCCGCGGGGCCGCCGGGCGGGAACGCGGGCCGTACCGCGTCGTCGCCGCCGACGCGTTCCTCCTTGACGCCGAGCAGCCCGCGCTCGTCGCCCGCGTACACGGACGGGATGCCGCCGAGGGTGAACAACAGGGCCAGCGCGTGCGGGAGATGGCGCGAATCGTCCAGGCGGCTGGCGATGCGGGTGACGTCGTGGTTGCCCACGAAGGTCTGCGGGGCGAAGGTGTCGAGCAGCGCGTTGTGGCGCTTGAGGGCCCAGGCCAGTTCGTGCGGGTTGGCGTCGTTGAGGGAGCTCCAGACCGCCTTCCACAGCTCGTACTGGGTGACGGTGTCCAGACCCCCCTCGGTGACGTACGCGGCGTAGTCGCCGTGGATCACCTCACCGCTGAACCAGGCGCCGGGGTGGCGGGCGCGGACCCGGTCGGTGACGGCGCGCCAGAAGGGGCGCGGCACGGCGTACGCGGCGTCCAGGCGCCAGCCGGCCACCCCGCGGTCCAGCCAGTGGCCGAGGACGGCGGCGACGTGGTCGGCGACGGCCGGTGCGGCGTGGTTGAGGGCGACGAGGTGGCGGTGGCCCTCGAAGGTGCGGAAGTCGTCGCCCTCCGGGACGAACCAGTCGGCGTACGGGGAGGCCTGCCCGTCGCGCAGGACGTCCGCGAACGGGCCGAAGGAGCGGCCCACGTGGTTGAAGACGCCGTCGAGCTGGACGCGGACACCGCGCGCGGCGGCCCGTTCCACCAGGTCGACGAGGTCGTCCTCGGTACCGAGGCGCGGGTCGATCCGGAAGTGGTCGACGGTGTCGTAACCGTGCGTCTCGGACGCGAACACCGGGCCGAGCGCGAGGCCGTTGCAGCCCAGCGCGACCAGGTGGTCCAGCCAGTCCGCGAGGGCGGGGAGCCGGTGGTGGGGCGGGACGTCCGCGGGCAGGGCGGCGCGCTCGGCGCCGAGGAAGCCCAGCGGGTAGACGTGCCACCAGATGGCGTGGTCGGACCAGGGCACGGCAGCCTCCGTCGGCGAGGGGGTCGGGGCGTGCGGTCGGGTGGGGCGAACCGGTCGAACCGGCTGAACTGGGCGAAAGGGTCTGGCTGGTTGAACTGGTCGAACCGTTCTGGCGGGTCTGGCTGGTTGCTCTTGTCGGCGTGCTCTGCCCGGTCGGCCTTGCCGGTCCGGTCGGACCGGTCGCCTACCGGCCGAACTGCCGTGCCGTGTCGGGTGCTTGACCGTTCCGCGCGGCCGTCGTGCCGTCCGGATCCGTCGACGCGCCGTCCGGCGTGGGCAGTTCGGCCGCCGAGTCGGCGAGGCGGTTGAGGAGACCGGCGGCGAGAAGCAGGATCTGCCGCTCGGTCTCGGTGAGTTCGGACAGGGCGACGTCGAGCCACGCGTCGCGCCGCGCCATGTCCCGGGCGAGGGTCTCGCGTCCCGCCTCGGTCACCTCCAGCACCCGCTGGCGCCCGTCGTGGCCGTCCCGGGTGCGGCTGATCAGGCCGTCCCGCTGCAGCTCGGCGAAGACGCGGGTCAGGGACTGCGGCTGCTGGTGGTCGGCGGCGGCGAGGGCGCCCGCGGACATCGGGCCGTTGCGCCGTAGGTGACCGAGCACGCTGCTCTTGTTGAGGCTGAGCCCGTCCGCGGGGCGCTCGGCACTGAGCCTGCGGGCGAGCCGGACGACGCCCTGCCGGATCTCGGCCGAGGCCCGGGGCTCGGGCCGCGCCCCGGGGGCGGTGGACGCGTCGCGCCCTGGTTGGTCTGTCGTCACGACGCTAAGATATCACTTACTAAATCCCGTCGACCGATCTTCTCGGCCGATCTTCCGGAAGCCCGTCGCATGCGGCTCCGGCCATCATCCTGCCAGGCTCTGCCCGGCTGAAACCGGCGGTGGTATTACGTGCTGCTTAACTTCTCGCTGTCGCTGCGCCGCGCCCTGCACTTCGACCGGGGATGGTTCCACCTGCGCGCGACCGCGGTGTCGACGGCCACGGTGCTCGGCACGTACGGCTGGTCGCTGCTGGTCGAGCGGGAGGCCGGCCTGCACGTCGACAGCGTCGTGCAGGCGGTGGTGATCGCCTCCTCGCTCGGCCGGGTGCAGCGCGCCTTCGACCGCACCGACCGGTTGATCGCCTGCGTCGTACTGCCCTGCGCGGCGGCGGGCGGCACGGAACTGTCGACGCTGATCCAGCACCACCCCGACCCGGGCGACGCGCTGTTCACGCTCGGCGTGGCCGGTTCGCTGTGGGTGCGGAGGTTCGGCACGCGGGCCGTGCGGGCGGGCACACTCGTCGTCCTGCCGCTGGTGGCGGTCCTGGTGGTGCCCGGCGGGATCGCCCCGGCGGGCGGCCACGAACGCACCGGCTGGGCGGCGGTGACCGCCCTGTTCGCGCTCGCCTGGGGCTCGGCGGTGACATGGGCCGCGTGCCGCGCCGGTGTGGTGCGCCGTCCGCCGTCCGTGACGGTCGCGGCGATGCCCGGGACCAACCGGCCCGGGATCGCGGCGAGCACCCGCATGGCGTGCCAGGCGGCGACCGCGCTCGCGGCGGCCTTCGCCGTGGGCCGCGCCCTGTGGCCGGACCACTGGCCCTGGGTGGTGCTCACGGCGTTCCTGGTGGCCAGCGGGGCCCGCAGCCGCGGGGACGTGCTGGTCAAGGGGGTGTGGCGCACGGTGGGCGCGTCCGCGGGCACGGTGGTCGCGGGGGTGGTGGCGGGCTCGTTCGGACCGCGTTCGGACACCGTGGTGGTCGTCATCTTCGCGGTGCTGGCCGTCGCGACGTGGCTGCGCGAGCTGAGCTACGCGTACTGGGCCGGCTGCGTCACGGCGGTCCTGTCGCTGCTCTACGACTGGTTCGGGCAGAGCTCCGGGAGCCTGTTGCACACGCGGCTGGCCGGGATCGCGGTGGGCGCCGTGCTCGGCATCTCGGCCTCCTGGCTGGTGCTGCCCGTGCGCACCTCGGCGACGGTCCGCTCGCGCACGGCGGCGGCCCTGGCCGGCCTCGGCGAACTGCTGACGGCCGACGGCCACGACGTCCGCGCGGTGCGCACGGCACGGGCCCGCTTCGCCCACCGGGTGGACCAACTCACGCTGGCGGCGGCGCCGTTGAAGGTACTGGAGCAGGTGCCCGCGCCCCGGCGGGTCGCCGCGCTGTGGCGGCGCCCGCTGGAGGGGCTGCTCCCACCGGCGGCGCTCCGGCGGTGCGCGGCCCCGGCGGACGCGCTCGCGTCCGCGACACTGCGGGCGCCCGACGCGCTCGCCGCCGACGCCGCGACCGTCCGGCATCGCTCCGACGTGGCCACCCACGCGCTCGCCGTCCGCCGCGCGATCGGCCGCCGCCCGGCACCGGAACCCGCCCCGGAACAACCGCCGTTGACTCCCGCGGAGGGCCCGCACCCGGCGGAGACCGTGACCGTACGCGCGGCCCTCGACGCGATCGACGCGCAACTCGACGTGCTGACCGAGCTGTTCGGCACCCCGCCGAACGCACCTGCCGGACCCGCGGCGGACACGACCTCCCCGACCGCCGAGGCAGCACGGTAACTCCCCTTGCGCCACCGGACTTTCCCGCCCGACACGGCCGAGGGCCGCGCGCCGCGGCCCCCGTCCCCGCCCCCGCCTCCGCCCCGGGAAATCCCGCGCGGCCCCGCCCCGCTCGCGCCTACGATCACGCCGGGGCGGGGCGGGGCCGATCGGGGGGCGGGACGATGGATGACGGCACGGACGAGGGCGACGACACCGTGGGGCGGCTGCTGCGCGGCGCGGCGCTCGGTGATGCCGTGCCCGCCGACGTCCCGGACGCCTGGTCGTTGTTCGACCGGTCGGTGCGCGAGACGCCCCGGTACGGCCACGGGTGGCGTGCGGCGACGGACGGGACGGTGCCCGAGCACCCCCTCGCGGGCCTCCCCCGCGCGGTCCGGGAGGGCGCGCCCCTGACCACGTCCGAACTGGCGCTCGCGCTCTGCCACCCCGACGGGCGGACCAGGCGGGCGGCCCTGCGCCGCGCGGGCGACCGCCCCGAGCTGCTCCCGCTGACGGTCCTGCGCTGCGCCGACTGGGCCGGACCCGTACGGGACACCGCGCGGGACGTGCTCGAAGGCGCCCTCGACCCGGACCGCGCCGCCGCGCTGCTGCCGCTGGTCCTGCGCGTGGGCCGCCGGCAGCAGGGCGCCTTCGCCGTCGCCCTCGTCCGTGAGGTGCTGCGTGCCGCCGCCCCGGAGCGGACCGCCGCGCTGCTCGCGTCCCCCGACCGGGACGTGCGCGTGTTCGCCTGCCGGCTGGCGGTCGAGGAGGGCTTCCTGTCCCCCGTGGAACTGGCCCGAGCGGCGTTCCGCGCTCCCGACCCGGTCGTGCAGGACCTGTGCGCCTCCGCCGCGCTGGCGTCCCTGGCAGGCGGCGGCACCGGCGCGGAGGACGCGGAGGACATGGACGCCGTGCTGGCGCCCCTCCTCGCCGCGCGCGGTCCGCGGGCCCGGTCCGCCGGGGTCACCGGGCTGCGGCGCGCGGGGCGGCCCGAGCGGGCGGTGCCCTTCCTCGCCGACCGGTCCGCGCTCGTGCGCGCGTGCGCCCGGTACGTCGTGCGCGGGGCCGGAGGTGCCGGGGCGCCCGCGGCCGACCCGGTCGCCTGGTACCGGGACCGCTGCGCGGCGGCCGACGACCCGACGCTGCCGCCGGGTGCCGTCGCCGGGCTCGGCGAGTGCGGCGACCGGACCGACGCCGCGCTCCTGCGCGCGCTGCTGGCCCACCCGGCCCCCGGCGTACGGGCCCGCGCGGTCGGCGCCCTGCGCGCGCTGGACGCAACGGACGTACGGGAGCTGTGGGAACTGCTCGACGACCCCGCGCCCGGGGTCGTCCGCGAGGCGACCGTCGCGCTGCTGCCCGACGCGGGGCGGCTGCCGGTGGACGAGCTGTCGGCGCGGCTGGCCCCCGGGCGCCCCCGGCACGTACGGAGCTCGGCGTTCCGGCTGCTCGCCGCGCGCGGCGGGGTCGCCGCGCTGCGAGCCGCGGGCGCGCTGCTCGACGATCCGGACGAACGCCTGCGGCGGCGGGCGGGACAGCTCACGCAGAGCTGGCGGCCGTCCGCCGCCGAGCCGCTCGGCGACGCCGAGGTGGGCGAGCTGCTGCTGCGCGGGCGGCACCTCTTCAGCTCGTACGTGCTGCGCCGCCGCCTGCGGGAGGCCGGGCTCCCGGACGCCGTGCCGCCCGGGGACGGCTGAGGCGGCGACCGCCGGGACGGGCGGGGCCCGTGCCCCGCTCTTTGCTGCCCCTAGGCCGGATCGGGACCGCTTCATGGGCCGCCCCAGGTGCACACTGGATGCCGGGACGAGTGCGTGAACTGCGGGGTGATGCAGATGCAGAGTCGCTTCCGGAGCGACCGGCGGCTGACCGTGCGCATGGGGGTCACGCTGTTCCTGCTCGGGTTGCTGTACGTGGCGTTCGTCGCCGCGCTGATCGTGCTGCTGAAGTCGTGGGTGCTGGTGGTGGTGCTCGCCGCCGCGCTGCTCGGCGCGCAGTACTGGTTCTCCGACCGGATCGCGCTGTACGCGATGCACGGGCGGACCGTGGAGCGCGAGGAGTATCCCGAGCTGCACGGGGTCGTCGACCGGCTGTGCGCGGTCGCGGACATGCCGAAACCGGTCGTCGCGGTGTCGGACCTGGACATGCCGAACGCGTTCGCGACCGGCCGCAACGCGGACCACGCCGTCGTCTGCGTCACCACGGGACTGCTGCGCCGCCTCGAACCCGCCGAGCTGGAGGGCGTCCTCGCGCACGAGCTGTCCCACGTGGCGCACAAGGACGTCGCGGTGATCACGGTCGCGTCGTTCCTCGGCGTGATCGCGGGCCTGATCGTGCGGTTCGCGTTCTACTCGCAACTCTTCGGCGGGCGGGGCCGCAAGGACCAGAACACGCTCGCCGTGTTCGCCGCCGTCATGGCCGTGTCGGCCGCCGTGTACGCGATCAGCTTCCTGCTGATCCGGGCGCTGTCCCGCTACCGGGAGCTGGCCGCCGACCGGGCGGCGGCGCTGCTGACCGGGCGGCCCTCGGCGCTGGCCTCCGCGCTCGCCAAGGTCTCGGGCGAGATCGCCCGCATCCCGACCAGGGACCTGCGGACCGCGCAGGCGTTCAACGCCTTCTACTTCACGCCGGCGCTCGGTGCCGAGCCCGGTCTCTCCCGCTACTTCTCCACCCATCCGAGCCTGGAGCAGCGGCTCGAACAGCTCGGCCGGATCTCCGTCGAGCTGGGCGAGGCCGCCACGCCCGGAAGGGCGGAGTGAGGATGGGGTTCCTGGACATCCTGCTGGGCCGGACGAAGGCGGTCGCTCCCGACCTGGACCGCCTCTTCGCGCTGCCGTCCGCCGCGGTGACGCTGGAGGCGGCGGCCGGGTTCCGGCCCACCGGCCGGGGCGCGGTGTCCTTCGCGACGGTGGAGGGCGCGGCCTTCGAGCAGACCCACCGCGAGGTGCAGGCGCTCTTGGACGCCGACGCCGAGCGGGACGGTCCGCCGGTCGAACTGCGCCAGGACTCCTACGGGTACTCGTGGCTCGTCTCGCAGCGCGAGCCCGACCAGTTGCCGCAGCTCGTCAACGACCTGCACGCGGTGAACAGTTCGATGGAGGTCAACGGCTTCGGACCTCAACTCCTGTGCTCCCTGGCCGGGTTCGAGGACGACAAGGGGCGCTCGCTCGCCCTGGTCTACCTGTACAAGCGGGGCACCTTCTACCCTTTCGCGCCCCTCTCCGGCACCGGCGCGGGCGGCACCGACACCGGACAGCGGCGGGACAACGCGCTGGAACTCCAGGTGAGGGCCGCCCTGGGCGACGACCTGCGGATCGAGCAGGACCTGAGCAGGTGGTTCCCGGTCTGGGGCGCGCCGGGGCTGTGAACGCCGGTGGCGGGCGGGGCGCGAAGCCCCGCCCGCCGTGCGTCACTTGCTCTTCTCGCGCTCCTGACGGCGCGACTCCAGCGGACGCTCGCGGCGGTAGCGGCGCTCCCACTTCGCCTGCCGGTCCCGGCGGTCGCGGTAGGCCCGGTACGAGCCGGGGGCCGACCCCGCCGGCCCGCCGCCCGCGGCTCCGCCCGGCGGCGCGGACGGCGACGAGGACGAGCCGGACGACGAGCCCGACGCGTGCCGCCCGTACTGGAGGTACAGGAAGAGCACGGCGACTGCGGCGAGCCACCAGAGGTGGTTTCCGAATCCCATGACGACCAGGACCAGGGTCCCGGCCACGACGATGGTGCCCATTGCGGGTCTCCGTGTGCGGTGAGTGACTGAGCGGCTGTGCGGAACTGCGGCCCGGCGGTGGGGCGCGCGGGGACGCGGTGCCCGGTCGCGGGAGACCGGGCGGACTGGTACTCGGCGGGGGTCCCGGGTCCGGGGAGTCCCGCCCCTGAGCGGCTGAGCAGTGCGGACCGTCCGGAAGTCCGGAGATCCGGGGCTTCCGTCCGTGGGTGGACCGAGAGTAGACCCGGGCCCGCGACTTGTCGCCCACCCCGCGCGAACCGGTGGTGGGCGGCTCCGTTACGCGTGTCCAGCGTAGGGACGCGGTGACCGTGCGTGCATCCTCTTTTCCGGGGAGGTACGGCCGGATCCGGTCCCCGCCCGCCGCGTGCGCGCGCCGGGCACCGACCGCCGCGCGGGAGTGAACACGCGTACGGGCGGGCCGAGTTCGCGGCGCACGGTCGCCGGGGCGTCGCCCCCGGCCTCTCCGGGCACGGCGAAAGCAGCGGTGGCCTGCGGGAGTTGAGCGTGGCGGCCGGACGGCGGCCGGTCACGCGGTACTCGCGCCGCAGGAGAGGGTGTTGGCCGGGGCGGGTCCCAACAGGGCTGCGGCATAGCGCCGTTCAGACCCCGGGGGCCGCCGTGATCACTCCCGCCGCTATCGCCGCGCCCAGGCTCGCGTGGTCGGCCGCGGTCTGGTCGGCGTAGCGGACCGCGAAGTCGGCGACCGCGCGGTCGAACGTGTCGGCGCCGCCCAGGTAGGCCGCTATCGCGGTGCGGTCGCCGGTGCGGGCGTGCGCGCGGGCCAGGGCCGAGCCGCACAGCCGTGCGTACCGCAGCAGTTCCGGCGGGTCCATGACGCCGACGTCGACGCCGCCCTTCGTGTCGCGCAACTGCCGCCAGTAGTAGGCCCGTCCCTGCGGTCCGGTGGTCCAGCCCAGGAAGATGTCGCCGGCCGCCTGGAGCAGCCGCTGCCCGGTGACCACGCGCTGTCCGGGATGGACGTAGGGGCCGCTCGGCAGATGTTCCTCGACGGCGGACCTGCGGGCCTCCTTGAGCTGGAGGAACAGCGGGTCGTCGGCGTCCCGGCCGGCCAGCAGCACGACGAAGCAGCGGGTGCCGACGCCGCCGATGCCGACGGTCTTGCGGGCGGCGTCGACGAAGCGGTAGCGGTCGAGCAGGACGCGGCGCTCATCGGTGAGCGTGGAGCGGTAGTCGCTGAAGACCTTGCGCAGGGTGGCGGTGTCGGCGGCGCCCGCCGGTTCGAGCAGCGGCGGGTCGTTGACGATGCGGCGGCGCCCCTCGACCGTCTCGCTGAGCCGGTCGAGGGGCTGGAGCGCGGTGCGCCGCCGGGCGCGCGTGAGGCTGCACGCGGCGGCCCGGCGGCGCCGGGCGGCGCGGACCAGGGGCAGCAGCCGGTCGGCGTCGATCCGGGCGTACCAGACGGCGAGCTCGCCCTGCCCGGCGAGGCGGCGCACGGCGGTGCGGTAGGACCGCACCGCGCCGAGTGCCGCGAGGCGGGCCCGGCCGTCGTCGTGGCCGTTCTCGCGGGCGGCGACGACGATGCTCGCGGCGAGCCGTTTGACGTCCCACTCGAAGGGGCCCGGCCAGGTCTCGTCGTAGTCGACCAGGTCGAACAGCAGGGCCCGTTCGGGCGTCCCGAACAGGCCGAAGTTGAGCAGGTGCGCGTCGCCGCACAGTTGCACGGTCAGTCCGGTGTGGGGCACGGCGGCGAGGTCGCCCGCCATGACGGCGGCGGAGCCGCACAGGAAGGACAGCGGCGAGGAGACCATGCGTCCGTAGCGGACCGGGAGCAGTTCCGGCAGCCGGTCCCTGCTCTGCTGTTCGAGGACGGCGACGGGGTCGGCGCGGTCGACCGGCGGGAGCCAGCCGGCGTGCGCGGAGCGCGGGACGCGCCTGCGGGCGGCCTTGCCCCGCCGGCCGCGCTCCTCGGGCGTGGTCATGGCCCCGTGGGCGCGGTCGTCGCGGGGGTGCCCGGCGCGGGCCGCCGTGTGCCGTTCCGCTCCATCGCACCTCCCGCGGGCTTCGTGGGACGGGCGGTGCGGTCCGTGCCGCCCCGGCCCACCGTCTTCCGTACGAGTGAAGTCCGGGGGCGGGGGCCGCGCATACCGGGTCCGGCAAACGGGTGACGGACCCGGCGTGCGCGGGCCGCCGGGCGGCGGCCGAGGTGTCAGCGGGCGTAGCGCATCAGTGCCCGCACCATGTGGCAGGTCGTGGCGGACGGCGGGTGGACGCCGATCAGCTCGGCGGTGCGGTGGATGGTCTCGTCGCGGGCCTGACGGGGCAGGTAGACGCCCGAGTCCAGCAGGGCGATCGCCAGGCGCATGGCCTTCAGGCGCCGGTTGTGGGTGACGTACCAGTCGCGCGGCCTGCCCGGCGGCAGCGGTCGCTTCTCGACGGGCGCGTACGGCAGGTCGAGCTGCACGGGGCGCCGGGCGGTCGACTGGGTGGGCAACGGCTTGAGTGCGGCAGCGGGCACGGGCATCCTCCTGTCGCGGTCGGGGCACGTCCCGGAACCTCCGGCATACCCTCGAACACTACGTACAGTCTACCGTCGGCCACTGACATCCGGGGAGGGCACAGGGGTCGTCAAATGACCAGGTGGGAACGGGAATTGACGCCAGTCGCCGCATGCTCCGAGAGGGACTGGTGAGGCGCGAAAAAATCGAACAAGGGGAACGGCGAAGACCTCGCCGGGCCCCCGCACGCAACGTGGAGGGGAACGATGTCGGGGGAACTCCTCGCCCTGGCCGGTGTGCTCGTCGGCGCGGGCGCGTCCTACGTGGGCTCGGCGCTGACCGAACGCAGGCGCTGGGACCGCCAGTTGGCGACCCGGTGGGACGAACGCCGGCTGGAGGCGTACCTCCGCTTCGCCGACGCCGTCAAGAAGTTCACGTCGGTGGCCGGCCGGCTCGCCGCCGGACGGGGTCTCACCGGGCTGCCCCAGCCGCTCGAACCCGGGCCGGGGCTGGGCCTGTTGGCCGATGCCGAACAGGAGCGCGGCCACGCCTTCGAGGCGGTCCTGCTGATGGGCGACGCGGAGACGATCTCGGCGGCGCGGGCACTCCAGCGCCAGGCGTGGGTCCTGGAGCAGTTCGTCCGCGACCTCCGGCCGGGCACGCCGCAGGACTGGCTGCGGGAGTTCCACCTGTTCCAGGAGAGGCGGGACGAGTACTACCTGGCGGCCCGCGGCAGCCTCGGCGTCCGCAGCACGTTCCGCAGGCGCTCGCAGGACCCGCCCACGAGCGGCCCGGCACCGCGCCTCCCGTGAGGCCGGGCGGACACCGCGCGGGCCGGTCCTGCCCAGCTCCGGGCCTTTCACTCCCATCGCATACGGCCCGCCCCTCCCCCGTGCCGCCGGTCCCGCGGCCGGGCGGTCGGTGCCGCCACCGGGCGCTGGCCGCGTTCTCCGCGTCACACCAGGTGCAGGTAACACGTGGTTCACACCCGGGCAATGATCGGGAAACCGCCTGTTGACAGGCTGCCGGGCAGGAAAGTGCGGTGCCTCAGTGCCGCAGCACCGCACCACCCGCACATGCGCCTAGAGACCCACCCCGAAGGATGTGGCCCGTGACCTTCAAGGCTGAGTACATCTGGATCGACGGCACCGAGCCGACGGCCAAGCTCCGTTCCAAGACGAAGATCCTGGCGGACGACGCCAAGGGCACCGAGCTGCCGATCTGGGGCTTCGACGGCTCCTCCACGAACCAGGCCGAGGGGCACTCCTCGGACCGTGTGCTCAAGCCGGTGTTCACCTGCCCCGACCCGATCCGCGGCGGCGACGACGTCCTCGTCCTGTGCGAGGTCCTCGACATCGACATGACGCCGCACGCGTCCAACACCCGTGCCGCGCTCGTCGAGGTCTCCGAGAAGTTCGCCGCCCAGGAGCCGATCTTCGGCATCGAGCAGGAGTACACGTTCTTCGACGGCTCCCGTCCGCTGGGCTTCCCCGAGGGCGGCTTCCCGGCCCCCCAGGGCGGCTACTACTGCGGTGTCGGCGCCGACGAGATCTTCGGCCGCGACGTCGTCGAGAAGCACCTCGACAACTGCCTGAAGGCGGGCCTCGCGATCTCCGGCATCAACGCCGAGGTCATGCCCGGCCAGTGGGAGTTCCAGGTCGGCCCGGTCTCGCCGCTGGAGGTCTCCGACCACCTGTGGGTGGCCCGCTGGCTGCTCTACCGCACCGCCGAGGACTTCGGCGTCTCCGCCACCCTCGACCCGAAGCCGGTCAAGGGCGACTGGAACGGCGCGGGCGCGCACACCAACTTCTCCACCAAGGCCATGCGCGAGGGCTACGACGCGATCATCACCGCGTGCGAGTCGCTCGGTGAGGGCTCCAAGCCCCTCGACCACGTCAAGCACTACGGCGCCGGCATCGACGACCGCCTGACCGGTCTGCACGAGACCGCCCCGTGGAACGAGTACTCCTACGGGGTCTCCAACCGCGGTGCCTCGGTCCGCATCCCGTGGCAGGTCGAGAAGGACGGCAAGGGCTACATCGAGGACCGCCGCCCCAACGCCAACGTCGACCCGTACCTGGTCACGCGCCTGATCGTCGACACCTGCTGCTCCGCCCTGGAGAAGGCCGGCCAGGTCTGATCCGCCGCACCACCGCGCTTCCCCGAGGGGGCGCCCGCCGGCCGGCGGGCGCCCCCTCACGCGTGTGCCGCGGGCGCCGCGCGCGCACCGGGCGTCCGACCTGTGAGAGGAGGGTCCTCAGCGGACCCGGCGTCTGCTTCAATGGCTCCATGGCCAGCTTCCAGAAGTACACCGCGACGGGTCGTCCCGACCTCGAGCCCTTCTGGCCCTCCCGTCAGCACCACGACTTCGACCGGGTGTGTTGCCGCGCGACGAACGCGCGGGCCCTCTAAAGCCGTACCCCGGCCTTCGGCCAGCGCGCGAAACGACGTACGTCCCTCGACCGCCCGACCACGAATCGCGGCCGTCGAACCTCCCGACGAACCTCTCGCGCGAAAGAGCTGACTCCCATGGCGACTTCTCGTCCGCTGACCTCCGCCCCGCTCCCCGCCGCCGCTCCCGCGTCCACCGGCACCGCACGCCACCGGCTGCGCGCCGTCGACCGGGACGAGGTGGTCCGGATCGCCGACTTCCTGCCGCCGGGCGCCACTTGGCTGCCCGCGCCGCAGGGCACCCTGCCCGCGCTGCCCGGCCACCCGCCGATGATCGGCTACCTGGTCCTCGTCCCCGCCGACCAGCAGCCGCAGTTCCCGCAGTTCCCGCCGGTCGCGGTGCCCGACGTCGCCGACTCCCGGCCCCCGTCCGCCGCACCGGAGCACACCGCCGGTACCGTCGGCGACCCGCTGGTACGGGTCGACCCGGTGCGCCGCACCGCCGCCGTGGACGGGCGCGACCTCGACCTGACGTACCTGGAGTTCGAGCTGCTCGCGCACCTCGTCGCCCACCCGGGCCGGGTGCACAGCCGGGACCGGCTGGTGACCACGGTGTGGGGCTACGACCACGTGGGCGACGGCCGCACGGTCGACGTCCACATCGCCCGGCTGCGCCGCAAGCTGGGCGCGGAGCACCGCCGGGTGATCCAGACCGTGCGTCGCGTCGGCTACAAGTACACCCCGCCGACCGGCCGTTGACGGCGGACGGGGCGGCCCCCGGTCGGGGGCCGCCCCGTTGCCCGTCGCACCGCGCGCTCTTCCGACGGCAGAACACCGTTCCGTGCGCGCGCCGCGTCGCGCAGACTCGGCGCCATGAGACTTCTGGTGATGGGCGGTTCGGAGTTCGCCGGACGTGCCGTGGTGGAGGAGGCGCTCGCGCGCGGCTGGGAGGTGACGGTCCTCAACCGGGGGCACCGCAGGCCCCCGCCGGGCGTGCGCCTGTTGACCGGTGACCGCACCGCGCCCGGCGGCCTCGCGCGGCTGGCCGACGCCGACGGGACCTGGGACGTCGTCGTGGACACCTGGTCGGCGGCACCCCGCGCGGTGCGCGACGCGGCCCGGTCGCTCGCCGGGCGGGCCGGACGGTACGTGTACGTGTCGAGTTGCTCGGTGTACACGTGGGCGCCGCCCGCCGGGTACACCGAGGACGCCCCCGTCGTGGCGGGCGCCTCGGCGGACGCGCGGGAGACGGACTACGCGCGGGACAAGCGCGGCGGCGAACTCGCCGCGCTCGACGCGTTCGGCGCCGACGACAGCCTGCTCGTCCGGTGCGGGCTGCTGCTCGGCCCGTACGAGAACGTCGGGCGGCTGCCGTGGTGGCTGGCCCGCACCGCGCGCGGCGGCGAGGTGCTCGCCCCGGGGCCGCGCGAACTGCCCCTCCAATACGTCGACGTCCGCGACCTCGCGGCCTGGATCCTCACCGCCGCCGCCGACGGCCGCGGCGGCCCGTACAACCTCATGAGCGCCCGGGGCCACGCCACGACGGGCTCGCTGCTCGACGCCTGCGCACGCGTCACCGGGGCGGGCGCCGAGCTGCGCTGGGCCGACCCGGCCACCGTGCTCGACGCGGGGATCGAGCCGTGGACCCAACTGCCGGTGTGGGTACCGCCGGACAGCGACATGCACGACGCGCTGCACGGTGCCGACGTCTCCCGCGCGCTGGCCGCGGGCCTCGTCTGCCGTCCCGTCGAGGAGACGGTCGCCGACACCTGGGCGTGGCTGCGGGGCATCGGGGGACACGCGCCGCAGCGGCCGGACCGGCCCCCGGTGGGCCTCGACCCGGCGCTGGAGGCGACGGTGCTGGCCCGGCTCGCGCGGTAGCCGGCGGTCCGCCGGCATCACCGCAACAGTGGTCGATGCGTTTCAACTACAGCTAGTTCTGGGCAAGTTGGGAGTGCCGGTAGGTCAGGGGCGTGGGTCGCGCCCCGGCCGCCGGGCGTCTCTCATGAATTTCTGAGACTTCTGAACACCCGTGGGACGGGGCCCGTATGGATGGGCGCCGCTTCACTCCTGTCGGGCGCCTCGCTGCCCCGCAAGGAAGTCAGAGGAGTTCCATGGGACGCAACACTCGAAAACGCCGTTCGTCACCGGCCACCAAGGCGATCGCCGCGTCGGCGGCCCTGGCCCTGGGTGGCGGTGGACTGGTCTGGGCGAACTTCTACGCCTCGGCCCACGAGCAGAACGGGGCACACGGCCGCACCAAGGCCGCCGCCGCGCAGATCGCGACGGTCTCCTGCCCGGACGTCGGCCAGCAGCTCACCGACGTACCGGCCCGCGCGCGAAGCAGGGTGGACGCCGAACTGGCCCGGCTCGACCGTCAGATCACCGAGGCCTACCAGCGGCTCGCGGACACCCGCAACGCCCAGGCCAGGGACGCGAACTTCGTCCAGAACGCGATCCTCGGACCGCTCGCCAGCAAGCGCAAGGCGGTCCTCGACCGGATCGCGCTGGACATCAACCGGGTCGGCGGCACCGCCCCCGCCGGTCTCGCGGAGCTGGCCGCCTGCACCGGCATCCCGGCCACCCCGCCGGCGACGGCCGATCCGTCGGCGTCCGCGGACCCGTCGGCGGACCCCTCCGCCGCAGACCCCTCGGCGGACCCCTCCGCCGACCCGTCGGCCGACCCCTCCGCCGACCCGTCCGCGAGCGCGGGCGACGGCGGCGCCCAGGCGGGCGCGGGGCAGGCGGGGAACGGGCCGTCCGCCGACGACTTCGTCGACATCACCACGGTCCGGGCCAACGTGCCGGCCAAGCCGCGCAACAGCCGCAACGCCTCCACCGGCGTCTTCACCACCAAGTGCGGCGTCAACGCGAACGGCAAGCACAACACGGACAACGTGATCGTGGCACCCGGCGTGACCAACGGCGCGCACCACCTGCACGACTACGTCGGCAACCAGTCGAACGACGCGTTCGCCACCAACGACACGTTCGCGGCGGCCGAGACGACCTGCGCGAACCAGGGCGACAAGTCGTCGTACTACTGGCCGGTGGTCCGGGTGCAGGACGGCACGCAGGACTTCGACCAGAACGCGGACGGCGGCGGCAAGGAGGGCAACGTCGGCCGCATCCTCCAGGCGAAGAGCGCGTCGATCACCTTCAAGGGCAGCGCGCGCGGCAAGGTCGTCGCGATGCCGAAGTTCCTGCGCATCATCACCGGTGACGCGAAGGCCTTCGTCAACGGCACGGCGAACGCCAACGCCCACTGGTCCTGCACCGGGTTCGAGAGCAAGGTGCAGCTGACCGACAAGTACCCGATCTGCCCGCAGGGCAGTTCGGTGGTGCGCAGCTTCGCGTTCCAGAGCTGCTGGGACGGCACGAACATCGACAGTGCCAACCACCGTACGCACGTGGCGTTCGCGGACGCGAGCGGCGCCTGCCCGACGGGCTTCAAGGCCATTCCGCAGCTCACGATGCGGCTGGTCTACGACGTGCCGCGGCCGACCGTCGCGAACGGCACGGTGACGAACGCGTACGCGGTGGACGGCTTCCCCGACCAGTTGCACAAGGCGGTCACCGACCACGACGACTTCATCAACGTCTTCGACGAGTCGCTGATGAACCGGCTGGTGCGCTGCGTCAACTACGGCAGGAAGTGCCAGTGAGCCCGCGCCGGCACGGCTGAGACCGGGCCGGGGCGGTACGTGACGAAGGACCGGCGGGGACCCCCCTCCCCCGCCGGTCCTTCCCGCCGTCGCCCGCCGCCGGGCCGCCCGCCACGCGCGCGGGCGGCCCTCGCGTGCCGTCAGCCGGCGGTGTGGTCCGCGTGCGACGTGCCCACTTCGAGGTCGCCGCCGAGCCGTCGGCGCAGCGCGCCGACCACCCCGTCGCTGCCGACCGCGACCCACTTGCGGCCGACGAGGTAGTAACCCCCGTAGTCCTTCGCCTCGTTGATCCACTCGCGCTGGCCGCGGTCCGTCGCGAAGGTGGCGAGCACGAACCTGCCGTCGGTGTTCTTGCAGACGGCCTGCCGGATCTCGTCGGCGTCGGTCTGGATGTCGGGGGTGCACCGTGCCTCGGCGGCGAGGTGCTCCAGGCTGCCGCTCGCCGTGGGCGGCACCTCGTCGTCCCCGCCGCCGCCCGAGGCGCACCCGGTCAGCGTGAGCAGCGCGGCGGCGCCGGCCGCGGCGAGCATCGGTCGGGTCAGCCTCATCGTTCCTCCGGTGGTGGCTTCCGGCGCCCGTGCGCGACGGCACGGGCGCATGGCGCGCGGGCCCCGGCGCGGGGCCCCGCCCTCGATACGGCCGGGGGCGGCGCGGCACTCAATGCGCCCGCGATCCGGTTCCGGCGCAGACCATGGCCGCCCGGTGCACGCACGTGCGAAGGTTGACCCGTGAACCAGAACTGGGAAGATCGCGTGGCGGCCGCCTGGGCCTCCTTCGACGACTACGCCGAGGAGGACGCGGCCGACTTCCGGCGCCTCGTCGACGATCTCGTGGCCGAACTGCCGGCCGACAGCCCCGTCGGGCCGTTCGAGCGGGCCTGCGCGTGGGACTCGACCGGCCACTCGGACAAGGCGGTGCCGCTCTACCGGGAGGCCCTCGACCGCGGCCTCACCGGCTACCGGGGCCGCCGCACCCGCATCCAACTGGCGAGCTCGCTGCGGAACATCGGCCGGGCCGAGGAGGGCGTCGCCCTGCTCACCCCCGAACTGGTGGCTCCCTCGGACGAGTTGGACGACGCCGTACGGGCCTGCCTGGCCCTGTGCCTGTCGTCGCTGGGCCGCGACCGCGAGGGACTCGCCCTCGTCATCGGTGCCCTGGCGCCCCATCTGCCGCGCTACCAGCGGTCGATGGCGAACTACGCCCGGCTGCTGGTCGAACCCGGGGAACCGGCCGAACCGGCTTGATCCACCGGCGCGTTGACGCGGACGCCGCCGGATCCCACGGGAGGGTCGAGTCCGCGCCGGGCCGGTGACCAACGTCCGATTCGCTCGTTCTGCTGAACGTGCAGTCACAGGATGTCGCCCCGCGCCCCGCACCCGCCTCCGCCTCCTCCGCCCCCGGGCGGACCGGGGCGGCACTCGTCGAGCACTACCCGCGGCTCGTCCGGCTCGCCTATCTGCTGCTGCCGCCGGGCGCCGGCCGCGACCGGCGCGTCCTGACGGCGCACGGCCTGGTGCAGCGCGCCCTGCCCCGCGGCCGGTCGGCGTCCGGGACGGCGATCCCCGCGCAGGCGGCGGCGCGGGGCGACGACCCCGAGTACGCGTATCTGCGCGTCCAAGTGGTCCGGGCCGCGCTCGCGGCGGGCCGCCCGCGCCGCCGCGCCACCCTTCCCGGCCGCGGCCAACTGCCGCCGCTGCTGCCCCGCGTGCGCGGCCTGCGGCTCTCCCCGCACACCCCGGGCCCCGACGAACTGGCCCTGGGGCAAAAGCTTTCGGCACTCTCCCCCGCCGCGCGTGCCGCCTACGTGCTGCGCGGCCTGGAGGGGCTCGCCGACGCCGACGTCCGCGCGGTGCTGTCCGCCGCCGGGGTCGCGCAGCCCGACGGGGCGCTGCGCGAGGCGGGCAGGGAGGCCGCCCCCGAGGGGCTGCTGGAGGCCGCCGCGTTCGACCCCTGCCTGCTCCTGGCCCGCCCCACCGACCTGGTGCGCCGCCGCCAGCACCTGAAGGCGGGCCTCGCGGCGGCGGCGGCCGTCGCCGTGTGCGGCGCCCTGCTGGTGCTGCCCGGCGGCGGCTGGGGGCCCGACGGCGCCGCGGCCCCGGCGTACGCGCAGAACCCGGCGGCGGAGGCGGCCCTCGACCCCGCCCGGCTGACGTCGGTCGCGCCGTCGGCGTGGCGGACCTCGGCGCGCACCGACTTCTCCGTCTGGCCGGCCCGCGGTGAACTCACTTCCGACACCGCGCTGTTGCGGCGCGCGCTCGCCGTCTGGGCCCGCCCCGGCTCGGCGGTGCGGGTCTCCGCGACGCCGGGCACCGCCTCGGGCGGGCCCGCCGGACCGCCCCAGCTCCTGTACGCGGGCGACGTGGACGCCGCGCGCGTGGTGGTCCTCTACGACGGGCAGCGCATCGCGCGGTACGCGGAGCCGAAGGACGGCACGGCGGGCGCCGCCCTCGACTTCGCGCGGGTCGACGGCGCGTCCGGCGCGGAGTCGGAGGCCGTGGTCCTGAACCGCACCGACGGCAACACCCGCTATCTGACCGCCCCCTGGGTGACGAAGGCCGCCTCGGTCGACCTGCTGAAGCCGGCCGCCGGCCCCGCCGCGCTCGCGCTGAAGGACGGGGTCACCGCGCCGCTGGCGGGCCCCGCGCAGACGGGCGACTGCACCTCGTGGAACGCGCTGCGGCTCTCCGGCGGCCTCGGCACCCACGTGTCGACCGACCTCGGCGAACTCGTCCCGGCGCACCTCACCGCGGGGCGGCCCACCGCGACGCACGAGGTGTCCGGCAGCGGCGACCTCGCCTCCTGGTCGCCGTACGCGTGCTCGCTGGCCTCGGAGCGCGGTCAGGGCGTGCGGTCGGTGAACGCCTGGGAGTTCGCCGAGCAGCCGCTGCCCGACGCGACGGGCACCGCGTCCTGGGTGTGCACCCGCGCCGAGACGTGGCGCGGCGACGGCGCCACGGCACTGGCCCAGTTCCACACCCCGGCCGGGACCTACGGGGCGCTGGCGGCGAAGGGCCAGGACGTCCCGGCCTGCGGCGCGCGCGACGCGCAGGTGCTGGCGGGCGTGCTGTGGAAGTCGAAGCTGGGCAACTGGTTCCTGCTCGCCGCGGGCAGCAGGGGCACGGAGTCGCTCCGGGCCACCGGCGGCGTCACCGGCTCGCGGCAGGGCCGGCTGCTCGCGGTGCGCACGACGAAGGGCGCGCAGGCGGTGCTCCAGGGCACCCTGTCCGACGGCCGCAAGGTGGAGGGGCTGAAGTAACCCAGGTCAACGCGGCTGCGACAAAAGGGTGTTGGGGGCTTCGCGTCGGTTCCGCGACCGGGAAGGGTCGTTCGGGGACGGAACCGATCGCTAAAGTGCTCGCATGACGACCGGGGTTCGCCGCAGGATGGGAGTCGAGGAGCGCCGCCAGCAGTTGATCGGCATCGCCCTCGAACTGTTCAGCCGTCGCTCCCCCGACGAGGTCTCCATCGACGAGATAGCGACCGCGGCGGGGATATCACGGCCGTTGGTCTACCACTACTTCCCCGGCAAACTCAGCCTGTACGAGGCGGCGTTGAGGCGTGCGGCCGACGACCTGACGACCCGTTTCCAGGAGCCGCACGAGGGCCCGCTCGGACAGCGGCTGCGCCGTGCGATGGGCCGCTACTTCGACTTCGTCGACGAGCACGGGCCGGGCTTCTCGGCCCTGATGCGGGGCGGCCCGGCGGTCGGCTCGACGACCGCGAACGCGCTCGTCGACTCGGTGCGGCAGGCCGCGTACGCGCAGATCCTGACGCACCTGGGCGTCGAGGAGGCGCCCGCGCGTCTCGATCTCGTGGTCCGCTCCTGGATCTCGCTCGCGGAGTCGACCGCGCTGATCTGGCTGGACGGGCGGCGCGTCCCGCGGGCCGAGCTGGAGATCCAGCTCGTCAACGACTTCGCCGCGCTCGCGGCCGTCAGCGCGGCCTACGACGACGAGATGCGCACGCTGCTGCGCCGGGCCGTCCGCGACGAGCCGGCCGACGGCCCGTTCGCCGAACTCCTCACCCGACTGGCCGCGTTGGCGGCCTGACCTGCCGCCGCGAGCGGCCGCGGGGTGCGGTCAGCGGTCGAACTTCGTGTAGGAACCGTCGAGTTCGCGCACCTCGGCGGAGGCGTGCAGGACCAGGTCCCCGGTGGGCTTGACGTACTCGCGCAGCAGGTCGAGCACCTCGCCGGTGAGCCGGGCCTTCGTCTCGTCGGTGCGGCCGGCCAGCAGTCCGATGGTGACGTGGACGACCGCGTGCCCGTCCGCGTCGGGACCGACCACGGCGTCCTCGGTGCGGCGGAACTGCGTCTTGCAGGCCTGCGGGGTGGCACCGGCCGTCTCCACGGTCCGCTCGTGCAGGGCGCGGGCGAACGCGGGGCGGTCGAAGGTGTCCGCGAGCCGGTCCGAGTAGTCGACGGTGATCTGCGGCATGGGCACTCCTGTTCAGGGGCGTTCTGGGTGTTCGAGGCCAACTGCGCCCACTGTAACGGCCGTCGGTCCGGGCGGATGAAACAGGACGGACCGCACCAAGAGGTGCGGTCCGTCGCGTCGCGGCGTCCTCGCCCGCCCTCAGCCCGCGCTGGTGAACACCGCCACGGTGCGGGCCGGGACCGTGAACGTGCCCGTGGACCTCGCGTACGCGGCCGACCGGACGACCTTGTCCGCGCCGGACGCCTGCACGGGGTGCAGCCTGTAGCCGGTGCCCGCGAGGGCGCCGACCCGCTGGTCCTGCGTGGTGGGCGTCGCGTTGAAGACCACCACCAGGTCACCGAGCCGCATGGTGATGACGCCCGGCGTCTCCGTGTCGCCGGAGAGCGGGAAGGACAGCGCCGACTGGACCGCGTCCGCCGTCCCGAGCGAGAAGTCCGGCTCGGTGGTGCGGATGCGCAGCAGGTCCCGGTAGGCGGCCGAGGTGCCGTCGATCTGTGCGCAGCCCACCTTGACGGTGCTCAACAGAGGCTTCGCGTACGACCACTTGTCGGCGTTGTCGGCGGCCGGGGGCAGCCCCCGGCCGAAGCCGTTGCCGTCGGCGCAGTTCCAGTGGATCGCGTTGAACCAGTCGCCGCTGTCGAAGGAGTTGCGGTCGAGCGACTTGGAGCGCAGCAGGTCGGTGCCGGCCTGGGAGAGGGCCGGGCCCTGCGAGAGGGCGGCCGTCGCCATGGCGAGGACCTGCATGCGGGAACGGTCGTCGGCGGAGGTGCCGGCGGGGAGCTTGTAGGTGAGGGCGTCGAAGAGGGACTCGTTGTCGTGCGCGTCGACGTAGGCGAGGGCGTCGCCGGGTGCCGCCGCGTAGCCGGCGGGCGAGCCGTTGTAGTCGACTCCCGCGCCGGTGACCGTCTTTCCGGTGCTGTCGGTGAACCGGTAGCCGGCGAGGCTGCCCGTGAGACCCACCTTGATGAGGTCCTGGTAGTGCAGCAGCCGGGCCTTCTGCTCGGCCGGAGTGCCGTTCGCGGCCGAGGAGTTGGGGTCGGTGTACAGGCCGGAAGCGAAGCCCTGGACGCCGGGGTCGGCGTCGAAGGGGCTGCCGCCGCGCACGGCGTCGCGGGCCCGGTCGGAGAAGGTCGCGATGCCGGTGCCGGCCATGTTCTTCTGGGTGGCCTGCACGAACCGGGCGTCGTCGGCGACCTCGCCGAAGTTCCAGCCCTCCCCGTACATGATGATCTTCTTGCCGTCGACGCCGTCCTTGGCGGGGGTCAGCGCGTCCAGCGCCTTGCGCACGGCGAGGATGTTGGCCTTCGGCTGGTGGCCCATGAGGTCGAAGCGGAAGCCGTCGACCTTGTACTCCTTGGCCCAGGTGACGACCGAGTCGACGACGAGCTTGCCCATCATGCGGTTCTCGGTGGCGGTGTTGGAGCAGCAGGTGCTGTTGGCAACGGACCCGTCGGCCAGCAGGCGCTGGTAGTAGCCGGGCACGACCTTGTCGAGGACGGAGGTGTCGGCCTGGCCGGAGGCGGCGGTGTGGTTGTAGACGACGTCCATGACGACCCGCAGCCCGTCCTGGTTCAGGGACTTGACCATGTCACGGAACTGGGTGGTGCGGGCGGTGCCGTCCGGGTCGGTGGCGTAGGAGCCCTCGGGGACGGTGAAGTGGTACGGGTCGTAGCCCCAGTTGTAGGCGTCCGTCGCCGCCGTCCTCGCCACGCACTCCTGCTGCTTGTCGGAGTCGGCGGCGTAGGAGGCGAGGTCGCAGTCGGGGACGGCCTGGTCGGCCCGCTTCTCCGGGACGGTCGCCATGTCGAAGACGGGCAGCAGATGGACGTACGAGGTTCCCGCGGCGGCCAGTTGGCGCAGGTGCTTCGAGCCGTCGCTGTCCTTGTCGGTGAACGCGCGGTAGGTGCCGCGGTCCTCGGCGGGGACCGTGCTGTCGGCGACGGAGAAGTCGCGGACGTGCAGTTCCTGGATCTGGGCGTCCTTGAGCGGCACGGCGGCCGGCTTCCGCAGGTTCTTCCAGCCGGCCGGGGCGAGCGACGGATCGGCGAGGTCGACGACGAGGCTGCGTGCGGAGTCGGCGGTCAGGGCCACCGAGTACGGGTCGGTGACCTCGTTGGTGACCATCCTGCCGACGCTCGGCGCCCACACCCGCACGACGTAGCGGTAGGACTTGTTCTTCCAGGAGGCCGGGCCGGTGACGGACCAGACGCCGGTCGCGGCGTCGCGCCTCATCGCGACCTTCGCCCCGCCGATGTCCAGCCGCACGGACTGCGCGGTGGGCGCCCACACGGAGAGGGTGGGGCGGCCGTCGTGGAAGACCGGGCCGAGGTGCGCGGAGCCCGCGTCGTAGAGGTCGTCGAGCACCCCCGCCGTCTGCACCCCGGTCGCGGCGAGGACGGCGCCGGTGGCGGCCCGCTGCGAGGCCACGACCTGGCCGCCGAGGGCCTCGCGGACCCGGTCGCGGTCGCGCGGGTCGACCGACCAGGCCGTGTAGTCCTTCAGGTACGGGAACCTGGACTTCTGCGCGTCGGTGAGCGTGGTCCGCCCCAGGCGCAGCCAGCGTTCGTCGTCGCTGGTGAGCGTTCCGTCCTTGACCGCGATCGAGCCGTCGCGGGAGTAGAGGAGCTGGGTGGAGGCGGCGGCGTCGCTGCCGTTCCAGGCGACGGTGTTCCGGTCGATCCACACCGCCTTGGACGTGGTGAGGTCGAGGGCGGCGGCCGAGCCCGCAGGCTGCGGCAGCAGGTGTTCCTCCTGGCCGTTCAACAGCCACACCTCGTGGCCGTTCGCCGCGGTGAGGTCGAGCGACTGGTCGGCGGCGAGGTCCTTCTCGTCGCCCTTGTGCAGGATGTAGGCGAGGCTGGTGGCACCGTCGGTGAGGGGCACTTCGAAGACCGCTCCATAGGAGTCGATCCTCACCGGTTCGAGGGGTTTCGACCAGTCGGTGGGCTCGGCGGCGCCGGTCCACACGTGCAGTCCCCAGCCGCTGTAGTCGCCGTCGGCGCGGTGGTAGTGCAGCACCGCCTTCGCGGTGTCCTGGGCGGGGTAGTCGGGGCGCTCGGTGAGGACGGTGTCCTTGCCCTGTTCGAGCCAGACCTCGCCGGTCGAGGTCAGGTCGATCGTGCGGTCGGCGGAGACGTCCTTGTCGCCGTCCTTGTCGACGACGAGGAAGCCGAGGCTGGTCGCGCCGGGCTTCAACTTCACGTAGGCGAAGGCCCCGTAGGCGTCCCGCCCGGTGAAGGGGTGCCCCGCGGGATAGGTCGTCGCCTCGCCGTCGGCGAGGTCGCCCCACGCGTACAGGCCCCAGTCGTCGTAGTCGCCGTCGGTGCGCCTGTAGTGGACGACGGCGTAGTCGCGGGAGGTCGCGGTGGGTGTCTCCGCGACGGGCGGCGTGCCGGAGACGGACGTGGCCGTCGCGGACGCGGTGCGGCCGGACGGGTCGACGACGACCGCCTTGTAGCGCAGGGCCGTACCGGCGGGCACGTCCGCCGCGAGGGTCTGGGTGACCTTGTAGGGGGCGTGGTCGGCGGAACCGAGGGTCTGCCACTTGCCGTTGCCGACCTGGGCGGCGAAGACGACGCGGTCCAGCCCGCTCCCGTCGACGTCCGCGCCGAGTTCGACGGTGCCGGTGGCGCCGGCGGCGGGTGCGGTCAGGGTCAGCGCGGGCTTCGCGGCGGGCACGGCGGTGCGGGCGGCGGCCTTGAGGACGATCGCCGAGCCGGCCGGGACGGTGACGGTGATCTTCCTGGCGGCGTCGCTGGTGACGGTGGCGTCGGTGCCGTAGATGCCCCGGAAGCGCGTGCTCGCGGTGCCGGTCGCGAAGGTCACGGTGCTGGGGCTGCCGGCGTTGTTGAGGGCGACGACGTACTCGGTGCGGTCGGTGCCGGTGCGGGAGAAGGCGTAGACGCCGGCGCCGTCGGCCGCGTAGCGCTGGACCTGGGTGCCGTCGGTGAGGGCCGGGTTGGCCCTGCGCAGTTCGGAGAGCGCGGCGATCTGCTCGTAGAGCGGCGCACTCGTGTCGTAGGCGGCGCTCGCGTGGGTGCGGCCGGTGCCGATCTCGTCGTCGTCGAGGTAGTCGGCGACCTTCGAGGCGAACATGGTCTGACGGGCGTCCTTGTCGCCGCCCGCGCCGGTGAAGCCCTGCTCGTCGCCGTAGTAGACCACCGGGTTGCCGCGGCTGAGGAACATCACGTCGTTGGCGAGACGGTCCTTGGCGAGGAGCTCGGCGTCGGTCGCGTCCGGGTTGTCCTGTTCGAGGAACGACCCGATGCGGCCCATGTCGTGGTTGCCGAGGAAGGTGACCTGCTCGTAGGCGTTGGCCTTGTCGGTCGTGTACTTGTAGTCGTCGCCGAAGACGCTCGCGAGCCGCTGCGCGCTCGCGCCCTGCGAGGCGTACGCGCGGGCCGCGTCCTGGAACGGGAAGTCGAGCGTGGCGTCGAGGCGGCCCTGGGTCACGTAGGGCGAGGTGACGGAGGTGTCGGCGGAGTAGACCTCGCCGAACATGAAGAAGTTCTTCCGGCCCTGCTTCGCCGCGTAGGCGTCCAGGGCGGTGGCCCACTGGGTCCAGAAGTCCATGTCGACGTGCTTGACGGTGTCGATGCGGAACCCGTCCACGCCGAAGTCGCGCACCCAGCGCTCGTAGATCTTCTCCATGCCGGAGACGACCTCGGGCCGTTCGGTCCACAGGTCGTCGAGACCGGAGAAGTCGCCGTACGTGGTGGACTCGCCGGCGTAGGTCGAGTCGCCGCGGTTGCTGTACATCGTCGGGTCGTTGAGCCAGGACGGGACCTTGACGTTCTTCTTCGCCGCCGGCACGACCGGGGTGCGCGGGAAGGAGTCCGCGTCGACCGCGGGGAAGGACTTCCCGGTGGCGGCGCTCGCGTGGTCGGCGTCGTCGAAGGGCTCGCCGTCCTTCGTCAGGTACGGGAAGGCGCCCTTGGAGAGGTAGTCGTAGGACTTCTCCTGGTAGTCGACGACGTCGGCGGTGTGGTTGGTGATGACGTCGAAGAAGACCTTCATGCCCTTGGCGTGCGCCTTGGAGATGAGGGTCGAGAGGTCCTTGTTGGTGCCGAAGTGCGGGTCGACCTGCGTGAAGTCGGTGATCCAGTAGCCGTGGTAGCCGGCCGAGGCGTCGGCCCCGGTGCCCTGCACCGGCTGGTTCTTGAAGATGGGCGCCATCCAGATGGCGGTGGTGCCGAGCCCCTTGATGTAGTCGAGGCGGTCGGTGAGGCCCTTGAGGTCACCGCCCTGGTAGAAGCCCTTGTCGGTGGGGTCGTAGCCGGTGGCGAGGCGTGAACCGGTCAGCCCGCCCCGGTTGTTGGAGCTGTCGCCGTCGGCGAAGCGGTCCGGCATGACGAAGTAGAACTGCTCGCGCGTGTCGTCGTGCCGCGCGGGCTCGGCAGCGAGCTTCGCGTCGGACGGGGGCGCCGGCGGGGTGGCGGCCCGTGCGGCGAGCGGCTGAACGAAGGCGGCGACCAGAACCGCCGCCGTGGCCAAGGCCGTTCGTGCGGCGTGCGCGGTGCGGCGCCCGCGGGGCACCGGCCATCTCGGTATCACAGGCGTGAACTCCCATGCGTACGGAGCGGGTTGGCTCCGACCCCTGCACCGGGACGGCTGTGTCACCGGCGCCGGCGTGACCGTATCGCCGCGGAAAGCATTGCAGCAAGAGTCATGAAAGGCGCAGCAAGAAATTTCAGTCGCCAATCTTGACGTGCCCTTCTCAACAGGCCCACGCTCGGGCCGTGTTGGAACCCGTTCCGACCGTGTTCGACATCCCCCTCAACACCCCTCATCGGAGCCGCACATGAGCAGACACCGGCCCCCTGGTGTCTTCCGGCGCACGGCAAGTGCCGTGTCCGTGGGCGCCCTCGCCCTGGCCTGTGCCACCGTCCTGCCCGCCGCGACGGCGCGGGCGGACACCGGCGCGCGGGGCGACGTCATCGCCAACCTGTGGGAGTGGAACTGGGACTCGGTGGCGTCCGAGTGCACCGACGTGCTCGGCCCCGCCGGGTACGGCGCGGTCCAGGTCGCGCCGCCCGCCGAGTCGCTGAAGCAGTCCAACTTCTACTGGTGGGACGTCTACCAGCCCTACTCGTACGACCTGAACAGCCGCTTCGGGTCGGCCGCCAAGTTCGCCGCCATGGTCACCTCCTGCCACGCGGCGGGCGTGAAGGTCTACACGGACGCGGTGATCAACCACACCGCCGCGCAGACCGGCACCGGCTACAACGGCACCACGCTGACCAGCAAGTACGACACCCCCGAGTGGGACCGGGGCGACTACCACGACGCGGGCGACTGCCCCACGTCGGACCTCACGGTCCAGGACTACAACAACCTCACCCAGGTCCAGAACTGCGAACTCCTCGGCCTGCCCGACCTCAGGACCGGCTCGGACTCGGTGCGCGCCGGCATCGCGGACTTCCTGAACTCCCAACTGGCGCTGGGAGTCGACGGTTTCCGGGTGGACGCGGCCAAGCACATCCCCGAGGCGGACCTCGCGGCGATCGAGGGCAAGCTCACCGACACCACGTCCGGCAAGGACCCGTACGTCTTCCAGGAGGTCTACCCGGGCTCCACGCCGCAGCCGTCCGACTACTACGCCTCCGGCGACGTCCTGGACTTCACGTACGCGAGCAGGATGAAGTCGGCCTTCCAGGGCAACGTCTCCGAACTGGCCTCGCTGTCGTCCTCGGGCATCCTGCCGGCCGCCAATTCGGTGTCGTTCGTGACGAACCACGACACCGAGCGCAACGGCCTGCACATGAGCTACAAGGACGGTGACGCCTACCGGCTCGCCAACCTCTTCCAGCTCGCCTACAAGTGGTCCACGCCCACGGTGTACGCCAGTTGGGAGTGGACGCAGAGCGACCAGGCGCCGCCGAACTCGTCCGGCTTCGTGACGGGCACCGACTGCTCGAACGGCTCCTGGTACTGCCTGGACCGCGACACGGCGGTCGTCGGCATGGTGGCGTGGCACAACGCGGTCGACACGGCGGCGGTCTCCGACTGGCAGACCAAGTCGTCGAACGTGATCGGCTTCGGCCGCTCGGGTGCCGGGTTCTTCACGGTCAACAACGGTTCCTCGGCGGCCACTTACACCTTCAGCACCGGCATGGCCGACGGCACCTACGCCAACGTGGTCGACGGCGGGGCGACCCACGTCACCGTCGCGGGCGGCAGCGCGAGCATCACCGTCCCGGCCAAGGGCGCCGTCGCGTTCTACAACGGCTCGTACACGTGCACCGTGGGCTGCGGCGACCCCGGTGACGGCGGCGGCTCCGGCTCCACGGTGAACGCCACGTTCAGCGAGTACGCGCCGACCACCACCGGCACCGACGTGTACGTGACCGGCTCGGTGGACGCGCTCGGCGGCTGGGACACGAGCAAAGCCGTCAAGCTGTCCTCCACCGGCTACCCGTACTGGTCCGCCGAGGTCGGCCTGCCGGCCAACACCGCCTTCCAGTACAAGTACCTGAAGAAGAACGCCGCCGGGGCGGTCACCTGGGAGTCCAACGCCAACCGGAGCGGGGCCACCACGGCGTCGGGCGTCCGGCTCGACACCTCGTGGAACGTGGCGCAGACGGACGCGACCGACGTCACGTTCGGCGTGGACGCCACCACGCCCGCGGGCACGAAGGTGTACGTCGTGGGCTCCACCGCGTCCCTGGGCTCCTGGAACACGGCGGACGCCATCCCGCTCTCCTCGGCGGCTTCTCCGCACTGGAGCAGGCTGGTGATCGTGCCCAGGTCCACGGCCTTCCAGTACAAGTTCCTCAAGAAGGACACCGCGGGGAACGTCACCTGGGAGTCCGGCACCAACCGGTCGTTCACCACGGGCACGTCGTCCGGCTACACGGCGGGCGGCGCCTGGCAGTAGCGCCAACACGCGCTGTAGGCACGGCAGTTCGTGCGACAGGGCCCGTACCGCCCGCCGGCGGTACGGGCCCCGTCGCGCTCGGCGGGCCCGGGGTCAGGCCGTTGCCCACCAGGCCGTGGTGTCGGCAGGCACCGTCGCGGTGCCGTCCGCCTCCACGACCTCGCCACTGGCGAGTAGCAGCCGACCGTACACCGGAACGGCCACCGGCTCCGCAGTGGTGTTCGCCACACACACGAACTCGCCCCGGGCGAGGGCGAGTACGCCCTCCGGAGCGGGCAGCCACCGCACCGCGTCGCCGGCGCCCAGGTCGGGCCGCTCCCGGCGCACCGCGAGGGCCGCCCGGTACAGCTCCAGGGTGGAACCGGGCACGCCCTGCTGCGCCTCGACGCTGAGTTCGCCCCAGCCCTCGGGCTGCGGCAGCCAACTGCCCCCGGAACCGAAGCCGTACGAGGAACCGTCACGGGTCCACGGCACCGGCACCCGGCAGCCGTCGCGGAAGCCGTCCTGGCCGGCGCCGCGGAAGTACGCCGGGTCCTGGCGCGCCTCGTCGGGCAGGTCGACGACGTCGGGCAGGCCCAGCTCCTCGCCCTGGTAGACGTAGGCCGAGCCGGGCAGCGCCAGCATCAGCAGGGTGGCGGCACGGGCGCGGCGCAGCCCGAGTTCGCGGTCGCCCGCGAGCCGGATCTGGGTGCCGAGGCCGGGCGGGTTGGCGAAGCGGGTGGCGTGCCGGGTGACGTCGTGGTTGGACAGCACCCAGGTGGCCGGAGCGCCGACCGGGCGCATGGCGTCGAGGGTGCGGTCGACGACCTCGCGCAGTTCGGCGGCGTTCCAGGCGGTGCTCAGGTACTGGAAGTTGAAGGCCTGGTGCAGTTCGTCGGGGCGCACGTAGTTGGCGGTGCGCTCGACGGTCGGCGTCCACGCCTCCGCCACGAAGATGCGCTCGCCGGAGTACTCGTCGAGGACGGTGCGCCACTGCCGGTAGATGTCGTGCACGCCGTCCTGGTCGAAGAACGGCATGACGTCGTTGCCGAGCAGCTTGAGCTGTTCGCGCGAGCCGAGGTCGGGCAGTCCCGCCGCCTTGACGAGGCCGTGGGCGACGTCGATGCGGAAGCCGTCGACGCCCATGTCCAGCCAGAAGCGCAGGACGGAGCGGAACTCGTCGGCCACGGCCGGGTGTTCCCAGTTGAAGTCGGGCTGCTCGGGCGCGAAGAGGTGCAGGTACCACTGGCCGGGCGTGCCGTCGGGCTCGGTGACCCGGGTCCAGGCGGGGCCGCCGAAGATGGACTCCCAGTCGTTGGGCGGCAGTTCGCCGTCCGCGCCCTTGCCGGGGCGGAAGTGGTAGCGCTCCCGCAGCGGCGAGCCGGGGCCCTCGGCGAGGGCGCGCCTGAACCACTCGTGCTGGTCCGAGGAGTGGTTGGGCACCAGGTCGACGATGACGCGCAGGCCGAGGCCGTGGGCGTCGCGGATCAGTCCGTCGGCGTCGTGCAGGGTGCCGAACATCGGGTCCACGGCACGGTAGTCGGCGACGTCGTAGCCGGCGTCGGCCTGCGGGGAGGCGTAGAAGGGGCTCAGCCAGACGGCGTCCACGCCGAGGTCGCGCAGGTAGGGCAGGCGGGTGCGGATGCCCGCCAGGTCGCCCATGCCGTCGCCGTCGCTGTCGGCGAAACTGCGGGGGTACACCTGGTAGATGACCGCGTCCCGCCACCAGTCGCCGCGCTCGGGGACGGTGGCGAGGGCCGATGCGGGGTCGACGGTGGGGGCCGGGTCGGCAGGGTGCTTGCTCATGACGTCCTTGGGGCGTGGCGTGGGCGTGAGGGGTCGGAGTCGGTGGGGTGCCGGCCGCCGGCCGCCGACGGCTCGTGGTGGCCGGCGGCCGGTGGCCGGGGGCGGTGGGTGTGGCGGCCGCGGTGACGGCGGGGCGGGCGCGTCACCGCGGCCGCGGGCCCCCCCCCCGGGGCCCCGGGCCCGCCCGGCGCCGGACCCCCCCCCCGGGCGCCCAAACGGCAGGCCGCCCCCCCC
>NZ_JBIBHJ010000001.1:696971-791897 GCF_042956945.1 Streptomyces sp. NPDC008150 | reverse complement strand
GTAGGGGGGGGGGGGGGGGGGGGGGGGGGGGGGGGGGGGGGGGGGGGGGGGGGGGGGGTGGGGGGGGGGGGGGGGGGCCCCCGCGCCCGCGGCCCGCGCGCCGGGCGCGCGGGCCGTCGCGTGGCGCGGGCCACGCGGGTCGCGGGGCGGGCGGGCTCAGCCCTTCGTGCCGCCCGCGGTGAGGCCAGCCACCAGGTTCTTCTGGACGAAGTAGAAGAACGCGGCGACGGGTATGGCGATGAGCACCGCGGTGGCGGCCATGTAGTTGCGCTGCGCGTCGTGCTCGCTGACGAAGGTCTGGAGGCCGACGGCGAACGTGTACTTCTGGTCGTCGAGCATGAAGGTCGACGCGAACGCGACCTCGCCCCACGCGGTGATCAGGTTGTAGAAGGCGGCGACCGCCAGGCCCGGCTTGGCCAGCGGCAGGATCAGCCGGACGAACGTGCCGAACGGCGACAGCCCGTCGACCCGGCCGGCCTCGTCGATCTCGAAGGGGATCGTGTCGAAGTAGCCCTTGAGCAGCCAGGCGCTGTAGGGCACGGCCGTCGAGCAGTAGACGAGGATCAGGCCGGGGTAGGTGTCGATGAGCTGGAGGTCCGAGAGGATCTGGTACATCGGCACGATCAGCACGGCGATCGGGAACATCTGCGTGAGCAGCAGGACCCACATCAGCTTGCGGTAGCCGGGGAACCGCATCCGGGACACCGCGTAACCGGTGCTCGCGGCGGCGAACACGCCGATCAGGGTGGTGCCCGCCGAGACGATCAGCGTGCTGGCCAGCCAGTGGAAGAACTCCGTGTGCTCCAGCACGAAGGAGTAGTTCGACAGGCTCGCCTTGCCGAGGATCCCGGACGGGTGGAGGTAGTCGTCCTTGTCGGGGCCGAGCGACAGGAAGACCAGCCACGCGACGGGGAACAGGGCGATGAGGGACGCCACGATCAGGGCCCCGTGGGAGAGGACCGAGGCGGTGGTGGAGCGTTCGCCGTGCCGCGTCGTCCGCCGCGCGCCGCGCGGCGCGGGGGACGTGCTCGCCGTGGTGCCGTCGCCGTCGGCGGCGGCGCCGCTCTCGATGGTCGTAGTGCTCATGGGTGCTCCTGCCTCAGACGGCGAGCTGCTGGTCGTTGCGGTTCAGCCAGCGGCGGTAGAAGGAGGTGAAGACGACGAGGATGGCGAGCAGCAGGACGCCGTAGGCCGCCGACTGCGCGAACTCGCGCGGCTGTTGGCCGAATCCGAGGGTGTAGGCCCAGGTGACGAGGATCTGCGCGTCGGGCGCGGTCTTGCCGAACAGCAGGAAGATCACCGCGAACTGGTTGAACGTCCAGATGATGCCGAGCAGGACCACCGTCGAGCTGACCGACCGCAGACCGGGCAGCGTGACGTACCGGAACTGCTGCCAGGCGCTGGCGCCGTCCATCTCCGCCGCCTCGTAGAGGGTGGAGTCGATGGACTGGAGGCCGCCGAGCAGGGAGACCATCATGAACGGCACGCCGCACCACGTGTTGACCATGACGGCGGCGAACCGCTGCCAGAAGGTGTCCTCCAGCCAGTCCGGCTGCGGCAGGTGCAGGGAGCCCAGGAACTGGTTGATCACGCCGGAGTCGGCGAGCATGATCCGCCACCCGTAGACGGTGACGAAGGTGGGCACGGCCCACGGCAGGATCAGCAGCAGCCGGTACATGACGCGTCCGCGCAGCTTCTGGTTGAGCAGCAGCGCGAGGCCGAGCCCGATCGTGTAGTGCAGGGCGACGCACAGCGCCGTCCACACCACCGTCCAGATGAAGTGCGACCAGAAGCGGTCGTACGCGGTCGGCCCCCACAGGATGTCCTTGTAGTTGTCCAGGCCGATGAACTTGTAGGTGGCGTCGATGTGGTTGACGCCGATCGTGCGGGCCGAGTTGAGGCTGTCGGCGTCGGTCAGCGTCAGGTAGAGGCCGTACACCAGCGGGTACAGCACGAGGACGCCGAGCACGACGACCACCGGCGCGATCATCGCGTACGCGTACCAGTGCTTGCTGAGGCCGTTCTTCAGGCGCCGGCCGAGGCCGGGGCGCGGCGCGCGGTCACCGCTGCGCCTGCCGGTCGCGCGGTCGATGGCGACTGTCATGGTGCGACACCTTCTGGAAGGTCCGGGTCGGCGGACCGGGGACGGGGGCGGAACGCGGGCCGGTGGCCGCCGGATCCGTCCCCCGGGTTCTCAACCGGTCGGATCCGACGGCCACACGGGCTCACTTGCTGAAGTCGGGGACGAGCTTGGCGATCTCGGTCTCGGCGGTGCCGATTCCCTTGTCCAGCGATTCCTTGCCGCCCGCGATCTTCGGCAGCTCGGTGTCCAGCGGCCCCCACAGGGAGCTGTACTCGGGCAGCGCGGGCCGCGGCTGGGCGGCCGGCAGCACGCTCTGGAAGCCGGCGATGCCCGGGTCGGCCTTCACCTTCGCGGTGTACGCGTCCGAACGGGTGGGCAGCGTCGAGTTCTTGAGGGCGATGGTCTCCTGCGAGGCCGCCGACGTCATGAAGTTGACGAACTTCAGGGCCGCCTTCTGGTGGGCCGAGTCCGAACCCGCGTACACGGAGAGGTTGTGACCGCCGGTCGGGGCGCCCGCCTTGCCGGTCGAGCCGGCCGGGACGGTCGCGATGCCGAGGTTCGACTTGTCCGTGAACGCCGAGCCCTTGTAGAAGTTCGTGATCTCCCACGGGCCCTGGATGATCGAGGCGACCTTGCCGTTGACGAAGGCGTCCTGGATGTGGGCGTAGGCGTCGGCGGTGGTGTCCGCGGCGTGCAGGCCCTTGCCGGAGAAGAGGCTCTGCCAGGTGCCGAACCCCTTCTTGGCGGCGGCCGAGTCGACGGTGATCTTCTTCGCGGAGGCGTCGACGGTGTCGGTGCCCTCGCCGTAGAGGAACGGCTGCGCGTAGTAGGCCTGGGTGGAGCCCCAGTAGCCGTCGGTGCCGGTCTTGGCCTTGACCTTCGCGGCGTCGGCCTTCAACTCGGCCCAGGTGGTGGGCGCCTGGGTGATGCCGGCCTTCTCGAACAGCGCCTTGTTGTAGACGAGCGCGAGGGTGTCGGTGACCAGCGGCACGCCGTAGGTCTTGCCGTCGTACTTGGCCTGCTCGATCAGGCTGGACTGGAACTTGCTCTGGTCCGCGAGGGCGTCCGTGCCGTCCAGCGGCAGGAAGAAGCCCTTCTTCGCGAAGGCGGGGGTCCAGCCGACCTCCGAACGCAGCACGTCCGGGGCGCCCTTGGAGCCGGCCGCCGTGTCGAACTTGTTCTGCGCCTGGTCGAAGGGCACGTTGACGTACTTGACCTTGACGTCCTTGTTGGCCGCCTCGAACTTCGCGACCAGGGCCTTGTACGTCGGCGCCTCGTTGGTGGCGTTGGAGGTGTCCCACCAGGTGATGGTGACCGGGCCGTCCGACTTGTCGCTGCCGCTGTCACTGCCGCCGCAGGCCGTCGCCGCGAGGGCGAGGGACGCCACCAGCGCTGTGGCCGCTATGCCACGCCGCATGAGTTCTCCTTGAGGGTGAAAGCCCGTGTGCTGGCGGGGAACGGTCCCGTCCGTTCCTCCGCCGACTCGCCGACTGCGCCGTTGCGGCCGCCGGGCGACGTGAACGTAACAGCGATGTAAGCGTCGCGAAAGACCTTGCAGCAAAAAAGTGCAAGAGACCTCATCGATTGCAGTGCGCGAGCCTCTTCCGGATCTCGCGAAGTGCGCGGTACAGAGCGGATCGAGAGCCTCCGCACGGCTTGTGCAAGACTCTGCAAGCCCTTGCCAGACACGTCCCGCGCGGGGATCATCACTTGCGGGCCGGGCGCGGACCGCACCCGCCGGGAGGGGACGGCGGGACGCGCAGGGCCGGGGCGCACCCGCACCGGGCCGAACGCAGCGCGCCAACCAGGGCGCGCCACACAGGACTTGAGGACCACGATGACCCAGCAGCCCGCACCAGGCCGTCCGACGGGCCGCGCCAGGCGTGCTCCCGGTGCGGGGGGCGAGACGCGGCCGGTACAGTCCACTCCCGTGACCACACGGCTTGCCGACATCGCTGCCCAGGCGGGGGTGAGCGAAGCGACCGTCAGCCGCGTCCTGAACGGGAAGCCGGGCGTCGCCGCCACCACCCGCCAGTCCGTACTCGCCGCCCTCGACGTCCTCGGCTACGAGCGCCCGGTGCGGCTGCGTCAGCGCAGCGAGGGCCTGGTGGGCCTGATCACACCGGAGCTGGAGAACCCGATCTTCCCGGCGCTCGCCCAGGTGATCGGGCAGGCGCTGACCCGGCAGGGCTACACGCCGGTGCTCGCCACCCAGACCCCGGGCGGCTCCACCGAGGACGAGCTGACCGAGATGCTCGTGGACCGCGGGGTCGCCGGCATCATCTACGTCTCGGGCCTGCACGCGGACACCACCGCCGACATGCAGCGCTACGAGCGGCTGCGCGCGCAGGGCGTCCCGTACGTCCTCGTGGACGGCTTCTCCCCCAAGGTGCAGGCCCCGTTCATCTCGCCCGACGACCGGGCGGCGATGGCTCTCGCGGTCACCCACCTCGCCTCGCTCGGGCACGTCAACATCGGCCTGGCGCTGGGACCGAAACGGTTCGTCCCGGTGCAGCGCAAGATCGAGGGGTTCGTGCGCGCGATGCACGACCAGCTCGGACTCGCCGCCGACGACGTCGAGTCGCGCCTCGTGCAGCACTCGCTGTACACGCTGGAGGGCGGTCAGGCCGCGGCGGCCGCGCTGATCGGACGGGACTGCACGGCGGTGGTCTGCGCGAGCGACATGATGGCGCTCGGCGCGATCCGCGCCGCGCGGCAGCTGGGACTCGAGGTCCCGCACGACGTGTCGGTGGTCGGCTTCGACGACTCCCCGCTGATCGCGTTCACCGATCCGCCGCTGACGACGATACGCAAGCCGGTCCCGGCGATGGGGCAGGCCGCGGTGCGCACGCTCCTGGAGGAGATCGGCGGAACGCCCGCGCCGCACAGCGAGTTCGTGTTCATGCCGGAGCTGGTGGTGCGCGGTTCGACCGCGTCCGCCCCGGGGGACCGGTCCCGGGGCGAGAAAATGCGCTTCTGACCCGACCGGGGGATGATCGGTCGGAGAAGTCCTTTCTGGCAGACTCTGTGCCTATGGGTGATCCGACCGTGACGACAGAGGAAGGCCACCACGCGAAGGCCGATCGCCGCGCCCTCGCGGACAACGCGAACAAGGGATTCCTGCGCCGGCTGCGCACCCCTCGCCGTCCCCGTCTGTGGTTCGAGATCGTGCTCATCGCGGTGAGCTACTGGACCTACTCGCAGATCCGCAACGCCGTTCCCGAGCAGCGCGCCTCGGCCCTGCGCCACGCCGACTGGATCTGGCACGCGGAGCACCGACTCGGCATCGCCGTCGAGGAGTCGGTCAACCACGCGGTCAACTCGGTGACTTGGCTCATCGTGGGGATGAACTACTACTACGCGACACTCCACTTCGTGATCACGCTCGGTGTCCTGGTGTGGCTGTACCGCAGTCACCCGGGACGGTACGCGGCGGCGCGGCTGGTGCTGTTCGTGACCACCGGTGCGGCCCTGATCGGCTACTACGTCTACCCGTTGGCGCCACCGCGGCTGATGGCGGGCACCGGTTTCGTCGACACGGTGACGGTGCACCGCACGTGGGGGTCGATGGCCTCCGGCGACCTGAAGCACATGTCGAACCAGTACGCGGCGATGCCGTCGATGCACATCGGCTGGTCGGTGTGGTGCGGGCTGACGATCTTCGCCCTGGCCGCGACGCCGTGGGCCCGCGTGCTCGGGCTGCTCTACCCGGTGCTCACGCTGACGGTCATCGTCGCCACGGCCAACCACTTCCTGCTCGACGCGGTCGGCGGCCTGCTCTGCCTCGCCCTCGGCTTCGCCGTGTCCGCCCTCTGGTACGGGGCGCTGCCGTACTCCCTGCCGCGACGGGTGCCGGAGCGGCCACCGGCACCGCTGTCGCTGACCAAGGCGTAGGACGCCGGGCCTACCGGTCCGTCGCCCCGTAGAACAGTTCCTCCATGACGCCCCGGGCGCGGCGGGTGGTGCGGCGGTAGTCGTCGAGCATGTCGCCGACGTGACCGGGGCCGTACCCCAGGTACCGGCCGACGGCCGCGAGGTCCCGGCTGTCGGAGGGGAAGGTGTCCCCGGCCCGGCCGCGCACCAGCATCACCGCGTTGCGCACCCGCGTCGCCAGCACCCACGCCTCGTCCAGGGTCTCCGCGTCCTCGCCGGAGATCAGCCCGGCGGCACACGCGGCGGCCAGCGCCTCCCGGGTGCGGGTGGTGCGCAGGCCCGGCTCGGCCCACCCGTGCTGGAGCTGCATCAGCTGCACGGTCCACTCGACGTCGGACAGACCGCCGCGGCCCAGCTTGGTGTGCAGGGCGGGGTCGGCGCCGCGCGGCAGCCGCTCGGCCTCCATGCGGGCCTTGAGCCGGCGGATCTCGCGCACCGCGTCCTCGCCGAGGCCCTCGGCCGGGTAGCGCAGCGGGTCGACGAGTTCGACGAACCGGCGCCCGAGCTCGGCGTCGCCGGCGACGGGCTCGGCCCGCAGCAGCGCCTGCGACTCCCACACCAGCGACCAGCGCCGGTAGTACGCCTCGTACGACTTCAGGGTGCGCACCAGCGGGCCGGACTTGCCCTCGGGGCGCAGGTCCGCGTCGACGAGGAGCGGCGGGTCGGCGCTGGGGAGCTGGAGCAGCCTGCGCATCTCGGAGACGACGTTGTTGGCGGCGCGCCCGGCCTCCTGCTCGTCGACGCCCTCGCGGGGCTCGTGCACGAACAGGACGTCGGCGTCGGAGCCGTAGCCCAGTTCGTGGCCGCCGAAGCGGCCCATGCCGATGACCGCGAACCGGGTGGGCAGGGTGTCGCCCCACTTCTCGCGGACGACCGCGCGCAGGGTCCCGGCGAGGGTGGCGGCGTTCAGGTCGGAGAGGGCGCCGCCGACCCGGTCGACGAGGGCGCCCTGGTCGCCCTCCACGGGCCGCGTCTCGGTGCCGTAGGACCCGACGATGTCGGCGGCGGCGGTGCGGAACAGCTCCCGGCGGCGCACTCCGCGGGCGGCGGTGACGCCCTGCTCGGCGTGCTGGGCGCGGCCGACGGCGGCCAGTATCTCCTGCTCCAGGTGGGCGCGCGGGCGCGGTGCGAGGTTGGCGTTGTCGGCGAGCAGGGAGACCGCCTCGGGGGCCCGCAGCAGCAGGTCGGGGGCGAGGCGTCCGGCCGACAGCACGCGGGCGAGGTTCTCGGCGGCGACGCCCTCGTCGCGCAGCAGCCGCAGGTACCAGGGGGTCTTGCCGAGGGCGTCGGAGACCTTGCGGAAGTTGAGCAGGCCGGCGTCCGGGTCGGCGGAGTCGGCGAACCAGCCGAGCAGGACGGGCAGCAGGGTGCGCTGGATGGCGGCCTTGCGGCTGACCCCGGAGGCCAGCGCCTCCAGGTGGCGCAGGGCGGCGGCGGGGTCGTTGTAGCCGAGGGCGACGAAGCGTTCGCGGGCGGCGGCGGTGCTGAGGCGGGCCTCGCCGGGGCCGAGCTGGGCGACGGCGTCGAGCAGCGGGCGGTAGAACAGCTTCTCGTGCAGCCGCCGGACGACCCCGGCGTGCCGGCGCCACTCGCGCATCAGGTCCTTGACCGGGTCGGCGCGCAGGCCCAGGGACCGGCCCAGGCGCCGCAGGTCGGCCTCGTCCTCGGGGACGAGGTGCGTGCGCCGCAGCCGGAAGAGCTGGATGCGGTGCTCCATGGTGCGCAGGAAGCGGTACGCCTCGTCGAGCCGGGCGGCGTCCGCGCGGCCCACGTAACCGCCCGCGGCCAGGGCGCCGAGCGCGTCGAGGGTGGTGCCGCTGCGCAGCGAGGTGTCGGAGCGGCCGTGCACGAGCTGGAGGAGCTGCACCGCGAACTCGACGTCCCGCAGTCCCCCGGGGCCGAGCTTCAGCTCGCGGTCGATCTCGCCGGCGGGGATGTTCTCGACGACCCGGCGGCGCATCTTCTGCACGTCGGCGACGAAGTTCTCCCGCTCGGCGACCTGCCAGACCATCGGTTCGAGGGCCGCCATGTACGCGGCGCCCAGTTCCATGTCGCCGGCCACCGGGCGTGCCTTGAGCAGCGCCTGGAACTCCCAGGTCTTGGCCCAGCGCCGGTAGTAGGCGAGATGGCTGGAGAGGGTGCGCACCAGCGGGCCGTTGCGGCCCTCCGGGCGCAGGTTGGCGTCGACGGCCCAGATGGAGCCCTCGACGGTGGTCTCGGAGCAGATCCGCATCAGGTGGGCGGCGAGCCGGGTCGCGGCCCGCACGGCCTTGCCCTCGTCGGCGCCCTCGACGGCCTCGCCGACGAAGATCACGTCGACGTCGGAGACGTAGTTCAGCTCGTGTCCGCCGCACTTGCCCATCGCGATCACGGTGAGCCGGCACAGGGCCGCGTCCTCGGGGGCGGCGGCCCGCGCGATCGCGAGGGCGGCGCGCAGCGTCGCGGTGGCCAGGTCGGCCAGCTCGGCGGCGGTCTGCGCGAGGTCGGTGGTGCCGCACACGTCGCGGGCGGCGACGGACAGCAGGCAGCGCCGGTAGGCGACGCGCAGCGCCACCGGGTCGTCGGCACCGGCGAGCCCGCTCTCGAACTCCCGCAGCCCGGGATGCAGATCGCTGGGTTCGTAGGTGACCAGGACCTGCCAGTCGCCGGGGTGCCGGGCGAGATGGTCGCCGAGCGCCTCGGAGGCGCCGAGCACCCCGAGCAGCCGGTCGCGCAGCGGCTTGGCGGCGATCAGCGTGTCCAGCAGTTCGCGCCGGGGGGTGTCGCCGGGCTGCGCCTCCAGGAGCCGTACCAGCGCGCGCAGCGCGAGGTCGGGATCGGCGGTCGCGCCGAGCGCTTCGAGCAGCACCGGGTCGTCGCGGACGTGGGCCAGCTCCGGACTCTCCAGCAGATGCTCGGACGCCGACGGATCGGTGAAACCGTGCCGCAGCAGCCGTATGAAGGTGCTGCTCCTGCGTCCCGACGGCAGCGCCATGCCCCGCCTCCTGTCTGCTTTCCTCCCCGCACGCCCCCGGATCAGGGCCGCGCGACTCCGACCCTAACCGGAGTACCCATTCCGGAGGTGGGGGCCGTGCGGGGGAATCCGGGCCGGTGGCGACGGGGGCGGGGCCGCGGTCGTCGACCGCGGCCCCGCCCCCGTGCGCGTTCCGTGTCCGGGCGCCGCGCGTCGGCGCTACAGCACCGGCAGGTTCTTCCGCAGCTCGAAGGCCGTGACCTCGCTGCGGTACTCCTCCCACTCCGACTTCTTGTTGCGGAGGAAGAACGCGAAGACGTGCTCGCCCAGGGTCTCGGCCACCAGGTCGCTGCGCTCCATCAGGGTCAGGGCCTCGCCCAGGTTCTGCGGGAGCGGCTCGATGCCCATCGCGCGGCGCTCGGCGTCGGACAGCGCCCAGACGTCGTCCTCGGCGCCCGGGGGCAGCTCGTAGCCCTCCTCGACGCCCTTGAGGCCGGCGGCCAGCAGCAGCGCGTAGGCCAGGTACGGGTTCGCGCCCGCGTCGAGCGAGCGGACCTCGACCCGGGCCGAGCCGGTCTTGCCCGGCTTGTACATCGGGACGCGGACCAGCGCGGAACGGTTGTTGTGGCCCCAGCAGATGTACGAGGGGGCCTCGCCGCCGGCACCGGCGGTGCGCTCGGTGCCGCCCCAGATGCGCTTGTAGGAGTTGACCCACTGGTTGGTGACGGCGGAGATCTCCGCGGCGTGCTTGAGCAGGCCCGCGATGAAGGACCGGCCGACCTTGGAGAGCTGGTACTCGGAGCCCGACTCGTAGAAGGCGTTGCGGTCGCCCTCGAAGAGGGAGAGGTGGGTGTGCATGCCGCTGCCGGGGTGCTCGGAGAACGGCTTCGGCATGAACGTCGCCTGCACGCCCTGCTCCAGCGCCACCTGCTTCATGACCAGGCGGAACGTCATCACGTTGTCCGCGGTCGACAGGGCGTCCGCGTACCGCAGGTCGATCTCCTGCTGGCCGGGGGCGCCCTCGTGGTGGGAGAACTCGACCGAGATGCCCATCGACTCCAGCATGGTGATCGCCTGGCGGCGGAAGTCCATGCCCACGTTCTGCGGGGTGTGGTCGAAGTAGCCGGAGTTGTCGGCCGGGGTGGGACGGCTGCCGTCGAGGGGCTTGTCCTTCAGCAGGAAGAACTCGATCTCGGGGTGCGTGTAGAAGGTGAAGCCGAGGTCGGACGCCTTGGCCAGGGCGCGCTTGAGGACGTAGCGCGGGTCGGCGAAGGAGGGCGAGCCGTCGGGCATCAGGATGTCGCAGAACATCCGGGCGGTGCCCGGGGCCTCGGCACGCCACGGCAGGACCTGGAAGGTGGACGGGTCCGGCTTGGCGATCATGTCGGACTCGTAGACGCGCGCGAAGCCCTCGATGGCGGAGCCGTCGAAGCCGATGCCCTCGTCGAAGGCCTGCTCCAGCTCGGCGGGGGCCACGGCCACGGACTTGAGGAAGCCCAGCACGTCCGTGAACCACAGCCTGACGAACCGGATGTCGCGCTCCTCCAAGGTCCGGAGCACGAACTCCTGCTGCTTGTCCATCTTCCGCTTCCCCATCCTTGCTGGTCAGGCCGCCGTGGCCCCGGTGACGGGAGGCGGTCGGGCACCTGAGCATCCCACCACAACACCATTTCATGCGCGTTGCGGACCTTGATCGGCCGGCCGACCCCCGGCTGAACGCCTCACGTACGCCCGGTGTACCGCCCTGTGCCCATCTTGCCTGTTCGGGGTGCCATTCGTAACGGGTGGTCGGTCACCCCGCGCCGCGGGTCCGACGGGCGCCGCGCCCCGCGCACCCGCCCGTGCCGGCCCGCACGCACCCCGCGGACCGGACGGCACGGTAAACGGAATACCAAGAAAAAGCCAACCAGGCATTTAGCGGAATTCATCTCCGCACCCAATTCGACGGAATGCGGGATTCCAAAAAAGAGTAAGGATTTTTTGTGATCTCCCTGATAGTGTCTGCGCCGATCACATCCTTGTGCGTACGGAATTTTCGCGACCACACCGGGAGAGGTGCATGAAATCCTTCACGCGCGGCGTCACGGTTGCCGCATCCCTGGCAGGCTGCCTCGGAGTTTCCTTGACGATGGGGGCGCCCCAGGCATTTGCGGGCCCGTTCGACAACATGTACCCGACGTACAACACGTCCTGGGGATGCCAGGATTCTCAGCCGAACGGCGTTTTCTGCCAGACGGACAACGCCACCCTCACGGTGTGGCTCCAGAGTTCCCTCACGTCTGCGGCGAAGTCCACGGTAAAGGGCCGCCTGAGTGCGTTGGTGTCCCCCACCGACATCGCCGTCTCCTATCCGTCGTCGGCCTCGTACTCCGGCAGCAGCGAAACGGACATCGTCTATCAGCAGAGTGGTTCGAGCATGAGCGGAACCACCATCGGAATCACCTGGTGCGACGACGCGGTCAGCTCCACCAAGTGCGACCAGCAATACGTCCGTTTCCGTTACGACAGCGTCGACTCCGAGCTGGCCTGCCACGAGACGGGGCACGCCCTGGGACTCACGCACGGCGCGCAGGCGTCTCCCAAGGTCGGCCAGACGAACTCGTCGCTGGGCTGCATGGAGACGCCGGACAGCACCCATCGCACCACCTACGGGTCCTGGCAGACCGAAGAACTCAACGCCACCTACTGAGAGAAGGAGCGAGAGACGTGAAAGCGAGAATCGCACTGGTCGCGCTCGGCGTGCTGGCCGCCTTCGGGGTGACGTCGGTCGCGGTCCAGGCACAGCAGGGCGGCGCCCCCGAAAGACCGAAGGTGATCATCGCCGACAGCGAGGACCTGCTGCCGGGCGCGGACGCCACGGACTGGGTGACGTACGCCGACCACCTGGCGATCGTCACGGTGACCGGACAGCAGGAACTTGCGGCCACCCCCGACGAGATCGCGGCGGGAGAGGGGTTCGTCCCGCGCTCGGTGAGTGTGAAGGTGGACAAGGTGCTCTGGTCGCGGTCCGGGGCCGCGGCGGCACCGGCCTCCATGACCTGGGACATCGACGGATGGATGTTCCACGGCACGGACCGGACGCCGATCCGGCTCGACGGCGAGCCCAGCCTGAACGTGGGTGAGCGCTACGTCGTGCCGATCACCTACCTCAGCGTCACCGACGCCGTCGACGAGGCCGGCTGGGAGCCGCTCAACGCGTCGGAGATCTTCCCCGACAGCAACGGCACCATCGGTTCCGGCGCCACGGTCTACGGCTACGACGGGCCGGCGGACGACGGTACGACGGATCTGCGGGACCAGGTCTGGGGGCAGCCGGAGTCCGCTCTCGTCAGCATCCTGGGCTCGACCGCCGTCGACCCCGCGGCCTCCGGCTACATGGGCCTTCCGCCGGACCAGCGCTACCGCACCGCCAAGAGCTCGGACGCGACGACCGGGTGACCGGCCGCGCCCGGACCGGCCGACGCCCCCGTCGGCCGGTCCGGGCCGTCCGCGCGAGCGCGGGTCAGCGGCCGAAGCGGCGCAGCGCGGCGCGGAAACCGGTCAGCGTCTCACCGGGCATCACGTATCCGACGACCCTGCGCCCCGTCGTACGGTCGGGATCCTGCCGCGGGTACACCGGGGCCGGGATGTCGCGCGGCCACTTGCCGGCCGCCGCGCCCCGCGAGACGGCCCTGGTCATGGCCACCGTCCGCGCCCGCAGGGAGACGCCGCCGCACTCGCCCGCCAGGCTCGCCACGGGAGCCCAGCCGTCGCCCGCGACCACCGCCCTCAGCAGCTCGACGGCGTACGGCGGCAGGTCGTACAGGAGATGTTCGGCACGGCTCTCCGTCCAGCCGTCGGCGCTCCGGCCGGCCGCCCCCTCCTCCAGAACCCCCTGGCTCCGCGCTATCAACGAGGCGAACTCTCTGACGAGTTCGTCCGGCGCGTCTTCGATGATGATGCGCATGTCCCCCCACCTTCTGAGCACCGCGGACCGGTGCCCGGCCTCCTACGAAGATTGCGGATCCCCGGACGGAATGATCAGAAGCTTCCTCACCCCCGCCGGAATGTGCCGCGGGTCCGTCAGCCCGATCACGTTTTCCTGGCTTATCACTGCCTGCGCGGGAGAGATTCCCGGAATTCTGTAGACGCGGGTCTTCTGATCCGCCGAGGGGCCGTCGTCGCACCCCTTGAGCCGGCCCGTCCCCAGGGCGTCGCCGGTGTGCCGGACTTCCGGGCGGTCACTGATGGTGGAAGGCCAGGGGCGTTCATAGGTCCGTGAGTCGAAGGACAGCACCCATGCGCAGCCTTCACCCTCGCCGCCTTCTCCGGAATTTCCCGACGAGCAGCCGCTCAACGCAATGGAAACAGCCCCCGAAAGCACCCACAGGGCCACAGTCGTACGCCTGGACGTGTTACCCACGTCTCCCCCTCGCCAGAATCCGACAGATGCCATTCGTTCGCTCCCGTTCATTCGGCCCTTCCCCGGTGGGCCGCGAGAGGTGGAGAAGCTTCGCATACCCCGACCGCCACCGGAAGCGCATGGACCGCGACGAGCCCTTTACCCCGGCCGCAGTGGCCCCGGGAACGGCCCCGGCGATTTCCCCGACCAAAAGGGAAAGAAGGGAAAAGGGTGCACCGAGCGCCGCCCAAAAGTGCGGAAAGTGCCCGCCGAATCGCAGGGGGCGGCCGACCGCCGCCCGACGGCCTTGGCCAGTACCTGCCATTCCTGTCCCCGCAACCGGTCACCCCCCGCGGCGCCGCCTCGCGGACCCCCTCGGGCCCGTCGGCCCATGGACGCGCCGGGCGGCCCGGGGGTTCCCTCCCGCGGACGTCCCGCGCATCGCCGACCAGCCGCGCGGCGATCAGATGTCCCGTCAAATGCCCATCCGGCAGGCACACTTGGCGTCTTCTTGGTCTTTTCATTGACCTGGCATGAACTGTTCACCGCGAGAGTGGCCATCGCTGATCCCGTTCCGTGCTACACCCGCGCGGGTCTACGCGGATCAACACCGAACCGACATGCCTATGCATGCGACGAACCGCTTCGCAGGGGGTTCCATGAGATCCAACCGTGCCAAGCTGCGCGCCGGGGTGAGCATGGCAGCGACACTGCCCATGCTCGCCGGCGCGCTGGCCATCGGCATACCCGCGGCCCAGGCCGCGGACAACCCGAGCCGGGACACCTTCGCGGGCACCAAGCCCTCGTGGGCGAAGTCCACGGCCGACAAGGGCGCGACGTCGGACGCCGCCAGGGTGACCGCGCGGGTCTACCTCGCGGGCCGGAACGCCACGGGTCTTGCCGCCTACGCCAAGGCCGTCTCCGACCCGAGTTCGCCCTTGTACGGACGGTACTTGACCGCCGCCCAGGCAAAGGCGCGCTACGGCGCGACCGCCGCCCAGGTGGCCGCCGTCAAGTCGTGGCTGACCGCGGCGGGCCTCAAGGTCACCGCGACCACCGCGCACTACCTGACCGTCAGCGGCGACGTCTCGGCGGCCGAGAAGGCCTTCGACACCTCGCTGCACAACTACGCCAAGGGCTCGAAGACGTACCGCGCGCCGTCGAAGGCGGCCTCGGCACCGGCCGGCCTCAACGGCGCCGTCCTGACCGTCACCGGCCTGGACAACGCGCCGCACAAGGCGAGCCACAACGACGAACTCCCGCCCCCGGACGGCGTGTTCAAGAACTCCGGCCCGTTCTCGTCGTACTACGGGTCGAACATCGCGACGTCGCTCCCGAAGGCCTACGGCCAGAAGATCCCGTACGCCATCAAGGGCTACACCGGTGAGCAGCTCCGTTCCGCCTACGGCGCGGGCTCGTACACCGGCAAGGGCGTCACGGTCGCCATCACCGACGCGTACGCCTCGCCGACGATCGCCTCCGACGCGGCCACGTACGCCAAGAAGAACGGCGACGCGGGCTACTCCAAGGGCCAGTTGAAGCAGGTGCTGCCCAGCACCTACATCAACACCGAGGAGTGCGGGGCGGCCGGCTGGTACGGCGAGGAGACCCTCGACGTCGAGGCCGTGCACGCGGTCGCGCCGCAGGCGAACATCACGTACGTGGCGGGCGCGTCCTGCTACGACAACGACCTGCTCGACTCGCTCAGCAAGGTCGTCGACAGCCACCTGGCCGACATCGTCTCTAACTCGTGGGGCGACCTGGAGAGCAACGACACGGCGGACAACTCCGCCGCGTACAACCAGGTCTTCCAGCTCGGCGCGGTCGAGGGCATCGGCTTCTACTTCTCCTCCGGCGACAACGGCGACGAGGTCGCCAACACCGGTGTGAAGCAGGTCGACCGCCCGGCCAACTCGGCCTGGGTGACGGCGGTCGGCGGTACCTCGCTGGCGGTCGGCAAGGGCGACAAGTACAAGTTCGAGACCGGCTGGGGCACCGAGCGTGCCGTGCTGTCCGACGACGGCAAGAGCTGGACGGACTTCCCCGGCGCCTTCACCTCGGGCGCGGGCGGCGGCACCAGCGCGACGGTCGCCGAGCCGTACTACCAGAAGGGCGTCGTCCCGAACTCGCTCGCCAAGGCGAACAGTTCGGCCGGCAACCGGGTCGTCCCGGACATCTCCGCGGTGGCCGACCCGAACACCGGCTTCCTGGTCGGGCAGACCCAGACCTTCCCGGACGGGTCCGCCAAGTACAGCGAGTACCGGATCGGCGGCACCTCGCTCGCCGCGCCGGTGATCGCCGGCGTCCAGGCACTCGCGCAGCAGGCGCGGGGCGGCAAGGCCATCGGCTTCGCCAACCCGGTGATCTACTCGAAGTACCACTCGAAGACGTACCACGACGTGACGGACACCCCCACGGGGTCCCCGCTCGCCGTGGCGCGTGTCGACTTCGCCAACAGCGTCGACGCCACGGACGGGCTCATCACCTCCGTCCGCAGCCTCGGCAAGGACAGCTCGCTGGAGGCGGTCAAGGGCTACGACGACGTGACCGGCGTGGGCTCGCCCGCCCCGGGCTACGTGCAGTCCTACCGGCGTCACTGACACCGGTCGCGGTACCGCGGGCGCCCGTCTCCCTCCGGGGAGGCGGGCGCCCGTGCGTGTACGGCGGCGGACGCCCGCGTGGCGGTCCTCACCCCCCATCGCGTCGCACTGACGATTACACTGGGGACCGTGCCTCAACTACGTCTCGCCATGAATCAGATCGACTCGCGCGTCGGCGACCTCGCCGGGAACACCGAGGCGATCCTCCGCCGGGCCCGCCAATCCGCCGAGCAGGGCGCGCACCTCGCCGCGTTCCCCGAGATGGTGCTGACCGGGTACCCGGTGGAGGACCTGGCCCTGCGGTCCTCGTTCGTCGAGGCCTCCCGCGCCGCCCTGCGCGGTCTCGCCGCGCGCCTGGTGTCCGAGGGCCTCGGTGAACTCCCGGTCCTGGTCGGCTACCTGGACCGCTCGGAGGCCGCGCAGCCGAAGTACGGCCAGCCCGCGGGTGCCCCGCGCAACGCCGCCGCGGTGCTGCACCGCGGCGAGGTGGTGCTGTCGTTCGCCAAGCACCACCTGCCGAACTACGGCGTCTTCGACGAGTTCCGCTACTTCGTGCCCGGCGACACCATGCCGGTGCTGCGGCTGCACGGCGTGGACGTCGCGCTGGCCATCTGCGAGGACCTCTGGCAGGACGGCGGCCGGGTGCCCGCGGCCCGCAGCGCCGGCGCCGGGCTGCTGCTGTCGATCAACGCCTCGCCGTACGAGCGCGACAAGGACGACACCCGGCTCGACCTGGTCCGCAAGCGCGCCCAGGAGGCCGGCTGCACCACCGCGTACCTGGCCATGACGGGCGGCCAGGACGAGCTGGTCTTCGACGGCGACTCCATCGTGGTCGACCGCGACGGCGAGGTGGTCGCACGGGCCCCGCAGTTCTCCGAGACCTGCGTGATCCTCGACCTCGACCTGCCGGCCGCCTCCGCCGACGCCCCGACGGGTGTGGTGGACGACGGCCTGCGCATCGACCGCGTGATCCTCTCCGAGGAGCCGCTGCCCGCGTACGAGCCGGAGCTGTCCGGCGGTCACGCGGACCGGCTGGAGGACGCCGAGGAGATCTACTCGGCGCTGGTGACGGGCCTGCGCGCGTACGTCGAGAAGAACGGCTTCTCCTCGGTGCTGATCGGCCTGTCCGGCGGCATCGACTCGGCGCTCGTCGCGGCCCTGGCGTGCGACGCGATCGGCGCGGAGAACGTGTACGGCGTCTCCATGCCGTCGAAGTACTCCTCGGAACACTCCAAGGACGACGCGGCGGACCTCGCCGGGCGCACGGGGCTGAACTTCCGGACGGTGTCCATCGCCCCGATGTTCGACGCGTACATGGGCTCGCTCGGTCTGACCGGGCTCGCGGAGGAGAACCTCCAGTCCCGGCTGCGCGGCACGCTGCTGATGGCCCTCTCCAACCAGGAGGGCCACATCGTCCTGGCGCCGGGCAACAAGTCCGAGCTGGCGGTGGGGTATTCGACCCTCTACGGCGACTCCGTCGGCGCGTACGGCCCGATCAAGGACCTGTACAAGACGTCGGTCTTCCGGCTCGCCGAGTGGCGCAACCGGGCCGCCGCCGAGCGCGGCGAGACCCCGCCCATCCCGGAGAACTCCATCAGCAAGCCGCCGAGCGCCGAGCTGCGCCCGGACCAGGTCGACACGGACTCGCTGCCGGACTACCCGGTCCTGGACGCGATCCTGGAGCGGTACGTCGACCGCGACCAGGGCGCGGACGAGATCGTCGCGGCGGGCTTCGACCCGGAGCTGGTCGCGAAGACGCTGCGCATGGTGGACACCGCCGAGTACAAGCGCCGCCAGTACCCGCCGGGCACCAAGATCTCCCCGAAGGGCTTCGGCAAGGACCGCCGGCTGCCGATCACGAACGGCTGGCGCGAGTCGGCCTGACGGCCGCGACGGCGGAGGGGCGCCCGGTGGCCGGCCACCGGGCGCCCCTCCCGTGCGGGCCGGCGACGGGGGTGCGCCCCCGTGCGTGCGGCCGGTTCAGCCCCGCGGGGCGCCGGAGTGCAGGCGGTCCGCCAGCGCACGGTCCGGCCGGCACACCAGGTGGGCCGCGTCGCCGCGGCTCGCCAGCCGTCTGACCTCCGCGGCCAGCCTCCGCTCGGCGAGCAGGGCGGGCGGACGGTGGTGGCGGACGTACGCCGCGAAGTCGCCCGCCGCGGCGAAGAACAGCCGCTCCACCGCCGGGTCCTCGTCGATGTGCACCAGCCGCAGCATGATGTCGAGCCAGTGGTCGGCCTCCGCCGTCTCGCCCCTGCTGGCGTGGTGCATGTGAAGGCAGAAGGCACCCGCGCCGCTGCCCGCCCCGGCCGTGAACTGCCACCAGAACTGGGCGCTCTCGGGATGGTCGGCGAGGTACAGCATGCAGGCGAAGACCTGTGCCCCGTGGACGTCGATGTCCTCGGTGTCCCTGTCCTTCTGGAGCAGGTGCCGGACGTCCTCGTGGTCGCCGCCGATGGCCTGGGCGAGGCGTTCGACGTGCACGGAGGCGTCCGGCTGGTCCAGGCACCAGCGCACGATGACCCGCAGCCGGTGCCGGGCCCGCGAGACGTCGGGCCGCGAGGCGGGACGGGGGACGTAGCCGGCGTCCTCGGCCAGGCGCCGCAGGCCCGCGCCCACGTCTGCCGGGGCGGCGGCCTCGCGCAGCCGCACACCGGCGGCCGAGAGCAGTTGTTCGGTGCGCAGCAGGCGGGCGGTCGGTTCCTTCTTCACGTCACTTGTCCTTCCTGATACGCGCGGGTATGACCTGGCCCATGCGTTCCTTGGCCCGGCGGCAGTGGTAGTCGACGGTGCTCGCGCTCACGCCCAGGTACCAGGCGATCCGGTCGGTGTCGTAGCCGCAGATGTAGCGCAGGATCACGACGTCGAACTGGCGCGTCGACAGGGAACACAGCGCGCGCACCACGTCGTTGTCCTCCACGAGGTCGGCGAGGCTGTCGCGGTAGTCCGTCAGCTTCCGCGACATGACGGTGCGCCGCAGGATCGCCCAGCAGTGCTGGGGGACGTTGCTGTCCGCGAGCAGCGCCTCCCAGTGCCGCAGGATCTCCAGGAACGCCCGGTGCACCGCCTCCTCGGCCAGCTCGTGGTCGTCGAGCACCGCGAGGGCGAACCGGTGGTACGCCTCCTGACTGCTCACGTAGAGCGCTTCGAAATCGAGCGGGAGAGGCAGCACGTCGGTCGTCACCGGACTGTCGAATGTCCCTGCGTGGGCATCGTCGGTCATGAATCCTCTTCTTCGAGGGGCGAGACGAAAGGCCGAGAACACGGACGACCCGTGCCGGTCGGCGCTCCTGATGACACCTATCGAACACGGCCGAACGGACGCTCACGCAAAGCGGCAGAGTCGAAAATTCCGTCGAGATTTTCGCGTTTGCGCGACCGGTGATCGCTACCCATAGGTAACGCACTGTCATCAGGTCTTTTGCTGACGACCCCTCAGAACTCGGCGATCCCCTGTGCATCAACTGTGACGCAGTTCACCAGCGCAACCGGTCGGGAAGCCGTTCACGCGAAAGGGTGAAAACCAGCTATGTCCGCACACGATCGCGTCGAAGCGGCTAGGCCCCTCGGCCCGCTCACGACCGGCGCGACGGTCGGCGGATCGCTGACAACGTTGGCAGGAGGGCTTCCCCAGGGCCTCTCCAGGCCGTCTCCAGGGCGTCTCCAGGGCGTCCCGTCCACCGCCCGCACGGCGCGCCTCCGCGCGGCGGACCCGTCCCGCACGCCCGTCCGCCGACCGCTTCCGCTTCGCTGCTGCGCACGGACGGCGGCGGTCCGGTCCGCCGCCCCGCCGGGGAGACGGGGGCCGGCGCGCCACCCCGATCCGGTGACCATGAGTGCGCACACCCGCGCCCGCGGGCGGAGCGGCCCGGGGCGGGACCGCCTCCGCCCGGCAACTCGCGTGGGGCGCACGGCGGTTGACCACCCGTCACGCCCACCCGGCACCCTCAGTGGTGCAGGACCGACCCCTCCGGCGCCGGTTCCGGCACGTGCACGGCGACCACCCGGCCCCCCGGCGCCGCGGCCCGGCGGCGGTCCACCAGCGCGGCCGTCGCCGCCACCGCGAGGCCCAGGACGACCAGCAGGAGACCCGCCACGGCCGGCGACGTCGGGCCGAAGCCCGCGGCGATCGCGAGGCCGCCGATCCAGGCGCCGCCCGCGTTGGCGAGGTTGAAGGCGCCCTGGTTGGCGGAGGACGCCAGCGACGGGCCGGCCGACGCCTTCTCCATCACCATGAGCTGGAGCGGGGAACTGGTGACGAACGCGGCGGTGCCCAGCAGCAGGACCGCGAGGGCGGCCGTGACCTCGGTGCGCATCAGGAGCGGGAACAGGGCGAGCACCACGCCCAGCGCGGCGAGACCGCCGAACAGGGTGCCGCGCATCGAGCGGTCGGCGAGCCGGCCGCCGGTCAGGTTGCCCACCGTGGCGCCCACACCGAACAGCGCGAGCAGCACCGTCACGCTGCCCTCCGCGTACCCGGCGGCGTCCGTGAGCATCGGCGTGATGTAGCTGTACGCCGCGAACAGGGCGCCGAAGCCGGCCACGGTCGTGCCGAGGGCCAGCCACACCGGCAGCGCGTTCAGGGCGGTCAGCTCGCGGCGCAGTCCCGCGCTCTCCGCGTGCGCGTGGTCCCGCGGGACGAGCAGCGCGAGGGAGGCGATCGCGACGAGGCCGATCAGGCCGACGCCGAGGAACGTGGCGCGCCACCCCAGGTGCTGGCCGACGAACGTGGCGACGGGGACGCCGACGATGTTGGCGACGGTCAGGCCGAGGAACATCAGCGACACCGAGCGGGCCCTGCGCTCGGGGGCGACCAGCCCGGTGGCGACGACCGCCCCGACGCCGAAGAAGGCACCGTGCGGCAGGCCGCTGAGGAAGCGGGCGGCGAGCAGCCAGTGCTGGTCGGGGGCGAACGCGGAGAGCGTGTTGCCGACCACGAACAGGGCCATGAGGCCGATCAGGACGGTGCGCCGGGAGAGCCTGGCGGTGACGGCGGCGAGCAGCGGGGCGCCGATGACGACACCGAGCGCGTACGCGGAGACGAGGTGCCCGGCGGACGGGATCGAGACGTGCAGGTCGTCCGCCACCTCGGGCAGCAGGCCCATCATCACGAACTCGGTGGTGCCGATGCCGAAGGCGCCCACGGCGAGGGCGAGCAGGGCCAGAGGCATGAGGGACCTTTCGGGGACGGGGTTCCGTACATCGTAGGTAAGTTCAGCTACGGAACAAAGTCGCGCGGGTCCACTGTTCCCGCCCCGTTCGGCGGGGTTACGAGGGGGTTGCGGTCCGCTGCACCCCGGGGGCCGCGGCTCAGGAGCCGGTCGGGCCGACCTGGACGCGCGCCGCGACCGGGAGGTGGTCGCTGCCGGTGGCGGGCAGGGTCCACGAGCTGACCGGGTCGAGGCCCTTCACCATGATCTGGTCGATGCGGGCCATCGGGAAGGACGCCGGCCAGCTGAACCCGAACCCGGCGCCCGCCGCGCCCTGCGTGGAGCGCATCTGCGAGGTGACGGCGTTCAGCGAACGGTCGTTCATGGTGCCGTTCAGGTCGCCGAGCAGGACGACGTCCGTCAGCTTCTCCCCGGCGATGGCCTCGCCGAGCGCGTCGGCGCTCGTGTCGCGCTGGCGGGCGGTGAACCCGGCCCGGAGCTTCACCCGCACCGAGGGCAGGTGCGCGACGTACACGGCGACCGGGCCCTCCGGCGTCGCCACCCGCGCGCGCATCGCACGCGTCCACCCGAGCTTGATGTCGACGGCCCGCACACCGCTCAGCGGGTACTTGCTCCACAGCCCCACGGTGCCCTCGACCGAGTGGTACTTGTACGTCGGCGCGAGCGCCTTCTCGTACACCGGGACGGCCGTCTCCGTCAGCTCCTCCAGGGCGACCACGTCCGCGCCGGACGCGGCGACGTCACGCGCCGTGTCCGCGGGCTCCTTGTTCTCCGCGTTCACGTTGTGGGTGGCCACGGTGAGGTCGCCGCCGGTCGCCGTGCGGTCGAACAGCAGCCCGCCGAAGAGGTTCAGCCACACGACCGCCGGGAGCACCACCGCGATCACGGCGGTCGCGGAGCGGCGCACCAGGGCGAGCACGAACAGGACGGGGACGCAGACGCCGATCCACGGCAGGAAGGTCTCGATGAGGCTGCCGAGGTTGCCGATCCGGTTCGGGATGTGCGCGTGCAGCAGCATCACCAGGGCCAGGACCAGGGCGAACGCCGCGAGGAAGAGCCCCCGGCGCCAGATTCTCGGATCGCCCCGCCAGCCGGAGAAGAACCGTCCGAGCAGGCGCCGGACCCGGGCTCCGCGTCGCTCGGGACCCGAGCCGTCGTCGTCCGTCTCCGTCATGTACGCCTGCTGCGCCATACCGTCGCCTCACTGCCCGCTGTGCACACCGTTCGTCCGCGCCTACGACCCTAGGGGATGAGCGGTTCCGTTCCGCCGTCACATGACGGCCGTACGGGGACGATGACGAACAAGTCGGCTTCGTCAGTTCCGGATACGGCGGTGACGGATGGTGACTGTGACGAAACCCGCACACACGCGCCCGGCGCGGCGCGCGGGCGCCCGGCCGCGCGCCGCCGGGGCGACCGGTCTCAGGAACCGGCGGGCAGCAGGCCGCGCAGCACGGTGTCGACGATCAACTCGGGCAGCCCCTCCGGCAGTTCGGCGTCGGGGCGGACCACGGAACGCACCAGCATCGGCCCCACGAAGAGGTCGTACACCACGTCGACGTCGAGATTCCCCGGCAGTTCGCCGCGCTCGCGGCCGCGGCGCAGGACCTCCAGCGTGAGGTTGCGCCGCGGGGCGATGACCGTGGCGTGGTAGGCCGCCCAGATCCGGGGGCTCGTCTTCATCTCCGCGTACACGTTGTGCAGGAGGGTCGACCGGCGGCTCGCCAGGCCGCGCCTGCGCAGGGCCTCCAGGAGGACGACGAGGTCGTCGCGCAGCGAGGTGCCCGGCAGTTCCGGATCGACGGGCTCGGCGCAGCGCAGTACGTGGGCGACGAGTTCCTCCTTGCCGCTCCAGCGGCGGTAGATCGTCGCCTTGCCCACGCCGGCGGTCCGCGCGATGCGCTCCACCGAGATGTCGGCGAGCGGCACGCCGTCCTCCAGGAGCCGCAGCACGCCCTCGACGATGGCCTGTTCCACGGCCTCGCTGCGCGGGCGTCCCCGCGGCGGGGCACCCGCGCTGGTCCGGCTGCCGGCCATTCCCACGTTCGTACCGCTTCCCTTCGTCGTACACGCCCCCGCGGTCCCGCCACCGGGCCCTCGGCGCGGCGGCGGTCCGGGGTGCCGGGTGCCGGTGCCGGGTGCCGGTGCGGGCGCCCGCACCGGCGTCCGCGGCGGTCACCGCGGAGGGGGCAACCGAATTGTCCCCCTCCGGCCGCCCTCCCGCGTCGCCGGGCCTACTCCGTGCCGCCGCCCGCGCGCTCGGCGCCGGGCTCCGCCGTCACCAGGTCCGGTTCGCCGTCGTGCGGTTCGGGCGCGGCCGGCCTGCCCGGCAGGTACGCGGCGACGACGGCCGCGCCGATCAGCGTGATGCCCGCGCCCCAGAGCGCGGTGACGTGCATGGCGTGCAGGAACGCGCCGTTGGCGGGGCCGACGAGGGCCTTGCCCGCGGGGCCGAGCTTCGCGGCGACGCCCAGGGTGGCCTCGATGGACTCCCCCGCGGTGTCCCGCAGCCCGGCCGGCACCCGGCCGAGCGAGCTCTCGATGCCCGAGCGGTACACGGTCGACAGCACCGAGCCGAGGACCGCGATGCCGAGGGCCGCGCCCACCTGGCGGAAGGTGTTGCTGAGCGCGGACGCCGAGCCCGCCTTCTCGCGGGGCAGCGCCTGCATGATGACGACGCTGGTGGGCGTCATGATGTGCGCCATGCCCGTGCCCATGAGGAAGAAGATGGTCTCCAGGAGCCAGATCGGCGTGTCCTCGTCGAGCGTCACGAACGCCGCCAGCATCGCGGCGAGCAGCAGCATGCCGCCCGTGGTGGTCGCCCTGTTGCCGAACCGGTCGACGACCAGCCGGGCCCGCGGCGCGAAGATCATCTGGGCGGCGGCCAGCGGCAGCATCAGCGCGCCGGTCTCCAGGGCCGAGTAGCCGCGCACGCTCTGCGTGTAGAAGACGCTGAAGAACGTGACGCCCATGAGCGCGAAGAAGACCAGCGAGATCGAGACGATCGCCGCCGAGAAGACCTTGTTCTTGAAGTAGCCGACGTCGATGGAGGGATGGTCGCTGCGCCGCTCGTGGACCACGAAGAGGACGAGGACGGCGATGCCGCCCAGCGCCGGGACGAGGACCGCCGGGTCGGTGAAGTCGGCCAGTTCGCCGCCCTTGATGATGCCGTAGACCAGCAGCACGAGGCCGATCACGGACAGGGCGACGCCGAGCGGGTCGATCCGGCCGGGCCGCGGGTCGCGCGAGTCGGGGACGAGCCACAGCATCAGCCCGACGGCCAGGACCACGATCGGCACGTTGACCAGGAACACCGAGCCCCACCAGAAGTGCGCCAGGAGCAGGCCGCCGGTGATCGGGCCGATCGCGATGGCGAGGCCGACGCCGCCCGCCCAGATGCCGATGGCCTTGGGCTGCTCGTCGCGCTCGAAGACGTTCATGAGCACGGCGAGCGTGGCCGGCATGACGAAGGCGGCGCCGAACCCCATGACCGCGCGGAAGGCGACGAGTTGACCGGGCGAGCCGGCGGAGGAGGCGAGCGCCGAACCGACCCCGAAGACGACCAGGCCGCCCACCAGGATCTTCTTGCGGCCCAGCCGGTCGCCGAGGAGTCCGGCGGTGAACAGGAGCCCGGCGAAGACGAGGGTGTAGGCGTTGATCGCCCACTCCAACTGGCTCTGGGTGGCGCCCAGTCCGGTGGGCGCGGGCGTCGAGATGGTCTTGACGGCGACGTTCAGGATCGAGTTGTCCAGCACCACGATCAGCAGGCTGAGGATCAGCACACCGAGGATCACCCAGCGGCGCCGGTGCACAGCCTCCGGCACCCGGCTCCCGGGCACGGCAGGAGTTGTCATGCCGGACAGCGTAGGGACATTCCGATACGGCACCGTCTCGTATCGGAAAGGTCTTACCCAACGCTTACCCCGGTCCCGGGACGGGTGTGCCGCGGGGCGCGCGAGGTGCCGGAGGCCGGTCCGGGGACTCCCCCTGGCCCTTTCCCGGTCCGGGATGCCACCATGGAGGTGATCCGGGGACGCCGTGAGGGCGCCTCGAGACGAATTTGAAGGAGCTGTTGCAATGACGCAGCTTTCGGCTGCCCACGCGCAGTCCGCCGACAGCGGCAGGGCCCTGTACGGCGGGAAGAGCACCCGGCGCATCACCGTCCGCGACATCACCGCCGCCAAGGAGCGCGGTGAGAAGTGGCCCATGCTCACCGCCTACGACGCGATGACCGCCTCCGTCTTCGACGAGTCCGGCATCCCGGTCCTCCTGGTGGGCGACTCGGCGGGCAACTGCCACCTCGGCTACGAGACGACCGTGCCCGTCACCCTCGACGAGATGACGATGCTGTCGGCCGCGGTGGTCCGCGGCACCAAGCGCTCGCTGATCGTCGCCGACCTGCCCTTCGGCTCGTACCAGGAGGGTCCGGTGCAGGCGCTGCGCTCGGCGACCCGGCTGGTGAAGGAGGCCGGGGTGGGCGCGGTGAAGCTGGAGGGCGGCGAGCGCTCGCACCGCCAGATCGAGCTGCTGGTGGAGTCCGGCATCCCCGTCATGGCGCACATCGGCCTGACCCCGCAGTCGGTCAACGCCATGGGCTACCGCGTCCAGGGCCGCGGCGAGGAGGCCGCGCAGCAGTTGCTGCGGGACGCCAAGGCGGTCCAGGACGCGGGCGCCTTCGCCGTCGTCCTCGAACTGGTGCCGGCGGAGCTGGCGGCCGAGGTCACCCGTGTCCTGCACGTCCCGACGGTGGGCATCGGCGCCGGCCCCGACACGGACGCGCAGGTCCTGGTGTGGACCGACATGCTCGGCCTGACGCCCGGCCGGGTGCCGAAGTTCGTGAGGAAGTACGCCGACCTGCGCGAGGTCATGGGCGGTGCGGCGAAGGCGTTCGCGGACGAGGTCGTCGGCGGCGCGTTCCCGGCCGAGGAGAACTCCGTCCACTAGGCAGCGCAGCGTCCAGAGGTGTCCAGAGGTCCCGAGCGGACTCCAGAGCCACTGCGGCACACCGGCAGCCCGTCGATCTTCCCCCGTCGACGGGCTGCCCTCTTTTCCGGCCCCGCACGGCGGCGGCGCACACCGGCCGCGAGCTGCTGCCGGTCCGGCTGTCGGCGCCCTGTCGGTGTGTCCCGCGGGGTTGTCGGGGGCCTGTCGGCGGTTTGTCGGCGGGGCCTGTCACTGTCGTCGTCATGAAGCGAATCGACATCGAACCCAGCGGCGCAGGAAATGCCGTGACCGTGCGGGGGCTGGTCAAGCACTACGGCGAGACCAAGGCCCTGGACGGCGTCGACCTGGATGTGCGCGAGGGCACCGTGATGGGTGTGCTCGGCCCGAACGGCGCGGGCAAGACCACCCTGGTCCGCATCCTGTCCACCCTCCTCGCGGCCGACTCCGGGCAGGCCACCGTGGCCGGCCTGGACGTGGCGCGCCAGCCGCGCCAGTTGCGCAAGGTCATAGGTCTCACCGGTCAGTACGCCTCGGTCGACGAGAAGCTGTCCGGCTGGGAGAACCTCTACATGATCGGCCGGCTCCTCGACCTGCCCCGCAAGGAGGCACGCGGCCGCGCCGACGAGCTGCTGGAGCGGTTCTCGCTCTCCGAGGCGGCCAAGCGTCCCGCGTCCACCTACTCCGGCGGCATGCGGCGCCGGCTCGACCTGGCGGCCTCCATGATCGGGCGCCCCAAGGTGCTGTTCCTGGACGAGCCGACCACCGGGCTCGACCCCCGCACCCGCATGGAGGTGTGGGACGAGGTCAAGTCCATGGTCGGGGGCGGCGTGACGGTCCTGCTGACCACCCAGTACATGGAGGAGGCGGAGCAGCTCGCCTCCCAGCTGACCGTCGTCGACCGCGGCAAGGTCGTCGCGAAGGGGCGCATCTCGGAGCTGAAGGCGAAGGTGGGCGGGCGCACCCTGCGGGTGCAGCCGGCCGACCCGACGCAACTCCGGCCGCTCGCCGCCGCGTTGGACGAACTGGGCATCACGGGGCTCGCGAGCACCGTCGTGGACACCCAGGACGGTTCCGCGCTGGTGCCGATCCTCAGCGACGAGCAGCTCACCGCCGTGGTGAACGCCGTCACCGCGCGCGGCATCACGCTCTCCTCCATCACCACCGAACTCCCCAGCCTGGACGAGGTGTTCCTCTCGCTCACCGGCCACCGCGCCAGTGCCGCACAGGACACCGTGCCCGCTCCGACCCCCGAGGAGGTCGCCGTATGAGCGCCGCCACCGTCACCGCGTCGCCGGCCGCGCCCGCCGTCGACGACGCCCGCATCACCCTGCGCGGCCATCTGCGGCACACCGGCGCCCTGATCCGCCGCAACCTGCTGTGGATCCGGCAGGACCCCGAGTCGATGTTCGACGCGCTGCTGATGCCGATCGTGTTCACGCTGCTGTTCGTCTACGTCTTCGGCGGCTCGATCGGGCAAGCGCTGGGCGGCGGCCAGGAGGGCTACGTCCAGTACGTGATCCCCGGCATGATCGCGATGATGAGCATGACGCTGTCGCAGAGCGTCGGCACCGGGTTCAGCACCGACTTCAACTCCGGTGTCATGGACCGTTTCCGTTCGCTGCCGATCGGGCGCGGCTCGGTGCTCTTCGCGAAGATCTCCGTCGAGCTCGTGCGGATGCTGTTCGCGACGGCGGTGCTGATGGTCGTCGCCGTACTGGTCGGGTTCCACATCCACCACTGGGGCGGTCTGTTCGCGACGGTCGGCCTGTCCGCGGTGTTCGCCTCGTCCATCATGTGGGTGTTCCTCACCCTGGGCGTGACGATGAAGAACGCGCAGTCCGTGCAGGCCATGGGGTTCCTGGTGCTGTTCCCGCTCCAGTTCGGCTCGTCGATCTTCGCGCCGACCAACTCGATGCCGGGCTGGCTCCAGAACTTCACCGACTACAACCCGCTGTCCACGCTCGCCGACGCCTCGCGCGGGCTGATGATCGGCGGTCCGGTGGCGCACGACCTGTGGATCACCCTCGGCTGGTCGGTGGCGATCACCGCGGTGATGGCGCCGGTCGCGATCCACAAGTTCCGCACGAAGAGCTGACGGCTCCCGCGAACGGGGGCGACGGCGCGCGGTGGCAGTCCTCTGCTACCGCGCGCCGTCCGTTGCGTCGGGGCCCGCGCCGGTGGGGCCGCCGAGGAGGGCCGCGGCCTCCTCGGTGCCGAGGAGGCCGCCCCGGGCCGTCGCCGCTTCTCTGCGCGCGGGGGTGAGGGCGGCCGCCACGGCCTTGCGGGCCCGGTCGAGGACCGCCCGCTCCGCGGTGCCGGGCCGGTGCCCCTCGGGCCACGCCTTCACCGCGACGGCCACGCAGACGGCCGCGTCGAACGCCCGGGACGGGTCGGACTCCACGAGGCCGGTCGCGGCGGTCAGCAGGACGACCGCCTTGAGTTCGGGCACGACGGCGTTGATCAGCGGATCGTCGCAGCGCGACAGGGCGTGCAGCGCCATCGGCACCGCCCGCTCCGGCCGGCCGTCCATGATCTCCAGCCAGGCCTCACTGCCGACCAGGGCGACGTCGAAGATCGGGAAGGCCAGCACGCCCAACTCCGACTTGAGCAGGTCGATCTGCTCGCGCGCCTCGGCGACCCTGCCGGTCACCCCCAGCCACTGGACGAGGAAGAACCGGGCGATCTGCACGGCCTCGCGCACCGGGCCGTCCGACTGTTCGAGCCCTTCGCGCAGCATCCGCTCGCCGCGTTCCGTCTCCCCGCTCTCCAGCAGGGCGTTGGCCTGACGCACCCGCAGTGCCGCCGTCTGGGCATGCGCACCCAATTCCTCGGTGTACACGGTGGCGGCCTCGTAGTCGGCGGCGCCCTCCGCGTACTGGCCGCGCCCCTCGTGCGACTCGGCACGCGCCGACAGCGCCTCGGCGATGCCCCAGGCGTCGCCGATCCCCTGGTACAGGGCGAGCGACTCGGCGGCGTCGGCGGCGGCGGCGGGCGCCGACTCGGGCCGGTTGGCGAGCAGGTTGGCGCGCATCTGGAGGCAGGAGGCCAGCTCCCACTCGAAGCCCGGGGTCCGACGGCAGGTGCCGACGGCCGCGTCCAGCACCTCGCGCATCTGTGCCAGCCGGCCGAGGAACAGCACGCTGAAGATCCAGATCTGGCCGGGGCTGCGGCAGGTCTGCGGCAGCCCCGCCTCGTACGTGCGGGAGACCAGCGAGAGACGGGCCCGCACCGCCGGGTCCTGCCAGCTCCCGGGGCTGGAGTCCAGCGAGGCCAGCAGGATCAGGTGGACGCCGCGCCGCGCCTCCCACAGCGCCTCCCCGGCCAGTGGCGGCGGGCTGTCGGTGATCCGTTCCCACACCGGTGCGGCAGGCCGCACCGGCTCGGCGAACGGGTCCGGGCCGAGCCCGACGGCGTCCTGCGCCCACACCTTCGCCTCGCCGCGCTGGTCGTGGATCTGCCAGTACCAGGTCAGCGAGTGCACGAGGACCAGCACCTCGTGCTCGTCGCGTGCGGCGACCGCCCGGCGCATCGCGCCGCGCAGGTTCTCGTACTCGCGGCGCAGCGTGGCGATGGCGGCGCGCTGGTGCGGGCCGCGCAGCAACGGGTCGGTGGTGCGGGCGAGTTCGCGGTAATGGACCAGGTGGGCGCGTTCCGCGGTGGGGCGTGCGCCCGCCTCGTCGAGGCGTTCGGCGGCGTACTCGTTGACCGTTTCGAGCAGCCGGTAGCGCATCTCCCCGGCGCTGTCGGGGAGTTCGCCCGCGCTCTCCCCCGGGCCCGCCACCACCAGGGACTTGTCGACCAGGGAGCCCAGCACCTCCAGGGCGTCCGGCCCGCACACCGCCTCCGCGGCGGCGAGGTCGCAGCCGCCGGCGAACACCGAGAGCGCGGCGAGGACTTCGCGCTCACGCCCGGTGAGCAGGTCCCACGACCAGTCGACCACCGCGCGCAGGGTCTGCTGGCGGGGCAGGACCGTGCGGGAGCCGGTGGTCAGCAACCGGAACCTGTCGTCCAGCCGGTCGGCGATCTGACGTGGTGTCAGCATCCGGAGCCGGGCGGCGGCCAGCTCGATGGCCAGCGGCAGGCCGTCCAGGCGACGGCAGATCTCGGCGGCGGCCGCGGCGGTCTCCCCGTCGGCGTCGGGCCGGAACCCGGGGCGGGCCGCGGCGCCGCGTTCCGCGAACAGCCGCAGGGCCATCGGCTCGGGCAGCGGCTCCACCGGGCGCAGCAGTTCGCCGGGCACCCCGAGCGGTTCCCTGCTGGTCGCCAGCACCGTCAACTCCGGGCAACGGGACAGAAGTTCGCTCACCAGGCGGGCGGCGGCGGCGATCACGTGCTCGCAGTTGTCCAGCACCAGCAGCATCCGGCGCCTGGCGCAGTGCTCCACCAGCCTCTCCACGGCCCCGTCACGCCTGTCGCCGGCCGCCCGGATGGCCTCCGTACCGGCCCCGTACAGCACGGTCTCCCGGGCGCCGACGGCGGTGAGCACGGCCTCCGGAACGTCCACCGGGTCGTCCACGGGCGCGAGTTCGGCGAGCCAGACGCCGTCGCGGGCCGTGGCCTCGTCGACGGTCTCGGCGGCCTCCTGCGACAGCCGGGTCTTGCCCGCGCCGCCGGGGCCCAGCAGGGTGACGAGCCGGGCGCCCGCGAGGTCGTCGCGGATGGTCTCGATGTCGCTCTCGCGGCCGACGAAGGACGTGAGGCGGGCGCGCAGGTTGCCGCGCGGGACGGCGGGCTGCGCCACGGCCGCCGGGGCGCGGCGCGGCTGCGGCTCCGCCGGCGGGGCGTCACCGGCGGACAGCAACTCGGCGTGCAGGTAGCGGAGTTCGGGCCCCGGGTCCGACCCGAGGCGGTCCGCGAGCAGCCGTCGTACGTCCTCGTAGGCGGCGAGCGCCTGGGCGGTGCGGCCGGAGTCGCGCAGGGCGCGCAGCCGCAGCGCCTGGAGGGACTCGTCCAGCGGGTCGGTGTCGCACAGCGCGGTCAGCTCGGGCAGCGACTGCGCCGCCCCGCCGAGGTCGAGGGCGGCGGTGAGCCGGGCCCGCCTGGCGTCCAGGCAGCGGGCCTCCCAGCGGGCGGCCTCGGCGTCGCGGTCGGGCAGGTCGGCGAGGACGGGTCCGCGCCACAGCGCGAGCGCGTCGTCGAGGACGACGGCGGCCTTGGCTGCGTCGCCGTCGGCCAGTGCCCGCATCCCCTCCCCGGTCAGCCGCTCGAAGCGGTGCAGGTCGACGTCGTCGGGCGCGGCGGCCAGCCGGTAGCCGCCGTCGTCCGAGGCCACGGCGTCGGCGCCGAGGACCCGCCGCAGCCGCCCCACCAGGGCCTGGAGCGCGCCGGTGGCGTCGGCGGGCGGGTCGCCGCCGTTCCACACCTCGTCGACGAGGAGGCGGCCGGGGACGGTGTGTCCGGCGCGCAGCGCGAGCACGGTGAGCAGGGCACGCAGCCGCGCCCCGCCGACGGGGACGGTCGTGCCGTCGGGGCGGAGTGCCTGGGTGGTGCCGAGAATGCGGTAGCGCACGGGGACCATTGTCCCCGGTGCCGCGGGGTTGCCGCCGCCGGGTTTCCGGCGGACCCGGCGGGCGGGGGCGAAGCGGGCCCGGAGGGGAGGCGCGTTCCGTGCGGGGCCCGCGGGTTGGTCTGCGGGGCGGTCTGCGGGCGAACCGTCCGGAACCGGACAGGAACCGGTACCGCCCGGCGGGAACCCCGCCCGACCCGTGGGACGTTGAGCGGGACCACGGGTACCGTCGTCCCGCATGCGCGCCGATCACGCCGGCCGACCAGACCCCGCCGGTCAGACCGGCCGACCGAGCAACAGGAGTCCCCTCCCATGACCACCGCCACCTCCCGCCACAGCGACCGGCGGATCTCACCCGTGTTCCTCGGGATCCTGGCCGTCACGGCGGTGACGGGCTGGGCCACCTGGAGCGGGTTCGCCGAGCAGCCCGGGGTCGCCGTCTTCCTCTTCGTCACGGCCGCCTGGGTCGTCTCGCTGTGCCTGCACGAGTACGCGCACGCGCGCACCGCCCTGCACAGCGGTGACATCTCGATCGGGTCGAAGGGCTACCTGACCCTGAACCCGCTGAAGTACACGCACGCGCTGCTCAGCATCGTGCTCCCGGTGATCTTCGTGATCATGGGCGGGATCGGCCTGCCCGGCGGCGCGGTCTTCATCGAGCGGGGCCGTATCCGGGGCCGCTGGCGGCACAGCCTGGTCTCGGCCGCGGGCCCGCTGACGAACGTCCTGTTCGCCGTGGTGTGCACGGCCCCGTTCTGGCTGGACGCGCTGGACGGGGTGCCGGCCGACTTCCGCTTCGCGCTGGCGTTCCTCGCGCTGCTCCAGGTGTCGGCGGCGATCCTGAACTTCCTGCCGGTGCCCGGCCTCGACGGCTACGGCGTGGTCGAGCCGTGGCTGTCCTACGAGGTCAAGCGCCAGGTGGAGCCGTTCGCGCAGTTCGGCCTGCTGGCCGTGTTCGCGCTGCTGTGGGTGCCGCAGGTGAACAACGTGTTCTTCGACCTGGTCGACACGCTGCTGCGGTGGCTGGGCGTCGACGACTTCAGCTCGTACTGCGGGCAGCAGCTGTACCGCTTCTGGCAGGGCGAGAACGAGTTCTGCCGGATGACCGGGTGACCGCGGCGCCGGGCCGGCCTCAGCCCGCGGCGGACGTCCCGCGCGGGCGGGCCCGCCGCAGGTAGTACCAGCACATGTTGGACGACAGCCCCGCGAGCAGCACCCACACGATCCCGATGAAGCTGCCCTGCACGAAGGACACGACGGCCGCGGCGACGGAGAGCACGCAGACGATCAGGGCGTAGAGGGCGAGGCGGGGCATGGGGCCGGCTCCTGTCGGGGGACGGATCGGGGAACGGATCGGTGGCACCCCGCACGGGCCCGGCGGGGGGACAAGGTGGACACTTGCCGGTTCTCAGTGTCCCTCATCCCCCCGCGCCGCCCGTGCGGGGTGCCCGCCGCTCACACGTCCGTGACGCGCAGGCCCGCGTGGGCCTTGTAACGGCGGTTCACGGAGATCAGATTGGCGACCAGCGACTCGACCTGGTGGGCGTTGCGCAGCCGGCCGGCGAAGACGCCGCGCATCCCGGGGATGCGGCCGGCCAGCGCCTGCACGATCTCGACGTCGGCGCGCTCCTCGCCGAGGACCATCACGTCCGTGTCGATCCGCTCGATCTCCGGGTCCTCCAGCAGCACGGCCGAGAGGTGGTGGAAGGCGGCGGCGACGCGCGAGTCCGGGAGCAGGGCCGCGGCCTGCTCGGCGGCGCTGCCCTCCTCGGGCTTCAGGGCGTAGGCGCCCTTCTTGTCGAAGCCGAGCGGGTTGACGCAGTCGACGACGAGCTTGCCGGACAGCTCCTCGCGCAGGGACGTGAGGATGTCGGCGTGGCCCTCCCACGGCACCGCGACGATCACGACGTCGCTGCGCCGCGCGCACTCGGCGTTGTCGGCGCCCTCGACCCCGTTGCCCAGGGCCTCGGCCGCCGCCCGCGCGCGCTCCGCGGCACGGGAGCCGACGATCACCTTCTGTCCGGCCCGCCCGAGACGGTAGGCGAGCCCCTTGCCCTGCGGTCCGGTGCCGCCGATCACGCCGACGACGAGCCCGGAGACGTCGGGCAGGTCCCAGGGGTCCTTGGCGGGGGCCTTCTGTGCGCTGTCGCTGGAGCTTGAACGTGAGGTCATGGGGCGACCTTACGTGCGGGGCGGCGGGGGCCGGCGGCGCGGGCGGCGGCGGGGAGCCGGCCGCCGCGCCGCCGGCCCGCGCTCACGCCTCGTCGTCGCCGCCGCGGGCGGACGCGTCGTGCCAGCGCGGGTCGTTCTCCCATTCGAGGTTGCGCTCACGGGCCGTCGCCATCGCCTGTTCGGCCTCGCCGCGGGTGGCGTAGGGGCCGAACCGGTCCTTGGCGGGGCAGTCCGGCCCCTCCTCGACCTTGTGGTGCTCCAGGCAGTAGTACCACTCGCCCGGCTTCCCGGCCGTCCGCTTCTTGAACAGGGCTGCCATGTACCGCTCCTCTCGTCGCGGACATGGTCTCCCACGGCCGCTGGTTAGACTCGTTCGCATGTCTGGCCAGTCGTCGTTGCTTGTACCAGGGGAGCTGTCTCCCACTCGTTCCGTTCCCGGAAACATCCGCCGGCCCGAGTACGTCGGCAGGCCGGGGCCGGCTCCGTACACCGGGCCGGAGGTACGCACCCCGGCGACCGTCGAGGCGATGCGGACCGCCGGGCGCATCGCCGCGCGGGCGATGGCGGAGGCGGCGAAGATCATCGCGCCGGGGGTGACCACGGACGAGCTCGACAAGGTGGCGCACGAGTACATGTGCGATCACGGCGCCTACCCCTCCACCCTCGGATACCGCGGGTTCCCCAAGTCACTGTGCACAAGCGTCAACGAGGTGATCTGCCACGGCATCCCCGACTCGACGGTGCTGCGCGACGGCGACATCGTGAACCTGGACGTGACGGCCTACATCGGCGGTGTGCACGGCGACAACAACGCCACCTATCTCGTCGGCGACGTCGACGAGGAGAGCAGGCTGCTCGTCGAGCGCACCCGCGAGGCGACGGCCCGCGCGATCAAGGCGGTCCGGCCGGGCCGGCAGCTCAACGTCATCGGGCGGGTCATCGAGTCGTACGCGAAGCGCTTCGGCTACGGCGTCGTACGGGACTTCACGGGCCACGGCATCAGCACGTCGTTCCACGACGGCCTGATCGTGCCGCACTACGACAGCCCGCACGCGACGACGGTGCTGAAGCCGGGCATGACGTTCACGATCGAGCCGATGCTGACGCTGGGCACGTACGAGTACGAGATGTGGGACGACGGCTGGACGGTCGTCACCAAGGACCGCCGCCGGACGGCCCAGTTCGAGCACACGCTCGTGGTGACCGACACGGGCGCGGACATCCTGACGCTGCCGTGACGCCGCGGCCCTGAGACGGGCACCGGCCCGACGCGACACCCGAGGGCCCGCCCCTCCCCCGGACCACCCGGGCGGAGGGGCGGGCCCCGTCGCGTCCGGGGGGCGGCGGGTTTCCCGTCCCAGGTGGGGAGGGCGCGAATACGGGGTACGGTCTTACCGACAGGGCGTCGGAAACCTGTTGACTTAGGTAAGGCTAACCATAGAAGATGGGCGAGTCGTCCCCCCGCTCTCTCCCTTCCTCAGGTTCTCGGAGGTCCCATGCACACGTCGGACTCGGCCGGCACGCCGTTCTCGACGATCATCCGCACCGCGTCGCACGAACAGCACGTGGAAGCGGAGACCTCGACCTTCATGGGCGACCTGCTCGGCGCCCGGCTGGGCGTCGACGCGTACGCGCGCTACACGGAACAACTGTGGTTCGTGTACGCCGCGTTGGAGCGCGACGTCGAGAAGCTGGCGGCGGACCCGGTGACCGGGCCCTTCATCCGGCGGGAGCTGCTGCGGCTGCCGTCGCTGGAGCGGGACCTCGCCCATCTGCGCGGCCCCCACTGGCGCGAGGGCCTGACCGCGCTGCCGGCGACGCAGGCGTACGCGGACCGCGTCGCCGAGTGCGCCCGCGACTGGCCCGCCGGGTACATCGCCCACCACTACACGCGCTACCTCGGCGACCTCTCCGGCGGCCAGATCATCCGCGACAAGGCGGAGCGCACGTGGGGCTTCGCCCGCAAGGGCGACGGCGTCCGGTTCTACGTCTTCGAGGAGATCGCCAACCCGGCTGCCTTCAAGCGGAGTTACCGCGAACTGCTGGACGCGGTCGCCGTGGACGACCTGGAGAAGCAGCGCGTCGTCGCGGAGTGCAAGCAGGCGTTCGCCCTGAACACGGCGGTCTTCCGCGGCCTGGGCGAGGAGTTCCCGCTCTCCGCGTGAGGCCGTCGCCCTCCCGACCCCGTACCGTGCCCCGGCAACCGCGCGTTGCCGGGGCACAGTTGTCCGCCGGCGACCGCGGCACGGGCGGACGTCAGGCCGGACGCAGTCCTCCGGGACGCTCCGCCCCTTCTCCCTCGGGGGAGTCGGCGAGCGTGGCGAGCAGGCGCAGCTTCTCGTCGCTGTCGCTGTTCCTGTCCGGGTAGTAGACGACGAGGATGACGTCGTCGACCGGCAGTTTGTCGCGGTGCAGGCGCAGTTCGCCGACCACGGGGTGGTGGACGGTGGTGGTGCCGCCGTCGAGGGTGCGGACGTCGTGGCGGGCCCACAGCGTGCGGAACCGGGCGCTGGACAGGGCGAGTTCACCGACCAGTTCGACGAACCGGGGGTCGTCCGTGTCGTCGCCGATCGTGGTGCGCAGCGCGGCGACGAAGCCGGCGACCGCCTTCGGCCAGTCCTGCTGGAACGCCTGCTCCTCCGGGTCGAGCACGACGTCCCGGAGCCGGTTGCGGCCGGGCCGCAGCCGCGGATTGAACGCGAGGGCCGCGGAGTTGGCGGCGAGGACGTCGAAGGCGCGGCCCTCCACGAACGCGGGGACCGTCAGGTGCGCGAGGAGCTGGTGCACGCGGGCCGGCACGCGCTCCGGCTTCCTGCGGCGCGGCGCCCGGGGGCGTACGGCGGCGAGGCCGAGCAGGTACCGGCGCTCGACGTCGTCGAGCCGCAGGACCCGCGCCAGGGACTCCAGGACCTGCACCGAGGGGTTCTTGTCCCGGCCGCGCTCCAGGCGCAGGTAGTAGTCCGCGCTGATGCCGGCGAGGAGGGCGACCTCCTCGCGCCGCAGCCCCGGTACTCGGCGGTTGCCGCCGGCCGGGAGTCCCGCCTGCGCCGGGGTGACCAGCTCGCGGCGGGCCCGGAGGTAGGCACCGAGGCGGTTGCCCGGGTCGTCGCCCGTCACCGTCGCCGCCGTCCCGTTCCCGTCCGTGTCAGCCATGCTCACCACGGTAACGCCGGGTGTGCGCGGCCGGGCGGGCGAGAGGGGGTCCTGCCAGGACCCCGGAAGACGGGGGCTCTGCCGCGCGGGGCGCGGATCACGGACGGTGGTGGTGCCGGGCGGAAGCACGCCGGCACCGCGTCCTCGACCCACCGAAAGGCCGACCCATGAACCTCACCGACCGCACCGTCCTCGTCGTCGGCGGGACCTCCGGCATCGGACGCGAGCTGGCCCGGCGCCTCGCCGAGGCGGGCAGCGCCGTCACGGTCGGCGGCCGCGACACGGCCGCGCTCTCCGAGCTGGCCGCCGAGGGCTTCGGCACCGTGGAGATCGACGTCACCGACGGGGCGTCCGTCGCCCGCGCCCGCGACGCCGTGCTGGCCGCACGCCCGGAGCTGGACACCGTCGTGACGATGTCGGGCGTCATGCTGCTGGAGGACCTGCGCGACCCCGCGCACTTCGAGGCGGCGCTGACCACCATCGACACCAACCTGACCGGCACGATCCGCGTCGTCGACGCCTTCACGCCGCACCTGCTCGCGCGCGGCGCGGGCACCTTCGTGACGGTGACCTCGGGCATCGCGTTCCTGCCGTTCCCGCCGATGCCGACGTACGCGGCGTCGAAGGCGGCGGTGCACGCGTACTCGGAGGCACTGCGCGCGCAGCTCGACGGCACGGGGGTGGACGTCGTCGAACTGGTCCCGCCGGCCGTCGCCACGGCGGGCCAGGAGAAGGCGAACCCGAACGCGCTGCCGCTCGACGCCTTCGCGGCGGAGGTCATGGACCTGCTGGCGCAGGAACCGACCCCGCACGAGATCCTGGTCGAGCGGGTGCACACCCACCGCTGGGCCGAACGCGACGGCACCTACGCGGAGTTGGTGGCGCAGCGCGCGAAGGCGCTGTCGATGCTGCCGGGGCGCAGGGGCTGACGGGCGGGGAGGTTCGCGGGGGCGTGCCGTTCGGCCGCCGGGCCGCAGGGACGTGCGTGCCGACCGCCCCTCAGCGCTCCAGCACCACCCGTCCTCCCACCTCCACCCAGCCGCCGGGCTGCGGGGCGGTGAGGATCTGGGAGCCCCTGCCCTGGGTGATGTTGAGGGCACGGCCCAGCTGGTCGGTCAGCAGGAGGGCCGCCGCGCCCGTGGCCTCGTCCTCGTCGATGCCGTCGTCACGGCCCGGGAAGGCGCGGGCGCGGACGCGGCCCGCCGCCTCGTCCTCCCAGGACCAGGCGTAGATCCACTCCCCCGGCGGCGGCACCTCTAGGGCGTTCACCTCGGCCGGGGTCGCGTACTGGCGCAGGGTGCGCGGCGGGGCCCAGTCCGCGCGGGCCTCGATCCACGTGAACTCGCCGTCCAGGCGCGTGCCCACCGTGCCCGCGGGGGTGACCAGTTCGGGGACGTCCAGGAGCCAGGCGGTGCCGACGCAGGGGTGACCGGCGAACGGCAGGCGCAGGGCCGGGGTGTAGATGTCGATGACGCCGCGTTCGGGATCGTCGACGAACACGGTCTCGCTGAAGCCGAGTTTCGCCGCGAGGGCCTGGCGCTCGTCGCGCTCCGGTGTCCGCGAGCCCTCGCGCACCACGCCCAGTTCGTTGCCGTAGCCGCCGCGCGGTCCCACGAAGACCCGCAGCACGTCGTAATCCGTCACCCCGGAATTGAAGCATCCGCGGGCGTCCGGCCGATCCGGACGGCAACGGCCGGGGCACCCCTCGGGGTGCCCCGGCCCGTGCGTCACTCCTGGGTCGCGCGGCGCCTGCGCGTCACGGCGACCGCCGCCGCACCCGCGACGACGGCCGCGCCCGCGGCGGCGCCCAGACCGCCCACCGGGAGGTCGCTGCCCGTGGAGGCGAGGCTGCCGCCGGTGGTCGAGCCGGTGCCGCCGATCGTGGAGCCGGTGCCGCCGGTGGTCGAGCCGGTCGTGCCGGAGCCGCCCGCCGAACCCGAACCGCCGGTGCCGGAACCGCCGGACGTGCCGCCGGAGCCGCTGCCGCCGGGCAGTTCGGCGTCGTCGTCGAGGGCCAGCGCCAGGTCCACCGGGTCGAGTTCGGTGCCCGCGGTGTAGAAGCCGGCGAACGCCTTGGCGCCCGCCCCGGTGATGGTGGCGGTGACGTCGTCCACCGCGACGACGTCGTCCTCGGCGGTCAGGTCGGCGGAGGGCGCCTCGAGGTCGGCGAGGACCACGTCCTCGGTCTTCTCGCCGAGGCTGGTGACGTCGGCGGTCAGCTCGCCCTTGCCGCCGTCCAGCGTCGCCCGCACGTCGCTGAGGGTCAGGTCGAGGCCGTACGTGCCGTTGTCCTCGTGGCCCTTGAAGTTCACCGAGCCCGCGAAGGACGCGGAGAGGGTGTCGGCGTCGGTGTCGTAGCTGCCGGACGCGTCGGTGAACGTGAACGGGCCGTTGCCGGCGGCCTGCGTCGCGCCGTCCGCCGTCGTGATCCTGCCGTTGGCGACGGAGCCGACGACGTACGAGCGGAAGGACTCCTTCACGCCCCAGCCCAGGGTGCCGTCGGCGATCTCGCCCTTGGCGGGCGCCGGGGTGTGCGTGTCCGACGGGGACGCCGACGGCGACCCGGTGGCCGTGCCGGTCGGCGAGGGGGTCTCCGCCGGGTCGGTCGTGCCCGGAGGGGTGGACCCCGGCCCGGTGGTCTCCTGGTCCGTCGGCTCCGCGGTGGTGGGCTCGTCCGTGGGGGCCGGCGAAGAGGTCTCCGGGGCGCTCGGCCCGGGGGACGTCGGCTCCGTCTTCTGGACGACCGTCACCGGGTCGCCCGCCGCCCCCGCGTAGCTCGCGCTGCCGAGGACGTCGGCGGCCTCCGTGGTCAGCGTCGTCGTCATGTCCGTCATCTCGCGGGTGACGGTGACGTCGGCGAGCGGCACGTCCTGCTGGGTGGTGCCGGACTTCGTGACGTCGGCCGTGATCTCACCGGCGCCGCTGTCGAAGCGCACGTCCGAGAGCGTGATGTCGAAGCCGTGCGCCGCCGAGACGATGTTCAGGCTGCCCTGGAAGGCGAGGTCCAGCGTGTGGGCGTCGGAGTCGTAGCCGCCCGCGCCGCCGGTGAAGGTGAACACGCCGTTGCCGTCGGCCTGCGAGGCGCCGCCCGCGGGCGTGAAGGTGCCGGCCGCGTAGGTGGCGACGTAGGTGCGGTAGGACTGCTTGATGCCCCAGCTCAACTCGTAGCCGGACAGCGGTATTTCGGCGGCGGACGCGGTGGCGGCCCCGAAGGTGGCCAGGGCGGCCGCACCGAGTGTCGCGGCGGTCGCCACGGCGGCGGCGAGGGCGATCGGGCGTCTGCGCGAAGTGGCGGGCATGGCGGTGGTACTCCTCGGTGGGTGCGGTGTGTTGGGGGGGTGGGCCGCCGACAGGCGTGCCGGGAGGGGAAGTCAGTCGTCCAGGGGGGTGGCGGGCCCGGTCGGCTCCGCCGGGTCCGAGGCGTCGGCCTGGCCCGGCTCCGGGCGGGCGCGGCGACGGCGGCGGACGGTGAAGGTCACGGCCGCGGCCACCAGGACCGCGGCGGCTGCCGCGAGGGCGACCGGCAGGACGGGTACGCCGTCGTCGTCGGAACTGCTCGCCACCGGCTCGGCGGACGTGCTCGGCGCCGGGCTCGCGGCGGGCGTCGGCGTCGCCGTCCCGGTCGGGGTGCTGCCGAGGTCGGGCAGGGCGGGCAGTTCGGCGTCGTCGGTGAGGGCGACGGCGACGGACACGGGGTCCATGGCGGTGCCCGTCGGGTACGTCCCGCCGAACGCCCGTGCACCGCGCGCGGTGAGTTCCGCCGGGGCCTCGGTCAGCCTCACCAGGCCGTTCTTCGCCTTGAGGTGCTTGGCGGTGAAGGTGACCAGCGGGACCTTCGTGCCGGTGAAGCCGTCGCCGCGCACGTCGGCGTAGAGGGTGCCCGTGCCGTCGTCCACGACGACGCGCAGGCCGCTCAGCGTGAGGTCGAGGCCGTGGTCGCCGGTGAAGCGCACGGCGCCCTTGAACGTCGCCCGCAGGCTGCCGTCCTCGAACGTGCCCTCGCCGTCGGGGAACCGGAAGAGCGCGCCGCCGTCCTCGGCTCCGGACGTGAGCGTCCACTTGCCGCGGGCGATGTCACCGGTGACGTATTCGCGGTAGGTGCGGCGCACGCCCCAGTCGACGGCCCCGTCCTCGATCGCGCCGTCCTGCTTCCCGCCGCCGCTCCCGGTCGTGGAACCGGCCTTCGCGGAGGCCGACTTCGACGCCTTCGGGGTGCTCGACGGGACCGCCGCCGCGGCCGGCCGCACGTCCGCCGAGAGGCTGACCGGGTCGAGCGCGGTGCCCGCCGTGTAGTACCCGGCGAAGGACTGCGCACCCTGCGAAGTGAGCGTCGCGGGAAGGTTGTTGAGGACGACGGCGTTGCCGTCGCCCCGCATGTCGATGCCGCCCAGGGACAGCGTGGCGAACGGGACCTGGGAGGACGTCGTGACCCGCCCGGTGTCCTTCGCCCTGCTGACGACGTCCACGTAGAGCGTGCCGCCGCCGCCCGAAATGCGCACCGTGGGGCGGCTGATGGTGAGGTCGAGCTGGTAGGTGCCGCTCGTCGCGCGGTGGCCGACGAAGTGGACGCCGCCGGTGAACGAGGCGGTGAACGAGCCCGCCGTCCCGTCGTAGGAACCGGTGGCCGACGGGAAGCGGAAGGTGCTGGCGCCGACGGTCGCGGCGCCGCCGGTCAGGGAGTAACTCCCGTTGGCTATCGGGCCGGTGACGTAGCTCTGGAACGAGGCCCTGATGCCCCAGTCGAGTCGGCCGCCCTGCACGGTCCGGCTCGCGGCGTGCGCGGCACCGGCCGGCAGCACGGCCGTGAGCACCGCCGCGACGAGCACGGCGGTCGCCGTGCACATCGCGGTGGCCAGGGCACGAGGGCGCGCGGGCATGGAAGGTCCTCCGGAATACTGTCGCCGGGTAGCAAGCGAGGTAAGGCTAACCTAACCTTTACCAGCCGCATACCCACGGTGGACAAGCCATCCCGGGAAGCCGGCGGACCGAAAGGACGGACGACGTGCGACCCTTGCGCACACGACTGGCGGGAGCGGCGGTCGCCGCACTCGCCCTCGCGCTGACCGCGACCGGATGCGGAGGGGCCGCGACGGGGGCCTCGGGGGGCGGTCCGGCCAAGGCCGCGGCCACGACCGCCGACCGCCTCGAACCGCTGCCGGGCACCGCGCGGCCGGACCTGCCGGTGACCGTGGAGTCGGCCGACGGCAAGAAGGTGACCGTCGGCCGGGCCGACCGCGTCGTGCCGCTGTCGGGCAGCCTCAGCGAGATCGTCTTCACGCTCGGCCTGGGCAGCAGGGTCGTCGCCCGCGACATCACGGCCACCTTCGAACAGGCCGCGAAACTCCCGGTGGTGACCCGCAACCACGACGTCTCCGCCGAGAGCGTGCTCTCGCTCAAGCCCGACCTCGTGCTCGCCGAGACGACGACCGGGCCGAGCGAGGCCATGGACCAGATCCGCGCGGCCGGGGTGCCCGTGCTGGTGGTCGACCCGGCGCAGGGCCTGTCCGACGTCGGCCCGCGCATCGACGCGGTGGCCGCCGCCCTGGGCGTCCCGGCCCGCGGGGCCGACCTCGCGAAGCGCTCGCAACAGCGGATCGCCGCCGTGCGCAAGGACGTTCCGCGGCGGACGACGAAGCCGCGCGTCGCCTTCCTCTACGTGCGCGGCTCGGCCTCCGTCTACCTGATAGGCGGTCAGAAGTCGGGCGCCACCTCGCTGTTGGAGGCCGCCGGGGCGATCGACGCGGGCGCCGCGTCCGGCCTGCGGAAGGACTTCAGCACCATCACCACCGAGGCGCTCGCCAAGGCGGCGCCCGACGCCATCCTGGTCATGACCAAGGGGCTCGAATCGGTGGGCGGCGTCGACGGATTGGTGAAGATCCCGGGCGTCGCGGAGACCCCGGCCGGAATGAACCGGCGGATCGTCTCGATCGAGGACGGCGTGCTGCTCAACTACGGGCCGCGCACCGACCAGGTGCTCAAGTCCCTGGTCGGCCAGCTGTACGGGGACGGTGCCGCGTGAGCGTCGTCGAGGAGGCCGGTCCCGGCACGGACGGCGGCACCGGGGGCGAGCGGCCGGAGGTGCCCGCGAAGGCCGCAGCCCGGCCCGCCGCCCGCCGAAGTACCGCCTGGACACTGACCGTTGGCCTGGTCGTCCTGCTGCTCGTGCTGGTCCCCGTGGCCGCCGGGACCGGCGCCTACCCGATCCCGGTCGGGGACGTCCTCGGTTCCGTGCAGCACCGGGTCGGGCTCGGCGGCACGCAGCTCGACCGGGTCGCCGACTCCGTGCTGTGGAACGTGCGCTTCCCGCGGATCGTGCTCGCGCTGCTCGTCGGTTCCTCGCTCGGCTGCGCGGGCGCCCTGATGCAGGGGGTGTTCGGCAACCCGCTGGCGGAACCCGGCGTCATCGGCGTCTCGTCGGGCGCCGCGGCCGGCGCCGTCGCCGCGATCTCGCTCGGCCTGACCTTCCTCGGCACCTGGACCGTCCCGGCGTTCGCGTTCGCCGGCGGACTCGCCACCGTCCTGCTCGTGTACGCGATGTCCCGCTCCGGCGGGCGCAGCGAGGTGGTGACGCTGATCCTCACCGGCATCGCCGTGAACGCCTTCGCGGGCGCCCTGATCGGCCTGTTCGTGTTCTTCGCGGACACCGCCGCCGTCAACCAGATCACGTTCTGGCAGCTCGGCTCGCTCGCCCAGGCGACCTGGCCGAAGGTGCTCGCGGTGCTGCCGTGCGCCGCCCTGGGCCTGGGGCTCGCCCCGCTGTACAGCCGCCGCCTGGACCTGCTGGCGCTGGGCGAACGGCCCGCCCGGCACCTCGGCGTGGACGTGGAACGGCTGCGGATCGTCCTGGTCCTGGTCATCGCGCTGCTGACGGCGGCGGCGGTCAGCGTCGCCGGGATCATCTCGTTCGTGGGGCTGGTCGTGCCGCACCTGCTGCGGATGGCGGCGGGGCCCGGCCACCGGTTCCTGGTCCCGGCCGCCGCGCTGCTCGGCGCCGCCGTGCTGCTCGCGGCGGACCTCGCGGCCCGTACCGTGGCCGCGCCCGCCGAGCTTCCGCTCGGCGTGCTGACGGCGCTGCTCGGCAGCCCGTTCTTCTTCTGGCTGCTGCGCCGCACCCGGCGCAGGCAGGGGGGTTGGGCATGAGGTTCCTCGGAACGCGCCCGGTGGCGCCCGCCCCGGCGGCCCCCGGCGACGTCCTCGCCGCCGCCGAGGCACTGCGTGTCCGGCTGGGCACGCGCGAGGTGCTGCGCGGGGTGGACGCGCAGGTCCGCGCCGGTGAGGTACTGGCCCTGGTCGGGCCCAACGGGGCAGGCAAATCAACCCTGTTGGGCGCCCTCGCGGGAGACGTCCGGCCGGCCGGGGGCACGGTCCGCGTCCACGGCCGACCGGCGGGCGACTGGCCGGCGGCCGAACTGGCCCTGCGGCGGGCCGTGTTGCCGCAGAGCGCCGAACTGTCCTTTCCCTTCACGGTGCTCGACGTCGTCCGCATGGGCCGGGCGCCCTGGGCGTCGCTGCTCCCGGAGGACGACGAACCGGCGGTCGCGGAGGCCATGGCGGCGACCGAGGTGACCGCGTTCGCCGGGCGCCCGTTCTCCGCGCTCAGCGGTGGCGAACGGGCCCGGGTCGCGCTGGCCCGCGTCCTCGCGCAGCGCGCCCCGCTGCTGCTGCTCGACGAGCCGACGGCCGCACTCGACCTGAAACACCAGGAGTTGGTACTGCGCGTGTGCCGGGACCGGGCGCGGGCGGGCGACGCCGTGGTGGTCGTGCTGCACGACCTGGGGCTCGCCGCCGCCTACGCGGACCGGGCGGCGGTGCTCGACGGCGGCCTGATCGCGGCGGAGGGACCGCCCGCCGAGATCTTCTCGGACCGGCTGCTCACCGACGTCTACGACCAGCCGGTGGAGGTGCTGCCGCACCCGCGCACGGGGGCGGTCCTGGTGACTCCGCGCCGGGACCCGGAACGGGCACCGGGCGGCCGGACCCGGACCGGCTAGAGGTGGTCGCGGCGGCCGGTTCCCCGGCCGCCGGGTCACGGTGCGGTCGCTGTCCGCGGTCCCGGCGCTCGCACCGGCGGCGGCCCCGGTAGGGTTTCGCCTCCGGGAAGGGGAAGGTGAAGGCAGCCGATGACCAGGGACCGCGGCCCGCGAAGGCCCCGCCGACGTGACCGCTCCATACGCGCGCTCCTCGGCCTGACCGCTCTGTCGCTCACGGCGAGCGGCTGCGTGGTGGTGCACGGCGAGCGTGAGGTCGTACCGACGGTCACGCGCGCCGAAGCCGCCCGCGCGCTGGCGCAGTTCACCTCGTCGTACAACAAGGCCGACAAGGCGTACGACAGTTCGCTGGACCGGGCCGTGGTGACGGGGGCGGTCGGCGACATCGACGGCGGCCGGCTGCGGGCGGGCCATGTGACGGACCCGGGCGGCAACCCCGCATACACACCACTGGAGTTGACCGACGCCAGGTTCACGATCCCGAAGAAGGCCGGCTGGCCGCGCTGGTTCGTGGCCGACGCCGCCGGCAACAAGGGCGGCACAGCCCGCTGGGTCCTCGTGTTCGTCCGCGACGGGCTGGACGAGCGCTGGCAGGTGGCGTTCCTGACCCTGGTGGCACCGGGCGACCTGCCCGCGATCCGCACCGACAAGGACGGCCTGGCCGAGGCCGTCCCGGCGACCACCGCCCAACTCGCCGTCAGACCGGCCGACCTGAGCGACGACTACGTCGGCTACCTCAAGGACGGCCGCGGTTCCTTCGCGCCGGGCCCGCGCACCAGCGCCTGGCGCGAGCTGCGGCAGAAGAGCGCGAGCCGGCCCGGTCTCGCCACGCAGTACATCGACGAACCGCTGACCCGCGGCGACTACGCGCCCCTCGCGCTGCGCACCGCCGACGGCGGGGCGCTCGTCTTCTTCGCCACCCACCACTACGAGAAGCAGACCGCCGCGCAGGGCACGACGGTGCCGGCCCCGAGCGCGAACGTGCGGGCGCTGACCACGGGCGAGATCAAGCAGTCGCTGACGCTGGAGTTCGTCTCGAACCAGGTGGCGCTGGACCCGGCGAAGGGGGCCGCCGGCCAGGGCGTGAACGTGCTCGGGCGGGTGCAGGGCCTGACCGGGGGCAAGGGCGAGTAGCCGCCGCGAACCCGAGCGGCACGCACGGGAGCGGCGCAGGGCGGGCGTGCAGGGGCGGGCGCCCGCGCCGGGCCGGACCTCGCGGTGGCGTCCGTGCCGGGATCAGCCGCGCGGCGGCCAGGCGGCGACCGGCTGGCCGGGGGTCTCCCCCGCGTACCGGGCGCACTCGTCGGTGAGGATCTCCAACAGGCTCAGCGGATCCGGCAGTTCGTGCTCGGGGCCGCGTATCCAGCGCACTCCCCGGCCGTCGCCGGGCAGCCGGGCCGGCGGCACCAGGACGTAGGAACCGCGGCAGTGCCAGCGCAGTCCGGGGTGCTCGTCCGCGGTCTCGGGGTGGCAGTCCAGCTCGCAGGGCCACCACTCGTCCTCGTCCTCGGGCGTACCGCGGGTGAGGGTGAAGAAGAGCACACGGTCGTCGTCGCTCTCGGCGACCGGCCCGACCTCGACGCCGGAGGCGAGCAGCCGTTCCAGTGCCTGGCGGCCGGCCGGGAGCGGCACGTCGAGGACGTCGTGCAGCATGCCGGTCGCGGTGACGAAGTTGGCCTCGGGCTGGTGCCGGGCCCAGCGCTCGACCTGGGCGCGGTCGGTGGTGGACTGGGTCTGCCACGCGAACGACAGCGGGTGCCGGGCGGGGGTCGGACAGCCGACCCGGTCGCAGGAGCACCGGTAGCCGGCGGGGTGCGCGGCGGGCGCCAGGGGCAGGCCCGCTCCGGCGGCGGCGAGCAGCAGGGCCTCACGGTCCCCGTCCGGGGCGGCCTCCTTGGGGCGGCGTCCGCGCAGCCATCGGGAGATCATGCCCTGCCGGTCGGTACGACCGCCGAACTCCGCGCTCATCTATCCCCTTGCCTCGCTGTGGTGCCGTCGACACGTATCACCGTGCCGCACTGCCATGGTCCCACCATCGTGCGCCCCGGGTGACCGGAGCCCGTGTCCGGGGTGGACGGAACACGGCGCACGGCGCCGCCCGGCCGGTGACCCGTCCCGCTTTGCGGCAATTGCCCCCGCCGGTCACAGGACCTTTGGTCCCGCTACGAGCCCGTACCGGTGTCGATGGGCACTGATGTCCTCGCGGCCGCCCGCCGCCCGCCGCCCGCGTCAGAGCGTGGCCGCGCCCGCGAGCAGTTCGCTCGCCAGCCGGGAGAGCTGGGCACGCTGCGGTCCGGTGAGGCCCGCGGCGAGTTCGGTGACGCGGCGGCCTGCCTCGCCCGCGCCGGTACGGGCCAGTGCGCGCCCCTCGTCCGTCAGCGACACCCGCACACCGCGGCGGTCGTCGGGCGAGGGCGTCCGGCGCACGAGTCCGCGCCGCTCCGCCCGGTCGACCAGACCCGTCATGGACGACTTGTCCAGGCCCAGGTGGCGGGCCAGCTCCTGCATGCCGGGCGTGCGGTCCCGCAGCACGCCGAGCAGCCTCAACTGCACGACGGTCAGGCCGTGTTCGGCCGCGACCTTCGCGAGCGTGCCCTGCACCAGGAACGAGAGCTGGACCAGTCCGTCCACGAGCCCGAGGTCCGGCGCGGCGGCGGACGCCGACCCGGACGGCGCGGACGGCTCGGCGGGCGCGGACGGCGCGGGGGGCGTGGCGTCGTGAGGCATGCGGGCATCGTACTTGACGTAGTACGTGACACAAATTAATTTAGTTCGTGTCACGTATTAACTCGAATCGCGGAGCCCCCGGAGTCCCCCATGTCCGAGCACACGCAGAACCAGATGCGCGCGGCCGTCGTCACCTCGTTCGACAGCCCGCCGCGGTACGCGGACTTCCCCGTCCCCGAGGCCGCGGAGGGACACGTCCTGGTGGACGTCCTCGCCGCCGGCCTGCACCCCCGGGTCCGCTCGGGCGCCGACGGCACCCACTACACCAGCGCCGGGCGGCTGCCCCTGGTGCCCGGCGTGGACGGGGTGGGGCGGCTGCCCGACGGCCGTCTCGTGTACTTCGTGGCCGACGACGACGTCCCCGGGACGATGGCCGAACGCGCGCTCGTCGACCCCCGCCGGTCCGTACCGCTGCCGGACGACGCCGACCCGGTGACCGTCGCGGCGGCCATGAACCCCGCGATGTCCTCCTGGGTCGCGCTGCGCCGCCGGGTCTCCTTCCGGGCCGGGCAGAGCGTGCTGATCCTGGGCGCCACGGGGAACGCGGGGCGCACGGCCGTGCAGATCGCCCGCCTGCTCGGCGCCGACCGGATCGTCGCGGCCGGCCGGGACCCGCGCCGCCTCGCCCTGCTCGACGGGCTGGGGGCCACCGACGTCGTCCCGCTGGGCGGCGACCCCGACGAGGAGGCCGACCGGCTGGGCGGCGCCGCCGCGGACGTCGACGTGGTGATCGACTACACCTGGGGCACGCCCACCGAGCGGGCGATCCCCGCCCTGCTGACGCGCCGCTCCGACCGCAGCGCGCCGCTCGACTGGATCCAGATCGGCTCGACCGCCGGGGCCGACATCACCCTGCCCTCCTTCGTCCTGCGCGCCGCCAACCTGCGGATCATGGGCAGCGGCCAGGGCTCGCTCACCGCGGCCGGGATCGTCGCCGAACTGCCGTCCCTCGTCGAGCAGTTGTGCGCCGGGGCCCTCACGGTCGACGCGCTGCCGGTGCCGCTCGCCGAGGTCGCGACGGCGTGGAACGCACCGACCGCCCCGGGCCGGCGCGTGGTGTTCACCCCGAACGCGTAGGCGGCGCGGCGGCGCGGCGGCAAGGCGGCGCGGCGGCAAGGCAGCGGGGCGGCAGGGCACGGCCGCGCTACGGGACAGCGCGGGGCCCGGCGGGGCGGGGCCCGGTGGCGCGGGGCGGCAAGTCAACCCGTTCGGCACACGCGCGGGACCCGGGGATTCGCCCCGGGATTCGCACCATGGGCAGCAACCGTCCCTGCGGCACCACAGGAGCCCGCCTTGGCCCGACCCCGCCCCGCCTCCGCACCCCGGCGCGCCACCCCCCGGCGCTACCTCATGTGCGCGCCCGCGCACTTCGACGTCGCGTACGCGATCAACCCCTGGATGAACCCCGCGAAGCCTGTCGACGTGGCCCTCGCCGTCGCCCAGTGGGAGGACCTGCGCGACCTGTACCGCTCCCTCGGCCACACCGTCGAGGAACTCGCCCCGCGGCCCGGCCTGCCCGACATGGTCTACGCGGCCAACGGCGCGACCGTGGTGGACGGCCGGGTGCTGGGCGCCCGGTTCGCGCACCGCGAGCGGGAGGCGGAGGCCGCGGCCCACCTGGAGTGGTTCGCCGCCCGGGGTTTCCGCGAGGTCCGCGAACCCGTGCACGTCAACGAGGGCGAGGGCGACTTCGCCGTCACCGCCTCGTACGTGCTGGCCGGCCGCGGCTTCCGGGCCAGCCCCGAGTCGCACCGCGAGGCGCAGGAGTTCTTCGGGCGTCCCGTGATCGGCCTCGACCTGGTCGACCCGCGCTACTACCACCTCGACACCGCGCTCGCCGTGCTCGACGACGCCGCCGGCACCGTCGCGTACTACCCGCCCGCCTTCTCCCCCGGCAGCCGCGAGGTGCTGCGCCGGCTGTTCCCGGACGCGCTGCTCGCCACCGACGAGGACGCGGCGGCCTTCGGCCTGAACGCGGTGTCGGACGGGCTGCACGTGCTGCTGCCGCAGGCGGCGGCCGGGTTGTTCGACCCGCTGCGCGAGCGCGGCTTCGAGCCGGTCGGCGTGGACCTGAGCGAACTGCTCAAGGGCGGCGGCAGCGTGAAGTGCTGCACGCAGGAACTGCGCGCCTGACACCCGGCGACCGTCGGCCGCCGGCCGCACCCGGCGGCTCCCGCCCCGCTACTCGGCCGCCGTCTCCGGCGGCCACGGGTCGCCCCAGTCGGCGTCGCGGGCCGCCCGGTAGAGGGGCCCGTGGCGCTTGGTGACCGTGCTGCGCGCGAGGCGTTCGTCGGCCTCGCAGAGGTCGAGGAGCACCTGCCCCTTGCGGATCTGCGGGCGCCGCACCACGCGGGAGGCGGCGGGCGCGGCCGGGAGGCGGGTGGCCGCCACGTAGCTGAACTTCTCGTCCTCGTAGGCGAGCGAACCGCCCTTGACCTGCCGGTGCAGCGACGAACGGCTGACCCGCGCCGAGAAGTGGCACCAGTCCTCGCCCGGGACGATCGGGCAGGCGGCGCTGTGCGGGCAGGGGGCGGCGACGCGGAAGCCGGCGGCGACGAGGCGGTCTCGGGCTGCGAGGACGCGGGCGTACCCGCCGGGGGTGCCCGGCTCGACGATCACCACGGCCTGCGCGGCGGTCGCGGCGGCGTCCACGACGGCGGTCCGGTCGGCCTCGGTCAGCTCGCCGAGCACGTACGAGACAGTGACGAGATCAGTGCTCTCGATGGTGAGCGCCGCTCCGACACGAGAGCGCTGCCACCGGGTGTCGCGCAGTGCCGGGTTGGCGGCGGCGATCTCCCGGCCCAGCGCGAGCGCCGGTTCCGCCCAGTCGAGCACCGTCACCGGCCGCCCGCCGTCCCAGGTGGCGCTGACCGCCCAGGTCGCCGCCCCGGTCCCGCCGCCGACGTCCACGTGCCGGGCCGGCGCCCAGTCGGGCACCGTGTCCGCGAACTCCGCGAGCGCCGAGCGCACCGCCTCGAAGGTGGCCGGCATCCGGTACGCGGCGTACGCCGCCACGTCGGCGCGGTCGCGCAGCACGGGGGTGTCGGTCGGGGTGGTGCCGCGGTAGGTGGCGATGAGCCGCTCCACGGCCTGTGCCGCCTGCCGGGGCGGGAGCCCGTCGAGCAGTCCGGCGAGGGCACCGCGCAGGGTCTCGGCCACCGACGCCGCGGACGCCGACGGTGCCGAGGGCTCCGGGGACGCGGGGGATGCCGGGGACGCGGGGGATGCCGGGGACACGGGGACGTTCACCCGGCGATTCTACGGGCGGTCCGCGCCCCGCCCGCCGCGCTCCCGACCCCACCAGGCGCGCTCCCGACCCCGCCCGCCGCGCTCCCGGACCGGCCCCGCCGTCGCGCCCGTGCCGCCCGCGGTCTAGCCGCGCGGTCCGCGCATCCCCCGCACCGCCCGCGCCAGCCGGGTCGCCGCCGCCGCGCGGGGGCGGCTGTCGGGGGCGCGGCGCACGGGGTGGACGGTGTTGGCGAGCAGCACCAGGAAGGTGTCGGTGACCGGGTCGAGCACCAGGGAGGTGCCCGTGAACCCGGTGTGGCCCGCGGCGCCCCGGCCCGCCAGTTCGCCCATGAACCACGGCTGGTCCAGCGCGAAGCCGAGGCCGGGCGGGGTCAGCAGGAGCTCGACGAAGTCGGGGCCCAGTATCCGGGCGGGCCCGTACGAGCCGCCGGCCAGCAGGGTGCGGCAGAACACCGCGAGGTCGCGCCCGGTGGAGAACAGCCCCGCGTGACCGGCGACCCCGCCCAGCGCCCAGGCGTTCTCGTCGTGGACGACGCCGCGCAGCATCCCACGGTCCGCCTTCGCCCACGGCCTGCGCTGGTCCTCGGTCGCCGCCGCCCCGGGACACGGGCCGAAGCGGGTGCCCGCCATGCCGAGCGGGCGGGTGATGCCCTCCTGGACGAGGACGTCGAGCGTGCGGCCCGTGACCCGTTCGAGGACGTGCTGGAGAAGCAGCATGTTCACGTCGGAGTAGACGTACTTGTCCGGCGGTCCCGACGGCACCTCGCTCTGGAGCATCGCGAGCCGCGCCGCGTCGTCCTTGCAGTCGTACAGCGGGAGTTCGGGGCGCATGCCGGAGGTGTGGGTGAGCAACTGCCGTACGCTCACGTCGTGCCGGGCCGCGCCGCGGAACTCCGGCAGGTAGGCGCCGACGCGGGCGTCGATGCCCAGGGTGCCCCGCTCGATCTGCTGGACGGCGGCGACCGCCGTGAACAGCTTGGTCAGCGACGCCAGGTCGAACGGTGTGTGCCGGGCCACCGGAACCCTTGCCTGCGCGGGGAGTTCGGTCCCCGTGTCCGACTTCGGGTCGTGGGAGGTGTAGCGCACCGCCCAGCCGGCCGCCTCCTCCACCGCGATCACCGGGCCGCGTCCGGCCACCACGACGGCACCCGCCGCCCAGGGCCGGTCGCCCGTCGTCAGGTCGTGGACGTCGCGCACGAGGTGGTCGAGCTCGCCGGGGTCCAGCCCCGCCCGCTCCGCCGTGTCGACGCGCAGTCTCGCGCTCAGTTCCCCGCCCCTTCCGCGACCCGTCCCTGTTCCGGGGACCGCACGTTCCCACGAAGCGGCCCGTTCCGACCACCGCGCCCGCCAGTTGGACCGTGCGGCGTGCGTGACGGACGTGGGCCCCTCCCCTCCGACGTCGTCGGCTCCTTATGCTCTCAGCTCGTACGACACATGTGCGACGCGTGTACGACGAGACACGGACGACGACACGGGACGGCCGGACCCGCACGGGCACGGCGCCCGGGACGAGTGAGGGCGGACGGATGGACGCGAAGAGCGTGCGCTGGGGAGTTCTGGCGACGGGCGGGATCGCGGCGGCGTTCACGGCCGACCTGGTGGACATGCCGGACGCGGAGGTCGTGGCGGTGGCGTCCCGCCGGGAGGACTCGGCGCGGGCCTTCGCGGACCGCTTCGGCGCCCCCCGCGCGTACGGCGACTGGGAGTCGCTGGCCCGGGACGAGGACGTCGACGTCGTGTACGTGGCGACCCCGCACTCGGCGCACCGGGCGGCGGCCGGGCTGTGCCTGGAGGCCGGGCGGAACGTGCTGTGCGAGAAGGCGTTCACCCTCAACTCCCGCGAGGCGGGGGAACTCGTCGGTCTGGCCCGGGAGCGCGGGAGCTTCCTGATGGAGGCCATGTGGATGTACTGCAATCCGCTGGTGCGCCGGCTGAAGGCGCTGGTCGACGACGGCGCGATCGGCGAAGTCCGCACGGTTCAGGCGGACTTCGGACTTGAGGGGCCCTTCCCCGCCGCGCACCGGCTGCGCGACCCGGCGCAGGGCGGCGGCGCGCTGCTCGACCTCGGCGTGTACCCGGTGTCGTTCGCGCACCTGCTGCTCGGGGAGCCGTCGGAGGTGACCGCGAGGGCGGTGCTCTCGGACGAGGGCGTCGACCTCCAGACGGGAGCACTGCTCTCCTGGGAGAGCGGTGCTCTCGGTCTGGTGCACTGCTCCATCACCGGCGGCACCTCGGTCGGCGCCTCGGTCACCGGTTCCCGGGGCCGCATCGACATCCCGGACGGCTTCTTCCACCCCGAGCGGTTCGTCCTGCACCGCGACGGCCGCGACCCGCAGGAGTTCCTCGCCGACCCGGCCGACGGCCCCCGCTCCAGCCTGCGGCACGAGGCGGCCGAGGTGATGCGGGCCCTGCGCGCGGGCGAGACCGAGTCCCCGCTCGTCCCCCTCGACGGCACCCTCGCGGTGATGCGGACCCTCGACGCGGTGCGCGAGCGGATCGGCGTGCGCTATCCCGGCGAGGCCGCCTGAACGGCCCGCCCCGGCCGGCGCCCGCACAAGTGGTCCAAAACTCAACTTGCACAAGCGGAATGCATTCCTCCGGGGCAATTCGCCACTCCGAGCCCCTATGCTCAGGACGTCTCCATCAAAGCTTCACAACTTGAGCACACGGGTCCCTTGTGGACCGGAGACCACACCGAGGGGGGAAACGGCGGCCGTTCCGCGGCACCGGGCAGGGGGCGCGTCTCGTACGACCACGAGGCGCGCTCCGGTCCGCGGGACGACCGCCGGCCGGCCGGCCGTGCGCGCGACGGAGTCCCCGTCCGCGCACGGCCGGCGCGCTTTCACCCGCCCACGGCCTCCGGCGGGCGCCGGCCTCAGCCGCGGTGCCCGCCCGGCCCCCGCGCCTCGTCCGCCGCCCCGGCCGCGCGCCGCACCGCCGCCCGGCGCCTGCGCAGCGCGACCGTCCCGCCGGCCAGCACCACGACCGCCGCCGCGGCACCCTCCACCGTTCCCCACGACGAGCCGCCGCCCGACGACGCGGGCGCACCCGCCGCCGCCCGTGCCGCCCGCGCCGTCGGGGACGGGCTCGCACTCGCCCCGCCCTCGCTCAGCGGCTTCACGAGCGTGCCGACCGACTTCGCCGAACTCCCGTCCCCGAAGCCCCAGTCGAGCAGCGCGGTGGTCTCCTCGTAGACCGCGTTGCCGCCGTTGTGGGGGTGCATGACGGTGACGAGGAGGGTGCGTCCGCCACGGGTGGCGGCGCCGGTGAACGTGTTGCCGGCGTTGGTGGTGTAGCCGTTCTTGACGCCGATCATCCCCGGGTACGCCTTCACCCCGAGCAGGCCGGTCAGCAGGCGGTCGGTGTTCTGTATCTGGAAGGTCTTCTTCCCCCCGGCCGGGAAGTCGGCGGTCCTCGTGGCGCAGTACGAGCGGAAGTCGGCGTCGGCGAGGCCGTGCCGGGCGAACAGCGACAGGTCGTACGCGGACGACACCTGCCCCTTGTGGTCGTAGCCGTCGGGACTGACCACCTTGGTGTCGAGCGCCTGGAGGTCCTCGGCCTTGGCCTGCATCTGGGCCACGGTGACGTCGATGCCGCCGTTCATCCGGGCGAGGACGTGCACGGCGTCGTTGCCCGAGCGCAGGAACACGCCCTGCCACAACTGCTCGACGGTGTACGTGGTCCCGGGCTGCACGCCGACGAGGCTGGAGCCGGACGGGATGCCCCGCAGATCGGCGTCGGTGACGGTGTGGCGCTCCGTGCGGTCGAACCGGGCCAGCACGGTGTCCGCGAACAGCATCTTCAGGGTCGAGGCGGGCGGCAGCGCGCGGTGCGCCCGGTAGGAGGCGAGCACCTCGCCGGTCTCCTCGTCGGCGACGAGCCAGGAGCGCGCGGTCAGCTTCCGGGGCAGTCCGCCCGCGCCGCGCACCTGCACGGCGTCGAGGGCGAGCCGCTCGCCGCCGACGGCCGTGGCCGGTGCGCTCCGCGCCGCGGCGGAGGCGGCCGGCACGGCGGCGACCAGCGGGGCGGCGGCAGCCGCGGCGAACAGGGACCGCCTGGAGATCCGGGTGGAGTCGTGCATCCGGGGACCGTACATACCGAGGCTGTGCGCGCGTGCGGCGGGTCCCCCGACAGCCGCGCCGCTCGCCCGGCGATGTCCGGTGCCACCCCACGGAACAGGGGTTTCCTGGCAATGACCCCTCGTGCGCCTGGCAATGAGCTGTCTCACCGTTTTCTGAATCCGCGCCCCGCTTTCTCAGTCCTGGCACATCTCTTCCTCAGGGCGCCCCAAAGGTTCGTCCCTAGCTTGTGGCCGCGCCCACTTGGGGCGCCAAGAACCTTCGAGGAACGGGATGTTTGGCATCTATCTCAAGCGTGAGCTGAGCCGGCGCAAGAAAGCCGCTCTGGTCATCGCCATGGGTCTGGCGCTCGGAATCGCTCTGGTCATCACCGTGAACTCGGTGTCGGCCGGCATGCAGAAGGCGCAGGACAAGGTCCTCCAGTCGCTCTACGGCCTCGGCACCGACATGACCGTGACGAAGGCCGCGGCGGCGCCCTCCGCCAGCGGTTCGCAGAAGCCGAACTTCAAGTTCGACGCGAAGTCCAGCGGCAGCTCGAAGCAGAGTTCGGACCGGGTGATGACGCAGGGCGGCCAGTCCCTGAAGTCCTCGCTGGTCTCCAAGGTGGCGGCGCAGAAGGGCGTCGCGAACGCGGTGGGCGCGCTGACCCTGAACGTCACCAAGGTCGACGGCTCCTTCACCCAGGGCAAGGCGCAGTCCTCGACGACGCAGAACGGCGAGGGCCAGAACGGCGGCCCCGGCGGCAGCAGCACCGGCATGCCGCAGGTACAGGGCGGCGGCGCCTCGTTCAACGTCAACTCGTACTCGGTCGCGGGCGTCGACGTCTCCGACCAGACGCTCGGCCCGCTGGCCGCGAGCAAGATCACCTCGGGCAAGACCTTCACGACGGCACAGGCCGGCTCCAAGGTCGCGGTGGTCAGCAAGTCGTACGCCAAGGAGAACAAGTACACGGTCGGCAAGACCTTCAAGATCTCCGGCACCAAGTACACGGTCATCGGCATCGCGACGCCCGACAGCAGCGACTCGACCACCGACGTGTACCTGCCGCTGAAGCAGGCGCAGACGCTCGGTGACGCCGCCGGCAAGGTCACCACGATCTACGTCAAGGCGTCGGACTCGAAGCAGATCGACGCGGTCAAGAAGACCATCCAGAAGAACATCTCCGGCACCACGGTCACCACCTCCGCCGACCTCGCGGACACCGTCTCCGGTTCGCTCTCCACCGCCTCCAACCTCGCGACCAGCGTGGGCAAGTGGCTCTCCGTCGCGGTGCTCGTCGCCGCCTTCCTCGTCGCCGCGCTGCTCACCTCCTCCGCGGTCTCGCGGCGCGTGCGCGAGTTCGGCACGCTGAAGGCGCTCGGCTGGCCGAGCCGCAAGGTGACCCGGCAGGTCGTCGGCGAGTCGATCGTCAACGGCCTGATGGGCGGCGTCCTCGGCATCGCGCTCGGCCTGGTGGCCGCGTACGTGGTGACCGCGATCAGCCCGACGCTGACCGCCGACCTGGGCTCGACGGCGGGCTCCGGCGGCGCGGGCGGCGGCCCCGGCGGCGGCGGTGGCGGCATGGGCGGCGGGCCCGGCCAGCAGGCCGTGTCCAACACCGTGAAGATCGCGCTGACCGCGCCCGTCTCGGTGACCACCATCGGGCTCGCCGTGGGCCTCGCGGTGGCCGGCGGCCTGATCGCGGGCGCCATGGGCGGCTGGCGCGCCTCCCGGATGCGCCCGGCCGACGCGCTGCGCAGCGTCTCCTGACACCCCGCGGTCCCCTCCGCCCCGTACCGGGGCGCCGTGTCCGTTCCCCCCGGGGCACGGCGCCCCGCCCCTTCCCACAGCCCCGGCCGTCCGCGGCCGGCCATCCACGGAGAACCCATGTACAAGCTCACCGGCGTCACCAAGCGCTATTCGCGGGGCAAGGAGACGGTGCAGGCGCTGCGCGGCATCGACCTCACCATCGAGGACGGTGACCAGCTCGTCATCCAGGGCCCCACCGGCGGGGGCAAGTCCACGCTGCTCCAGATGATCGGCGGCCTCGACCGGCCCTCCGACGGCAGTGTCGTCCTGGACGGTGTCGACCTCGGGTCGATCAGCGAGGCGAAGCTGACCCGGCTGCGCGCGGAGAAGATCGGCATCATCTTCCAGTCGTTCAACCTGATCCCGACGCTCACCGCGCAGGAGAACGTCGAGACCGCGCTCGTACCGCTCGGTGTGAAGCCGAAGGAACGGCGCGAGCGGGCCGCCGAGGCGCTGAGCTCGGTGGCGCTGGGCGAGCGGCTGCACCACGTGCCCTCGGAGCTGTCCGGCGGCCAGCAGCAGCGCGTGGCGATCGCCCGCGCGCTGGTCAAGCAGCCGAAGGTGCTCCTGGCCGACGAGCCCACCGGCAACCTCGACGAGGGCACCCGCGACGACATCATGTCGCTGCTGGAGGGGCTGTGGCGCGAGCACGGGCTGACGTTCGTCATGGTCACCCACGACTCGTCCATCGCCCGCCGGGCACCGCGCCTGGCGACCATCAAGTCCGGCCGCATCACGCTGAAGGAGCGCCCGGACAACGCGCGCCGGGGCCCGGTGGCGGGGGCCGCTCCGGAGCCGACACTCACTCAGGAGGCCTACGGCGCGCAGTAGTCGGGGCGCCGTGACGCCGGCCGGCCGTTGCCGCCGTCGCCGCCGTCACGTCCCTGTCGGAGGGCCGCTTCCCGCACACGCGGGGGCGGCCCTCCGGCACGGGGGGCGGGGGCACGGGTCCGCGGCACCGGGCCGGGGCACCGGTGCCGGGCGGGCTCGGGACGGCCGGGGACGGACGGCATCGCGCCCGCCCGCGCCGTGCGCCCCGGTCCGCGTTACGCGCCCGGCCCCCGGTCCGCGTTACGCGCCCGGCGCCCGGTCCGCGTTACGCCTGGCCGGTCTCGAAGCGGCTGATGCGGCCGTCCTCGCCGACGGTGAAGCTCCACCGGGTGTTCATCTCGCCCCAGGCGTCGTTGCTGTAGCGCGCGACGAAGGACCGGCCGTCACGGGACTCCTTGTCGACCTCCAGGTGTCCGTGGGAGGAGAAGATCTCGCGGTCGATCCACTCGGTGAGGTCCCGGTCGGAGCCGTCGTCCGCCATGGTCGCCCCGGGGGCCAGCAGTGCGAGGAAGCCGTCGCGGTCGTGGGCGTTCACCGCGCCGACGAAGGCGCGGACGGCCGGGTCGCTGAGCCGGGCTGTCTGAATGGTCATGCCCGTCACCCTCACACCGCCGCGCCGGGCCCGCCACCCGAACGGCGGCCCGGACCGGGCCCGTCCGGCACCCGGGATGCGAAGTTGGGAACGGAACCGACCGTTGTCCGCCGTCTCTGCCCGGGAGTGACCGTGAGCTGCTGTTTCGACCGACGTGATCTGGGCCTGCTGCTGCTCCGACTGGGCACCGGGGGCGTGCTCGCCGCGCACGGCGCGCAGAAGCTGTTCGGCTGGTTCGGCGGGGGCGGCCTGGAGGGCACGGGGCAGGCCATGGAGTCCATGGGCTACAGCCCGGGGAAGGCCAACGCGACCATGGCCGGCCTCGCGGAGGCGGGCGGCGGCGCGCTGCTGGCGCTGGGTCTGGCGACCCCCGCGGCGGGTTCGGCGGCGGCCGGGGCCATGGCGGGCGCCGCGGCCGTGCACGTACCGAACGGGTTCTTCGCGCAGAGCGGCGGCTTCGAGTACGCGGGCTTCCTGGGCCTCGCGGCGGCCGGCCTCGCGGTCACGGGCCCCGGGCGCCTGTCGCTGGACCACGCGCTGGGCCACGCCGTCAACCGCGGCTGGATGGTGCCGGCGGCGTTCGCGGTGACCGGCGCGGCGACGGCGGTGGTCGTCGGCACCCGCAACAAGAGGGTGCGGCGGGCGGCGGAGGGCGAGCAGGGCACGCTGTTCGAGGGGTGAACCGGCGGCCCCGCGGGCGGCCGGGCCCAACTCCCGTGACAGGCTGCTGGGATGGACGATCCCAACTCGGCGGCCCCGGCCGGGGGCACCACGGACCCGGACCTCTGGAAGGCCGTCGACGCCCTCTGGGGCTGGCTGGAGGCGAGCCGCGGCACCGGCCCCGACAGCACGGGCCGCGGTGAGGAACTGCTGTCGCGGGTACTGAAGTTGTCGGAGGAGGTCGGTGAGGTCGCGCAAGCGGTGATCGGCGCCACGGGGCAGAACCCGCGCAAGGGCGTCACGCACACCTGGCAGGACGTCGAGTCGGAACTGTGCGACGTGGTGATCACCGCGCTGGTGGCGCTGCGCACGCTGACCCCGGACGCGCGGCGGGTGTTCGCCGGACACCTGGCGCGGGTGACGGACCGCTCGCTGGGCGAACCCCTGCCGGACTCCTCCCGTGCCGAGAGCAGTACCGAGAACACCTGACGCCACAGGGAAGTTGAGAGCGGGCACCGCCCGGGAAGAGAGCCGAAGCACATGGCCGAGAAGACCGACACCCTGACCGTCACCGTCCTGGGCACCGGGATCATGGGCGCGGCGATGGCCCGCAACATCGCCCGCGCGGGGCACACCGTCCGGGCCTGGAACCGCACCCGCGACAAGGCCGAACCCCTCGCCTCCGACGGCGTGTTCGTCGCCGACACCCCCGCCGAGGCCGTCGCGGAGGCGGACGTCGTCCTGACGATGCTCTACGACGGCGACGCCGTGCTGGAGGTCATGCGGGAGGCCGCCCCGGCGCTGCGTCCCGGGACCCCGTGGGTGCAGTCCACCACGGTGGGCACGGAAGCCGTCGCGGAACTGGGCGACTTCGCGCGCGAGCACGAGCTCGTCTACTTCGACGCACCGGTCCTGGGCACCAAGCAGCCAGCGGAGGCTGGCAAGTTGACGGTGCTGGCCGCCGGCCCGGCCGCCGGGCGCGAGGCGGTGGCACCCGTCCTGGACGCGGTCGGCGCGCGTACCGTCTGGACGGGCGAGGACGCGGCCGCGGGCAGCGCGAGCGGCCTGAAGCTGGTGGCCAACAGCTGGGTGCTGGCGGTGACGGCGGCGGCGGGCGAGTCCCTCGCCCTGGCAAAGGCCCTGGAGGTCGACCCCCAGCACTTCCTCTCCGCCATCGAGGGCGGCCCCCTCGACATGGGCTACCTGCGCGCCAAGGCCGACGCCATCCTCAACGACCGCCTGACACCGCCGAGTTTCGCGGTCACGACGGCGGAGAAGGACGCCCGCCTGATCGTCCAGGCCGGCGCCCGCCGCGGCGCCCGCCTGGACGTGGCCGCGGCGGCGGCGGAACGCATGGCCCGAGCGGCGGCCCAGGGCCACGGCAACGAGGACATGGCGGCGGCGTACTTCGCGAGCTTCGAGGAGAAGGCGGAGGCGTAGTCACCCCGCCACACCCGTACACCCACGCCCCCGAACCCACGCGCCCCGGCCCTTCGGACCCGGGGCGCGCCCTGTTCCACCCACGCGTCGATGACGGTGCGGCGGCGGGCGGCGCTCACCTGAGTGAGGCGCGGAGATCCGGTGGTGCTCACGCCGACCAGCGTCCATTTCCACAACCAGGCCAGTACCGGTACAGACTGCAACCACCGGTACGTCTTTGCTTCACGGGGCACCGATCCGGGTCCCAACTTCTTTGAATCGGTTGCCTGTCACCCGGTAACGCTGCTGGAATCACTCTCTGTACATATGTCAGGGGAGTGGGACGAACGTGGCAGCACTCGACAACGTGAAGCTGAAAGACGTACTCGCGGACGTGGCGTCGGGCTCCTTGCAGTTGCCCGACTTCCAGCGGAACTGGAAGTGGGACGACGACCGGATCCGCGCCATCATCGCAACGGTGACGCTGGACTATCCGCTCGGCGTAGTGATGACGCTGCAAACCGGCGGTGCCACCCGGTTCCGCTCACGGACGCTCACAGGAGCACGCCCGGAGGGCGATCCGGCCGCGGACCTTCTCCTGCTGGACGGGCAGCAGCGCCTCACCTCCCTCTTCCAGGCACTGTGGCTGAACGCCCCGGTGGAAACGGCTGACGCCCGCGGCAAGCCCATCGAGCGGTGGTACTACGTCGATATCGCGAAGGCCGTCGGCCCGCCAGCGGACCGCGACGAGGCCATCCTGTCCGTCCCGGCGGACAGGGTGCTCCGGACCGACTTCAACCGCACGGTGGTGCTGGACCTGAGCACCACCGAGGGCGAGTGCGCCGCCGGCCTATTCCCTCTGCATCTCGTCTTCGACGCCCAGCGTGTGAACAACTGGAAGAGGTCATACATCAAGGCGGACGAGGAACGGAACTGGGACACGTGGGGCCAGTTCGACGAGTTGGTACTCCAGCAGGTCCGCGCCTTCCAGGTCCCGATGATCCGGCTGGCCGCCTCGACATCCATGGACGCCGTGTGCGCGGTGTTCGAGCGGGTAAACACTGGCGGTGTGCCCCTGAACGTCTTCGAGCTGCTCACCGCGACCTACGCCGGCGACCGCGAGTACGTGGACCGGACCGGGGACTACTACCAACTGCCCCAAGTATGGCGAGAGATCAAGCAAGGACTCGCGGCCAAATACCCCGTCTTCGGCCGACTGGAGGGAGGCGTCGAGAACGGGCTGAGCAGCATCGACTTCCTGCAGGCCATCGCTCTGGTGCGCACGTGGGAACGGAAACAGGCGGGCACTGGAGCGACGGTGTCGTGCAAGCGCCGGGATTTGCTTGACCTCCCGCTGGCCGACTTCGTGCGGCTCGCACCGAAACTCGCCGAAGCCTTCGCCTGGGTGGGCGACTTCCTGGAACGGCAGTGCATCGTCCGTCCGACCGATCTGCCGTACAAAACGCAGCTCGTTCCGCTCGCGGCCGTCCGCGCCATCCTCGACACCGCCCTAGCTGGTCTGGGGCCGGAGGAGAAGATCGAGCAATGGTACTGGAGCGGGGTCCTCGGTGAGATGTACGGCGGCTCGACCGAGACCCGATTCACCCGTGACGTCGAGCAGCTCGTCCCCTGGATCACTCAGGACGACCGGGCCCCCGACACGGTCACGGACGCGTTCTTCTTCGCCGACCGTCTGGACACCCTCACCACCCGCAACAGCGCCGCCTACAAGGGTATCTACGCTCTGCTGATCAAGCAGGGGGCGGTGGACTGGCACTACACAGACAGCCCTCTCAGTCCCGGCAGGTTGGACGAGTACAGCGTGGACGTTCGGCAGGTCTTCCCGAAGACCTGGTTCCGACGCGGCAACAGTGACGGCCGGCCCACGAACTCCATCGTGAATAAGACCCCGTTGTCCTATCGGGCGGCAATGGACATGACTGGGGCGCCGGCGTCCTATCTCGCCACCATGGTCGCCGCCTCCGACCTGCGGCCGGAGTGGTTCGACGACGTACTCGCCACCCACCTCATCGATCCGGAAGCGCTCCGCGAAAACGACTACGCGCGGTTCTACAGCGACCGGTCTAAGCAGTTGCAGGATCTCGTGCACTCCGCCATGGGCAAGCGGACCATGCTCCGTGACCTCGCGGAGGGCGATGCCCGATGACGAGCACACCACGCGGGCAGGATCTTGCCGCCCTCAAGGGCAGAACCGTCCCCGTGCAGGACATCCTCGACCTGTTCCAGGTGCGGGTGCGCAACCACGGGACGGTCCACCGGATTTCGCAGGCACTCACGGACGCCGGACTGACGACTCTGCCGGACTTCGCTGTCTGCGACTACGGCAGCAGTGTCGACGTCATACCGCTCGCATCCGTCCCCGCGCAGCCTGCCCCTGCCGACGCGGAACGGGACGAGGCAGAGGAGGCTTTGCCCTCGGCCGCGCTTCCCCAGCGCCTGCTGCTCGGGGACATCCCGTCGGCAGGCCGCGGCTTGGTGTCCGTCGGTCCCGGCACACCTCTGCCGCAGACCACGTTCCTGATGCGCACGAAGGGGATCGCACAGGTGCCCGTGACCACCGGCATGGCACAGATCCATGGAGTGGTGACATGGGGATCGGTCGCCAAGATGTACGAAGCTGGCAAACAGCCGACGCTGGACAACGCGATGGAGAAGGACTCCTTCCCGATCGCCGACACCCGCCAGGAGTTCTTCTCCGCGCTGCCGATCATCCGCGAGCACGGGTACCTCCTCGTCCGAGGTGACGACGGTTGCCTGTCCGGCATCGTCACCGCGGCTGACGTCACCGACCGTTTCGAGGGCACCGCACGGCCCTTCTTCATCGTCGGGGAGATCGAGTCCCTGTTGCGGCGCTGTCTGGGAGCGGCACTGGACGAGGACGCGGTCAGGGCCGTCCAGAACAACAGGAAGGCGGAGCACCGCACCGGCCGGGTCTCTGATCTAACGTTCGGCGACTATCTGAGGCTCCTTGACGGCGACCAGACGAAGGCGTCCATGGCCGAACGCGCCGACGCCAACTGGGAGGCGCTGAAGTGGCCCAGCATGCCCAGGGAGCAGTTCGTCGGTCGTCTGAAAAGGGTGAACGACATTCGCAACCGGATCGCCCACTTCGACGAGAAGCCGCTCCCACCGGAGCTGATCGACGAGCTGACGACATTCGCAAATCTGCTTCGGGCGTTCGTGGCCTGAGACCGGACGGGGTGTCTCCGTGCGAACAGGGAGACGCCCTCATCGTCAGACTGGTCCAAAACCGAACTGCCGCGAGGCCAGTGCCTCGTGAAGCCGTAGCGTGTGACCGTCCGGCAAGGTCTCCAGCACTTCACACCGTCGCAGTTTGAGGAGTTGGCGCAGGACCGCGGCGAAGCGTATGGACCAGCGGTCTGGCGCGCAAGCTGTAGCAGCAACCGGTCCACAAGTCCCTCGCTGCTCTTCTCGACGCAGGTGCGTTCGGTGCGAGCGGACTCCCGCGGATCGGCGGCGAGTTCGTGCCCGGCGATCCGTCGCACGGACTGTGTGATGGCTGCGGTTCACCAGCCGCAATAGCCTTGCCGACGGCGGTGAACTGCGCCTCCAGCCTGCCGCGCCGCACTGGCGCGCCAGTGCGGCGGCACGGTCGAGCACGACGGCGCTGCCGGAACAGCCAGCCCCTGGCGAGGCGGCGTCGAGCAGTGGCTCGGCAACCCAGTTGGCGTCTTTCAGACGCGGGCGACCTGTCGGGCGCCGAACGCTTCGCTCACGCCTCCCGGTTGTCGACCGTGTCGATGCGCTTCTTCCGGACCTGCGGCACGAGAAGGAACCTCTTGCGTCCACCGTCAGCCACTCGTGTTTCGTCAGCACCGGGGCGAACCCGGTGCGGGCCCGAGCGGCGCGGTCGCCCTGAGCGCGCGTACAGGACGGCCATGCGGTGCGACTTGCCCGAACCGAACGATCCCTGCAGGCAGGCAGCCTACGAGGGGTGCCCGTCGAGCGCGGACTTGATGAGGTCCGACGCATCGTCGAAGTTCCCCGCAGTCGGCGGTGAGGGCACTTTCCTCGCACCGCACGAGGATTACGATCGCCGTTGCCCCGACCGGTGGGCCTCCAGCAGCCTGTGGCTCGCGATCGTAAAGGGGTGTTCGGGGCCCAGGGCCTGTTCCCTCTGCCCGACGACGAGGGTCATCAGCCCGATCGCCTCGTCCAGGTGGCCGAGTTCGGCCCGGGTCCGGGAGCGTAGCTGCCGGGCAGCGAGCACGAGCGGGTACCCGGGTCCGAAACGTCGTACATAGGCGTCGGCGACGAGCCGGATCTCCTCGTCGGCCTCTTCGTAGCGGCCCAGGAGATACAGGGCCCACGCGTGGTTGTGCCCGGCGCCAAGCGTCACCGTGTGATCGGCGCCGAGGAGCCTGGCGCACTCGGACGGCAGCGAGAGCAGCGCGCCGCCCTCTTCGTCGGCCAACTCGGAGGCCGGCAGCATCTCCAACAGGCCGGCACGGGATCGCAGGGTCAGCGGGTGGTGGGGACCGAGCGCCGCACGTCGGCCGGTGACAGTGGCCCGCAGGAGCGCGAGGGATTCCTCGCGTCTGCCGAGGTTGCCCAGCACGAGCTGGAGACCGTGGCCGCTGTCCAGAGTGTCGGGGTCGTCCTCCCCGAAGAGCCTCTCCTGGGCGGCACGGACGTCCTGGAGCCACGATTCGGCCTCGGGATACCTGCCGAGTCGGAACAGCGCCCGGCCTGCCCTGGAACGGGCCGCCAGTACCAGGCGGTGGTCCGCACCGAGCCGCTGCCGCGCGACCTCCGCCGCCGTGCGGGAGGTCTCCCACGCGGAAAGGTAGTCACCCGTACGGTGCAGCGCGACGGACAGCCGCGTCGCAACTGCCAGTGTTTCCGCCAGGGTTGACGACTCACCAACCCGCCGCAGCAGGGCAAGCGCGTGAGGTACGAGCAGCCGCAGGCGCGGATCGTGCGGGCCCGCGTCCGGCTGGGCCGGAACAGCCGCGTCCAGCAACCGCACCGCTGTCCTGTCGAGAACCCGCTTTCGCTGCGGGGGCGTTGCCGCGGCGACGCTGTCGAGCAGAACTCCGTGACACTGCAGGCAGCGCGCTTCGACGTCGACCAACTCGGTCAGCGACTGGTCGAGCAGGGCCCGCAAAGCGGTCTCGGTGCGCGCACGCGGGAAGACACCGTCGATCTCGGCACGGTCGAGCAGGAACAGCGGCAGCGGCTCGGGGGCGAACCGGGCCAGAAGCCTGAGCAGCGCCGTCGCCTCGGGCAGCCCATGGCCCTCGAACGCGTCAAGGGTCAACTGCCAAGTCAGACCGACCAGATGACGAGGGTCCGCCTCGGACAGCGCGTCCGCTCCCCGGTCGATGAGCTGGACCCGTTCGTCCTCGTCGAGATGGTCACCGTAGGCATCCATCGTCCAGGGGTCGAGCACCTGGTGGGAGAGGAAGCCGCCCGCCAGGGTGAGGGCGAGCGGCAGGCGTCCTAGCCGGTCCGCGATCCGCGCCGCCTGCTCGGCCGTGCCGCTGTGGGGGGCGAGGTCGCACAGTACGAGGGCGGCGTCCTCTCGGGGCAGTACGCCGATGTGCTGCAGTTCGGCACCGGGCCACCAATGGGCGGCGGCCCGCCGTGTGGTCACCACGACGGTGCCGCGCGGACTGGTGCGCAGCCAACTGCCGTCCCGAAGAATCTCCGGCTCGTCGGCGTTGTCGAGGACCAACAGCCATGGTTCGGGCGACCGGTCGAGGTACTGCCAGACGAGATCCGCCGCGGGACGCAGACCGTTGCGGGCGGCCAGCAGTTCGGCGTCACTCGCTCCCCGGTCTGCGGCGACGGCCAGCATGCCGGCCCTCAGACTCGCCCGGTCGGAGGCGTTGACCCACAGGCCGACTCTCCCGTACTCGCTCGTGGCCGCCTGAAAGAGGACGCAGGCGACCGCCGTCTTTCCACAGCCGCCCATGCCGTACAGGACATAGGCCTCGCCGCCCCGATCCGTCCCGACCGCTGCCCGCAGGCCCGCCATCACCTCGGCACGGTCACGCAGCACCGCAGGCGGGCGTCCGACCGCCGGGCGGCGCACCGAGTCGGGGCCCGCGGGCGTGGACGGCTCGCCAGCGTAGTGGTGGTGCTCGCTGATGTGCTGGTCGCCGGATGCCTGGAAGACACGCGCGCTGTCTTCGGCGCGACCGTCCATGCCGTCCGTCATCGCTCGGTGATGTGCTGGTCGCGGCCGGCTTGGTAGACCTTGGCCTGGCCCGACGCGGTCGCCTGCTGTGTGATCCGGTGGGGAGCAGCACCGCCTGGATCAACTTCGTCCAGCAGTTGTCGCAGTTCTTCAGCGGCGCCCGGGTGGGCGACGATCAGTCGGCGTAACAGTCCCTGCCACTGCAGCCGTACCTCGTTCAGCGTCTGCTGGTCGTCCGCCGCGATGGCGGCCAGCACGTCTTCGCGGCCGGTTTCCAGCTCGGCCGCGACGGTCTGGGCACGCTCGGGCTGCAGCCGATGCCACAGCCCGGTGAGCCCGTCGCGGGTGCGCTGCCAGGCGTCTGTGGCCATCAGCGTCACCAAGGTGGCTCCCGCGCTTTGTGCGAGTGAGGTCAACTCCGCTTCCACAGGCACCCCTTCGTCCGGCTAAATTCGGCAACATGGCGAAAAGGCAGCGGTTCACAAGGCGTCGACGCCGCGATTCTCCAGGTCAATATCGTTCCACTCTCGAGGGAGAGGGGACAAGGAGCCGTCAACCGGAAGCATTCCGGCCAGAGGCCGGACTCACCACATGGCCCGGCTTGGGCACAGGGGTCTACTGTGTCGTCGGCGACCGACCGAAGGGGGACCGGAATGACCAGGCCATGGGAAGCGGATCCGACCACAACATTCAAGCGGCGCCTGGGCAAGTCGCCGCAGGAGTTGGGAAATACGACAGGTACTCCCGACTGCCCCGACATCTGGGAACTCGCCAACGGAGACATCGCGGTCATCGGCCGGGACCTCACCCCGTCGCTCGGCAGGGAACTGCCCGACGGTGTCTCGATCGGCGCGGACGAGCGCCTCGTGGTCATCCCCAGGAACATGCTCGTCGCGGCGAAGCCGGACATCCCCAGTGTTTGACTCCTTCCCCGGTGGTATCTCCGATCGCATGGACCGTCCCGCGTACCACGCGGACTTCGGACGGCTCTACAAGAGTGGCATCGGATTCCTGAACAAACTCGAACGCGGTCAGCATTTCAAGGAGCGGGGCTTCCCGAGCTGGGAGGCGTTCGCCGTCGGCGACTGGGGGAAGGCCCTGTCCCTGGCCGACGAAAGACGCGAGGACTACGAGCAGGAACTCAGCAGGGCCTCGCGCCTCGGCGTCCACCACCGCCGCCTTCGCGTCGTGGAAATCCCCGTCACACCGTATGTGCAGTGGGAGTTGCATGTCCTGCGCGTTCGTGTGGACCTGGGGGACGACATCAGGGTTCTCGACGCGCGCGGGATTTCCGACCTCGAACGGGTCCGCCAGGTCCCGGAGGTCGTCGTCCTCGGCAACGCGGCGGTGTACGAGGTCGTCTACGACCCCGACGGTCACGCGGACGGAGCGAAGCGCTACACCGATCCCGCGCTGGTCCGGGACACGAACGACGGATTCGACGCACTGTACGAGCGTGGGGAGGGCTTCCACGACTTCTTCGAGCGGGAGATCGCCGGCCTGGCCCCGCCTCGCGAGCCCGGCCCCGCCGCGGACAACGACTGGCGTCGGCGCTGACTCAGGGCACCAACTTCGACTGGGGAATCGCCAGTTCAAGGCCGGCGAGGTGCTTCTGCAGCCGCTTGGCCATGGGGCGGTACGTCGCGAAGGTCAGCCCGCCGGAGACTGCGGCGCCGACGAGAGGGATGGCCTTCGAGACACCCTTCGCGAAGGTCTGCTTGGTCATCTCGGCACCAATGTAGCCCGCTACCTTTTTCACAATGGGGTAGATGACGCCCTGCGTGAGCGCCTTCTGCGGAAGCTTCTTGGCGACATTCTCCGCCATCATCCCGGCGACCTTCCCTACGGCGACGTTCGCCGACTGAGCGCCGAACATGACGCCGAAGAAGAGGGTGAGCACTCCCATCGTCGCGTCGTCGATGTCGTCGGCGTGACTCTCGAACAGGTCGGGCCAACTGTAGAGATACGCGAGCTTCTGCGAGACACGCAGCATGTGGGTGACGTACTGCGCCAGGTCCGCCGGCACGGTGGCGGGCATCGCGAAGACGCCGGGTATCCCGGCTGCGGCGGAGAAGGCACTGGCCTTGCTCGTATCGAAGCGAATCGAGTCGTTGGCCGCCCTGTCCAGAACCTCGAGGCAGATACCGGCTGCCGAGGGGGTCTCCGCAATGGCTATGCGGACCTCGTCCTCGGTGCACCGACGCGCGAGCGTCTTGCGGAGGTACGCCTCCCGGTCTATCCGTACCCCGGGGAGCTTGGCCGCGGCGAACAGCGCCACGGAGAAGCGGGATTCGGAGGCGTCGCTGACTTCACCCTGTTTCATAGCAGGAACGTACAGTAGTTCCGGCCCGCACCGAGCGAGCTTTGATCAGCCGGTTTCGGCAGCCTTCGCAAGCGCGGGCGGAGGCAACGCCGATGGCAGAGGGCGGAGTTGCGGGGGCGGGAGGGAAGCCTCGACAGGTCATGCCTGCCGAGGTCTCAGCCCGGTCAGAGTTCCACGAACCGCAGAATGCCCTGCCGGCTCGGGAGATCGAGGCGTACCTGCGGGCTCGGGCAGTCGCGACGACAACGGGCGGACACAGCCCGGGGATTGTCATACTTTCCTACTAGGCTCCCCGTCATGGGACTTGGAGAAGTAACCCGCGCAGGAGTGCTGGCCGCGGTACACGAGTGTCAGTGCTTGGGCCGTGAAGCGTTCCGCCGTCGGCACGGTTTCGGGCAAGCGACGACCTACGAGCTGGTCATGGACGGAGACCGCTACGACTCGAAGGCCGTCGTGGGCGTCGCGCACCTGTACTCGGCCGGCAAGCTGCTGTCAGCCGGCGACTTCAGCGGGGGCGCACACACTGTGGCACGCCGTCTGCGAGATCTCGGCTTCACCGTGCACACAGGGGCCACGACGGTCACATCGGACGGAGAACGGAAAGCAGCTCCGCAGATGGTCCTTCAGCCTCGCGGCGGACCCCGTGAGCGCGGGCCGCAGAACTTCGCCAAATCGGTGCGACAGGGGATACGCCTCGCCGATGTCGCACACGTTCTCGGTGATCACGCGGAGGTTCTGAACAGCTTGTACCCGGGCGGGGTGGCACGGTTGTGGGGTGCCACCCCCACCACAGAGCGCAACAACGAGAAGGTGAGAGCGCTTCGAGGCCGTCGCGTCGGCGATGATGTCTTCTTCTACACCGAGAAGAACTTCTTCGCTCGCGCCACCATCCTCGATCTGTTCGACAGCCCGCTCCTCGCCAAGGAAATCTGGGGAACCAAACAGGACGGTTCCACCTGGGAACACATCATGGCGCTGGGAGAAGTCGAGGAGTTCAGCACACCCGTGTTGGCCGGTCCCATACTGCAACTCCTGAACGCTCCACAGGTTCTGCGCATGCTTACCCTGCGGTCGGCCGAGGACTACCGGCGCGTCGTCCATTTGCTCCCCCGCAAGCCCGGACCGGGTTTGCCTCGTCCCCTGAACCCGGTTCCTCCGGAACCGGCTCGGTTGACCCGAAGAGAGCTGTTGAGACGCCTCCGCTCTCTCAACACTCATCGCCGTGCGGAGAGCGGCACTCCCAGCCGGCACCAACCGCTGTCCCTGTTGTGGGCGATCTCCCGCATAACGGCGGGCAAGCCGCGCCTGGCACCGTGGTCTGTTTTCCGCTCGGAGGTCGGGCCCCTGCTCTCGGAGTTCGGACTGCCGGGTTCGAAGACCACCCCGGAGTACCCCTTCTGGCACCTGAAGAACAGCGGCCTGTGGGAAGTACACGGAGCAACAAGCGATGACGGTCCCATGCCGCAGGTTGGCATGTTCAACACCGTCCAACCCGTGGCCGGCCTTACGCACGCGAGCGCCGAGCTTCTGCGAGACCCGCCAACGCGTCTGGAAGCCGTGGTCAGCCTGTGCGGCACGTACCTGGCCGACATAGACCAGCGTGGACTGCTGAACAGCCTGGGACTCGCCGGATACGCGACGGCGGACGGTCTGTTCGACGGAGACGAGGAGGAGTCCGACAAGGAGGCCGGCGACAGCGAGCGCGCGGCCGGCCCTGCCGCGCGCCGGGACTTCACCGTCTCACGACCGGTCCGCGACCCCGCGATCGTCCGCAAGGTCAAGGACCTGCACGGCAACGCCTGCCAGATATGCAATGCCCAACTGCAGTACAAGCGCAAGCCCTACAGCGAGGCCGCCCACATTCGGGGACTCGGCTCCCCGCACGACGGCCCGGACGAATTGGCCAACCTGTTGTGTCTGTGCCCCAACCACCACGTTTCCTTCGACGGACTGGAAATCTACGTCGACGTCGACGGCACCGTGAAGGAAACGCACTCGGACAAGACCCTGGGGAAGCTTCAGTCACGCGACGGCCACCAGGTCGACCGGGCATACCTGCAATATCACCGGACCCTGTGTGAACTGAACCGGTTGACCAGCAGGTAACGGCAATGAGGACAGGACACGGTGTCGGCCCCTTCCGTCAGGCCGGCACCGTTTCCCGCGCCACCCCACCCGCCAATTCCCGCAACTTCGCCTGCGTCTCCAGGTCCGTCGAGTACACGATGGTGCCCACCATGCCGCGAGTCAGCAGCACCTTGTAGGTGTTGCGGATCAGACGGTCCACGTCGGCGTCGGTGACGGATTTCTTGAAGACCGGGTCCTTCGACGCCTTGCGGTCCGTGATCCAACGGTCGCCGCGCCAGAGCAGATCGGGACCGATGATCACGCCGGACCAGTCGTACTCGAAGCCCTGGGCGGTGTAGACGCATCCGACCTGCCCGAAGCCCGCCGGGTCTGTTGCCCACAGGGCGGCCGGCGGCGCGCCCGACACGGCGCGGTCGCCCCGCAGGTTCCAGGGGCGGGCCCAGTCGCCGATGACGATGTCGGGCGGGAGCGGGGCTCCGGGCTTGGGCTCCGGGGACCAACGCCAGCAGTAGCCGGCGGACATTCGGGCGCCGTAACCCTGAGTCCGGCGAGATTCGAGGAATTCCTCCATCTTTCGCGGACTGTCGGCGACCAGCAACTGCATGCGGCCGTCCGGCTCCCAAGCGACCGGGCCGCCCTGTTCCAGACCGAGAAGCCGGACCACCCAGCGCAGGTAGGCGTCACTGCCGCCGCAGCGGAACTGACTGTCCAAAGGGACGACCGAGCAGGGGATGTCCCGCTTCGCCGCCGCCGCCTCGATCTCGGCCACCGTGCCCATCTCACCGGGGCGCACGACCTGGTGCTCGTCGAGGAAGAAGACGGGCACATAGGCGACGTCGATGAGTTCGTCGATCTGCGCCCTGCCGGTACGGTGCTCGGCACGCGTGAAGCGGTTGGCCGATGCCTCCCGGATGCGGTGTGCCTCGTCGCAGATCAGAGCACCCAGGCTGTTCTTCTCGGCCGTCATGAAGCTGTTGAAATACTTGAACAGGTCCTGGACCTCCCGCTTACGGTCCCCGGCGACCTTCCTCATCGTCTTCGTGAACGACTGCGAGCCAGTGGCATGCAGTGCCGGTACCCCGCGGCGGTAGAGCTCTCCGAGCAACTGCAAGGCGATCACGCTCTTGCCGGTGCCGGGGCCACCCGTGACGATGACGACTTCCTTGCGGTCGGAGTGCTTCGCCTTCTCCACCGCGTTGAGCACCATGCGGTACGCGACCTGCTGCTCGTCAAGAAGCACGAACTGCGTTCGTTCACGGACCTCTTCGGCGGCGACGGACATGAGCTGCCTCGACGGCACCGTGGCGCCCGCACGGAGTTCGTCCGCCGCCTTGGCCCCGGGCTGCTTGTCGCTCAGCCTCGTACGGAGATGGTCGAGCAAGGCGCCGCGCCGCTCCGCGGTGAAGAGCAGGCCCCGACCGTCACGTTCGACATCTCGTAGCCCGGTCACGCCGAACTCCGTGGCGTTGTGCAGGTAGGCCACTCCGGCCACCCGGTCACCGTGCTCGGCCACCGCGCCGTTGAAGTTGACGAGGTACTCGCAGTAACGGCGCACCTGCTCGATGGGGTTGAGGACAGGATGGTTGTAGGCGTCAACGTGGCACAGGGTGGGATCGTCCTCATGAGGCAGTGCCTGGCTCCACTGCTTCAACTCCACCACCACGTAGGACGGCTCACCTGTGGCCGGGTGCACGCCGGCGAGAACGACGTCGGCACGCTTGCTGTTGAGCGGCAGCGAGTACTCCAGCATGACCTCGACGTCGCCCAGGCCGGCATCGTTGAGCGCGGTGACCAGGACGGGGATGCTGCGCTCCCAGGAACGCACCTCCGAGGCGCCGGGCCGGTAGCCGTGCACCTGGACGAACTGCTCGGTGAGATGCAGGAACAGTGAACCGTCGAGTGCCATGACGGCGACCGTCTTGGCCGAGGCGCGGAACAGCAAGGACTTCCCCCAGGCAGCACGAAAGAACTCGTGCGGGTGGGGGCATGTCCTTCGTGACTCTGTCGGAGCCAAAAGGAAGCCCGTCGGGCCGCGTTGACGAAGTTCGAGGGTACCTGGAGGCACTGACAGCCGTATGCGTGGTCGGTGCGGTTCAGGAGCCCTCGCAGGGCATCAGTCCGCCTCCGACTCGGCCAAGTCCCCTGTTGCGATCAACGTGTCGATGCCGCAGGACAGCGCGTCCCGGATGTCGGTGCCGCCGAGCCGCCCCACCCGAAAAGCGGGCGACCTCCAGCAGCAGGTCCTCGTGCTGCACGCCCGGTCCTTCGTCGACCACGTTGCCGAGCACAGGTTGCCTCGACGACCGCCCGCCCTGTCACGTGCTTCGGCCAACAGGCCGCGGACGGCATCCTGGCAGGGACGGCCCCACAACGCCGGGCCTGCGTCCACCGTCACGAACTCCACTCGTGGGGACGACGGACCGCCACGGTTTCCTCGGGCTCCGTCGGCGGTCCTCTCCTCCCCCGGTGGGAGGCCGGGTTTCGACCGTGGGCGGATGACCGCGAGATCGCCGCGCCGGAAGCTTCGGGCATGACTTCTTCGCGCACGCTCGCCGGCGGCCCGCCGGCCATCCGGGTCGAGGGACTGACCAAGCGCTACGGCCGGAGAACGGCGGTCGACGACCTGTCGTTCACGGTCGCAACAGGAAGGGTGACGGGGTTCTTCGGCCCGAACGGGGCGGGGAAGACCACCGCGCTCAAGGCGGTCGTCGGCCTGGCGTCGCCGACGGCGGGGCGGGCGCTCGTGCGCGGCACCCCGGTCGCGGCGGTCCGGCCCGACGCCCGTCTGCTCGGCGTGCACATCGAGCCGTGCGGAGCCCATCCCGGACGTACCGGCCGGGCGCACCTGCGGTCGCTGGCCGCGATGGCCGGGCTGCCCCGCCGCCGGGTCGGTGAGGTCCTGGAACTCATGGGTCTTGAGGAGGCGGCCGGGACCAGGGTCGCGAAGTACTCGATGGGCATGCGGCAGCGGCTCGGGCTCGCCGCGGCGCTGCTGGGCGATCCGGAGATCCTGGTGCTGGACGAACCGGTGAACGGCCTGGACCCGCAGGGCATCCGCCGGCTGCGCACGCTGCTCCGGGACCGGGTCGCGGACGGCGGTACGGTCCTGCTGTCGAGCCACACATGCTGGACGAGGCGGCCCGGACGGTCGACGACGTGATCGTGATCGACCGGGGGCGGCTGGTCCACGAGGGTGCGATCCGCGATCTCGAACGGTCCGAGGAGAGCGTGGTCGTCGTGCGCACCGCGGCGGCCGGGCGTCTGTCGGACCTGGTGGCCGCGGCGGGCGGCCGTACGAGGCGCGAGGCCGGGGGCGAACTGCTGGTCGAGGGGCTCGACGCCGCGGAGGTCGCGCGGCTCGCGCGGCGCGGCGGCGTCCTGCTGGAGGAGATCGGCCGGCGGAACGTGTCGCTGGAGGACCTGTTCCTCGGCCTCACGGGAGGGGCGGAGCGTTGAGTCGTACGTGGAGTCAGCTGCTGCGGGGCGAACTGATCAAGACCGTGACCACGCGGACCGTGTTGGGCTTCGCGCTGGGCGGGGTCGCGTTCGCGGTCCTCAACGTGCTGGCGGTCGCGGTCTGGTCGGGCACGCTGGACGAGGTGCCCGAGAAGGAGGAGGCACTGTCGGCGCTGCCGATCCTGCTTCTCCTCTGGGGGCTGGTGGGCACGGCCGGGGAGTACCGGCACCGGACGGCCGCGCCGGCTGCCCTCGTGGGCCGCCGGCACCGCGAGGTCGTGCTGTCCGCGCGCATCGCCGCCTACGCGCTGACCGGGCTCCTGCTCGGCGCGCTGACGACGGTGGTGTCGGTCGGCCTCGGCCTGCCGCTGCTGGACGCCCAGCCCGGACCCGATCTCACCCCGGGAGACATCGGTGCCGTGGTGGTGGGCAACCTCCTCGCGTTCGTCCTGTTCGCGATCCTGGGTGCCGCGCTCGGCGCCCTGATCCGCACTCCTGTCCTGGGAGTGGTCGTCCTGCTGGTCGTTGACTTCGCCGTGGTCCCGCTGCTGTCCGACGTCTGGGAATCGGCCATCAACCTGACACCGTTCGGCGCGGCCGGAATCCTGAGCCGGATGACGCACAACACGACCCTGTCGGTGGCCTCGGCCGGGTGGGTACTGGCCGCGTGGACGGTCGCGGTGACCCTTGTGGCCGTCGTCGTCGAGCGACGGCGCGATCTGGCGTGAACCGGACACCGCGGTGGGCGCGAGCGGCGTACGACCTGGTGGTCGCGCGCCGCTCGGCGCTGTTCGACCTCGCGCTGGCCGTGATCACGACCGGAGTCGAGCTCGGGCTGCTCTTCGACGACGACACGCCGGTCCGCGTACTCCCGGTCGTGGTGACGGCGCTCGCGGGCTCCGCCCTGCTCGTGCGCCGTCGCGCGCCCCTGACGGTGCTGGTCGCGACCTGTGCGAGTGCCGCGCTGCTCGTCCCGCTCGGCTACTCGCCGGGCGGGGCGCCCGTCGTGGTCGCGCTCGCCTCGCTCGCCGACCTGCGCGGCCGAAGGGTGTCGGTCGCCGCGCTCGTCCCGACGGCGCTGTTCCTGCTGCTGGCGAGCATCACCTCGCTGCCCCTGCCGATCGCCGCGTGGGCCCTCGGCTCGTACCTCCAGACCCGGCGGCGCTACACCTGGGCTCTGCGGGACCGCGCGGCCACACTGGAGCGCGAGCGCGAGCAACTCGACCAGATCGCGGCACAGCGCGAGCGCACCGCCATCGCCCGCGAACTCCACGACATCGTCGCCCACTCGGTCACCGTCATGCTGATCGGCGTGCGCGGCGCCCGGGACGTCCTGCCGACCGATCCCCAGGTCGCGGCCGAGACCTTGGCACGGGTCGAGGCGAGCGCGGAGCAGAGTCTGGCCGAACTCCGCCGGATACTGGGCCTGTTGCGCACGTCGGACAACGGCACGCAGTGGCGCCCGCAGCCGTCGCTGGACCAGCTCGCCGAGCTGGTCTCCGGCTACCGGAAGGCCGGGATGCCCGTACGTCTGGAACTCTCGGGCGAGGCCCGGCCGTTGCCCGGCGGGCTGGAACTCTCGGCCTACCGCATCGTCGAGGAGGCACTGACCAACGTGCTCAGACACACCGACCCCGCCCGGGTCACGGTGACGCTCGACTACGGCCGGACGGAACTGGACGTCACGGTCGAGGACGAGGACGAGGACGGCGACGACACCCGCACCGGCACCGAACCGGTCCTGTCGGGCGGCGGGCACGGCATCCCCGGGATGCGGGAGCGCGCGGCGGTGGCGGGCGGCAGCCTGGAGGCCCGCCGCACCGCCCGCGGCTTCCTCGTGACCGCGAGGCTCCCGGTCGGGAACGGGAACGGGAACGGGGACGGGAACGAGGTATGACCGTCCGCCTTCTGATCGTCGACGACCAGGAACTGATCCGCATCGGCTTCCGGCTGTTCCTTCAGACCCAGAGCGACCTGGAGGTCGTCGGCGAGGCGGCCGACGGCCACGAGGCGCTGGCGCAGGCCGCCGTCCTGCGCCCCGACGTGGTCCTGATGGACGTCCGCATGCCGCGCATGGACGGCGTCGAGGCCACCGCGCGGCTGACCGCCTCCGGATCCGCGCCCCGGGTGCTGATCCTCACGACCTACGACCTGGACGAGTACGTCTTCGGCGCCCTGCGCGCGGGCGCGTCCGGCTTCCTGCTCAAGGACGCCCCCCGCGAACGCCTGCTGGAGGCGATCCGCGTCGTGCACGCCGGTGAGGCGCTGCTGTCGCCGTCGATCACCCGCAGACTGATCGAGGACTACGCCACCCGCACCGAGCCGCTGCAACCGCCCACCGAGGCACTGACCGGGCTCACCCCCCGCGAACGGGAGACCCTTCTGCTGGTGGCCAGGGGCATGTCGAACCCGGAGATCGCCGCGCACATGGTGGTGACCGAGGCGACGGTCAAGAGCCACGTCGGCAGCGTGTTCACCAAGCTCCACCTCCGCGACCGCGCCCAGGCGGTGGTGTTCGCCTACGAGAACGGCCTCGTCCACCCGGGCACCCGGGGCTGACCCCTCGACTGCCGGGGCGGAACGAACGGTTGACGGCAAGGGCCGCGGTGGGCGGCAGACGAGTCGGGCTGTACGCCGGGTTTTGTCGCCCGGTCGCCTCGCGGCGGCCGGGGAGACGGCCATCCATCTAGGACCGGCGTTGCCGCCGGCCTCGTGCGGTCTACCCGCGGACTCGGGCGAGCAGCCCTCGAACGTCCGCGCAGGGACACCGGGGTGTCCCCTTTTGACCTTGCTCCGGGTGGGGTTTACCTAGCCGCCTGAGTCACCTCAGGCGCTGGTGGTCTCTTACACCACCGTTTCACCCTTACCGAGGACCGAGGTCCCCGGCGGTCTGTTTTCTGTGGCACTGTCCCGCGGGTCACCCCGGGTGGCCGTTAGCCACCACCCTGCCCTGTGGAGCCCGGACGTTCCTCGGGAAGGTCCGCAAGGACCTCCACGCGGCCGTCCGCCCGGCTCGTCTGCCGTGCCGACCATGGTACCGGCCCCGCCGGGGCCTCCTCACCCCGTGCCCGGCGGGCCGTAGGCTTGCCCGGGTTCGATCGAAGGAGTTCTCGTGCTTGTCCTGCTGCCGCCCTCCGAAGGCAAGGCACCCTCCGGCCGCGGCACGCCGCTGAAGACGGGGTCCCTGTCCCTGCCGGGGCTGACGCCCGCCCGCGAGGCCGTGCTCGCCGAGCTGGTCGACCTGTGCACGGGCGACGAGGACAAGGCACGCGAGGTGCTCGGTCTCAGCGAGGGGCTGCGCGGCGAGGTCGCGAAGAACGCCGAACTGCTCACCGCGGGGGCTCGGCCCGCCGGGGAGATCTACACCGGCGTGCTCTACGACGCCCTCGGCCTCGCCTCCCTCGACCCGGCCGCCAAGCGGCGGGCCGGCCGGTCGCTGCTGGTCTTCTCCGGGCTGTGGGGCGCGGTGCGGACGACCGACCGGATTCCCTCCTACCGGTGCTCGATGGGCGTGAAGCTGCCGGGCACCGGGCCGCTCGGCGCGTTCTGGCGCGCGCCCATGGCCGAGGTGCTGCCCGAGGCCGCCGGGGACGGGCTCGTCCTCGACCTGCGGTCCTCCGCGTACGCCGCCGCCTGGAAGCCCTCCGGCGAACTCGCCTCGCGCACCGCGACCGTGCGGGTGCTGCACGCCCAGGTCGTCGACGGCGTCGAGAAGCGGTCCGTCGTCAGCCACTTCAACAAGGCGACCAAGGGACGGATCGTGCGCAGCCTGCTGACGGGCGGGGTCGCCCCCGCCGGTCCGGCCGAGCTGGTGGACGCCCTGCGCGACCTCGGGCACACCGTGGAGGCCACGGCGCCCGCCCGCGCCGGCCGGCCCTGGGCGCTCGACGTGGTGGTGTCGGAGATTCACTGAGGGCCCCCGGAGCACAGGCGTTGCAGCATGTGCAACGCCCTTTGCGCAGGGTGAAACCCGGCGGCAGGATGTCGGCATGACCCCGCCCCCGCCCTCCCCCTCGCCTGCCTCCGTCCTGGATCTCGCGCCCGTGGTGCCGGTCGTCGTCGTCGAGGACGCCGCCCACGCCGTGCCGCTCGCCCGTGCCCTGGTCGCCGGCGGGCTGCCCGCGATCGAGGTCACCCTGCGGACCCCCGCCGCGCTGGACGCGATCCGGGCCGTCGCCGCCGAGGTGCCCGGGGCCGTCGTCGGCGCGGGCACCGTCATCACGCCCGAGCAGGTCGCCCAGTGCGTCGACGCCGGGGCCCGGTTCCTGGTGAGCCCCGGGTGGACCGACGCGCTGCTGGCCGCGATGCGGGCGTCGGGGGTGCCGTTCCTGCCGGGGGTGTCGACCACCTCGGAGGTGGTGGCGCTGCTCGAACACGGCGTGCGCGACATGAAGTTCTTCCCCGCGCAGGCCGCGGGCGGCACCGCCTACCTCGCCTCGCTCGCCGCCCCGCTCCCCCAGGCCCGGTTCTGCCCCACGGGCGGCATCGGACCCGGCAACGTCACGGAGTACCTGGCGCTGCCCAACGTGGGCTGTGTGGGCGGGAGTTGGATGGTTCCGGGGGACGCCGTCGCCGCCGGCGACTGGGCGCGGATCGAGCGACTGGCCCGGGACGCGGCCACACTCGCCGCCCGGTGCGGCTGATTCCCCACCGCCAACTCCCGCGCGCAGCCAGGCCACTTGGGCTCGGTGTCGGTGTCGGTGTCGGTTCCCGGCGCGATCGACCTGCCGTGCAACCAACGCCGTGGCAGACGGAGTTGCGCGGACCCGCGGGCTGCCCGGCCGCCGGGTTTCGGCGGGGGGCGCCGCCGTCCGGGACCGGTGCAAGGTCAACTCCCGTACGGTCCGGCAGACATGCGCCCCGGGCGGAGCCCTCAGCGCAGGTGCGACGTCTCGTTGAACAACCGCACGCTCGCGTTGCCGTCCGCGTAGTACGCCACCGCCGACATCGACGCCGCCGACAGCTCCATGCGGAACAGGGACTCCGGCGGTGCGCCCAGGGCGAGTTGGACCAGCGTCTTGATCGGTGTCACGTGCGTGACGAGCAGGACCGTACGGCCCGCGTACGTCCTGACGAGCCGCTCGCGGGCCTCTTCCACCCGGGCCGCGACCTCGGTGAAGCTCTCGCCGCCGCCGGTCGGTGCCACGTCCGGGGACGCCAGCCACGCGTCGAGGTCGGCGGGGTGCCGTTCGCGTGCCTCGGCGAACGTCAGGCCCTCCCAGGCGCCGAAGTCGGTCTCGCGCAGGCCCTCTTCGATCACCACATCCAGGCCCAGGCGGCCGGCGACGATCGCCGCCGTCTCACGGGTGCGCGCGAGCGGCGAGGCGACGACGGCCTGCACGGTGCCGCGCTCCGCCAGCGCCTTCGCGGCCCGCTCGGCCTGCTCGCGGCCCGTGCCGGACAGCGACGGGTCGGTGCCGCCGCTGCCGGAGAACCGCTTCTGCGGGGTCAGCGGCGTCTCGCCGTGCCGCAGCAGTACGAACGTGGCGGGCGCCCCGAGGTCCGGCGGTGCCGCCCAGCCGACGGACGGGGACGGGGAGGACGAGGACTTGGTGCCGGCGGCGGCCGCCACGTTGCGCGCGGCCCGTACGTCCGCGCCGTCCTTCGCCGCGCGGTCCGCCGCGCCCCCGGCTCCCGCGGCCCTCGCACCGCCGTCCGCGGCACTCCGCAGTTCCGCCGTCGAGTCCGACGCCGACCACTGTTCGCCGCGGGCGCCCGCGTCCATCGCCTCGTTGGCCAGCCGGTCCGCGTGCTTGTTCTGCGCGCGCGGGATCCACTCGTAGGTGACCCGGCCCGCCGGGAACACCGCGCGGGCCTCCTCGGCGAGCGGCCGCATCGCGGGGTGCTTGATCTGCCAGCGGCCCGACATCTGCTCGACGACGAGCTTGGAGTCCATCCGCACGTGCACCCTGGCCTCGGGGTCCAGCGCGTGCGCGGCGCGCAGGCCGGCCACCAGGCCCCGGTACTCGGCGACGTTGTTGGTGACGACGCCCAGGTACTCGGCGGCCTCGGCGAGGGTCTCCCCGCCGGACGCGTCGAGCACGACGGCGCCGTAGCCCGCGGGCCCCGGGTTGCCGCGCGAACCGCCGTCGGCCTCGACGATGAACTCCCGCACGACCGGGCTCCCTTACAGGCCGGAGTCGGAGGTGCGCACCAGGATGCGGCCGCAGTTCTCACAGCGCACGACGGTGTCGGGGGCGGCGGCGCGGACCTCGTTCAGGTCGCTGATCGCCAGCTCCTGACGGCAGCCCTGGCAGGTGCGCTGGTACAGCTTGGCCGCGCCGACGCCGCCCTGCTGGCCGCGCAGCTTGTCGTAGAGCTTCAGCAGGTCGGCGGGGACGGCCCCGGCGACGACCTCGCGCTCGCGGGTCACCGAGGCGGCCTCGGTGTCGATCTCGTTGAACGCGGCGTCCCGGCGGCCGGTCGCGTCCGCGATCTTCGCCTCCACGGAGGAGACGCGCTCGGTCAGCTCGGCGGCCCGCTCCTGGGCGGCCTCGCGGCGCTCCATGACCTCCAGGACGACGTCCTCCAGGTCACCCTGCCGCTTGGCGAGCGAGGTGATCTCGCGCTGGAGGTTCTCCAGGTCCTTGGAGGAGGTGACGGCACCGGAGTCGAGGCGCTGCTGGTCGCGGACGGCGCGCTGGCGCACCTGGTCCACGTCCTGCTCGGCCTTCGTCTGCTCGCGGGCGCAGTCGCTCTCCTCGGTCTGCGAGGCGACGAGCAGGTCGCGGAGCTGGGTGTGGTCCTTGGACAGCGACTCGATCTCGGCGTGCTCCGGCAGCGACCTGCGGCGGTGCGCGAGCTGCTGGAGGCGTACGTCCAGGGCCTGGACGTCGAGGAGTCGGATCTGGTCGGCGGGCGCGGCGTTCAGTTGGGGGCTCCAGGAGTGCTTGGCGGGGTGGACGCCGCGTGGGCGGTCCAGGGGTCGGTGACCGTGCGGGACACGTGGACGCGGAGGTCCCATCCGTTCCGGTCGGAAATCTCGTCGAGCTGGCTCGCGGCCAGCTCGCACCAGGGCCACTCGGTGGCCCAGTGCGCCGCGTCGAGCAGCGCGAGAGGACTGTGGGGACCGTGGCCGCGGTCCGCGGCGAACTCGGACACCGGGTGGTGGCGCAGGTCCGCGGTGAGGAAGGCGTCGACGCCGGCGGCGCGCACGTGGTCGAAGAGGCTGTCGCCGGAGCCGCCGCTGACGGCGACCGTGCGGACGAGTGCCTCGGGGTCGCCCGCGACGCGGATGCCCTGCGCGGTGGCGGGCAGCCGCTCGGCGGCACGGGCCGCGAACTCGCGGACGGTCAGCGGGTGGTCGAGCGCGCAGATCCGGCCGAGGCCGCGACGCCCTTCGGGGTCGCCCGCGTCCGGCACCAGGGGGCCGGTGACGCGCAGGTCGAGGGCGGCGGCGAGCGCGTCGCTGACCCCGGGGTCGGCGGTGTCGGCGTTGGTGTGCGCGACGTGCAGGGCGATGTCGTGCTTGATCAGGGTGTGCACCACGCGGCCCTTGAAGGTGGACGCCGCGACCGTCGTCGTGCCGCGCAGATAGAGGGGGTGGTGGGTGACGAGCAGGTCGGCGCCCAGCTTCACCGCCTCGTCGACGACGTCCCGCACGGGGTCCACCGCGAACAGGACCCGGGAGACCGGCTGGTCCGGATCGCCCACGACGGTGCCGACCGCGTCCCAGGACTCGGCCCGTTCGGCGGGCCACAGGTTCTCCAACGCGGCGATGACTTCAGACAGACGGGGCACGGGAGCAAGGCTACCTGGCGGTTCTGCCGGGCTGAACCGCTGACCGCCGCACGACCGGTCACCCTCCGAGGTCCCCGCCGGTCCACCGCCGGTCCACCGCCGGACACCCTCCGGATCCGCGCGGATCCGTGACCGGCCCCGGTCGATCCAGCGCCTGTCCACCACCCGTCCGCGGCCCGCCCGCGGCCCGCCCCCGGCCCGCCTGCGACCCGTCCGCGCCCCGTCCCCCGTCCGTCGCGGGTGCCCCGGCGGAGCGGCCGCCGGTTCCGCCCTGCCACCCCGCCGCCCGCTCAGCACAGCCGTCCCTGTTTCCTCAGGTGAACCGCCGTGTGGCCACCCTTATGTGTGAAGTGACGGCCCGGCGGTCCCCCGCCCGTGCGTACGAAACTAGCTTCGTCGCCGGAGGTGACCGAACGATGACGGCCTGTGCGCCCCCCGAACTCTCGGTTCCGCCCGAGCGGCCCGAGCAGGGGGCATCCCCGCCACCCGTCGCGGCCGACGGCGAGGACGATCCGGTGCCGCGAACGCTGTGCGCGATCTCCGCGGAAGGCGCCTACGCCGCCCGGCTCGCCGGTGCGGGCGACGCCCTGTACCCCGAGCGCTGGACGCTGGACGGCCCCGAGCCGTACGCCGTGCCGCTGCCGGGCAGTCAGCCGGAGGACCCCGGCACCGAGGTCCAGCCCATGGGCGACGGACGGGTGCTCGTGCGGCGACTGGTGGACGGCCGGCACATGTTCTCGCTCCTCTACCCGACCGGCCCCGGCACCGGTGAGCTGCCGCTCGGCGCGGTGGAGTGCCCCGACGCCGGCACCCGGCTGTGGCTGCTGCCCCCGGCACCGGGCGGCGAGCGCGCGTACGCGCTGATGGTCGGCCCGTCGTCGAGCGCGGTGTGGCTGGTGGCGGGCGGGGCCTTCGGGCCCGAGCACGTCGCCGCCGTGCCGGGCCGCTGCTCGGGCGGGGTGTGGCTGGACCGCACGGGACGCATGCTGGCCCTCGACCGGGAGGCGGACGGGCGGACCAAGACGGTCGTGGTGGACCTGGAACGCGACGGTGAGATCTCGCCCCTGCTCCAGATCGCGGCGGACAGCGACGACCGCCTGCTGTTCGCCGACCCGGACAGCGGACTGCTGCTGATCGGCTCGGACGCGCCGTCGCCCGGCGTGGAGCGCCTCGGCTGGGGTGTCCTCGGCAGCGCCCTGCCGGTGCGCTTCCCCCACTGCCTGCGGATGACGGTGCAGGCACCGGCTCCCCCGCCCACCGGTTCCGCCCCGGGGCCCGCCGCGGAAACCGCCGCCGGCACCAACCCCGAAGCGCAGCCCAACACCCCTTCCCCTGAGGGAAGTTCGGAGCCGCCCCGGGTCGCGCTCACCGTGACCCCGTTCGCCGTCCAGCCCGGCCAGGTACTGACCCCGGAGCGCTGCGCCGTGGCCCTGCGCGTGGACGGACCCACGGGATGCTGGGTCGGCGTGTGGCGTCCGGCCGAGCGGCAGGTGCGTCATCTCGCCGCCCCCCAGGGGTGGTTGACGGGCACCGGCCTGTTCACACCCGAGGGTGAACTTCAACTCCCGTTCTCCACACCCGAGGTGCCCTGCGGAGTGGCCCGAGTGCCGGTGCCCGTCTGGGAGTCGGCCATCACCACCGACCGCACCTCGCGCGACGCCGCGAGCGGCATCCGCACGGAGCGGACGGAGGGGTACGACACGGACGGCCGCGGCCAGGCGTTCGGCACGGGGCCCGGATCCCGGTCCGGGACGACGGGCGGCGACGGTCACGCGGACGCGGACGAGGGCGCGGTCAGGGACCCGGCCGGCGTGGAGGGCGCCGCCGGGCCGGCGGCCGGGGCCCCGGACACCGGGCCGCCGCAACCCGTCGTGCCGCGCCCCGTGCCGTTGCAGCAGGCACCGCTCGGCGGTCTTGTAACGAAGTAGTGCCGGTTGGTCGATCCGTGTGGAAAGGGCTCCGGACCGGGAAGTTAGACTCCTCCGGCTGTTACAGAGATCATGTTGACGGGGTGAACCTTTTCCGATGAACGACACCAGCACGTCCACGCCGCTGTCCGCCGACGCCGAGGGCGACGCCGGTCACGGCAAGCACCGCGGGTCGGGCTCGTCCCAGGACGACTCGGCGGCGCCTCACGGCCGCCACCGCAAGCCCGCCCAGCAGGCCGACACCGGCGCGTGAACGAACGGCCGGCGCCGCCGACCGCGGCCCCGGCGAGAACCGGCCCCCACGGGCCGGCCCGCACCACCGAGCGTCACCCGACCCCCGACCGTCCACGACGGCGGGGGTCTTCGCGCGTCCGGGCACGCGTCCGCCACCGGCCTCCGCCCCTGCCGCCCGTACCCGACTCCCGTACGGATCAGAGGTGTTCGACGACCGTGTCGGCGAGGACCGGCGCGTCGTCCCGCTCCGGCGCCGTCACCGTCGCCGCCGTCCGTGTCCCGTCCGTCGCCCACAACCGGACGCGCAGGGTCTCCCCCGGGTAGGCGACTCCGGCGAAGCGCGCGGTGCAGGCCCGTACGCGGTCCACCTCCCCGCCGAGGACGGTGTCGACCACCGCCTTGAGCGTCGCACCGTACGTGCACAGCCCGTGCAGGACCGGTCGGCCGAACCCGGCGCGGGCCGCGAAGCCGGGGTCGGCGTGCAGCGGGTTCAGGTCGCCGTTGAGGCGGTAGAGCAGGGCCTGGTCCTCCCGCAGCGGCAGGTCCAGGACGCGGTCGGGCGGGCCGTCCGGCGGCGCCTGGCCCGCGGAGGGGCCGCGTTCGCCGCCCCAGCCGCCCGCGCCGCGTACGAAGATGCGCGCCTCGTCCGTCCACAACGGCCCGTCCGCGTCGGCCACTTCGGTGCGGTGGACGAGGACGGCCGCGCTGCCCTTGTCGTACACCGCGGTGATCCGCGAGGTGGCCGTGGCCCGCCCCTCGACCGGCAGCGGGCGGTGCGCGACGAGCCGCTGGCCGCCGTGCAGGACGGACGCCAGGTCGACGTCGACGCCGGGTGCGGACAGGCCGGCGACGACACCGGGCTCCCCGCCGCCCGCGACGGTGGCGAAGCTCGGCAGGACGTGCAGCCGGGACTCCAGGGTGTAGCGGAGCTCGCCCGGGTCGGTCGCCGGAATGCCGGCGCCGATGCTCAGGTGGTAGAGCTGCACGTCCTTGCGGCCCCAGGTGAGCACGGCGGTACGGGGAGCGGCGGCGAGGGCCCGCGCTGCGTCGATGGGCATGGAACTCCTGGTCGGCGGGTGGGTCGACTCCCCTGTATAACCCGGGCCGGGCGGGCGGACGGGCGACCGTGACATTTGTCCTGCCGCAAGCCGTACATGCTCCTCTGCCCGCCGGGCGCGGTGCTGCGTAGCGTGAAAGGCGGAAGACAACGGGTGTGACCGCAGGGGGACGGAGAGCGGAGATGTCGGACAGTCGCAGCGAGCAGACCGGCGCACGGACCGGTGAGCAGGAGTGCCGGGCGGACGGGGCGGACGGCACGCACGGCGCGTGTGGGCCCGGACGGTCCCGGAACCCGTTCGCCCAGGTGCTGGCCGAGCGGCGCCGGGCGCGCCGGGAGTGGCACGAGCAGTGGGGTCCGCAGCGCGCGGCCTTCCGGGCGCGGGGCGGCTCGAAGTCCTTGCGGGACGGGGAGTTGGGCCCGGCGCCGAGCGGTTTCACCCTGCTGCCCTGGCTGTTGATGGGGCTCGGCTCCTTCTCCAACCTGCTCCAGGGCAAGGACGCCAACCCGTGGATCGGCGGCATCGGCCTGTTCGCGTTCAACTCCCTCTACATCTCGGTGGTGTTCCGTGCCTTCGTGAAGGAGAAGCGGGACGCGCCGGCCACCCGGTGGACGCTCGTCGCGATGCTGCTGATCACCTGCGGCCTCGCGGTCGGCTACGGCGGCACGTGGCTGTACTTCTTCCCGCTGCTCGGTCTCGCGGTGGGCTCGGTGACCCGGGGCAGGCGGCTGGGCCAGTTCGCGATCGGGCTCGGCGTCCTGGCCGCCGGGGTGTCGGCGCTGGGGGACGCGGCCTTCGGCCGGCACACGGGATGGGGCGCCCTCAACATCACGTACGCCACGTTCCTGTCCACCACGGTGACCGCCGCGATCCTCTCCCTCGCCGAGGCCGTACGGGAACTGCGGGCGGCCCGGGAGGAGTTGGCCCGCCGCGCGGTGGAGAAGGAACGGCTGCGCTTCTCCCGCGACCTGCACGACCTGCTCGGCCACACCCTCTCGGTGATCGTCGTGAAGTCGGAGGCGGCCCGGCGGCTCGCCCCGCGCGACCTCGACTCGGCGCTGCTGCAGATCACCGACATCGAGTCGGTGGGCCGCCAGGCGCTGACGGAGATCCGCGAGGCGGTGACCGGCTACCGCGAGGGCAGCCTCGCCACCGAACTGGACCGCAGCGGTTCGGCCCTGTCGGCGGCCGGTGTGGTCCCGGTGGTGGACCGCTCGGGCCCGCCCCTGACGCCGCAGACCGAGGCGCTGCTCGGCTGGGTGGTGCGCGAGGCGGTGACCAACGTGGTGCGGCACAGCGGGGCGTCCCGCTGCGCGATCACGCTCACGAACACCGCCGACCGGGTCCGCCTGACGGTGGCGGACAACGGCACGGGCGCACGGGCGGCCGGGGCGGACCAGGCGCACGGCGGCGAAGCGGACGGGGAGGCCGTGGCCGAGCGGGTCGTTCCGCTCCCCGGCGCTCCCGTGCCCCCGGCCGCGCCGGTCCTGGGCGGTACCAGTACCGGTACCGGCCTGAAGGGGCTGACCGAGCGGCTGTCGGCGGCCGGCGGCCAACTGCGGGCCGGTCCGGGGGCGCGTGAGGGATTCACCGTGACCGCCGAACTGCCCACCGACTGGCACGAGTTGGCCGACGCCCCGGTCGACCCGGAACCGGGCCGCGACCGCGCGGGCCAACCCGCCTGAGAACACCCGCGCCCGCCCGCCCCGCCGGAGCCCGCCCGAACCCGCTCGGGGCCGGGGCTCCGGACCACGTTCCGGGCCGGATCCCCGGCTCCCGGCCCCTGGGCGGCTGCCGCGCGAGGATGCCGCGCCGCTGCCCGTACCGGGTGCCGATCCGTGGACCGGTCCGGAACTCGGCAGCGAGCGGCCCCGCACAAGAGGTTCACGGTCTGAGCGAGCCGGCTCGTGGCCCCGGCCGCCCGCGAGAGGATCGGCGCCGAATCCGGCGGAGCGGACCGCCACCGGGCCGGTCCGCGAGCGGGAGACCGACCCGCACGACGTGATCAGCACTCGCCGGGCAGGCCCCCGGAAAGCCCCGTCCGGCTGCACGCCGGGCGGGGTTTCGTGCGGCTCCGACCAGCAACTCCGCCCGTACTCTTGGCACATGGACGAGATGCCCCGGGACCACCGCCCCGCGAAATCCGTGCGGGTGCTCCTCGCCGAGGACCAAGGGATGATGCGCGGTGCGCTGGCCCTGCTGCTGGGCATGGAGCCCGACATCGAGGTGGTCGCGCAGGTGTCGGCCGGGGACGCCATCGTGGACGCGGTCCTCACGCACCGGCCGCACGTGGCGCTCCTGGACATCGAACTGCCGGGCCGCAGCGGCCTGGACGCGGCCGCCGACCTGCGCGACGAGGCGCCGGACTGCCGGGTGCTGATCCTGACGACCTTCGGGCGCCCCGGTTATCTGCGCCGGGCGATGGACGCGGGCGCCGCCGGGTTCCTCGTCAAGGACGGCCCGGTCGAGGAACTGGCCTCGGCGATCCGCCGGGTGCTGACCGGGGAGACGGTGGTGGATCCGGCGCTCGCGGCGGCGGCACTGAGCGCCGGTCCCAATCCGCTGACCGCGCGCGAACGGGACGTCCTGAACGCGGGGGCGGACGGGGCCACCGTCGCGGACATCGCGCGGCGCCTGCACCTGTCGGAGTCCACAGTGCGCAACTACCTCTCGTCGGCGATCGGCAAGACCACCACGCGCAACCGCATGGAGGCCACCCGCGAGGCCCGCCGCCAGGGCTGGCTCTAGGGGTTCCGAGCGGGGGCCGCGGTGCCCGGGTCCCGCTCCTCCCGCCGGAACAGCGCCGTCCACAGGAAGTCCTTGCCGAAGAGGGCGGACCCGTCCGGCTGCTCCCGCATGCGCCGCAGTTCGACCTCCGTCAGGCCGGCGAAGATCCGCCGCAGCGCGTCCGGCGTGTAGGCGAGACCGCCCTGGAGGCCGCGTGGCGCTCCGCCCGCCGCGGCACGGTAGAACGCGGCGTCGGGCAGTTCGCTGCCCATGCCGCCGGAGGCGAAGCAGGCGAGGCCGAAGTGGCCGCCGGGGGCGAGGACCCGGTCGAGGAGCGCCAGGTAGCTGACGCGGCGGTGCGGCGGGAGGTGGTGGAAGCAGCCGGAGTCGTAGACGAGGTCGTACGGGCCGGAGAGGGCCGCGCCCGCCGCGCCGAAGGCGTCCCCGCAGTGCAGGCGGACGTCGGCGCCGGCCGCGCGGGCCCGTTCGGCGGCCCAGTCGACCGCGCGCGGCGAGAGGTCGACGGCGTCCACCGTGAAGCCGCGCGCCGCGAGGTGCAGGGCGTTGCGGCCGGGCCCGCAGCCGAGGTCCAGGGCGCGCCCGGGGCGGAGCAGGCCGGTGTCGAGGTGGGCGGCGAGGTTCTCGTCCGGTTTCGCCGTGAAGAAGGGCACCGGACGCGTGCGGTCGTCGTAAAACCCGTCCCACCATCCGGACCCGCCGTCCGTCCAGCGGTCGGCCTCCGGTGCGAACAGGCCGTCGAGCAGGCGCAGTACGTCGTCCACGGTGCGGATGTCACGGTCCATTCGGCTCCCCCGCGCCCCGGCCCGGCGGTACCCGGGCCCCTGTCCGACGGTGCGTCAGATGTTCATGTAACGGTCAAGAATCCGGCCGGGCGGCCCCGGCCGGAATAGTTGCCCGGACGTACGGGGTTCATCCTGCACGTATCTCGCTCCTGTCCCGCTCCGATCCCGGAGAAACGCCCGCCGGTCACCGGTCACTGTCCGCCGTTCACCGTTCACCGCGTTCACCCCGACCCGATTCGGTCCACGACTCGGCTCGGCCCTCCGCCGCGATCCGACTCGACCAGCCGTTTTCGTTCCGACCCGACCTTTCGCACCTCTCAGGCCCGGAGGCCTCATTCCATGACGCACACGACGACCGACCGGCCCACGGGAAGGACCAGCGGGGCCGTCGTCCCGGTGCTCGCCTTCGCGGGCATCGTTGTCGCGGTCATGCAGACTCTGCTCGTTCCCGTCATCAAGGACCTGCCGCAACTGCTGCACACGGGGTCCAGCAACGCGACCTGGGTGCTGACCTCGACTCTCCTGTCCGGAGCCGTGGCCACGCCGATCATGGGACGCCTCGGCGACCTGTACGGCAAGCGGCGGATGCTGATCCTCAGCCTCGCCGTCATGGTGGTGGGCGCGCTCGTCAGCGCGCTGACCAGTGACCTGATCACGATGATCGTGGGCCGCGCGCTCCAGGGCTTCGCGATGGGCGCCATCCCGCTCGGCATCGGCCTGATGCGGGACATGCTGCCGCGCGAGAAGCTCGGGTCGGCCATGGCCCTCATGAGCTCCTCCATAGGCGTGGGCGGCGGTCTCGCGCTGCCCCTCGCCGCGCTCGTCGCCCAGCACGCCGACTGGCACGCGCTGTTCTACGGCTCGGCCGGCCTCGGCGTCCTGTGCATCGCGCTGATCCTCGGCGTCGTGCCGGAGTCCCCGATGCGCGCACGGGGCACCTTCGACACCCCGGGCGCGCTCGGTCTGTCCGCCGGCCTGGTGCTGCTGCTCCTGCCCGTCACCAAGGGCAGCGACTGGGGCTGGACCTCGGCCACCACGCTCGGCCTGTTCGGTGCGGCCGTGGCCGTGCTGCTGCTGTGGGGCCTGTACGAACTGCGCATCTCCGCCCCGCTCGTGGACCTGCGCACCACCGCACGGCGCGAGGTGCTCCTCACCAACCTCACGTCGATCATGGTCGGCGTCTCCTTCTACGTCGTCTCGCTGGTGCTCCCGCAGCTCCTCCAGCTCCCCTCCGCCACCGGGTACGGCCTCGGCCAGTCGATGGTCGTCGCCGGTCTGTGCGTGGCCCCGCTGGGCCTGACGATGATGTTCACCGCCCCGGTGTACGCCCGGCTGTCCGCCCGGTTCGGCCCCAAGGCGACCCTCATCCTCGGCCTGGTGATCATCGGTATCGGCTACGGCGCCGGTATCGGCCTGATGAGCGCCGCCTGGGAGACCGTGCTCGTCTCCGTCGTCCTCGGCGCCGGCATCGGTCTCGCCTACTCCTCCCTGCCCGCCCTGATCGTCGGCGCGGTGCCGGCCTCGGAGACGGGCGCCGCCAACGGCCTCAACACCCTGATGCGGTCCATCGGCACGTCCACCTCCAGCGCCGTCATCGGCATGGTGCTCGCGAACACCGCGCACCAGACCAACGGCATCGCGGTGCCGACCATGCACGGCTTCCGCGTCTCGTTCCTGATCGCCACCGTCGCGGTGGCCGGCGGCCTGGTCCTGGCGCTGTTCCTGCCGGGCCGGCGTCCCGCGGGCCACACCCAGCTCCGCGCCAGCAGCGCGGAGGACGCGGTGCTGGAGCTGGCCGAGGAGGCGCTGCGTGGTTTCCGCGGCCGGGTCCTGGGCGCCGACGGCGCCCCGGTGGCGCGCGCCAAGGTCACCCTCATCGACCGGCACGGCCGGCAGGCCGGCGCCACGATGTCCGACGAGGACGGCGGTTACCTGCTCGTCGTCCCGTCCGAGGGCACGTACGTGCTCGCCGCCCGCGCCGGGGGCCACGGCCCGTACGCGTCGCACGCGACCCACGCGGGCGACGACACGCACGTGGAACTGGACCTGTCGCTGCCCGGGGACACCGTCCCGGCCTGACGGCCCGGCGCCCGCGCCGCACCCCTCCGCACCCCCTGTCGCCCGCGCGGCAGGGGGTGCGGCAGCATGGGACCCGCACCGCCCGACCGCCCCTGACCTCGTACGTCCCGCTCCCCCGCCCCGTACCGGAAGGACCCCCATGAGCACGGCACCCGAGCCGGAGATCCTGGCCGCCTTCGAGGCCGCGAAGGGGTTCATGCCCGCGGACGAGGGGCTCGCCCTGTACGCCGCGGCGCTGGACGCCGGGCGGCTGGGACTGCCGCTGCTGGAGGTCGGCACGTACTGCGGCCGTTCCACGATCCTGCTGGCCGACGCGGCCCGGCGTACGGGCGTGACCGCGCTGACGCTCGACCACCACCGCGGCAGCGAGGAGCAGCAGCCCGGCTGGGAGTACCACGACCCGCGGACGGTGGACCCGGAGATCGGTCTGATGGACACGCTGCCCACCTTCCGGCGCACCCTGCGCCGGGCCGGCCTGGAGGACCACGTGGTCGCGCTCGTCGGGCGGTCGCCGCAGGTCGCCGCGTTCTGGGGCACCCCGCTCGGGCTCGTCTTCGTGGACGGCGGGCACACCGACGAGCACGCGAACGCCGACTACGAGGGCTGGGCGCCGCACGTCGCCGAGGGCGGCCTCCTGGTGATCCACGACGTGTTCCCGGAGCCGGCGGACGAGTTCACCGGGCAGGCCCCCTACCGGGTCTACCTGCGGGCGCTGGCGTCCGGCGCCTTCACGGAGACCGCGGTGCGCGGTTCGCTGCGTGTACTGCGGCGCACCGGCGCGGGCGACGTCACCGGCCCGCCCGCCCCGGCGGCGGCCACCGCCCGCCCCTGACCCGGCGCGCGCCCCGCGCGCACGGGCCGGTTCACGCGGTGCCCCACAGGGGCCCCTATGGTGGCTCACGTGTCGTACACAGACCCCCACTTCGACCCGGAGTCCGGACCGGGGTCCGGCTCCCGCCCGCGCCGCCCCCGTCGCGGACCGCTGACCGTGGCGATCGCGGCGCTGGTCCCCGGCGCCCTGCTCGGCTGGCTCGTCTACAGCAACGTCGGCGACCACGACCGCACGCAGGGAGCCGGTTCCGTGCGCGCCGCCGGTCCGTCGGCCGACGACGGCCGCGACGGTGACGCGGGCGCCGGCGCGTCCGCCTCGCCCTCGACGACCGCGCGCGCCGACGGGCCGCTGCGCGGCAGGGTGATCGTCATCGACCCGGGCCACAACCCGACCAACTCCCTGCACACGGCGGAGATCGACCGCCAGGTGGACATCGGCACGAACCACAAGGAGTGCGACACCACCGGCACCGAGACCAACTCCGGTTACGCGGAAGCCCGGTTCACGCTCGACGTCGCGCACCGCATGCGGACGTACCTCGAACACCTGGGCGCCAAGGTCACGTTGACGCAGGACGGCGACCGGCCGTGGGGGCCCTGCGTGGACGAGCGGGCCCGGATCGGCAACGCGGCGCACGCGGACGCCGTGGTCTCCGTGCACGCGGACGGGTCGGCGGCGGGCAACCGCGGCTTCCACGTGATCCTGCCCGCGTCCGTGCACGCGGGCGGTGCCGACACCCGTGCGATCGTCGGCCCGTCGCGCGAACTGGGCACGCTGATCCGCAGCGACTTCGCCCGCGAGACGGGCACGGGAACGGCCGGCTACATCGGCGACGGCCGCGGTCTCGTCACGCGCGAGGACCTGGGCGGTCTCAATCTGTCAACGGTTCCCAAGGTGTTCGTCGAGTGCGGCAACATGCGCGATAGCAAGGACGCGGCACTGTTGACCAGCGGTGCCTGGCGGCAGAAGGCGGCACTGGGGATCTCTGAGGGAATCGTGAGTTTCCTGCGGGGGGAGCGGCCGGGGCGCTGATCCCGGCGGACAGCCCGATCGTACGGACGATACTGTCGTCCGTACGACTAGGGGCCGCCCCCGCGCTCCACTCGCGGGCCCGACGGCGACACGGGTGTCGGCGACGCCTCTACCGACGACGAGACGACCGACGAAGGACGTGAAGTGAATATTCGCTCCCTCACTAGAGGCGACGGCGTAGTGATCGGAGCAGCGGTGGTGCTGTTCATCGCGTCGTTCCTCGATTACTACTCCTACTCCACCGGGGGCTACAGCACCTCGCAGAACGCCTGGGACTCCCTGGGCATCGGCATCGGCACCTACATCGGCGGGGTCATCGGTGCCGCCCTGATCATCGTGAACCGCGCGCTGCCGCAGCCGCGGAAGGTGGCCGGGCTGGACCTCGGGACGGTCGGCACCGCGTTCACCGTCCTGGTCGCCTGGATCCTGTTCTGGTCGCTGGTGGACGTCCCGGACGGGATCGACGCGGGCGCCGGACTCATCCTCGGCTTCGTCCTGGCGCTGGTGCTCGCCGCGGCGGCCATCGCCACGGACCTGGTCCCGGCCCTCAAGGCCCCGCTCATGGGCGCCCCCCGGCCGGTCGCCCCGCAGCCCTACGGCGGCCAGCCGCAGGGCGGTTACGGCTACCCGGGCCAGCAGCAGCCGTACGGCGGCCAGCCGCAGGCGGGCCAGACCGGGCAGCCGGGCCAGCCCGCCCAGCCCTACGGCGGCCAGCCGCAGCAGGCCCAGTCGTTCGGCGGCGGTCAGCCGCAGGCGCAGCAGCCCGCCCAGCCGGCGGCCGGCTTCTCGCCCTTCTGGTTCGCGGTGCCGGAGCCGCGGCAGCTCTTCCCGGAGGACGGTTCGCAGACCCCGGTCGCCGAACTCACCCCGGGCGTCTGGTACTTGGCCCTTGAGCAGCGGGGTTCGGGCCTGCTGACCGAGGTGCAGGGCAGCAGCGTCCGCGGCGTGCTGCGGGACGCCGCGAACATCCAGCGCGGCGACTGACACCGGTCCCCGCCGCTCCACGCCGACGGCCCCCGCTCCTCGGAGCGGGGGCCGTCGGCGTCCGCACGGGCGGCGGGCGGCGAACAGGTGTCGAGGCAACGGATTCTGACGTGGCGTCAGGACTTGGTCAGCTGCGAGGCCGAGGGCACCTTGTCGGTGACCTCCGCGCCGGCGTCCTTGCCCGCGTCCTTGACCTGGCCCACGATGTCGTCGAAGGTGCCGACCACCGAGTCCGTCGAATCGCCCTTGCGGAGCTTGGACGGCAGGTCCTTGAGCGCGGCGATGCCCGCGGTCAGCGGTGCCACGGCCTTGGCCAGGGCCGGATCGCCCTTGGCGTTCACCGAGGCGGCCTTGAGCCGGTTGTACGCGAAGGCGCCGGCGGCGCCCGCCTTGACCAGGGCGACCCTGCGGCCGTCCGCGCCCTTCTTGAACTTCCCCGCCCGGTACGGCTTCACGATCCACTGGTAGGTGGCGCCCGCCGCGAGCCCGGCGTTGGCCACGAACCGGGTCTTGGCGTACTTCTGCTGCTGCGCGGAGCCGGTGGCGGTGGGCGTCGCCGCGGTGGCCGTGGCGTCGCTGTCGTCGCCGCCGCACGCCGTGACACCGGCGACGAGGGCACAGCAGAGGATGGCGGCCACCAGCAGGCGGCGGAGCGGTGCGGGCACGGGGGTCCTCCGGGAGACGTGGCTGCTCCCGGCAGCGTCACCCGGCGTCCGGGACGGTGCCACCCGGGGAGCCCGTTCGGGTCCCGGCGGGGGATGCGAACGGTTTCAACTACCACGTGTACCCGTGGGTTTCAAGCGGGGATCCGGGGCCAGACGGAGGTCATGTCTCGATATCGCAGCGGTTCCAATTCCGCGGGGACGGTCATCGCGGTGGTCGCGGACGTCATGGCCGTCATCATTGGACTGTGGATTCTGATGTACCTGCTGGACGCAAACCGGGCCAACGACCTGGTGCAGTTCGTCCACAACGTGGCCAGCTGGCTCGCCAGTTGGTCGCGAGACCTGTTCACCTTCGACGAGGCCTGGGCCCGAGTGGTCGCGGGCTACGGTCTGGCCGCGGTGGTGTACCTCTTCATAGGGCACGCCATCGCCAACCGGATGCACCGCCACTGACGGCGGGCGCTCCGGCGGCCTCGGGGCCGGGGGGGGGGGGGGGGGGGGCCCCCCCCCCGGGGGGGGGCCCCCCCCCCCCCCCCCCCCCGGCCCCCCCCCCCCCCCCCCCCCCCC